>CAZXAQ010000068.1:0-21624 GCA_964638635.1 uncultured Flavobacteriaceae bacterium
GTGCAGCAACTTCGTTGCGCACCCACTCCCCCAAAGTTTCACTTTGGGGGAGACAGTTTGGCGAGGATATCGCTTGTCATTGTTCTATTTTTGTTCTATATGGTGGAGGGACCGACGGCGCAATGACGGGTGGGGCGCTGACGCTGCCGACGAAGATGGAACCTGGCCGCGCGGGAAGGCTGGTTTCCCTGCCTAAGTTACGGGTACATGGGGTTGTTTGCTCAAAATTCCGGCCCCATCCCCCCTCCGCCCCGTGAGCGCTTCCATGGCGCGGGGCGGCGCGGGTACGGTCCGGCCAGAGATTCATTCAACCAAGGCGCTGCGTTTACCTCATGACCTTCGACAAATCGAAACTGCCTTCCCGCCACGTGACCGAGGGGCCGGCGCGGGCGCCGCATCGGTCCTACTACTACGCGATGGGGCTGACGGCGGAGGAGATCGCGCAGCCGTTTGTCGGCGTCGTCTCGTGCTGGAATGAGGCGGCGCCTTGCAACATCGCGCTGATGCGTCAGGCGCAGTCGGTGAAGAAGGGCGTCAAGGAAGCGGGCGGCACGCCGCGTGAGTTCTGCACGATCACTGTCACGGACGGTATCGCGATGGGGCATCAGGGGATGAAGTCGTCGCTGGTCAGCCGGGAGGTGATTGCCGATTCCGTCGAGCTCACCGTGCGCGGGCATTGCTATGACGCGATTGTGGGGCTTGCGGGGTGCGATAAGTCGCTGCCGGGGCTCATGATGGCGATGGTGCGGCTGAACGTGCCGTCGGTGTTCATGTATGGCGGCTCGATCCTGCCGGGGAAGTTCAAGGGTCGCGACGTGACCGTCGTCGATATCTTCGAGGGCGTGGGCCAGCACGCGGCGGGCAAGATGTCGGATGCGGATTTGCACGAGCTTGAGTGTCACGCGTGCCCCGGCGCGGGTGCGTGCGGCGGGCAGTTCACGGCGAACACGATGGCGTGCGTGTCGGAGGCGATGGGTTTGGCGCTGCCGTATTCCGCCGGTCCGCCGGCCGAGTACACATCGCGTGACGAATACGGCACCGCGAGCGGCAAGGCGGTGATGGAGTTGCTCGCGCGCGGGATTCGGCCGCGCGATATCGTGACGCGCAAGTCTTTGGAAAATGCCGCGGTGGTCGTGGCGGCGACGGGTGGTTCGACGAACGCGGCGCTGCATCTGCCCGCGATCGCGCATGAGGCCGGGATCGATTTCGACCTGTTTGCGGTGGCGGAGATTTTCAAGAAGACGCCGTATCTCGCCGACCTGAAACCGGGCGGGCGGTTCGTCGCGAAGGATATGTACGAAGCGGGTGGCATGCCGGTGCTGCTCAAGACGCTGCTTGACGGCGGCTTTCTGCACGGCGACTGCATCACGGTGACCGGCAAAACGCTGGCCCAGAATTTGGAGCACGTGCAGTTCAACACCGCGCAGGAGGTTATTCGCCCGGTGTCAAAGCCGTTGTCGCCGACAGGTGGCGTGGTCGGCTTGCGCGGGTCGCTCGCGCCGGACGGGGCGATCGTGAAGGTCGCGGGGCTGCAACATCTGCAGCATCGCGGGCCTGCGCGCTGCTTCGATTGCGAGGAGGACGCGTTTGCCGCCGTGCAAGAACGGCGCATCACGCGCGGCGATGTGATCGTCGTGCGCTATGAAGGTCCGAAAGGCGGGCCAGGCATGCGCGAGATGCTGTCGACCACAGCAGCGATTTACGGTCAGGGCGAGAGCGAACACTACGCGCTTATTACCGACGGGCGGTTCTCAGGCGCCACGCGCGGTCTGTGCATCGGCCATGTGGGACCGGAGGCGGCGGAAGGCGGGCCGATCGGGCTCATCAAAGATGGCGACATCATCGTGATCGATGCCGCGAAGGGCACACTCGACGTGGAACTCTCAGCCGACGAACTCGCGCGCCGCAAAGCCGCGTGGAAGCCGCGCAAGACGATGTACACGTCCGGCGTGTTGTCGAAGTACGCGGCGGGTGTTGGACCGGCACGCGCTGGCGCAGTCACGCACTCCGGCGGCAAGGGAGAAGGTCACGTCTACGCCGACATCTGACGCGTTCGACGACGCGGTTGCGATCGAACTGAGGGCGTGGCTTGGATCCGAGGCTGCGGTCCCTCGCGCGTTGGAGCGGCTCAGCGGTGGCGAGTCGAGCGATAGTTTTGCGTTCGCGTTGGCAGAAGCGCCGCCGAGCATTCCGACGCAGCTCGTCTTGCGGCTGATGCAAGACGATCGATCCGCAGCACGGGAACTTGCCATTCAGCGCGCGGTTCGTCAGCACGGCCTTCCGGTGCCGCAGATCTTCCACGCAGGGAGATCCAGCAGCGCGTTCGGCCGGCCCTATTGCATCATGGAGCGCATCGCAGGGGGCGATGTCTTGAAGGCGGGGGCCATTCGGCGTCTTCCCGATATTCTCACGGAAACGATGGCACGCCTGCACGCGCTGCCCGTCGATGGACTTCGAGCTGCGCTGCAGGCCGAAGGCGTTCCCGCCGGTGAAGCCGACGTCGATCGGGTTGTGCAGGAGCTGGCTCTGTCATCGGATGCCGGGGTCGCGCGCGCCGCGCAATGGTTCGAGCGCAATTCCGTGACCCATGCTGCGCGCGTGCTCTGTCACGGGGATCTGCACGCGCGCAATCTGCTTCTTGATCGCGGTGCGCTAACGGCAGTGCTCGATTGGGAGATCGCCGTGTTCGCGCCGCGCGAATACGATGTTGCGCGCACCGAACTGCTGCTCTTGATGATGCCGGGTGTCGGTCCGGCAATACTGCGGCCGCTCGTGTGGCTCTTAGGACGGCGCGCAGCGGTGCGGTTTGTCGATGCCTACCGCGCGCGCACGGCTATCGATGAGGCGTTGCTTGATCGGTGTCGCGCATTGCAAGCGCTCCGGCTCATCGCACTGGTGCGAACCGATGGCGGGAGCGAAGGCGTGCGCCGACTCTGGCGGCCGCATGAGAGGGCGTTGGTGCGTCGATGGTTCCGGCTTACAGACGAGCCGGTTTAGGGCGGGCCGGGCGTCGATGACGTGTCGGTCGAATTGCTGTTCGACCGACATGGAACCGTCGGTCGAGGGTCGATGTTGCGCAAGCTATCTTGCCGGCGCCGCGCCGGAGAGGTTTTCAATTGTCGTGCTCGACGAGACGATCATGATGGTCTGATCCTTGAGCACGATGTCGTCGACGACCAGTTCGACGAGCCGCGCTGCCGTGGTGCCTGAGCGCCGCGCGGTCGTTTCTCGCGACCGGACGTGCGCTGTGTTCGTCTTTGCGTCGATTGTGACGCTCAAGATATCGCGGCGATACGAGACGAGTTCCGTCTTTCCGCGGTCCTTTTCTAACTCGTTGATGAATTGCTTGCGCGGAATTTCGGCTATGCCGTCGGGGGCACCGGACACTTTGAGGTGCCACGAGGGGGCGAGATAGAGCGCTACGGCGTTCGTGTTGTCGTTCAAGAGCAGATAGTCCCAGCGCTCTAAGAACGAGCGGACGCGTTCTTCCGTCAGCTTGGTGTTCGCGTCGGTTTGCGGCTCGATAGCGCGCCAGAAGCCTCCGATTTTGGCGAAACCGAAGTTGTACGACTTGCCGGTCTTGATGATGAAGCCGGTCTGCGGGCCGTTCGCCATGATGAGGGCGGTTTCGAACTTACCGCGATCGGCATCTATGACGAAGTACTGCCAAATCTCGTCGACCTCTTTGCGGACGGCATTGAGATCGTCGATCGAGAGCTGGGTCCGGTAGCGCAGAGCTAGAGCGGGCTTCGCCTTGGTGAAGTACATGGGGCCAACGGCCTCGATCTCGACGATCTTGCCGGAATTCAGTTTGAGGGGGCTTGCAGATGCGACTGCCGGAAGCAGTGTGAACAAGATGGCCAGCAAGAGCGAGCGCATGGGGACTCCTCAGGACGCGGCTCACTCTAGCGCCTGGCGCGCGCGTCTGCACCTAAGCGGAAATTTCCAGGTGCCGGGAAAGCTCTGCGCCGACAGGATAGGGTTGTTCAGGCGGTAGAAGGGCCTTTGCCGCGGGTGCGCGACCGGCCGCGACATGTGCGCCCATTTCGTTGGCGAGCGCGGTGATGTCGGTGATGCGCCGGATCCAGCGGTCGACATAGTGCGCCACTGCAATGCCGCTGAGGCCGATCTGTATGGACCGGTGGTCGAGCGGACGGTGGTGAAGGTCGCGCTCCGGGTCCCATTGGATGCGCACCGGCTGCGAGGTGTCTGTGGTTCGTTCATGGCTGAGGGAACTGTTCCGCAAGGCCCACTCGAAGCCTTCGCGCGTGATATCGATCGCCAGGATGCGCTTCTGGCCTTCGTCCTTGTGACCCCAGCCGGCGCGGTACATCATCCAGAGGAACGAAGGTTTGATCCACGTCATCCGCGTCAGGCTGAACGGCGGCGAGACGAACGTACCGTGCGCCAGCGCCGTGTCGGCGATGTCGTCGCGGAAGGCCTGGTAGACGCGGATCGTCGCGTCGTCATAGACGGCGCGGATTTGGCGCGCGGGGACTTCAGTCAAAGATCACCTTCTCCTCGCCCCACCAGAGTGGGGAGCGCGCGAGATCGATGAATTTGCGTTCGTCTTCGAGGAGTTCGCGGCCCGCTTGGGTGGCGGCGGGGTTGGCGAGGTGTTTGGCGAGGCTCTCGAAGCTCTCCCACCAGAGTTGGGCGACGCCGTCGCATTGCTCGGGGCCGCCGCGGGAGGCGCGGGTGTCGGCGCTGAGCGCGGGATCGAGGCTGTGGAGTTGGACGTAGCGGCGGATGCCGAGCACGGTTTGGTGCTTGCGCACGAGCGGCGCGTGCTTCGTGAACCAGTAGTCTTGGAAGGCCTCGCGCGACAGTTCGGGGCGTCGCACGAGGCAGAACGTCAGTTTGATCATGCGACCGAGTTTACGACGTCGGCGTCTCTTCGAGAATGATGTTGTAGAGCGTGTCCGCGATCTGGAAGAGCCGGGCGTCGGCATTTCCTGCCTCGCCGCAGAAGCCGGTGATGGTGCCCAGCACCTTTTCGGGGTCGACGTTGCCGTATTCGGCGTTCGACTTGCCGGCGGCAGAGCGCTCGATGTTGCGGCGGGCCATGTAGCCGTAAGTCCAGCCCAGGATGGCGTTCGCTGCCTTGTCCGGTTCCTTGTTCATGCCGACGAGGATGGCCGAGCATTTCATAGCGCCGATGCCGTCGATGTAGGCCTTCGTTTCCGCGGCGGCGGCGGGCGGTACGGCTGCTATGGCGGCGACGAGCAGGCTGCCGGCAAGAACTCTCATGGGATCGCGTCTCCCTTCGGGGTTTCGGGAGTTCGAGCCTCGCAGGAAAGTTCAACTTGAGCGATGGCGAATGACTCGCCGGTTCGGCGAGTGGGCAGGGAACGTGTGGAACGAGTTCGCCTTGTTCATGCACGGCGAATGGTGGTTCAACTCAGGCTGTGCCTTTGCCTTTCGGAAAGCGCGGGAAGGCGTCCGGTGTTTCGAACCATGGGATGTGGCTCTCGTGCCAGATATGGAATGTCGGCGGCACCTGGGCGGGATCGTCGAGCGTTGCGGTGTTGACGCCGAGCGTTGCGCTCGCGTCGTCCTCGCGGAACAGCAGGTAGGTGCCGCAGTCGCTGCAGAACTCGCGCGTCGCGCGGTCCGATGCGCGGTAGGCTTTGGGTTTGCCCTTCGTGTACGCGAGCGCGGCGGGCGCGATGGAGAACCATGCGACAACGGGCGCACCGCTTTGACGTTGGCAGGTGCGGCAGTGGCAGTAGGCACTCTCTTCGATATCGCCGTCGAGGCGGTAGCGGACGGCGCCGCAGAGACAGCCGCCTTCCAGCGCACGCTTCATAGGTCGAGCTCGCACCAAACGGGGACGTGATCGGACGGCTTTTCCCAAGCGCGGACGTGCTTGTCGATCGCGCAGGTTTGGAGCTTGTCGGCCGCTTGCGGCGAGAGCAACAGATGGTCGATGCGGATGCCGTTGTTCTTCTGCCAGGCACCGGCTTGGTAGTCCCAGAACGAGTATTGGTTCGGTGCCGCGTTGCAGGCGCGGAAAGCGTCCGTGAAGCCAAGATTGACCAGTTGGCGCAGCTTGCGGCGGGTTTCGAGTTTGAACAGCGCGTCGTTCACCCATGCTTTCGGGTCGTACACATCGTCGACGGTCGGGATGATGTTGTAGTCGCCGCCGAGCACCAGCGGCTCCTCGTCTTGCAACAATTTCTCCGCATGCGCGGTCAGGCGGTCGTGCCACTTCAGTTTGTAGGGATACTTGTCGGTGTCGACGGGGTTGCCGTTCGGCGCATAGATCGAGGCGACGCGCACGGCGCCCGCCTTCGTCGTGATCAGGGCTTCGATGTAGCGCGCTTGGTCGTCGCTCGCGTCGCCGGGAAGGCCTTGGCGCACGTCTTCGATCTTGTGCTTTGAGAGGATGGCGACGCCGTTGTAGCTCTTCTGCCCCAGGATCGCGCACTGATAGCCCATCGCTTCGAACTCGAGTGCGGGGAAGGCGTTCGTCTCGCATTTGATCTCTTGCAGGCAGGCGACGTCGGGGGCGGCCTGTTTGAACCAGGTCAGCACGGTCTCGACGCGGGCTTTGATCGAATTGACGTTGAAGGTCGCGATTTTCATGGAGGCGACGTTAGCGCAGGCGCTAGACTTCGCGCCAGATCAGCAAGCGAGATATCCGCGATGTCGATAGACAGCGAAACGCGACCGCATCCGCCAATTTCGGTGGAAAGCGTGGCGTGGGAGGCATGGCAGGAGGTGCCGCGCATTGGCGTGCGATACAAGCATCTCACATCTGCCGTCCTGGGCGATGACTACCACGTCGGTGTTGCTGTCGAAGAATTGGCGCCGGGCAAGCAGAGTGCGCCGGCGCACTATCATTTCTTCGAGGAGGAGCACGTCTACGTTCTCGAAGGCGCGCTGACGTTGCGGCTTGGCGCGTCGCGGCATGCCATGAAGGCTGGCGACTATGTGTGCTTTCCGGCGGGACAGAAGGCCGGTCATTGTCTTATCAACGAGAGCGGGGCGGCGTGCCGCTATGTGATCATCGGCGAGCGCAACCCGAACGAGGTTGTCGTCTATCCGGACTCGAACAAGGTGTTGGTGCGGCCACTTGGACGGCGGGCGATCTACGATATGGCGGCGACGCGTGGCTATTGGGACGGTGAGCAGACGGGTGCCGCGAAAGCTGAGGACGTGCCACGCGAAATCAGTCCGCCGCCGGTGACGGAGGCTCAGCCAAAGTTACCGGTCGCATTCGAGGACATCGCGTGGGACCCGTGGAGCGAGGGCAGCCGGTTCGCCGGTCGCGTGAGGCATCTGACGAAGGCGGCTGTGGGTCGCGCCTATCGGGTTGGTGTGCTGGTCGAGGAATTGGGGCCGGGGATGCAGTCCGCGCCCGCGCACTATCATCTGCTGGAGGAAGAGCAGACATTGATCCTGTCTGGCCAGGGCACGCTGCGTTTGGGCGACAAGGCCCATGCGGTGAGGCCGTGGGACTATGTTTGCTTCAAGGCGGGCCAACCGGCCGGCCATTGTTTCGTCAACACGGGAACAGAACCGCTTCGCTATTTGATGATCGGCGAACGCATTCCGGCGGACGTTTGCGTGTACACCGACACGAACAAGCTCGCTGTCTGTGCGCTGCGCACGCCGGACTGTATCTTTGATATGAGCGCCCGGCGCGACTACTGGGACGGCGAGCAAACGACCTAAGTGGATTGGCTGGGGTACTAGGATTCGAACCTAGGAATGGCGGAATCAAAATCCGCTGCCTTACCGCTTGGCTATACCCCAATCCGTGGGAATCGCAGGGGCTTGCCTGACACGGGGCCTCGCGAGGCGCGGGACCATAAGGGGGCGATCTCGCGAACGCAATATGCCTAACCGGTGCCCGGAAACCGCCAAAAAGCGAGCCCCGTGTGCATATTTTCATCATGAGCGGGAATAAGGGTTCGACCCGGCGCGTTGTGGAGAAGTCCGGGCGGTACGTGGAGCCGCCAACGAAGGCGGTGGTGCTATGAGTAACGGAAGAGTTCGGCGGCGCACGGCGATTTCGCGCCGGCAGAAGGCTCGGGTTAGCGACACGCTTCTTCTCTTCGGGAAGACGCGTGAACGGTTGGCACGGTTAACGGATGAGCTCCGGATTGCGCTCTCACTGGTCGTGTTGGACGGGCTCTCCTACGACGAAGCAGCCGCGAGGTTGAATATTTCAATAGCCACGCTCTTGACCCGCCTCGCGCTTGCGCGCGAAGCGGTTGCCGAGATGATCGCGGAAGAGGAAGCGCCCCTGGCGGCTGCCGCGGAGTAACGCTTAAGCCCCGGAGAAACTGGTGAGCCCGGACGCTTCCGGGTCGCCTCACGAGATGTACCATTCTCCGTCGAACGCCGCGATTTGCTCGCGCAAAGCGGCGGCGCTGCTAGAACGCACGCCTCGACGGTGTCGATTGCGCGGGCGAGTCCTTCCAACGACATGCTGACGATTGGCGGCGTCATCCGCGCTCCAGGTATCGCTCCGAGCGATGCGTCGCTGGGCCTCAAGCGCTCACTTCCGGGCGTCCTTGCGCCGCGGTCGGGCCTCGCCGATATATCAACGCTTTCCGGCGAACCGCGCCGCTTAGGTTAACGCATTGAGCCTTCGAGACGAAACATTTTCGGTTGCGCCGATGATGGATTGGACGGACCGGCATTGCCGGTTCTTCCATCGCATCCTCACGCGCAAAGCGCGGCTCTACACGGAGATGGTGACGACCGAGGCGCTGATCCACGGGCCGCGTGCGCGGTTGCTGGCCTACGATCCGGCGGAGCATCCGGTGGCGCTGCAGATCGGCGGCAGCGAGCCCGGCGACCTTGCGCAGTGCGCGCGCATGGCGGCGGACGCGGGGTTCGACGAGGTGAACCTCAACATCGGCTGTCCGTCGGAGCGGGTGCAGAAGGGTGCGTTCGGGGCGTGTCTGATGCGCGAGCCGGACTTGGTCGGCGATTGCGTCGCGGCGATGCGGGCGGCGGTGAAGATCCCGGTGACGGTGAAGTGCCGGATCGGCGTCGACGAGCAGGAGCCGCGCGAGGCGCTGTTCGGTTTTGTGGATCGCGTGGCGAGGGCGGGTTGCGGGACATTCGTCGTGCATGCGCGCAAGGCGTGGCTCAAGGGCTTGTCGCCGAAGGACAACCGCGAGGTGCCGCCGCTCGACTACGGGCTCGTGTACGAACTGAAGCGGGCGCGGCCGGAGCTGACGATCGTCATCAACGGCGGCGTCACGACGATCGAGCAATCGCGTGCGCATCTTGGGCATGTCGACGGGGTGATGATGGGACGTGCGGCGTATCAGTCGCCGTGGGTGCTTGCCGAGGTGGACACAGTGTTGTTCGCGGCCGTATCACCCGTGCAGACACGCGCGCAGGCTCTGGAGGCGTTCAAGCCGTATGTGGCGCGGGAGCTTGCGAAGGGTGCACCGCTTAATGCGATGACGAAGCACGTGCTCGGGTTGTTCAACGGCCTGCCCGGTGCGCGGGCGTTTCGCCGGCACTTGAGCGAGCATGCGGTGAAGCGCGGTGCGGGCGTCGAGGTTATCGATCAGGCGCTTGCGTTTGTTCGCGAAGACGGTGCGCGCGCCGCGGCTTGAAAGCCAATGTTACAGTCTCTGATCGTAGGCGCCGACGAGCGGGTTCTTGGACAGGCGGATGTCGATGTCTTTGAACATGGCGCGCATTCGTTCGTCGGAGACGGGGCTTTCGACGACGACGACGAGGCTTGGCTTGTTCGACGAGGCGCGCACGAGGCCCCAGGTGCCGTCTTCGAGCGTGACGCGGATGCCGTTCACGGTGACGAGGTCGCGGATCGCGAGCCCCATGATCTTTTCGTTGCGCGCTTTGGCGTTCGTGTAGGCGGCGGTGATTTCGTCGACGACGGCGTATTTCTTGTCGTCCGGACAGTGCGGCGCCATCGTCGGCGAGCCGTAGGTCTTGGGCAGGCTGTCGTAGAGCGCTGACATTGTTTTGCCGCCGGCGTGTTCGAGCGTTTGCAGGATGGCGATCGCGCTGACGATCCCGTCGTCGTAACCGCGGCCGATCGGCGGGTTGAAGAAGTAATGGCCGCTTTTTTCGAAGCCCGCTTGCGCTTTCAGTTCGTAGGCACGGCGTTTGATATAGGAGTGGCCGGTCTTCCAGTATTCGGTTTTGGCGCCGTTCGCGATCAGGACGGGATCGGTCATGAAGAGGCCCGTCGACTTCACGTCGACGACGAATTGGGTGTCCTTCTGGCGTGAGGAGATGTCGCGCGCGATGAGTACGCCCATCTTGTCGGCGAAAATCTCGCGGCCCAAGTCGTCCACCACGCCGCAACGATCGCCGTCGCCGTCGAAGGCGAGGCCGAGATCGGCTTTGTGTTGCTTCACGGCGTCGCTCAACGCGTGGAGCATTTTCATGTCTTCGGGGTTTGGGTTGTAGCGCGGGAAGGTGTGATCGAGATTGGCGTCGAGCGGGATGACGTCGGCGCCGACGCGGCTCAGCGCTTCCGGCACGAAGGCGCCCGCCGTACCGTTGCCGCAGGCGGCGACGACTTTAATCGGGCGTGCGAGGTTCTTCCCGGCGGTGACTTCGTCGAGGTAGCGTTCGCGTATGCCTTCGATCGCTCGGTAGGTGCCGCCGCTGCGCGCCGCGCCGCGGCCTTCAAGAGCGATCGCCATTAGCGCGTTCATTTCTTCCGGGCCGAAGGTGAGAGGGCGGGCGGCGCCCATCTTCACGCCGGTCCAACCGTTTTCATTGTGGCTCGCCGTCACCATCGCCACGCACGGCGCGTCGAGGGCGAACTGCGCGAAATAGGCGGTGGGTGAGAGTGCGAGACCGATGTCGAGCACCTCCGCGCCGCCGGTGATGAGGCCGAGCGTGAGCGCGTGCTTCACGCTGACCGAGTAGGACCGATAGTCGTGGCCGACGACGATGCGCGGGCTTACGCCCATGTCGTGGATCAGCGTGGCGAGGCTGAGGCCTAAGGCCTGCATGCCGATGAGGTTGATTTCTTTCGGGTAGAGCCAGCGCGCGTCGTATTCGCGAAAGCCGTTCGGCGCAATCTGGGGCAGCGTTTCGAACTCGGCCGTGTTGGGCTTGAGGTCGGCGCGGGGCTTCGGAAACATCTGTCTCTCGCGGTGGTCGGCAGGCTTTAAGCGGCGTGCTTGTGAAATTCAACCCCGAGAGGCGGCGTTAATCCTGAAGGACCAGTCGGTCGCCTTCGCTTGAGTATTTCGAAAGACTATCGAGGAAGCTTAGTCCCAACAGCGAGCCGGTGAGCCCACGGGACACGGATGCGCGCACGTCCTTGCGCACGATCGAACCGATGCGCACTTCCGCCAAGCGGATATCTGCGGCAGCGGCGGGACCGTTCGCGGTCGAGACGACGGAGGTGAAACTCAACGCGTCTACATCGATGCCGGCGCGCGCGGCGTCCTCGGGATCGAGAGCGATCGTGGTCGCGCCGGTGTCGACCAGCATCCGGATCGTCGTGCCATTGACGCCGACGTCGGCGTGGAAGTGCCCGTCTTCGGCGCGGCGCAAGATGATCTCGCCGTTGCTGCGTTCGAGTGGTGCGGCGGGGTTCAGTTCGCCGGTCACGCGCTGCCACACACCGTTCGCATCGTTGCGATAGGAGTAGGCCAATATGAGCGCCAGAAAGAGGGCCGCCCAAATCAGGGTGTAGCGCACGGCATCGCTTGCCGTTGCGCGCCAATTGAAGACGTTGGAAGCGACCAAGACCGCGACGAGAAGGGCGGTGCCGATCGCCATGGGCGCCCTATCGGCATCGAGCGCGAGCCTGTCGCCCGCGGCCCACACGACGAGGGCCGTGATTGCGATCAGGACGAGAACGAGGGCGGCGACGCGGCTCATGGCGCGCGATGATAGCGGATTCAGTCTTTGAGCACGAGTTCGTCGGATTCGATCGAGACTTTGGACAAGGTGTTGAAAAAGCTCATGCCGAGGAGGGCGCCACGAAGGCCGCGGGTGACGACCGCCTTTACGTCGCGGCGGACGATGGAACCGACGCGAATTTCGTCGAGTTCCACGAATGCGGCTTCGGCGGTGCCGTTCGCGGTCGACACGGCCTCGGTGTAATCGAGCGTGTCGGGGTCAAGGCCTACGCTTTCGGCAACGTCTTCGCCGAGAGCGACCACGCTCGCCCCGGTGTCCGCCAGCATGCGCACGTCGGCGCCGTTGATTTCGGCATCGATGTAGAAGTGACCGTCGCCCGCGCGCGAGAGCTTGATCTCGGCGTTCACGTGGGTCTTCGTGAGTGTGGTTTTGTGGGAGAGCTCGGCCGGCTCAGGCGTCGCGGTCAGCAGGCGGCCGACAACCATGAATGCGATGACGCCGACGATGAATGCGTATGAGCGGTTCATGGGTCCCAAGCATAAGGGGGACACATGAATGCTTCGACAATTATACGTCTGACGGCGTAATTATTGACAAATAACGATCTGATGCGTAAATAATTGGTATGAGCGCTGGAAATCTCGGGTTCGCTTGGAATGCCGTTCGCCGGGAGGCATCGCTGCCGGCGTTTGAGCCCGGCTGGGTTTGGCTTGTGGGTGCGGGGCCGGGTGATGCGGGACTGCTGACGCTGCATGCCCTCAATGCCCTGCAGCAAGCCGACGTGGTCGTGTACGACGCGTTGGTCGACGAAAGCATCCTGAAGCTAGCGCGGCCGGGGGCGGAGATCGCCTACGCGGGCAAGCGGGGCGGCAAGTCCAGCCCGAAGCAGCGGGATATCTCACTTCGTTTGATCGAGCATGCGCGCGCGGGCAAGCGCGTGCTGCGGCTCAAAGGCGGCGATCCGTTTCTGTTCGGTCGTGGTGGCGAGGAAGCGCTAGCGCTTGTTGCCGCGAACGTCCCGTTTCGCATCGTGCCCGGTGTGACGTCGGGGATCGGCGGTCTCGCCTATGCGGGCATTCCCGCGACGCATCGCGACGTCAATCACGCGGTGACATTCGTGACCGGGCACATGGCCGGTGGCGAGGTGCCGGACACGATCAACTGGCGTGCGCTCAGTGAAGGTTCGCCGGTGATCGTGATCTATATGGGATTGAAGCACCTGCCGCGGATCGCGAGCGAGCTGCTGGCGGCGGGGCGCGGCGGCGGTGAGCCGGTCGCCGTAATCAGCAATGCAACGACCGAGCGGCAGCGCGTTCTTGAGACGTCGCTTGGCCGTGCCGTCGACGATGTCGCCGCGAGCGGGATCGAAGCGCCGGCGCTGATCGTCGTGGGCGATGCGGTGCGCTTGCGCGCAGGGCTCGACTGGCTGTCGGCGCTCGACGGGCGCAAGCTCGACCCCGATCCGCTGCGGACGAAGACACTGCGGGATGTGGGGTAGGGCGGCCTATTCCGCCTTGAATTGAAACTCGCCCTCGTAGCCCCAGTATTGGTAGGCGACGAGGTAGTCCTCACCTGGTTTGTAACGGTGGGCTTCCAGAACGATGGCGTAGAATTCTTCGACGTGCGCGCCAGAGTTCAGCGTGGCGGCGACGGGCGTTTGCGGACAGTCGTCTTTTGGCACGACGGTTTGAACGAGGTCGCCGGAGCGCGCGAAGATTTGCCAGCGGAAGATCTTGCAGGCGCTGGGTGCGTTGAGCGGCGCCGGTTTCGACGTGCTGTTGCGCAGGTTCACCTTCACCTGAATGACGGCTGGTTCGGTGCTGCTGAGCTTGACCGTGTCGCGGTTCGGTTCGGCGGTGACGACGACGGCGTTTTCCAGGAAGCCGAGGCTGCCTTGGCTTGCGGCGTAGCCAAGGGCCGCGATGAAGGTGACCCAGATGACCGACCACAACAGGTAACGGCGCCAGTCCGGTTTCGGCGCTTGGGGCAGGGGTTGCATCAACTAGGCGCCTTGCTTTGCCGGCTTGGCGTCGGTTTCGACATAGTCGAGATCGAGATGGAACGTCTCTCTGAGCATGGCAAGCGCGAAGAGCGCGAGCGCGGCGGCGATCAAGCCCACGATCTCGGCCGCGTTCAAGACGCCGAACGCGGGCTTTAGAATCGCGAACAACGTCGTCATCAGAAACGCGGCGCCGCGCACGAAGTTCGGTACCGAGGTCGCGACCGTCGCGCGCAGATTGGTGCCGAACTGCTCCGCCGACAGCGTGACCAACATCGCCCAGTACGCCGTGAAGAAGCCGAGCGCGAAGAGGAGGCCCAAGAAATAGGCCGCGGAGGGAACGGGCATGTAGTAGAATGACGCCAACGTCACCAACGTGCCCACCAGGAAGATGCCGATTGCGAGTTTCCGGCTTTGCAGCCATTGGCTGACGAGGCCGTTGGCGACGCTGCCCAGCGTAATGCCGCAATAGAACCAGAACACCGCCGAAGGCGCGTCGATCGGCGCGTCGAGATTGAGCGCACGGCCGAGTTCCGGCGAGAACGTGACGATGAGGCCGAGCGAGTACCAGATCGGAAGGCCGACCAGGATGCAGTTCAAGTAGCGGGAAAATCGGTTCCACGACGTGAACAGCATGAGGAAGTTGCCTCGCGCGACGTGCTCTTTGGCGGCGAGTTCCTTGAAGATGCCGGACTCCGCGACCGACAGGCGCAGCGCCAAGAGGCACAGACCCATGATGCCGCCGATGATGTAGGTCCAACGCCAGGCGAAGAATTGGTAGGTCACCGCGGCCGCAACCGCGCCGGCGACGCCGGTCGCCACCACGATCATCGTGCCGTAGCCGCGGGTTTCCTTCGGCATCAACTCGGCGACCAGCGTGATCCCGCCTCCGATCTCGCCGGCAAGGCCCACGCCCGTGATGAAGCGGAGCAGCGCGTACTGATCGATCGGCGCGATGAACGGATCGATGAAGGTCATCTGCCCGACGAAACCGTTCAGGATGTTGCCGACCGAGTAGAGCAGGATCGACCCGAAGAGCAGTTGGATCCGCCCGATCTTGTCGCCGATGACGCCCCATACGACGCCGCCAACCAGCATGCCGATGAGCTGGGCGTTAAAGAGGTAGATTCCTTTCGTGACCAAGTCGTCGCCCGAGAAGCCAAGGTCGGTGAGGCTTGAGACCCGCAGGATTGAGAACAGGATCAGGTCGTAGACGTCGACGAAGTAGCCAAGGGCGGCAACAAGAATGGCCAAGCGAATGTTGTTCGACATCTGAGACGGGTTCCCCGGAAGTAGCGCGATTGGCGGCACCTTGCCGATTCACCACGCAGGGGACAACCGGCGGCGACGGATGAAGTGCTTTGGTTTCCTGGCAAAGCCAGACATTGGTTGAGTGTGTCTTCCAGATCACGCCGGCTATAGATCGCAACGGCTTGATTTCGTTGACAGCGCTTGGTTTCACGACCCAGTCAAGCACGACCTACGAAGGAATCGAGGGCGCCCCTTTTCGTTTCAGTTCGAGGTGGTCAGGCGGACGAAGACCATCGCGCCGTCAGGGTCGCCGCCGTAGCTGGGCTCTAAGGCATCGGGGATGAAGTTGACGCTGTAGAGGGCGCCGATGCCCAGCGCCGTGTTCTCTGCCACGGGGAAGTCGCGGATCGCGCCGACGGAGAGCTTGCCGACGGTTTCTGTCGTGGGGCCGAGCTCCGGGTTTTCGACGAGTTCGGCGCGGGCGAAGAGCGTCCAGTCGGGGTTCGGGGCGTAGGCGGTTTCGAGCGCGAGGGCGTTCGTCGTGTCGCCCTCGGACGGGTCCTTCCAGCCCCAGGCCAGCGTGGTTGACCACCAGCCTTCGTCGGCTAAGGCGACTGTGTAGATGGCGCTGGCGGATAGTTTGGTTTCGTCGACGAGTGGCTCCAGCTGTTCGACGCTTTCCTGATCGGCCCAGGAGACTTGCAGCGACCAGTCCTCGGTCGGGTTCCAGCTCACGCGGGCGGCGACGCTGTCGAGTTTCGGGCTTTCGATGTCGAAGCGGTGTTCATCGGGCTCGCGGCCCTTAAAGGCGGAGAGTTCCAGCTTCCAGGTGTCTTTGATCCAGCCTGCAGTGAGCACGCCGAAGGCGATGTGGGTCGAGTCCAGCCAATGATGCGAGATCGGAGCCTCGGGCGACTGCATCGCCGAGAGGCGGTGCATGAATGCCGGTGGGCCGAAGGCGGGTTCGCCGGGGAGGCCCGCGTAGAGGAACAGCGCCTCGCCGTCGCCGAGTGCGAAGCTGTAGGAGGCGGAGAGTTCCATGAAGAGGTCGTGCGGGTGCTGGCGATCGACCAGGTGCGTGACCCCGTCGGCGGTTTCGCCGGCGGCCAGCAGCAGCGGGTAACCGCGCTTGCCCATGAGCGCGTCGGGGCTCAGCATTGCGCGCAGGTTCAAGACATCTTCGCCGAAGGCGCGGCGCGCGCTGACCATGGCCATGCCGGCCACGAACGTCTTCTCGTCGCCGCGTGGGCCATCTTGCCAATCGTAGACGAGGTTCAGGATGGCATGGGCGGAGATCGTCCAATCGCCCGCCATGTCGTGGCCCATGTGGTGGGGCGTCGCGTCGGGTTGCCAGCTGGTGCCGGAGGCTTCGCGCGTCATCGGCACGGGCCCGAGGACGCCGGTCATGCTGGTCATCGCGCCGTGGCCGGCATGCGCGTCGTGTTGAGCGTGCGGGTCGTGCGTTCCGTGGGCGTTGTGATCGCCGTGGCCCGCGCCATGGTGATCGCCGTGCATTTTCTTGTGGTGCTCGCAATCGCCATCGTGTTTGCCGTCTTCGCAGTGCGGGCAGTGCTTGGCGTCTTTCGCGTGATCCCCGTGTGCGTCACCGTCGCAATGCGGACAGTGTTCTTCGGCTTTCGGTGCGGATTGGTGCGTCGAATGATCCGCCGCATGCGCCAGGGGAGCGGCGAAGACGGCCGCAGCAAACAACGATACGAACGGTTTGGACAAGGTACGCGCGGCTCCCATACGCCAAGGTATTTCCTAGCGCCGCGTGCTTACGAATGCATTAACGGATTCTTTAACCTGCGGGCTCAAACGTAGTCGCGAGGCTGTCGATGGCGGCCGCCTGAAGTGACAGGACAAGCTTCCTAACGAGGGTCCGATTCAAATCTCAGGTTGCAGTGCATGTTTCGATGCACGCTGGCTGGCTTCGGACTCAATGTGAAGTTTTTCCCGTCGGTTGCGAATTGCACGTTCCGCTAAGCAGACAACGTGATGAACCTCACATAGTTTGGCTGCTCAAGAATCTGCGATTCGTAAGCCACAAGCAGATCGTCAAATGGGGTCTCATGTCCGGTAAAATCTCCACACGCGTATGTGAAATGAATTGGCGCGGCCGTTTGCTCGCGTCGGCTGCGGTCTTGACGTTGTCGTCGACCGTCTTTGCGGCCAGCGCCTGGGCGGACGATCCGCCGCCGCCTCCGCCGGAAGAGGCGTCCGCGCCACCGCCGGCCGAAGAGGTCGGCGCCCCGCCGATGGCTGTGGAGAAAGTGGTCGTGACCGCGACACGGCGCGAGACCGCGCTCGTGAAGACGCCCGTTGCCGTCACTGCGATCAGCGGTAAGGCGCTGGAAGCGGCGGAAGTCGAGAACATTGAAGACTTGATGGCGTTGGTGCCGTCGCTGGTCGTGACCAACAACGGTCATCCGTTTGCGTTTACGACGCGAATCCGCGGCGTGGGCACGCAGGGTGACAATCCGGGTCTCGAAGCGGCCGTCGGCACGTTCGTTGATGGTGTGTATCGTAACCGTCCCGGCATCGCGATGAGCGATGTGGGCGACATGGAGCGGGTCGAAGTTCTACGCGGGCCCCAAGGTACATTGTTCGGGCGCAACACTTCGGCCGGTATCATCAACGTCATCACGCGTAAGCCGACGTGGGACAATCAAATGTGGGCGGAAGTGACCGGCGGGTCATACGACCTTCTGGCGACGCGCGGCGGGTTCAACGCCGTCATCGCGCCCGATCAGCTTGCGATCAGGTTTAACGGCGTGCGGCAGGAGCGCGAAGGTTATATCGACGTCAACCCGGGCCGTCCTGATGCCTATGATGGCAATGCGACGAGCTTCTGGGGCGGTCGCGGCCAGTTGCTGTGGCAACCGAACCAGGATGTAAGCTTGCGGCTCATCGGCGACTACGCCGAGCGCAAGGATCAGTGCTGCTCGGCTGTGACGCTCTTTGGCGGCAACAACGGCCGCAGTGGCGTTGCAGGCACTTCGGGTCCGGCAGTCATTAACGTGCTTGAGGCGCCCTTCGTCGGCAAAGCATCGACAAACCAAGTCGACAATCTGGTGGCGTTCGGCAATCGCTCGACTGATACGAACACCACCGACAAGGGCGTTTCAGGAGAGTTGAATTGGCGCTTCGGCGGCGTGAAGCTCACCTCGATCACATCTTATCGCGAGTGGGAGAACGACTACGGCCAAGATGCCGATTTCTCCGGCGCCGATATCTTGTACTTCCCGGATGACGGGACGAACTTCAACAAGTTCGAGACGATCACGCACGAAACCCGGTTCAACGGTGAGGCAGGCTGGGTGAACTGGCTTATCGGCGTCTACTACTCGAACGAAGACATCACGCGGCGGCAGCGCTTGACGTTCGGCACGGATGCCGAGGCGTTCTTGAGCTTGCATCGCATCGGTGCATTGACGACCTCATATCAAACGGCTCTCGGTGGGTTCGGTCTCGGCGCGAATCCAGTCTACGCGCTCGGTGCGGGCGACAACGACCTCTATGAGCAGAATGCAGAGTCGTTTGCGGCGTTCACGCACAACGTTTTCCATCTCACCGACGATCTCGACTTTATCGCCGGTGTGCGTTGGACGACGGAGACGAAGGAGCTAAGTTCGACCTGGCGAACGACCGGGATGAACGGTTGCGCCGCCGTCGAAGGCGCGTTGGGTCTAGATCCGGGCCGCGAAGCTCTGTTGGTGGCGTTTCCGGGATCGCCAACGACGCAAGGCCTCGTGAATCTCGCGTGCCTTCCGTTCTCGCGACGCGCCCTTGACGTGCTGACCGCATTGAGGCCGGCTGTTCAGGAGCGGACCGAAGACGAGTTCTCCGGTGTCGCGACTCTCGCCTATCAGTTCAATCCGAACGTCAACGCCTACGGGAGCTATTCGCGTGGCCATAAGGCCGGCGGCTTCAACCTTGACCGTGCGTTCAGTGATGCGGCGGGTTCGATCGTCTCTCCGGCTACGTTTCCGTTTCCCGGAGCGGTTCCTGCTCAAAATGTACGGACGCCGGATACCAGCTTTGCGGCGGAGTTGGTTGACGCGTACGAACTCGGCTTGAAGCTCGCAAGCGACGACAACACGTTCCAACTCAACACGGCGGTGTTCTACCAGGACTTCGAGAACTTCCAGCTGAACACGTTCACAGGCGTTTCCTTCATCGTAACGTCGGTGCCGGAGGTGATCAGCCAGGGCGTAGAAGCGGAAGCGTTCTGGACGCCGTTCCGCGACTTCTCGACGAACTTGGGCGTGGCATACACGGACGCGCGCTATGGCGATGATCTCGGTTCGCCTAGTCCGCCGTCAGGATTCCTTGGTCGGAACCCGGGCCTCTTTGCGTTGCCGGACGCACGCCTGACGCACTCGCCGGAATGGACGGTCACTGGCGGATGGGACTACAGCTTCCCCTTCATCGATACGCTAACGGCGAAACTGCACATGGACGGACGTTGGCAGAGCGAGATGAACACGGGTTCGAACCTCGACCCGCGCAAGGTTCAAGACGCGTACGCGGTGTTCGGTGCGAAGATCGGGTTCTATTCGGAGGACGAGTGGTTCGGGCTTGAGTTCTTTGCCCGCAACCTTTTCGACGAGCGCTACATCAACACGGCGTTCGACTCGCCTCTGCAAGGAACTGCGATGTGCCAAACGGGCGTACCTACGATTGCCGCTTGCCCGCCGCTTCAAAATAGCAGCAGCACGATCGACGCTTTCGTCGGCGAGCCTCGGATGATTGGGGCGACGCTCAGGATCAGGAACTAGACTGGATAGACTGACGTCATTCAAAGGGCGCCTGCAGCGATGCAGGCGCCCTTTCTCTTTCCTGGGACAATGGGCTTTGGCCGGCACTCCTGGTGCGGTGGCAATCCGTCCAAGAGCCGGCTAGAAGCCGGCGGTTCCAGGAAGATCCAAACCCGTGTCGCCGCCTCATTCCACTTCGCATGCGCTTGCGTTCGGTCTTGCCGGCATCGCGCTGTTTTCCGGAATGGATGCCGTCATCAAGCAGTTGAGCCTGACCGAGCACACGTTTGTCGTGGCGGTGGGGCGGTATCTGTTTGCGTTGCCGTTTGCGCTGTTGATTTGGCACCGCGCCGGGCGGCCCGCGGTCACGCGCGAGATGTGGCGGGCGCATGGGGTGCGCGGGGCGGTGATGGCGGGCTCGGCGACGCTGTTTTTCTGGGCGCTTTCGGTCGTGCCGCTCGCTGAGGCGATCACGCTCTCGTTCATCGCGCCGTTGATCGTGCCGTTTCTGGCGGCGGCGATGTTGGGCGAGCGCCTGCGGTTGGCGAACGTTGCGGCGAGTGCGATCGGGTTTGCGGGGGCGGCGATCGCCGTCTTGGGCGGCGACGGCGCGGGCTCTGCGCCGGGGCGGCATCCGGAGCTCTACCATTGGGGTGTGGCCGCGCTCGTCGTGTTTTCCGCGGGCTACGCGCTGTCGGTCGTGCTGTTGCGCGCGCGGGCCGGGCGCGACGGCAGCGCGATCGTCGGCGTGTTGGGCACGTTGATCCCGGGCGTGCTGGTGGCGGGCCCGGCGCTTGCGTTCGGCGAGGTGCCGGCGGCGGCGAACCTGCCGCTCTTCCTATTGATGGGCGCGCTCGGCGCGGTGTCGATGTGGATGCTGGTCGAAGCCTATGCGCGGGCCGAAGCGCAGACGCTGGCCCCGCTCGAGTTCACGGCGCTGCCGTGGGCGGCGGTGTTCGGCGCCGCGTTCTTCGGCGAGGTGCCGGGCGCGGCGCTGTGGGTGGGCGCGGCGATCATCATCGGCGCGTGTCTATGGAGCGGCTGGAAGAGCGCGTAGGCGGAAGAAACGGGCGTGGTGTAGCGGCTAGCGCGCCACCGGGACGTCGTCGATTTCGCTCAGCATCTGGCCGCCGCACATGATGCGCACTGCGCGGTATTGCATGGAGATCGCGGGGCCTTGGTAGCGCACGGGTTGGGTCGTCAGCACCTGGGTGACCGGGCCCGACGGCGGCGTCGCGGTTAGGATCAGCTGTTGCGTCGGCGTGGCGCTGCGGTCGGCGATGCCGGCGGTCAGCGTGACGGTGTAGCCGGGGGTGGGCATGGTGACCTGACCCGTCGCGATCAGTTGCGCCTTCGCGCCGGGGCCGGGCATGGCGTTCACCCAGGCGGCCCAGTCGCGGCTTTCGATCACCGGGCACGATGTCACCGGGTCGGGTTTGGGCGGTGCGGTCGGCTCCGGCTCGTCCGCTGCGCAGCCGGCGAGGGCGATGAAGGTGATCGCGACGGTGGCGCGGGCGAGCGTCATGGGCAAGGCCTTTCGTTTGCGGCGATTTGGTGCTCGGAGCTTATTTGCGAGGGGCCGGCGCGTCTAGGAAGGGCCGCGACTTACGGCCGGTTCAGCGCCACCCAACCCGACGGCATGCGCGCTTCCAGCGGCGCGAAGCGGGCTTTGTACGCCATCTTGCGGCTGCCTTCGATCCAGTAGCCGAGATAGACGTAGGGCAGGGAGCGGTCGCGGGCTTGTTCGATGTGGTCGAGCACGATGAACGTGCCGAGGCTGCGCGGCGC
>CAZXAQ010000069.1:0-21378 GCA_964638635.1 uncultured Flavobacteriaceae bacterium
AGCCCATGGGTTGGGAGTTCAGCAAGGCTGCGGCGAAGACGTCGGGGTAGTGGCATTTGATCCAGCAGGAGAAATAGACGAGGAGTGCGAAGCTCGCCGCGTGGCTTTCGGGGAAACCGTAGTCGCCGAAGCCTTTGATCTGTTCGAAGCAGCGGGCGGCGAAGTCGCGCTCGTAGCCGTTCTCGACCATGCCGGCGATGAACTTATCCTCGAAGGTTTTGATCGTGCCCAAATGACGGAACGTCGCCATGGAGCGGCGCAGGCGATCGGCCTCGGAGGGTGTGAATTTCGCGGCGACAATGGCGATGCGCATCGCTTGTTCCTGGAACAGCGGCACGCCCAGCGTGTTTTTCAGAACCTCTTCCAGTTCGGGCTTCGGGTAGACAGGTTTTTCGTGGCCTTGGCGGCGGCGCAAATAGGGGTGCACCATGCCGCCTTGGATGGGGCCCGGGCGTACGATCGCGACTTCGATGACGAGGTCGTAGAATTTGCGGGGCTTGAGCCGCGGCAGCATCGACATTTGTGCGCGGCTTTCGATCTGGAAGACGCCGACCGTGTCGGCGCGGCAGATCATGTCGTAGACGGCGGGTTCTTCTTTCGGGATCGCGGCGAGCGTGGGGTCGAGGCCGTAATGCGTGTGCAACATCTCGAGCGCTTTGCGGATGCAAGAGAGCATGCCGAGCGCGAGCACGTCGACTTTCAGAATGCCAAGCGCGTCGAGGTCGTCTTTGTCCCACTCGACGACGGTGCGGTCTTCCATCGCAGCGTTCGAAATGGGGATCACTTCGTCGAGTCTCCCGCGCGTCATCACGAAGCCGCCAACGTGTTGCGAGAGATGGCGTGGGAAGTCGATAAGTTCCTGCGTAAGCATAAGGGCTTGGCGCAAGCGGCGATCGGCGGGGTCTAGGCCGATGCGGCGGACTTCGTTGTCCATCGGGGCTTCGGTCGACCAACCCCAGAGGGTGCCCGCGAGCGCGCCGATCGTGTCTTCGGAGAGGCCGAAGGCTTTGCCGACGTCGCGGATGGCGCTCCTGCCGCGGTAGCAGATGACGGTGGCGGCGAGGCCTGCGCGGTGGCGGCCGTAACGTTCGTAGATATATTGGATGACCTCTTCGCGGCGTTCGTGTTCGAAGTCGACGTCGATGTCGGGCGGCTCGCGGCGTTCGGCGGAAACGAAGCGTTCGAACAGAAGATCGACTTGCGTGGGGTCGACTTCCGTGACGCCGAGGCAGTAGCAGACGACGGAGTTGGCGGCCGAGCCGCGGCCTTGGCAGAGGATACCTTGGCTCCGCGCGAAGCGGACGATGTCGAAGACGGTGAGGAAGTAGGGGGCGTAGTTCAGGTCGCCGATCAGTTTGAGTTCGTGGTCGAGGGCGTGGCGGACTTTGGGGGCGAGGCCCTCAGGGAAACGGCGGCGGGCGCCTTCTTCGGCGTGGTGGATGAGCGCATCTTGCGTGGTCGCGAAGCCTTCTTGAGCTTCGTGCGGGTATTCGTAGCGCAGGTCGTCGAGCTTGAAGTGTAGGCGTTCGGCGAAGCGGATTGTCTCTTCGACCGCGTTCGGGATCGCGCGGTAGAGGCGGGCGATTTCGACGGGGGTTTTCAGATGACGTTCGGCGTTCGCTTCGAGCTTGAAGCCGGCGGCGTCGAGCGTCGTATGTTCGCGGATGCAGGTGAGCACGTCTTGCAGCGCGCGCCGCTCGGGTGCGTGATAGAGCACATCGCCAGTTGCGATCAGCGGCACGTTGTGGCGGTGGCTGAGCGCGATGAGGCGTTTGATGTGGCGCTGGTCGTCGCCGTTGTAGAGCAGCGTGGCGGCGAGCCAGATCGGCATGTGGCTTAGGCGGTCGAGTGTCGGGCTTGCGGTCTCGATGTTTGGGCGCTGCGGGATAAGGATGAACTGTAGCCCCTCGGCGTGCTCGATGAGATCGTCGAGGTGGAGGATGCAATCGCCTTTCTCGGCGCGGCGATTGCCCACCGTGAGCAAGCGCGTCAGGCGGCCGTACGCCGCGCGGTCTTGCGGGTAAGCCAAAATGTCCGGCGTGCCGTCGGCGAAGACGAGGCGCGTGCCGACGTGGAGCGGGAAGTTCAGTTCTTTGGCTTGCGTGTAGGCGCGCACGACGCCCGCGACCGAGTTGCGGTCGGTAATGCCGATCGCGGCGTGACCGAGGTCGTGGGCTTGTTTGACGAGCTCCTTTGGGTGGGAACCGCCGCGCAGGAAGGAGTAGTTTGTCGTCGTGGCAAGCTCGATGTAGCGGGTCATGCGAAAAGCCCGTGCATGAACCAACGTGGTCTTGTGGTTTCGCGGCCGTAGAGGCCTTCGCGGTAGAGCCAGAAGCGGCGGCCGTCCTTATCTTCGACGCGAAAGTAGTCGCGGGTGAAGGGGCGGCCCTGATCGTCGCGCCACCATTCCATGGCGATGCGCTCCGGACCTTCGGTGGCGGCCACTTCGTGCATGACGCGGCGCCAGCGGAAGCGCGCCGGCGGGCCGTCGGGGACTTCGGCGATGGCTTCGACTTCTTCGGGGCGTTCGAAGAGGCGGAGGGGCCTCGCGCAGACGGTGTCTTGCTGACTTCCCCCCTCCGCCGAGCTACGCTCGGCTTCTCTCCCGCTTTGCGGGGGCGGAAAACGCGCTGGGGTTTCAATGACCGCATATTCGGGGATGTGACTTTCGGCGAAGCCGAGGCGTTTCACGCGGCTCGTGCCGAAGCGTACGCCCAAGCGGTCGATCAGGTGGGCGATGTCGTCGTGGCCTTGCGCGCCGTTGACGATGTCGGTCTGCGGTGCTGTCGCCTTCTCCGCCGTCGTCACCGACAAGCGCACGACGTCGAAGCCGAAGCCGGGATCGAGTTCGTCGGCGAGGGTGGCGAAGCGTTCCCGGAACAGGCGGCAGAGCGCGCGCGGGTCACGCAAGGGCTTCGAGGTGGCAATCGAGAGGCGGCGGACGGCGCCGTCGACGCGGTAGAGCGTGACCTGCAATGCGCGGGCGCCTTCGCCGCGTTCCTCCATGCGCTTGGCGAGTTCGACGGCGAGGTGCTCGACGATGTCGAGAATATAGGCCTCATGCGTCACCGGTTCGGCGAAACAGCGGTCGGCGATGTAGGGGGGCACGGGCAGGCGCGGCGTGATCGGCTCCTCGACCGCGCCCAAAGCTTCGTCGAGACGGCGCAGCAGATGCGCGCCGAAGCGGGCGGCGAGCGGCGCGCGGGGGCGATCGACGATGTCGGCGATCTTCTTCAGGCCGACGCGGGCGAGGGCGTCGAGCTTGTCGGCGGTAAGGCGCAGCGCGGCGAGCGGGAGCGGGAGAAGCGCGTCGCGAAGTTCGCGCTCGTTGATGACGCGCTTCTCTCCGAATCTGGCGAGCGCCCAGGCGGCGCCGACGGTACCTGCGACCCCAGTGCGCGCGATGAAGCCTTGGCGGCTCAGTTTGCGAGCGATGTCTTGGCGCATCGCTTCTTCGCCACCGAAGAGGTGGGCGCAGCCGGTGATATCGAGCATCATACCGCTGTCGCTCAGGCCCACGAGCGGGGTGAAGCGGGTGAGCCAGTCCGAGATCGCCTCGGCAAGGCGTTGGTCGGCGGCCTCGTCGGCGTGGTCGACGAGAAGCGCCGGGTGCATCGCGCGGGCGTCGGCGAGCGGCATGCCCGCAACCAAGCCGAGGTCTGCAGCGGCTGCGTTCATCGCGGTCAGGCGGAGCGCGCTTTTGACCTCCGTTACGACAACGCGAGGGTCACGCGGTCTGGGCGAGAGGCCACGTTCGATCCGATCGGTCGGCAAATGGACGAGCCAGACGGCGAGATAGCGGGATTGCAAACGTGCGCTCATGGGATTGCCATTCGACGCGCCATTGGCCGCACTGGCCAAAGCGGTTTTTTACGAGATCGAGTTGGAACGTGGGGGCGCCCAAGCCGCCGAAGGCGTCGGGCGTGCTCGGGGCAGCGGCGATACGCCAGCGCGTGGTCGCGGCGTTCGGTTCCACGTCGTTTGTATGACGCAGGATGAGGCCCAAGGCCCCGCCTTCTTGTGCGGCAAGCGCGAGGCGCCGCGTCATCGTGAGGTCGAGCACGCGGGTTGCCGGCGGGAACTCGGCGATAACGGCGGCGAAGCCGCGGCACTTCAACGCCTCGCCCATCGCCCAGAGCACGTCCTCCGCGCGGGGGACGTTGAGGTAGATGAGCGCGCGCGTATCGACGCCTGCATGCGCCAAGCCCGGCAGGTAGGGGCGGCCGTACTCGGCGGCGGTGAAGTCGTGCTGGATGTAAAGCGTGTGCGCGGCCGGGCTCTCGGCTCGGGCGGCGAGCGCAAAGGCGAAGCCAGCGGCGGCCGCCATGTCGGGGGCGGCTTTCGGCATCAGCTCGTGGATCGTACCCCGCATCAGGCCGCCCGACAGTGTCGCGTCGATGGCAGCGACGCCGGTCGCGACGGGCGGGCGGGCGCCGGGGCCGGCTTTGCGCAGACAGGCCGCTTCGATCGCCGCGATCGTTTGGCGCAAGGCGGTCGGGCCCCCGGGGGCAGGATGCAAAATCTTATCCGTTAGATGCGTTAGATTGGCGGATTCTCGCGGGTTTTGCCGTTTGGAATCCGTTTGAAATGCGTTTGGGATCCGTTTGCCGGTGGGTTCCCCCAAGGACGCGTCATCGGCCGCAGCCATCGCTTCTGGCACGGTTCTGCCCTCTTTGCTCTTGCAATTGTTCTAGTTTTGTTCTACCATGTGTTGGTGCTGGCCGTCAAGCCCGTTTCGTTCCAGCGCGAACAATTTCGGTGACATAATGTAGTGCGCAAGCCAGACGACTTGCGCGGCGCCAACGCATTGGGTTGAAACGTCGCAAGCCTCTTGGCGTGCTTGGCGTTTCAATCTTGCGGCGTCAGTGGTTTTCCGACGGCGGCAGCGGGCCGGTCATCGGCGTGAACGCCTTCGCGTGGGCGTGGGCTTCGGCGCGTTGGGCGGGGGTGAGTTTGACGTGGAGTGCTCCCATCGCGGAATCGGGCGGCGGCTTCATGATGTCGAACTTCGTTTCGGGCAGCATCTTGAAACCCTCGCGCGCGCCCAAAATGTACCACATGTAGGCCTCGACCAGGTCGGTGCGGCCGGCGTCGCCGGTTTCGAGCATCAGTGCGGTGTTGTACATTGCCGGGCCGTGGCCGTATCGCGCGGCCCACAGATACCAGCGCACCGCTTCCGCCAGATTTTCGGGGACGCCGTAGCCGTTGTCGTAGATTGTCCCTAGGTCCATCATCGAGCGGCGTTCGCCGCCCATCGCGGCTTGCAGGTGGTATCGGCGCGCCTTCTCGAAGTCGCGTTGGACCACATTGGGTTTGCCGTCCATGTATTCGACGCCGAGGCGGCGGGCGGATTCGATGTCACCTTGCGCGGCGCGCTCCGTCCACCAGGCGAGCGCCTCCGGGTAGAGGCCGCGGCGGTAGAGGTCGTCGCCTTCCGAACGCGGGGTCGGCGTCGTTTGTTCGGCGTGCGCCCAGATGTTCATGGCGGTGATCGGTGCTGCAATCGTGAGTGCGGCAGCGAGGGCGAGGCGGGCGAGCGTTTTCATCGATGGTTCCACGCGTGTACTTGGGCCTCAGGATTTTGCCGGGCCGATTCCGGAAATGCTAGTGGCCAGAAAAGTCATGGGTGCGCCTTGCGAAGCCACTCTCGATCCACCATGGTTTCGCGCGACAGGAGAAGCACATGGCGTTGAAGATCGTGGGCTCCGGCCTTGGGCGGACGGGGACGAAGTCGCTGCAGACGGCGCTCAACATGCTCGGCTTTGGGCCGTGTCACCACATGGTCGAGGTGTTCCAGCATCCGGAGAGCGTGCCGCTTTGGATCGAAGCGGGTGCGGGTAAGCCCGACTGGGACAAGATCTTCGCGGACTACCGGTCGATGGTCGATTATCCCGGCGCGCATTATTGGCGCGAGCTGGCGGCGCACTATCCGAACGCGAAGGTGCTGCATTCCGTGCGCGATCCGGACAAGTGGTTCGACTCGACGCAGGCGACGATCTTTGCGCCGGGATCACTCGTCACGCAGGACGACGGGCCGATGGGCGCGTTCTTTCGCAGCTTCACCAAGCCGTTTCGCGCGCATATGCACGATCGCGCCTACATGACCGATTATTTCCGCCGGCATACGGACGAGGTGAAGCGCACGATCGCGCCGGAGCGGTTGCTTGTCTATGAAGTGGGGCAGGGGTGGGAGTCGCTGTGCAAGTTCCTTGGCGTTCCGGTGCCGGATGCGCCTTATCCATCGGAGAATTCGCGCGCGGAGTTCATCGCGCGCGTGAAGGCGCGGGGACCGTAACCATGGTGCGGAAAGTCACGATCTATCATAACCCGAAATGCGGCACGTCGCGCAATGTGCTCGCGTTCATTCGCGAGGCTGGGATCGAGCCCACGGTGATCGAGTATCTGAAAGACCCGCCGTCGCGCACGGAACTGCTCTCGCTCATCAAAAGATCGGGCGGAACGGCGCGCGACATGTTGCGTGCGAAAGAGGCGCTCGCCGACGAACTCGGGCTCAACGATCCGAAGGTGAGCGACGCCAAGATCGTCGATGCGATGATCGCGCATCCGATTCTAATCAACCGGCCGATCGTCGTGACGGAGCGCGCCGTGAAGCTTTGCCGGCCGTCGGAGACGGTGCGCGAGATCCTGTGATCCGTTTCAGGCTCCGGTGAACGCTTCGGCGTTCTGCTATTATCTCACTAGTAATTGCGTTGCGCCGTGCAGCATCCTATCTCTTGTCCATTGGGGCAATACGGTCTCCCAGTTAGGCGTTCGCCCAAGCACCGTTTGATTTGCCTTGCGAGGCGGTCAGACGCTTGGGTTTGAGCGCGCGGCCTTGCAGGCATTGCCAAGGATCAGGGGCAATGTCCGATTTTCTCTCAATAGTCACAGCGACGTCTAACTTTTCGACGATGGCGGCGCTCTTTGGGTTGATGGCGGCGGCTGCGGTCGCCGAGATCATTGTTCCGCTGCGCGTTCGCGATAGGTCGGGGCGGCCGCATACGCTGCCCAATCTGGTCTTGACCGCCGCGACGTTCGGCGTCGGTCTCGTCTTGGGTGCGGCGATCCTCGTCGGACTTATGTGGCTTGAAGCTGCCGATTTCGGATTGTTGCGGGCCACGGGCGTTGGTCCCGTCTGGGCCGCCGTGATCGGCGTCGCGGTGCTCGACTTTGCGACCTATGCCTGCCACGTCGCCATGCACAAGGTTCCGGGCTGGTGGCGCTATCATCGCGTGCATCACAGCGACTTCGCGGTCGACGTGACGACGTCGTTTCGTCAACATCCGGGCGAAACGCTGATCCGCTACGCGTTTCTGGCCGTTGCGGCGTTTGGGGTCGGCGTCGGTCCCGTCGCGTTCGGCATCTATCGTGTGTTGTCGGCTGCGACCGCGCTTATTGAGCATGCCAATGTGCGCGTGCCGGTGTGGCTCGATGATGTGCTGTCGCTGGTCGTGACCTGGCCCACGCTGCACAAAGTGCATCATTCGCGCGATGCGCGTGAGACGGATACGAACTACGGCAATATTCTCTCGATCTGGGACCGGCTGTTCTTCACGTTCACGCCGGCGCGGCGCGGGCGGGACGTGGTCTATGGCCTCGACGGGTTCGACGATGCGCGGGATCATTCGGTGGCTGGGTTACTCGCAACGCCGTTTCGGCGTCGCCCGCGCGCGACGGAGGTGGTGGCGGAGTAGGGACCGGGTGTGCTGTAGTCGTGTCGAACAGCAACCGGGAGCGCCTTCATGAAAGCCGCCGTCTACTACGAGAACGGACCGCCGTCGGTTTTGAAGTACGAGGACGTTGAGGACCCGCATTGCTATGCGCCGAGCGTGGTCATCAAGGTTGAGGCGGTTTCGATCGAGGGCGGCGATACGTTGAACCGGTTGGGCGGACCGCTGATCACGCGGCCGCATGTCGTGGGCTATCAAGCGGCCGGGACGATCGTTGAGGTCGGCAAAGAGGTCACGCATCTCAAGGTCGGGCAGAAGGTCGTGACCGTGAATGCGTTCGGTTCGCACGCAGAACTACGCTCGGTGCCGGCGCGCAATGCGTGGCCGATTCCGGACGGGTTCGACGTGAAGCTCGCCTCCGCCATTCCGGTGCCGTTCGGGACGGCGGACGATTGCTTGTTCGAGTTCGGACGCCTGAAAGCGGGCGAGACGGTGTTGGTGCAAGCGGGGGCCGGTGCGGTCGGCATTGCCGCCATTCAGCTGGCGAAGCGCGCCGGAGCACGCGTGTTCGCGACGGCGTCGTCGGACGACAAACTCGCGCGGTTGAAGCCGCTTGGGATGGATCATGGCATCAACTACGCCAAGCAAGACGTTGTGGCGGAAGTGATGAAGCTCACCGACAGCAAGGGCGTCGATCTGGTCGTCGATCCGGTCGGCGGGTCGACGTTGCAGAAGAGTCTGTTGGCGCTCGGCCATCGCGGGCGTGTCTCGATGGTGGGCCGCGCGGGTCGCGAACCGATGACGGTCGATGTGCAAAGCCTGATGGCGGGCAACCGTTCGCTCACCGGCGTGTTCTTGGGTGCCGAGATCATGACGGACCGCGCGCACGACATGATCCAACGTCACATTGACGATGCGGCGAAAGGCAAGCTCCAGGTCGTGATCGACAGGACGTTCGCGCTCAAAGACGCGGCCGCCGCGCACGCCTATATCGAAAGCCGCAAGGCGGTGGGGCGGGTGTTGCTCATACCTTGACTATAGAAGGTCGCTCCCAGGCTTAGAACCGGCCGCCCGTGCGGAAGCCGCCGCGGCCGCCGCCGATTTTGATGCCGCCGATCTTTGGGAAGCCGCTTGAGGGGAGGCGGAAGCGCGGGCTTCGGCCGCTGCCCCAGGGGCTTGAGCGGCGATCGTCGTCATCATCGTCGTCGTCATCCCAGTCGCGACGTTTGCTGTAGCCGCGTTGGAAGACGTCCCAAAGGACCGCGCCTTGGACGGCGCCGCGGACGATGCCGCCGATCAAGTCGGCCAGCATGTCGTTGTTGTTGATTTGGAACTGGCCCCAGGGGCCGTCGTAATTCGCCGAGCGAACTTTGTCGCGCACGCCTTCGAGCTCGCTGCGGCGGCGGGCGACTTCGCGCGTCTCGTCGCGGATCTTGGCGACTTCGGATTCGGCTTTGGCGATCGCGTTCTGGGTGAGTTCGATCTGCTGCACCAGGCGGTCGTCGTCCGTCGTCTTGGTCGTGCGCGCCTCGCGGTACATCGTTTGCAGGTCTTCGCGCGCGATCGATTGGGAGAGAACGGCGAGCGCTTCGTCGTGGGCGCGGCGGTCGCCTTCGTCGAGCAGCTTCGTGCGTTCTTGGTCGAGCGCCGCGAGTGCCGCTTGCGCCTTGGCGAGCGTTTCGGTTGCGGTCTTGAGATCGGCTTGCGCGGTTGCGAGTTTGGTTTCGAGCGTCAGGATGCCCGCTTCCATCAGCGCTGCGCGTTCGATCTCTTCGAGTTTGCGATCCTCGGCTTCGACGCGCTTGACGAGTTCGCCGGCATGCTCGCGCAGGCGCAACGGGATTTCGTTCAGCAGCGTGTAGTTGGGTTTGGCGGTGTCGTAACCCACGAGGCGCGCGACCCAACGGTCGAAGAAGCGGGCGAAGTTGCCGGCCTTGTAGTCCGCGGTCGCGAACTTGCGCTTCCACAGATACATGAACAGCGGGTCGGCCTCGTAGGGTTTGCGCTTCGCGCCGAGGTCGGCTTCCGATTGTTTCGCCTTGTCGTCCGCGGCTTGGGCGACGCTTGTGACGTCCGTCAGGCGTGCTTTTTGCGCGACCCAAGCGGTGTCGGCCGCCATCTTCTTCTCGACCTCGAACTGCAGGGTCTTGATCGGCTCGCCCGCGGCTTCGACGGCCGCTGTCTTGGCGCGGTGATCGGCTTCGGCGGCGACGACGGCGCTTTGCGCGCCACCGTGGCGGATCAAGAGCTGGTCGAGCGTCGATTTGTACGTGCGCAACAGCGCGAGCGCGCGGCGTTCGGCGGCGTCCAGGTCGCCGACGATTTCGTTGCGTACCAACGCGTCGAGGCGGACGAGGGCAAGCGAGCGGAAGCTGTCGGCGAGTTGCTTGCGTTGGCGCTCGGCCTCTTGCGCGGCGGAGGCGAGCACTTGCGCCAAGCGGTTTTCGTTCGAGCGAACGCCGGCGATGGCGTTCTCGACTTCGGAGAGGGCGTCGCGGCTCGATACGTACATTATTCGTCGTCCCACGATGTGACGGCGCCGCCAAGCACGGACATGTTGTAGCGCGGGTCGAGTTCGCCGCGCTGCTTTTGGCCCAAGATGCGGTTTTCGATGATGCCGTTGTCGCGCTTGTCGCGGGCGACGGTGTCGAAGGTTGCTTGCGGCACGCGGACCCCCCAAGCGCTGACGTTGTAGGAGCGGCCGTCTTCTTCGTTCGTGACGGGCATCGTGAGCACGCGGCCGTCGGGGCCGAGCGCTTCGACGACGATATAGTAATTGCGCGCGCTCTCGTTCACGTTCGGGATGCGGAAGAAGCCGGTCGTGCCGTCGGCGACGATTCGCAGCTGGTAGGTTTGCACGAGTTTGGCGCGCAGGGTTTCGAGGTTCGCGATCGCCGTGCGCGCGCCGGCTGCGTCGTTCGCGGCGAGCGCCGTTTGGCCGTCGCGCAACAGACCGTCGGCTTGCGTCCGGGCGGTATCGACGCGCGCTTCGGCGACGACGACGGCGTGCGCGGTGGCGAGCGACTTCGGCAGCGTTTCGCTCAGTTCGATGCGCGCGGTTTCGGCGGCGCGTTGGCTTGGCGCAACGACGCCGTAGTGGTAGCCGCCCCAGAGCGCGCCGATGCCGATCAGAAGCGCGCTCGTCCAGCCGATGATCGCGCCGCGGCGGACCCACATCAGCGCGAGCGTGCGGCTCAAGCCCGGGGCGGGGGGCGTGTAGGTGAAGCGGCTTTCCTTGAGCGCCTTGATGCCTTCGTCGAGGACGCGGTCGGTGACTTCGATGCCTTGGCTTTTGTAGATTTCGCGCAGGCGCTTTCTCAGTTCGTCGTCGCGGCCCACTTGGCCGAGTTCGCGCTCGACCAGAAGCTCGCGATGACGGATCGTGTCGACCACGTCCATCGCGAGCATCAGTTCGTCGAGGGTCTGCGGCTTAGCAGGAACCGCGGCGGCGCCGGACATTACAGGTTAAAGGCTTTCCCTTGCGCGACGAGCGACGCGAGTCTGCGTTTGCCGTCTTCGACGGCATCGCGGATTTCGGCGGAGTTTTGCGTCGCCAGTTTGCGCATTTCTTCGATGATGATGCGCGACTTTTCCTGGAAGTTCACGACGCTGTCGACGAGCTTCTTGACCGCGTCGGCGCGGATGGTCGGGCCGTAGCCGGCGCGGACGGCCGCTTCTTGGACCTTGTCGCCGATTTCGGAAAGGACCTCGATCGATTTCGAGACGCCTTCTTTCATCGCGTTCACGGTTTCGGTCGACTCGTGCAAGCCGAACATGCCGGTGAACGAGGCTTTGAGCGCGGTCAGCACGGTGTCGTTCGTCGAGAAGAACGAGACGGCTTGCGCGTAGATGCGTTCCTTGGCGCTCGTCGTCTGCATGAGGCGCGCCATGATGACTTCGGACGTGTTGTAGCCGATCGTCAAGTTGTCGGAGAGGTCTTTCGCGATCTGGTAGCGTTTGTCCTCGTCCTGCGTCTGGCGGAGAACCTCGTCGCGGATGAGTTCGAGCTTCGCGCGTTCGGCAGGTTCGGTGCCGGCGAAGGTTGCGACGGCGTTCGCGGCTTCGTTTAGCTTTTTCTTCGCTTCGTCGAGCTTCCACTCGGCCTTCTTCAAGACCTCGAGCGCCATGACCTCGGATTGCTTCAAGGCGCCGCGGAAGTCGCGATAGGATTCCAGGATCGCGGCTTCGCGCTGAATCTGGTTCTTCGTTTCTTTCGTGACCGCGATGTAGATCTGGCGGATCTTGTCGAAACGGTCGGCGACGTCGCCGCGGGTGAGCTTCATCCACGAGTTCGTCGCGCGTTCCCAGACGCTGACCTTGCCGTCCGAAATCTGGTCGACCATCGCCTTGGCGTCGTCACGGATCGAGTTGAAGCCTTCGGTGATCTGGCGGTAGCGGTCGCCAACTTCCATCGCCGCCACGTGTTCGCGCACCACCTCGTTGAAGTTCGAGGCTTGGTTCAGCGTGCGGGCGATGATCGTGATGCGGTCCTGGTCGAGGTCCGAAATCTGTTGGAGCAGCGCGTTGATCGGGGCCTCTTCGCCCTTGTTCGTGGGGACGATCCCCATTTCGCGCAAGGTCGAAAGAGCGCGATCGAGATACTGCATAGGCGTGCGGACGACGACGTCGGACATCAGAAGTTCCTCCCAGCGGAAACGCGCGGAAACATGTGGTCCGTTCCGGGCGGTTGTGCAAGGTTCTTAAGCCAAATAAAGGGACGAGGGCCAAGCATGATTAGGGCTGGAATCGGCGGCTGGAACTTTCCGGAGTGGCGGGGGACGTTCTATCCGAAGGGGCACCCTCAAGCGAAAGAGCTCGATTACGCGTCCCGCGTGCTGACCTCGATCGAGATCAACGGCACGTTCTACCGGACGCCCTCGGCGGAGACCTTCGCGAAATGGGCGGCGGAGGTGCCGGACGGGTTCGTGTTCTCGGTCAAGGGGCCGATGTCGGTGGTGGGGAAGGGGGTGCTGGCGGAGACGGGGCCCGCGCTCGAGAAGTTCTTCGCCAGCGGCGTCTTGGGAATGGGGGATCGGCTCGGGCCGTTGTTCTGGCAGTTCATGCCGGCCAAGAAGTTCGACCCGAAGGACGTCGAGGCGTTCTTCAAGATGCTGCCCAAGGAGGTTCAGGGGCGCAAGCTCCGGCACGCGGTCGAGGCGCGGCACGCAACGTTTGCGGTGCCTGCGTTCGTCGAGCTGGCGCGGGCCTATGGTGTGGCGGTCGTGCTGGTCGACAGCGAGAAGCATCCGCTGATCGCCGATCCGACCGCCGATTTCATGTATCTGCGCTTGCAGCGGACACAGGAGAAAGTTCCAACCGGCTACAAGCCCGCGGAGATTAAGACCTGGGCGGCGCGCGCGAAGACCTGGGAAGCGGGCGGGACGGTCGACGATCTGCCGCTGCTGGGCAAGAAGCCGGCGAAAGCGAAGCGGGACGTGTTCGTCTATTTCATCTCCGGCGCCAAGGTGCGGGCCCCGGCGGCGGCGCAGGCGCTGATCAAGGAGATTAGCTGATTGGATACGGTTCTTTAGTTTTTTAGCAGCATCGATTACCCGGTGTTTACGGATGCGCCTGCCGGAACCGTCGGGAAGGGCGCCAAAGACCCGCGTTGCGCGTTCGCGTCGCGCCAATTCTGTCCCCATTTTACGTGCAAGTAATGTGCTGCGTGTAGGTTTCCGCCTACGCCGCCCTTGACGGTGGCAGGTGGGAGAATACAAAAATGAAGACGAAGCTTTTGGCGCTCCTCTGCGGGGCGGCGGTTCTTGCGGTTCCGGCCGCCATTGCCGCGACGACATCGACGACATTCAACGTGACCGCGAACGTGGTGGCGACCTGCGCCGTTACGGCGACAAACCTTGCGTTCGGCAACTATGACGCCGCCCTGGGCACGCCGGTGGATGCGACGAGCACGGTCAACGTGACCTGCACGAACGGCCACGGTTATACGGTCGACCTGAATGCGGGTACCGGCTCGGGCGCGACGGTTGCCGTCCGCCGCATGACCAACGGCGGCAACACGCTCGACTACAGCATGTACACGGACGCTGCCCGCACCACGGTGTGGGGCGACGGTACGCTCTCGACATCCACACAAGCCGGCACCGGCAACGGCGCCGCGCAAGCTTTGACCGTCTATGGCCGCATTCCGACCGGTCAGTTCGTGACCGCCGGCGCCTACTCCGACACCGTCACGGCGACGGTCACTTACTAAGCGATACACAAGTTCTCGCTTCGTCTTCGGCGTTACCCAGCGCTTTAACCGCTGGGTAACCCACCGCGCTTAAGTTCGCCCTAGGCCATTCATCGAAAATGGCCCGGACGAGGGGTCTATGCGCGGGTTATCTCCACTCAAATCCAAGCTTCTCGCGGCTGCATGCGCGGTTGTTGCACTTGGGGCTCCGGCCGCTGCCATCGCGGCGACGGCGACGACGACGTTTCAGGTTACGGCGACCGTGCTTTCGGTCTGCACTGTGGCTGCTACGAACCTTGCATTCGGCAACTACGACGCCAGCTCCGGCACGCCGAACGACGCCAGCAGTACCGTCACCACAACGTGCTCGAACTCGACGGCGTATACGGTTGCACTCAACGCAGGTACGGGGTCGGGCGCGACCGTTGCGGTGCGCAGGATGACGAACGGCGCCAATACGCTGAACTACAGCATGTACACGACCGCTGGCCGCACCACGGTTTGGGGCGACGGCACGCTCTCGACGGTCACGCAGGCGGGCACCGGCAACGGCGCGGGCCAAGCACTCACAGTCTTCGGCCGCATTCCGACCGGCCAGTACGTGACTGCGGGCAACTACACCGACACGGTCACCGCGACGGTCACGTACTGAGCCAAGGGGACAGGCAATGCATCTATCAATTCGGGTGGGTGCACTGCGCCTTTGTGCTGCGCTGATCGCGGCGGTCGCTGCGGGACCCGCATTCGGTGCCAGCTTGGAAGTGGCGCCCACGAAGCTCGTCATCGACGGCAAGACAGGGGCCGCGACGCTGAACCTGGCCAATCGGGGCACCGTGCCGATTATCGTGCAGCTTGAGAGCTTCAGCTGGACGCAAGCCGACGGCCAGGACGTGCTCAAGCCGACCGACGGCGTTCTGGTCAGCCCGCCGATGGCGCGTATTCCGCCCGGCGGTAAGCAGACTGTGCGTATCATGGTGCGCCCAAGCGCCGAGGCCGGCACCGAGCGCACGTTTCGCCTGTTTGCGAGCGAGTTGCCCGATCCCGCGACCAGCGAAGCGCACACGATCCGCGTGCTCTTGCAATTCAATGTGCCGTTGTTCGTGAACACGCCGGTCGTCGCCGCGCCGCAGATCAAGTGGGATGCGCGCGCCGGCGAGAAGGGTTTGGCGGTAAGCGCGAAGAACCTGGGCCGCGCGCACACGAAGTTCACCAAGATCGAGGTCGTTACGCAGTCGGGCCGCCGCTTGCCGGCGACATCGGAAGGCATTCCCTACTTGCTCGCCGGCGCCACGCGACCGTTCCAGGTCGAAGGTTCGTTCGGTGCGGGCGAGAAGTTGACCGTTGAGGCTCACACCGACAGCAGCGAAGTTGTGATCCGACAAGCGGTCGAGGTGCAACGGTGAGGCGATGCGTTCCGTCGCGCTCATCCTTCTAGCGATCTTTCTTCTCCCGGCGCTCTCGAACGCCGCGCTAGCGGAAGCAACGGATACACCCTCGCGCAATCTGGTGCTTGAAGTCTGGGTGAACGGCCAGCCACGCGGCCTCGTCGTCAACGTGTCGGAGCGCAACGGCGAGCTCTGGGTGGAGCGGTCGGACTTGAGCGCCATCGGCCTCAAGGAAGTCGACGACAGCGAAGCGCAAGACGGGTTGGTTCCGCTCAACCGCATCAAAGGCGTGCGCGCGAACGTCGAAGAGGTCAAGCAGCAGCTGCTGGTCGCGGCCGAGGCCGATCGGCTTGCCGCAACCACGTTCGCGCTCAGGGGAAGCGAGCGACCGGTCGTGTTGGATACGCCGGTGGTGGCGTTCGCGGCCGAATACGATGTCGTCGTCACCGAAAGCGACGTGACCTCGTCGCTGCGCAAAACGTCGATCGACGGGACGTTGGCGCTTTCGGCGTTTACGCCGGTCGGCACCTTCACGACGAACGGATTTGCGGTCAGCGATTCCGACGCGCGAAAAGCGTTGCGGCTGGAGAGTTCCTGGACGCTCGACGATCCGCCGAATTTGCGGCGGCTCACTGTCGGGGATGCAATTTCGAGCGGGGTCGGTTGGTCCCGCTCCGTGCGTTTTGGCGGGGTGCAGTTGGCGCGCGATTTTTCGCTGCAGCCCGACCTGGTCACGATCCCGATGCCCGACTTTTTCGGCTCGGCGGCCGTGCCGGGCTCGGTCGACGTGTTCGTCGGTGCCTCGAAGGTGTTTTCCGAGGACGTGCCGGCCGGGCCGTTCGACGTGCGCGACCTGCCGATCGTCACCGGGGCGGGGCAGGCGACGGTTGTCGTGCGCGATCTGCTCGGCCGCGAGAGCCGGCAGACGATCAACTACTTCACCGACAGTCAGATGTTGGCGGAAGGTTTGACCTCCTACAGCGTCGAAGCCGGCTTCTTGCGCAAGTCGTACGGCTTGAAGAGTTTCGATTACGGCGATGCGATGGTGTCGGCGACGCTCAGGCATGGTTTGACCGATGACATTACGGTCGAAGGACATGCGGAGGCGACCGCCGATGTTGCGGTTCTGGGCGCGAGCGGGGTTGTCGGCCTCTTCGACTTCGGTTCGCTGCGCTTTGCGGCAGCCGGAAGCACCAGCACGTTCGGGGAGGGCGCATTCGCGTCCGCTTCGCTGTCGACGCAGTTCGGACCGGCTAACTTTTTTGCGAGCATCGAGGGAGCGACGCCCGAGTATCGCGACATTGCGGCGTTCGACGGGGCCGCGCCGCCACGTGAGACACTGCAACTCGGCGCCGGTGTCGATCTCGCGGAGTACGGTTCGTTGTCGCTTTCGTATTTGCGCATTGAGCGGCAGAACGACGAGCGCGCGTCGCTCGCGACGGCGACGTATTCGGTGTCGGTCGGCGATGTCACGTTCGGCGTGACGAGCGTGTACGATGCGGAGCGCGATGCGCTGCTGGCCGAGACGTTCTTGAGCGTGCCGCTCGGCGGCGGCGGTCCGTACGCCTCTGCTGGGTTGCTTGCGCAAGACCATAACTTGGAAGTGCGCGCGACTCTGGAACAGCCGGCTTCGCCGGACGGCGAATTCGGCTACCGGCTGCGCGCGGTCCACGGCGAGGCCACGCAGCTCAATGCGGACGGCCGCTGGGAGGGTCAGAATTTGGCGATCGACGGCCGGCTTGCCTCATTCGACGGAAGCTTGTCGGCGCAGTTGCAAGCTGCTGGCGCGATCGTGTCGACGGGCGACAACGCGTTCTTCACGCGCAAGCTTGATGGTGCGTTTGCGCTGGTCGATGCGGGCGAACCCGGGGTCGGTATCTATCGCGAGAACCGGTTGGTCGCCGAGTCGGACGACAGCGGCGTGGCGCTGTTGACGGGACTTGTGCCGTTCACACGCAATCACATTGCCGTCGATCCGGGCGGCTACGACATGTCGCGCGTGCTGGCGCGAACGGATCTCGACGTCGTGCCGGGCCGCGGGGGCGCCGCGATCAGCTTGGCGCCTGCCGAGCAGAAACCCCTGGCCCTCACCGTGACATTGCCGGACGGCTCGTATCCCGATGTCGGCACGACGGTGCATCTTTCGGGCGATCCCAATCCGTGGATCGTCGGGTATCATGGGGCGGTGTTCGTGGCCGACCTGAAACTTCCGCTTGAGGCCGAGCTTGAGACGAAGTTCGGGCTCTGCCGCCTCAAGCTGACGACGCCGCCGCCGCCCAGCCCCGGCGAGATTCCGCGCCTCGGGCCTATCGCTTGCGCGTTCGCCGAGTAGGGCTTGGCGACTCGCGGGCGGGAGCGGTTTATTTTTTGTAAAGGCCGCTTGGGTGGATGCAGAAATAAGCGGCGCGCCGCCAGCCGCTGCTTGCGTTACTATCACACGTGTGATGCGGTCCCTTTCGTTCCACATGTTGCGCGCGTTCGCACTGTTTTGGGCGGCTGCCGCGCCGTGGCAGGCGCTCGCGGCGACGTGCAACGTTCCGGCCCGTCCGCTCTTGGTCACGGCGACCAATCTGAACTTCGGCAATTACAACGCAGCGTCAGGAACACCAACGACGGCGAACATGACCGTCACGGTGAGGTGTCAGAACGCCGCCGATACATTGCCGGCGTTCGTGGCCAGCCTTTCGAAGGGCGGTGCGCCGACCTATAACCCGCGTCAGATGGCGCTCGGCGCGAGCCGGCTCGACTACAACATCTTCAACCAAGCCGCCTTCACCTCGATTTGGGGTGACGGGACGGGTGGCACATTGACCCGATCGTATGGCGGTGGCGGCAACGCGGCCACAGGCACCGGCTTCGGCAGGATCACAACCGGGCAGTACGTGACGCCCGGCGTTTACACCGACACGATCACAGTGACCATTACGTACTAGATGTGAATTGCGTGGCCGAGCGCTTTGAGCGCGGCTTCGTGGAAGGCTTCGCTCAAGGTCGGGTGGACGTGGATCGTGCCCGCGATGTCTTCCAGGACCGCACCCATTTCCATGACGGTCGCGAATTCGGCGGAGAGTTCGCTGACGTGGGCGCCCACGGCTTGGATACCAAGGACGCGGTGGTCGCTTTTGCGGGCGACGATGCGGACGAAGCCGTGGTTGTCGCCGGCGTCCATCGAGAGGGCGCGGCCGTTGGCGGCGAAGGGGAATTGGCCGATGACGGTTTCCTCGCCCGCCTTTGCGGCTTCGGCGGAGGAGAGGCCGCAGCTGACGATTTCAGGCTCCGTGAAGCAGACGGCGGCGATCGCGGCGGGGGCGAATCTGCGTTTGTGGCCCGCGATGATTTCGGCGACCATTTCGCCTTGGGTGGCGGCTTTGTGTTCCAGCATCGGTTCGCCGACGAGGTCGCCGACGGCCCAGACGTTCTTCATCGAGGTGCGGCACTGATCGTCGACTTTGACGAAGCGGCCGGCCATGTCGACGGCCATGTTTTCGAGGCCCCAACCTTCGGTGTTCGGTTTGCGGCCGACGGTGACGAGGATTTTGTCGGCGGGGAGGTCGAGTGTCTTGCCGTCCGCGGTTTCGACGATGAGAGACGTGCCCTTCTTTCCGGTTTCAACCGCCTTGGCTTTGGCGCCGAGGTGGATGGTGACGTTGTTCTTGTCGAGCCAGCGCTTTACCGGCGTCGTGAGGTCGGTGTCGTAGAGGGGCAGGATTTGTTTCTCCGCTTCGACCACGGTGACTTGGCTGCCAAGCTTCGCGAAGGCGATGCCGAGTTCGAGGCCGATGTAGCCGGCGCCGACGACGACAAGTTTTTCCGGCAGCTTGTCGAGCATGAGCGCTTCGGTCGAGGAGATGACCGGGCCGCCGAATGGGATCGTGGGGATTTGCACCGGGAGCGAGCCGGTCGCGAGTAGGACGTGTTCGGCGGTGACGGTGACGGGGCCGGTCGTGCTGTCGACGGTGCAGGTTTTGGCGTCGGAGAATTTCGCCCAACCGTTCACGACCTTCACCTTCGCGCGCTTGAGCAGGCCGGTGACGCCGGTGTTCAGGCGCGTGACGATGCCTTCTTTCCACTTCACGGTTTCGGCGAGGTCGAGTTTTGGTGCCGCGCTGAGTTTGATGCCGTGCAGACCGTTGGCGGCGGCGCGGCGCATGGATTCGAATTCGCCGGCGGCGTGGATGATCGCTTTCGACGGGATGCAGCCGCGGATCAGGCAGGTTCCGCCGAGGCGGTCGGCTTCGACGAGGACGGTGTCGATCCCGAGTTGTCCGGCGCGGATTGCGGCGACGTAGCCGCCGGGGCCGCCGCCAATGACGAGGAGTTTGGGTTTCAGGTGTTCGGTCATTGGGTCGGTCCTAAGAAGGGGGTCTCACGCGAAGCCGCGAAAGGCGCGAAGGGAAGGCGCGAAGGTTTACGTCGGGCTTGTGCGAAGTGAAGACTAGGTTGGCGCTGCGCGCCGGGGTCGTTTGGCACGTAGCGCCAGTTCTTCAATTCGCGTCTTTTCTTCGCGCCTTTCGCGGCTTCGCGCGACCCCCTTTCTTTCTGTTCTAATCCATAAACATCATTGCCGGGTGTTCGAGCAGCGCCTTCACGCGCTGGATGAACATCGCGGCGTCGTAGCCGTCGACCACGCGGTGATCGAAGGAAGAGGAGAGGTTCATCATCTTCCGCACCGCAATCGCGCCGTTGTGCACGACGGGGCGGTCGACGATGGCGTTCGGGCCGATGATCGCGACTTCGGGGTGGTTGATCACCGGGGTCGTCACCACGCCGCCGATCGGGCCCAAGCTCGTGATCGTGATCGTTGAGCCGGTCAGTTCGTCCTTCGTCGCTTTGTTTTCGCGGGCGGCGGTCGAGACGCGGGCGACTTCGGCGGCCGCCTGCCACAGGTCCATCGCCTCGGCGTGGTGGACGACGGGGACGATCAGGCCGTTGGCGGTTTGCGTCGCGATGCCGATGTGCACGGGTTTGTAACGGTGAACGACGCCGGCTTCGTCGTCGAAGCGGGCGTTGATTTGCGGGTAGTCGGGCAGCACGCGGATCAGCGCGCGCATGAGGAACGGGAGCAGCGTCAGTTTCGGCTGATCGTTGCGGCGCGCCTGGTTCATTTGCACGCGCAGCGCTTCGAGTTCCGTCATGTCGACTTCTTCGACATAGGCGAAATGCGGGATGCGGCGCTTGGTTTCCTGCATCTTCTCCGCGATTTTGCGGCGCAGGCCGATCACTTTGATCTCGTCGATGCCTTCGCGGCGTTCGAGTGCAGCCGCCGGGCGTGCCATGGGCGCGCCTTTCGCGATGTAGGCGTCGAGGTCGGCGTGGCTGATGCGGCCGGCGGGGCCGGTGCCGTGGATGTATTGCAGGTGCACGCCGAGTTCTGTTGCGCGTTGGCGCACGGCGGGCGAGGCGAGCGGCTTGTCGCCGAACTTGCGCGGCGCGGTCGGCGTGGGCGCCGGTGCAGGCGCGGGTTTGGCCGCGACCGGTTCCGGCTTCGGCGCGGGCTTTGGCGTTTCGAGTTTGGGCGGCGGGGGCGGGGCCTTCGCGACCTTCGGTGCCGCGGCGGCGCCGTTTGTTTTTGCTTCCTTCTCGTTGCCGGCGCCGTCGACTTCGAAGATCACGATGGGCGCGCCGACGGGATGCATCGAGCCGGGCTCGCCGTGCAGTTCGACGACCTTGCCGCTGACCGGCGAGGTCATTTCGACGGTTGCCTTATCGGTCATCACATCGACGAGGTGTTGGTCCTCTTTGATCGTGTCGCCGACGGCGACATGCCAGGCGACTATCTCGGCCTCTGCGGTGCCTTCGCCGACGTCGGGGAGTTTGAAAACGAAGCGGCCCATCGTTCAGCCCTCCATCGCGCGGCGCATCGCGGCGGAGACGCGGCCAGGTCCGGGAAAGTACTGCCACTCGAAGGCATGCGGGTAGGGCGTGTCCCAGCCGGCGACGCGTTCGATCGGCGCTTCTAAGTGGTAGAAGCAGTGTTCCTGCACGAGTGCGGTGAGTTCCGCGCCGTAGCCGGACGTGCGCGTCGCCTCGTGGACGATGACGCAGCGGCCGGTCTTTTCGACCGAGGCTTTGATCGTCTCGATGTCGACGGGGATCAGCGAGCGCAGGTCGACGACTTCGGCGTCGATGCCGG
>CAZXAQ010000070.1:0-21160 GCA_964638635.1 uncultured Flavobacteriaceae bacterium
TCACGGCGATCTGGTCGCTGGAGAGCAATTTCGGCCAGAACCTGGGCGGCTTCAACGTGATCGAAGCGCTGTCGACGCTCGGCTTCGAAGGGCGGCGCGCCGCGTTCGGCCGCGAGCAATTGCATGCGGCGCTGAAAATTATCGAGAACGGCGATATCTCGGCCGGGCGTATGATCGGCTCGTGGGCCGGCGCCATGGGGCAGACGCAGTTCATTCCGACCGTGTTTCTGCAGTATGCGGAAGACGGCAACGGCGACGGCCGGCGCAATCTCTGGGACACGCGCGCGGACGTGTTTGCATCGACGGCAAACTATCTCGAGCAGAAGGGTTGGGTCGAGGATGCGCCGTGCTTCGACGAGGTGCGGCTGCCCGAGACGTTCGACTATGCGCAGGCCGATATCGGCACGGAGAAGTCGGTGCGCGATTGGGGCGATCAGGGTGTGACGCTGTGGGACGGGCGCTCGCTCAGGAGCCGGCCCGGCCAGGAGTCCAGCGCACCGGCGGCAATCCTTTTGCCCGCGGGGTATCGGGGCCCTGCGTTCATCGCTTATCCGAATTTCAAGGTCGTGCTCGCGTACAACAACGCGATTTCGTACGCGCTGGCCATTTGTCAGTTGGCCAACCGGTTCAACAGCGGGCCGTCGTTCCGCACGCCCTGGCCGCGCGAGGAGATGCCCATTCTGTCGCGCACGGACCGGGTGGAGTTGCAGACGCTGCTGGCGCAACGCAAGTACGACGTGGGTGAAGCGGACGGCGTGATCGGGCGCCGTACGCGCGAGGCGATCCGCGGCTTTCAGCGCGCGGCCGGCATGAAGCCGGACGGGTTTGCGACGCTGGCGCTACTCCAGAGTCTGCGCCAGGCGCCGGCTCCCAACTGAGCAAACCGCCTGCCGTTATGAGGTGCGGCGACGTTCCTTTGCGCCGCGCTCGCGCACACGTATGGGGATCGGTGTGAGCGCAGGTGCGAAGAGCGCCTGAAGCGCCAGCAGCACGTTACGTACGAAGATGCGAACGAGCATCGGACACTCCTTTGTTACGCCGCGATCGCTTTGCGCTTCATCGCTTCGGCGACGGCTTGCACGCGCGTCGCCACGCCAAGCTTCTTCTTCGCGTTCTCGATGTGGAAGCGCGTGGTGCGCGGGCTGATCGTCAAGATGCGGCCGATTTCGGCGTCGGTCTTGCCGGCGGCAGCCCAGCTCAAGCACTCCACTTCACGCGGCGACAGCAGGCTGACACCGGCGCGGCGCGGGTTCGCTTCGAGATGGATCACTTGCTCGAACGCGCAGTAGGCGAGCAAATGCAACGTCGAGCGGACGATCGGCGCCATGTTGGGCTTGGCGCCGCCCAAGAGGACGATGCCCTCGAGCGCGGTGGCGCTGCGGATCGGGATCATCACGCCGTCGAGCACGTTCAGCGAGAGGTTGATCTGCACGAGCGCGCGGCGCTGCTGCACCGTCAGCGGCAACGCCCAGATCTCAGCCGCGGAGTACGGGCGCGCTTCCTTCAGCGCGTGCGAGATCAGCGGGTTGTGTTTCGAGAATCCGAGGTCGTCGAACGACTGCGCGAAGCCTTCGGGCATGTCGGTGAAGAGGATGCTGCCCGAGACCGACTCGATCATGCTGTGCTTGCTTTTGACGACCAGCATGTATTGGAAACCTTGCGTCTCGGCATAGGTCTTGATCGCCTTCCACACGGCGTCGGGCGCGGAAGCGCGGCCGATTTCCTCCACTGTATCGACGATCGTCGTGCGTAGTTCGCTCATCATTTCCTTCCTTCGCGCGCGCAAGGGGTTTGCGTGCGGTTCCACGTTTGTGTGTTGTTTGAATTCGTCGGCTGCTTACCGTTTAGGCTGCGATCGCGTGCACGCGGAGCGCTTCGGCGACGGCTTGGACGCGGGTTGCGACCCTGAGCTTTCGCTTGGCGTTCTCGATGTGGAACCGCGCCGTGCGGGCGCTGATCGAGAGGATCACCGCGATCTCAAGATCGGTTTTGCCGGCGGCGACCCAGTGCAGACACTCAACCTCGCGATTGGTGAGGTTGTGCGGTCTGCCGGCGGCGCCGTTTGCGAGGTCCTGCACGCGCGTGAACGCGGTGTGCGAGGCCAAGTGCAGCACCGAGCGGGGCATCGGCGACATGTCGGGCTTCAGGCCGCCCAGCATGACGATGCCTTCGAGCTGACCCTCGCGTGCGATCGGAAACGTCCAGCCGTCGCGCACGTTCAGAGAGACGCTGACGCGCTGGAGCACGCGGCGTTGAGTCATCGAGAGGTGCGTCGCGTTCGTCTCTTCCGTGTTCGAAAACGGCTCGAGGCGCTGCAACGCGCGGGTGATCAAGGGGTGATCGGGACCGAAACCCTCACGGTCGAACTCGGCGGCGAAGCCCTGCGGCGCGTCGATATAGACGATCGCGTTCGCGATGCGGCGCGGCAGGTCGGACGTGCGTTTCAGGACGGTCAGATGTTCGAAGCCGAACGGCGCCGCCAACGCCTTCAACTGACGCCAGACTTCGTTACCGTTGGCCACAGAGTTCAGGGCCCGCGCAAAGCGCGCGGCATCGTTGGAAGGCCCGTGCATGGGAGTCCTCGCAAAAACACAGAGCCTGACGTTTTCGGAGTCAGGGTGGGGTTTGTTACGAAGGCTGTGCTTGCGCCCTGGAGAGCCTTCTCGGTCGCCCGATTTGCCAGTGCGTGCACTGACAGGGATATTAATAATAGACCCCTGTCCTTTTGGCCATAGTCCAATAATGAACTCTAGCTAAAATTCGATCACGAGGCTGTGATCGCGTCGTTCATCTATGGTGGTTGGATATCCGAAGAAGTGCCGTCAAACGTTTGAATTACCGCCGTTTTTATACGATCGTTTGAGAGTACGAACAACAGCAAGAATACCATGAGAATCGCGCCAAACCAATAGGGTGCGACAGGGCTCCAGGAATAGAGTCCATTGCCGATCAGGGGGGCGAAAATGAAGCCTGCCGCCCCGGCTCCACCTGTCAGTCCCGCCATCGCGCCCTGTTCATCCTGCGAAACCGACAGCGAGGCGGCCGCCGCGATCCCGGGGCGCAGCATGCCGAAGCCGAGGCCTGAGAGCATCAGGGCGAAGGCGAGCAGACCGTAGTTCGGCGCGACGATGACAAGCCCGTTTGCAATCAGGGCCACGATGATGCCTGCGGTGATCAGGAAGCGGGTCGTGAGTTTGAAGCGCTGTACGAGCACGAACTGGGCGAACAGGGCCGCGATCGCCGATCCCATGAGGGCGACGCCCGCCAGCTGCTGTGTCTCCGAAATCGAGAGCTTCTGCATGTCGCGGATCATGAAGGCGACGGTCTGGGTCGGGATCGAACCCGCCGTGCCCTGCATCACGGCGAAGATGACGAACGGCAGCACGCGCGGATCGAACCAGGACAGCGCCTTCTCGATCTTGCGCTGATGCGGGCGCGAGCGTTCGGGCAGAAGCAGCCAGACGGCGATGCACGAAACGAAGGCCATAAACGCCACGAAATAGAGCGGGGCCACAACGCCGAACACCGTCAACGCGGCACCGATGCCCGGACCGACCGCCGCGCCGAGGCCGAAGGCTGCGTTCAGCATGGCGATGCCTTCGGTGCGTTCGGAGGCGCTGGTGCGGTCGGCGATGTAGCCCTGGGCAGCCGGATAGGCGCCCGCGCCGAAGAGACCGTAGATCGAGCGCGTCGCCACCATCAACGGGAAGATCAGCGCCGGTGCGAGCATGTGCGAGAGCCCGAGCTGCAAAACGCTGGCAAAGGCGAACGTTGAGATCGCGAAGGCCGCGATGCCGATCAGGATAACGGGTCGGCGGCCCCAGACATCGCTGCGCGCACCCCAATAGGCGGAGGAGAACACCCAGAGAAGCGCGGACACGGCGAAGACGGACCCGACGCCGATTTCGGTCAAGCCCAAATCCTTGGCGAGCGGCGGCAGCATGGCAAACATCACCGTTTGCCCGAGGCCGTTGGCGATCAGGCTCGTGAACAGCAGCGCCATCGCGCGGCGGCGGCCGGCTTCGGTGGTCGTGCCGTCCGGATTCTCAGGGGCGAATTTTTCACGCGCCCGGTCAAGCCATCCCTTGGGTTCGTTCGGAGTTGCGGGCTTCTGCATGTTCTTGGTGTGCCCGTCGCGTGCGCAGCGGCGCAGATGACAAATGCGCGCAAGCTATCGAAATCATGGACACGCGGGGCGGTGACTTCGGCGCGGACGCGCGTCACGTTTCACCATCAGGCGGCCACCCCTCACCGGCCGCAGCAGCAGAGAGAGATTTCCTCATGATCAAGACACTGACAGCCATGTTCGCCGGCGCCGTCGCGCTGATCGCGGCCGTGCTTCCGGTACAGGCGAAGGACGCCGAAATTTACACCGGCATATTTTCTTCGCTCGCCGTCGGCGGCTACGACGCGGTTGCATACTTCAAAGACAACAAGCCGGTGAAGGGCAACCCCGCCTTCACGTTCGAGTACAAGGGCGCGAAGTGGCAGTTCGCCTCCGCCGACAATCTGAATGCGTTCAAAGCGAACCCCGCTGCCTACGCGCCGCAGTACGGCGGGTATTGCGCCTGGGCGGTCAGCCAAGGTTACACGGCGTCGGGCGATCCGTTGGTGTGGAACATCATCGGCGGGCGGCTGTTCTTGAACTACGACAAGAGCGTTCAAGCGACGTGGTCGAAGGACATTCCCGGCAACATCGTGAAGGCCGACAAGAATTGGCCGGGTGTTTTGGGGAAATAAATCTACTGTGGCGGGCGGCTTCGCTCAGCGACGCCGCCTGGCCCTAATCGGCGTGTGCGATGCCGGCAGACGCGGCGGCCAGAAGAGCGGCGGCAACGAGGCGCATCTAGTTTGCTCCCTTCAATCTGATTTGCGACGTGTCGCTGCGGCCGTCGGCGTCGACGACGGTGATGCGGGCGAAGCCTTCGCCGTCGGGCGTCCACCAGGTGTTGTTCGCTTCGAGCGGCAGGCCGTTCACGATCCAGCGCAGCGGTTCGCGTCCGCCTTGCGCTTTCAGCGGCAGGGCGCGCGGCTTTTTCGGGTCTTCAAGGGCGACGGTCGCGCCGTTCGGCGGGAACTGGATACGCGGCGGCTGAACGCGCTTCAGACCCGCGGCCGCCCTGGCGTTCGGGCGGAAGCGTTGCAGAGCGGGCGGCAACTGCTCGGCGTTTTGCGCGATGAAGGCGCCGTCGGGCGGAGCTGAAGGGCTGCGGTCTTCGGGGGGAAGCAAGTCGAAGACTTTGAGCAGCAAGGGCGCTGCTTCGTTGCGGCCGATGTGGCCGGGGCGCGTCGAGCCGTCGGCGCGGCCGACCCAGATGCCGACCGTGTAGTGCTTCGAGAAGCCAACCGACCAAGCGTCGCGGAAGCCGTAGGAGGTGCCGGTCTTGAACGCGATTTGGCGCGCGCGTTCGATGCCTTGGCCCATCGACCAGCCGTCGGGAAGATTTGCGTCTTTCAGCGTGTCGGCGAGGTACCAGGCGGCGGCGCGGCCGAACAGGCGGTGCACCTCGCCCTCCTCCGCGTCGTCGCGGTAGCGCAGTGCCCGCACTTCGCCGCCGGAGGCGATGCCCGCGTAAAGCATCGTCAAGTCGCGCAGCGAAATGCCGACGCCGCCGAGCGCGAGCGGGAGCGAGGGGATCGCGCCTTTCTTCGGAAACTGCAGTTCGGCGCCGGCGTTTCGCATCGTCGCCGCCAGACGGACGGGGCCGACGCGATCGAGCAGCGCGACGGCTGGGACGTTCAGCGACATCTGCAACGCGGTCGCGACCGTGACCGTGCCTTGGAAGCCGCGGTCGAAGTTGCGCGGTTCGTAGTCGCCGAACATCGTCGGCTTGTCGTCGATCAGCGTTTGCGGGTGGACGATCAATTCGTCGAACGCGATGCCGTAGATGAAGGGCTTCAACGTCGATCCCGGCGAGCGGGAGGCCTTGCCGAGATCGACTTGGCCGGCTTGCGTCCAGAAGTTCGCGCCGCCGAGATAGGCCACGACGTTGCGCGTCTTGTTTTCGACCACGACGACGGCGAGGTTCGCGTCGTCGTCGAAATAGGCGCGCTCGCGGCGGGCGAGGTCTTCGAGCTTCGTTTGCGCGCGGGCGTCGAGCGTCGTGATGATGACGGGTTCGTTCGTCTTGTTCTGCGCGAGCAGGTCTTGGGCCAGATGCGGCGCGTGAAACGGGAAGCGCTGGCGCCGGTCGGGGATCGGTTCTTGCTTGGCTTCCAGCACTTCGCGGGGCGTGAGCAGCCCGCGCGCGGCCAGCGTGTCGATCACGCGGTCGCGGGCCGCCCGCGCGATCTCGGGGAAGCGATCGGGACGGCGGCGTTCGGGCGATTGCGGCAGGGCGACGAGAAGCGCGGCCTCGCCCACGGTCAGGCGTTTCGGCTCCTTGCCGAACCAGGCGAAGCTGGCGGCGCGCACGCCTTCGAGGTTGCCGCCATAGGGGGCGAGCGTCAGGTAGCGTTCGAGGATCTCGTCCTTCGTGAGGTGCCACTCGAGTTGCAGGGCGCGGGCCATCTGCAGGAGCTTTGCGCCGAACGTGCGTTCGCGCGGCTCCATGAGGCGGGCAACTTGCATGCTGATCGTCGAGGCGCCGGAGACGACGCGGGCTTTCGCCGCGAGCTGATAGGCGGCGCGCACGATGGCGAGGGGGTCGACGCCAGGGTGATCGCGGAAGCGGTGGTCCTCCCAGGCGAGGAGCATCTTTTGATAGCGCGCATCGACTTGCGCGGGCTTCACCGGCAGGCGCCAGCGGCCGTCGCGCGACGCGAAGGCGCGCAGCAACGCGCCGTCGGCCGCGGTCACGATGACGGAGCGGTCGTCGGCGCGCGTGCCGGTCAAGGGGTTCAGGCGATCGGCAACGGCCGCGGCGAAGGCGATGCCGACGCAGGCGAACGCGGCGATGATCCAGAACGTCGGTTTCCGCCCCCGCTTGCGGGGGAGGAGGCGAGCGAAGCGAAGCCGGAGGGGGGATGTCACCACTTACCCCCTCCGCCATCGCGCTTCGCGCTCGGCACCTCCCCCGCTAGCGGGGGAGGAAACATGTTAGTTCGACGCAATCGTCAGCTTGCCCATGTTCGTGCGGGCGGTGATGTCGGGGGCGTACATGTCCTCGACGACCGCGGCCGGCACCGTGTAGGAGCCCGGAACCGTCGCGCGCACGATGTAGGCGAAGTGGAAGGTCGGGCGCGCTTGCTTCGCCCGCTCTTCCGGCGTGGACGGCTGGTAGTTCGAGCCGATGTCGAACGTCGCGACGAAGCGGTCGTCGCGAGCTTCGGCGATGTTCGAGGACGCCAGCACCGGCAAGAACGGATAGATCGTCGAGCCGTCCTCTTTCCGCTGGACCACGCCTTCGATCTCGAAGCCCGCAGGCAGGAGATCGAGCAACGCCATCAGACGCGCGCGGTTGTCCGACATCTCACCCGACAGATGCACGATGAAGCGGTCGTTCTGCTTCACCGTCGTGAGATTGGCAGCGCCGCCGGTCATGGTCAGGATCGACTTCGAGATCGTGACGCCGTTCTGCGACGCGGGCAGCGGGTTCGCCGGAATGCCTTCCGCCGAGACGATGCGCCAGACGTCCTTCTGGCCGTTGTTCTTGAGCGAGATGCTTTGGTCCATCTCGGCCAAGGTCGGGCTGAAGCGGAGCACCTTGCCGCCGGCCACGGCGCGCGTGCCGGAGACCGTGACATTCACGGGCGGCGTTGCATCTTCGACGGCCTTGGCCGCGAGGAGCATCCAGGCCTTCTCTTGCGTCGTCGTATAGTTCAGACGCGGATCGAAGCTTTGGACGCGGGCGACGAGGGCCGGGATCAGACCCGCCTGCCCCGCCTTCGCCGACATCGCCGTCAGGCCCGACACGTCGCGCAGGAGCGAGCCGTAGTAGGTCGTGTCGGAGACGTATTTCACCGGATCGGCGCCGGCGGCGAGATCGCGCGCTTTCGTAAACGCCGGGGCGGCACGGGCACGGTCGCCAATCTCGGAGAGCGCCGCACCCATGAGGCCGAGCGCGAACGGGTTCGTCATGCCTTCGATGCGCGTGTCGGCGAAGTAGCGCAGTTCGCTGGGGTTCAGCTTGCCCGAACGCGCGAGCAGGTAGAAGCCATAGGCGCGCGCGAGGTCGGTGTTGCTCTCGGTGCCCGAGGCTTTGCGGGCCCATTTGAGCGCGCGTTCGATGCCTTCTTCCGGAATGACGTAGAGGCTGTGCCCATCCTTGCCGTCTTTCGCGTCCTTCGCCTGCATCAGGAAGTCGGTCGCGAACATGCCGATATAGGTATCGGCCTCGCCCGAGATCGAGCTCCACATGCCGAACGAACCTTCGTAGGTTTGCATGTCGAGGATGCGATAGGCGGCATCCTGCACGCGGTCGCGGATGTTCTTGTCCTGCTTGACCTGCGCGAGCAGCGCCATGTCGTTGTAGTAGACGAGCGGGAAGGCGCGGCTGGTCGTTTGCTCGATGCAGCCGTAGGGATAGCGGTCGAGCCAGCGGAGCAGACCCGGTACGTCGTCGAAGCCGCGGCCGCCGGTGACGGTGACCGCCACTTGCGCCGTGCCCGGCTTGAACGAAGCCAAGAGTTCCTTGCCGAACTTCGTATCGCGGCCAGGTGGGATGACGGCGACGTCTTCCGCCGAGACCGGCAGCTGCGGTTCACGCACTTCGATCGGCCACGAGCGGTCGACCTTGAAGCCGCCGGGGCCGGTGACGTTCAGCGTGATCGAGCCGATGCCGGTCGTCCCCGCTTGCAGCGGCACCTGAACGAGCGAACGCTCGCCTACCTTCAAGTTCATCGGTAGCGCGGTTTGCCCGCCCACCGCGCCGGAGCCTTTGATCGTCGCGGTGTACTGGCCCGCACTGCCTTCGACATTGTGCATGTTGAGCGCGGCCGAGAGCTTGTCGCCGGGGGCGATGAAGCGCGGCAGGATCACTTCGGCCACGACGCTGTCGCGCACGGTGAGCGGTTGCTCGGCGTGGCCGAGCTTGCCGCTGGTGTAGGCCACGGCCATCAGGCGCAGTTCGCCCGCGAAGTCGGGGACGTTCAGCGTGATCGAGCCTTTGCCGCTGCTGCCCAAGGCGACGAGGCCTGAGAACAGCGACACCGTCTTCTGCGGGACCACCGCGAGCGAGCGGCCACCGACGCCGTCACCACCGGTTTTCAGTTCGCCCACGATCGCGCGATCGGTCGAGATCAGGCGGCCGTAGTCGTCGCGCATGTCGAGGCCGAGGCGCCGCTTGCCGAAATAGTGCTTGGTCGGGTCCGGGCTTTCAAAGTCCGTCAGCTGCAGAATGCCTTCGTCGACGGCGGCGAGCGTGACGTAGACGTCTTCACCCCAGCCTTGGTTTTTCACCTCGATCGGGATCGAAACGAGTTGGTTGGGCTTCACCTTCTTCGGCGCGTTGATCGCAACTTGCAGCGTGCGCGGTGCCGGATCGACCGCGAGCCACGCGACGCCGATCGCACGCACGGGGGCGCGCGTCTGCAGCGAGGCGAGCGGACGGTAGTGGGTCACGAGCGCGTAGGCGCCGGCGCCCCAGTCGGAGGAGACCGGGATCGAGATCGTGGTGCCGGAGGCCGAGACGTCGACCATGCGGGTGAAGTGGATCTTGTTCGAGGCGACGACGACGAGCGCCTTGCCGTCGCTCGGCGCGTTGATCTTGATGCGCGCGCTGTCGCCGGAGGCGTAGAGCTGCTTGTCCGCCGTCACGGCCACGCGATCCGGGCGGTCGTTCGAGGCGCCCGAGCCCCAGCCCGACCAGAAGCGGTAGGACGTGGTCGCACCGCTGGCGCCGTCGGCGACGGTCAGGCGGTAGGAGCCCCAGGGGAGCGCTTGCGAGATTTTGAACGGCTTGCCGGCCGAGAGGTCGGTCTTGCCGCCGGCCACGATGCGGTCGTTGACGACGCGTTCGTACTTCCAGTCGTTGTCGACTTGGTACCAGCGATAGTCGATGTCTTCGTTGACGAGTTCCCAGGTGACGTTGCCGACCTGCTTGAAGCGGCCGTCGGCGTCGACCGCGACCACGTCGAGGTTGGCAGGCGTGTTTTCCTGCACGGAGTCCCATTCGAACTCGGGGCGGATGCCCAGCATCGTGTCACGCGTGCGGACCGGCAGCGAGACTTGATCGGACGTCGTGCGGCCACCGGGTTCGTAGATCGCGATCGTGACGTCGGCTTTGAGCGGCAGCGAGGTTTCCTTCAGTTCGTCGATCGCGGCCGTCGCTTGCGTTTTACCCGCGGCGTCGGTTTCGGGAACGTTCATCGTCACTTGCGTGCCTTCGAACGTGTCGTCGACTTTGCCGAAGCGGTAGTCTTTCAGCGCCGCCACGCCTTCGAACGGCGTCGAGTCGCTGGTGATCGTCATCGTGCCTTCGCCGCCGAGGCCCGCCGCCGGCGCGCCGTAGAGGAAGCGGCCGTTGACGTCGATGACGGCTTGGCTGCCCGGACGCAGAATCTTCTGCGTGGGCTTCAGTTCCACTTTCAGCTTTTGCGGCACGAAGTCCTGCACGTCGAACGCGACACGGCCGACGGGATCGCCTTTCGGGTCGATGTAGGCGGCCACTTGCCAGCGGCCGCGCGGGGCGGTGTTCGTGAGTGCGACGGGCGAGGAGATGCCGCCCGCTTGAAGGTCCTTCACGACCCATTTCTTCGCTTCGAGGCCGTCGGGACGCGAGAGCACGTAGTTCAGCTGCACGTCGCCCATGGCCTTGGCCTGCTGATCGCGCAGCATGGTCGTGACGTTCACCGTCTCACCCGGGCGATAGACGCCGCGGTCGGTGTAGAGATAGGCGTCGATTTGTTCGGGCGAGGCACGGCCGTCGACGCCGCGGTCGGTCAGGTCGAACGCGGGACGGCGCAGGTCGAGGAACGTGAAGTCGTCGCCCGAGCCATAGGCCATGACGACCACGGGCTCGGAGCCGCCCGTGCCGCGCGTGACGGCGGCGTCGAACTGGGCGCGGCCGTCGCTGCCGGTGGTGCGTACCAGAAGTTCTTCGTTGTTGCGCGCGATCAGCTTCAGCGTCACGCCGGAGACGGGCGATGCGGTGCGCAGCGAGCGGACGAAGACGTTCAGGCCGTCTTTGCCCTTGAACGTCGTCAGCGCAAGGTCGGTGTCGACCACGAATTGCGCCGCGCGCGGCTTCCAGTCGACGTTTTCTTCGGTCGAGGATTTGTCGGCTGCGTTTTGCGCAATGACGAGGTAGGCGCCGGGCTGCTTCTTGCCGAGTGCTTTGCGGAGCGGGAAGAGCGTGATCGCTTCGTCGTTACGGCGATTGTTCGGAACGGTCAGCTGGCCTTGATAGACGATCTGGCCTTGCTCTCCTTCGATCGTCGAGCGTTCGTAGTCGTAGAACTCGCGTTGATCGACGACGCCGGTTTGCAGCTGCGACAGCAGACGATCGCCCACGCGCACGACCTTGATGTCGAGTTTGCCGACGTTGACGGTCGTGATCGGAACGCCGTCGGTGTTTTCGCGCGGGAGCACGAGGCCGTTGCCGAAGCGCACGAGCGACGGCTTGTCGCGCAGTTCGACGGGAAGCGACTCGGCCTTCGTCAGCTTCTCCGCTTCCTTGCCGTCCTTCGCCAAGGCGGGCAGGCCCGGCTTCAGTTCGAGTTGATAGGTTTGACCGAAGGCGAGGCCTTGAATGCAGAGACGGTCTTGCGTGACGCGCAATGCGAAGTTCGCTTCGGGGTCGAACTTCAGATAGTCCTCGTACTTCACCGCGCCGGTGTTATCGAGCTTGCGTGTGAAGACGAGACAGGCTTCCGGTTCGTCGCCGGAGGTCTGCACCTCGAGACGACGGAACGCGAAATACGGCGACGGTTCTTCGGGGATTGCGGTGATCGGACCTTCCGTCGTCGTGCCGGTCGTGCCCGGCTCGCCGGTCGCGCCGATCGTCGATGAGTCGGCCACTTGAAGGCCGCGTTGGCCTGCGTACCGCACAGCCAGGAAGATCGCCGCCGTGAGAGCCACGACGACGGCAAGAGCAATCAGCACGCGCTGCATTTGAATAGTCCCCGAAATAGCAGTTCCGGCGCGACGGTCCCGCGCGCGCCCTTCGTCCGCTTGTTAGCACATCATGAGGGTGCGCACAGGTCAGCGTTGAGCGTCACACTCCGCCCCATTCGTGACCGCTTTGGGGCACAAGTTCGGGTTGATTGAGGCTTTTTTTCCCCGGAGGCGTGCAGTGGCTGCGGTTCATGTGACGGCTGCTAGCCTCCGGATGTGCGAATCGCGGTTGCGGCGCTCTAGGCCCGATTGTTCAATGACCGCGAAGTGCCGGGTGTTGTGGCTTGCTGGGATAGTTCCATGTTGATGCGGGTTTTGGGGATAGTTGGCGCGTTTCTGCTTGCGGTGGCGCCCGCAGCGGCGTCCTGCGATATCGGCCGCGCGCTCAAGTCGGCGGGCGGCGCCATCGAGCAGCGCGAGGCGAAGGCCTTCTACGACGCGGTCGGCGGCGACTGCGCTTGGGACGACCGGGCCGCGGACGCCCTGATCCCCGTGCTTCAGGCGGCGGGCGACCATGGGCTCGACCCTGCCCTTTTTCACGCCGACGAGGCGGCGCGGGCGGAGGGTGGCGCGCGCGACGTGCTGCTGACGGATGGGGCGCTGAAATACGCCGCCGCCATGGTGCGCGGGGTCACTGGGGTGCCGCCGAGCAAGACCGATCGCGCCTACACGCGGACGGATGGCGAGTATATCGACGGGCTGATCGACGCCTTGGCGCAAGGCGAGGTCTCGCGCTGGCTGGATGCGCTGCCGCCGCAGTCGGAGGCCTATGGCCGCCTGGTCGAGGCATTGCGCATGTACCGGTCGTTCGAGTCGGCCGGGGGCTTTCCCATTCTGCCCGACAGCGTGGTCGCGAAGTCGAAGCGCAAGTGGCGGAGCTATGCGCTTCTGCGTCAAAGGCTGGCGCTTGAAGGCGACCTTGCCGGCGACGACGGATCGGGGGTTTATGACGCGACGCTGCAGGACGGGGTTCGCCGCTTTCAGGAGCGCACGGGTTTGCGCGCCAACGGGCGCATGACGTGGAAAACGCTGGAGCAACTGAACATCCCGGCGCGCGACCGGGTGCAGCAGATTGCGCTCAATCTGGAGCGGCTGCGCGTTGCGGAGCGCGAGACGCCGGAGACGCGGGTCGAGGTGAACATCCCGGACGCCACAGCCGTTCTTCACCGCAACGGCGCCGTCGAACTGCGGATGAACGCGGTCGTCGGCAAAGTCGGGCATGAGACGCCGACGCTGTCGAGCATGATCGACACGGTGATCTTGAACCCGACCTGGACTGTGCCGGAGTCGATCATCCAGAACGAGATCAAGCCGGCGATCCGCAGGAACAAGAACTATCTGCGCAACAACCGCATGTATTGGGCGGGCGATCAGCTGATCCAGGAGCCGGGTGCGCACAACTCGCTCGGGCGGATCAAGTTCGACTTCCCGAACCGCTACAGCGTTTATCTGCACGACACGCCGGCGCGGGCGCACTTCGCGAATCCGGACCGGGCGCAGAGCCATGGGTGCGTGAGGCTGGAGAAGCCGCTGGAACTGGCGGTGGCCCTGCTCGAAGGGTCGGAACGGTGGAACAAGGCTTCGATCGAAGAGGCCATCGACGCCGGGGGCACACGGCGGATCGCGGTGCCGGAACCGATCCCGGTCGTCATTACGTACCGGTCGGCGTTTGTGGGCGAGGATGGGGCCATTAACTTCCGGGCGGACGTCTATGGCCTGGACCAGAAGCTGGCGCAGACCCTGGCGCAAAAGTCGGCGGTCATCGGGGCCGAAGGAGCACAGTGGTAGGCGATTCGCCGAAGGCCTACTTGTGGCATCTGGCGCGTTTGGCCTGCCCGTATTATTGGTGATTCAAGAAAAGTGATGTGGGGGCGGCCGGGTTGCACCGGCGGCTAGAATCGTGCGGCCAAGCATTCTCTTCCTTTCGGGGGTTTTGTTCCTCGCCGGGTGTGCATCGACGGTTGTGGACGCAACCGATTCGGCAACCGTTGCGCGGCATGAGGCGTTCAAAAGCGCCAACGTGACGTTGCCGATGGGCACGCTGGAGGCCGCCGAATGGACCATCAGCCGGCCCGTGGCCTACGACCTGCTTGCGGCGGGGCGGTGGCGCGAGCTTGCCGACCTTGTTCAGCGCAAGGGCATCAACAACGACCTGGCTTGGTACTATCTGGGGCGCGCGGCCGAGGGCTTGGGTGACGCCAATCTGGCGCGCACCTATTACCAGCGCAGCCTCGATCGCACGAATTCCGACAAATACAGCGCGAGCTGCCAAGGCAAATTGATGAGCATGTGCGACGGGTTCGATTTCCCGGATGTCGCACAGGCGCGGCTGGCCTCGCTGCAGGCGGCGGCCCCGGCCGATCCGGCGACGCCGCAAATCGCGGACTCGTCCGAGGGCGGCGGCAGCAAGTTGCTGCGCACCGGGACGGGTTTTACCGTCGATCCGGCCGGCTTTGTGGTCACGAACTACCACGTCGTGCAGTCGTGCGGGGCGGTGTCGTATCTGCTGATGAATTCGAGTTCGGTCGACGCCAATGTGGTGGCGAGCGATCCGGCGAACGACCTGGCACTGCTGAAGCTGAAGAGGGCGGCGAAGACGGCTGCCGTGTTTCAAGATCCCGAAAAGCTGCGCGCGGGCGACGACATCATCGTGTTCGGGTATCCGTTGCTCGGGCAGCTCGCGAGTTCGGGCAATCTCACGCGGGGGTCGGTGACCGCATTGTCGGGCCTGCGCGACGATGCACGGTACTTCCAGATGTCGGCGCCGATTCAGCTCGGCAACTCCGGCGGGCCGGTGTTGAACGCGGGCGGGCGCGTGACGGGGATCGTGACCTACAAGCTGAACGCGGCGCGCGAGCTCAAGGCCACGGGCGATATTTCGCAGAACGTGAACTTCGCGCTGAAGTCGTCGGTGCTGCGCGCATTCCTGGACTCGAACAGCGTCAAGTACACGCGCGCCGAAACCGCCACGACGCAAGCGCCAGCGGACGTGGGCGCGGACGCGGCGAAGTTCACGGGCATCGTCGGGTGCTATAAGAGCTGACCCAGGGATCAGTAATCAGGGATCAGGGATTCAGTTTTCAGGGATTTCTGATACCTGATTACTGATACCTGATACCTGATACCTGATACCTGATCCCTGATATCCGAATCGGCTGTTTGGATTTCTGTCTCTCATGAATGTCGTCATCGTCGGCGCGGGGTTGGTTGGTCTTACGTCGGCTTACGCGCTGCACAAGGCGGGCGTGGGTGTTGTCGTGGTGGAGCGGCGCGAGGGGCCGGGGCTGGAGACGAGTTTCGGCAACGCGGCGCTGCAGCATCCGAGTTTGGTCGAGCCTTGGAATTCGCCAGGCGTCGCGTGGGATTTGCTGAAGTGGTTGGGGCGCGACGATGCACCGATGCTGCTGCATCTGGCGCAAGTGCCGAAGCTTGCGGGTTGGGGGTTGCGGTTCCTTGCGAATTCGCGGCCCGCTCGGTTTGAGGCGAACCTGCTCAAGAATTTGCGCCTCGCGCTGCTGTCGCGGCGCGAGATGACGGCGCTCCGCGAGGACACGCGCGTCGCCTATTCGTGCCGCAAGACGGGGACGCTGGCGCTTGCACGGTCGGCTGAGGCGCTGGCGGCGGCGGAGGCGCATGCGGCCTTCATCGCGCCGCACGGCGTTCAGTACCGCAAGCTTTCGCGGGACGAAACGGTGGCGATCGAGCCCGCGCTCGCGCCGATCGCCGCGGCGATTACTGGCGCGGTCTATTACCCGGAGGACGAGCGCGGCGATCCGCATGCGTTTTCGACCGAGCTCACGAACTGGCTCACCGCGCGCGGGGTGACGTTTCTGTTCGAGACCGAGGTCACCGCGTTCAAGACCGACGCCAAGCGCGTGCGCGCGGTGGATACGGCGGCGGGGCCGATCGAGGCGGACGCGTTCGTGCTGGCGGCGGGGAGTTTGAGCCCGGCGCTCGCGGCGCCGCTCAAGCTCAAGCTTCCGGTGAAGCCCGCCAAGGGTTACTCCGCGACGATCACGGCGAAGGGCAATCCGCATTTGCCGAAGACGCCGGTGTCGGATGCGGGGATGCATGTCGCGGTGGTGCCGATCGGCGACGACCGCTTGCGCGTCGCGGGCACGGCGGAGTTCGCGGGCTTCGACGCGACGGTGCGTCAGGCGCGGGTGGACAATCTGTTGAAGCTGCTCGGCAAAGTGTACCCGAAATTCGCCGAAAGCGTGGCCGCAAAAGACTTCACCGCCTGGGCCGGCTTTCGCCCGATGAGCGCCGACGGCGTGCCCACGATCAGCGCGACGAAGCTCGAGAACCTGTTCCTGAACACCGGCCACGGGCATATCGGCTGGACGACGTGCGCGGGGAGCGCGCGGTTGCTGACGGATGTGATGCTGGGGCGGGCGCCAAGCGTGAAGGCGGGGGATTACAGTATTTCCCGGTTTTGACGTGGTTTTATCGGCAGTTTAACGGCATAATAACGGCAGTTGGTGTTCCGTTATTCTTCCGATGAGTTTCAAACCCTCGTTCCGCATCAGCCCGAAGCTTGCGCGTCAGTTGATGCGCATCGAGGCCGCACGCCAAGCGGTGAAGGATTTGCCGATCACCGCCGCCGTGCTCGCCACGCTGCGCGAGACGGCGCGGCTGTTCTCGACCCACTACTCGACGATGATCGAAGGCAATCGGCTCACACAAGATCAGGTCACGAAGGTCATCGACGGGCGCCAGCATTTCCCCGGCCGCGCGCGCGACGAGAAGGAAGTGCTCGGCTACTACGTTGCGCTGGAGCAGTTGGAAGCGTATGCGGCCAGCGGCGGCCCGCTTGGCGAAGCGCAGGTCCGGACACTGCATGCCCTGGTCATGGCGGAGGGCCGGAGACACGCGAAGCCCACACCCTATCGCGACGGTCAAAACGTCATTCGCGACAGCCGGACGCGGCGTATCGTCTATATGCCGCCGGTGGCCAAGGACGTGCCGGGTTTCATGAAGGACCTCGTCGCGTGGCTCGGCGCGCCGGCGCAGCGCGATCTGCCCTGCCCAATCCGCGCCGCGATCGCGCACTATCAGTTTGCCACGATCCATCCCTATTACGACGGCAACGGGCGGACGGCGCGGTTGCTGACGACGCTCGTCTTGCATTTGGGTGGCTACGACTTGAAAGGCCTCTATTCGCTGGAGGAGTACTATGCGCGGAACCTAGGCGCTTATTACGAGGCGCTCAGCGTGGGGCCGTCGCACAACTACTACGAAGGCCGCGCCGAAGCCGACATCACGGCGTGGCTCGAATATTTCTGCGAAGGCATGGCGGACAGTTTCGAGAGCGTGCGGCGCCGCGCGCGGGAGGCCGGCGCCGGCGGCGCGCACGACGACGCGGCGCTGCTGCTCGATCTCGATCCGCGCCAGCGCAAGGCGCTGGCGCTGTTTCGCGGCAGCACGACCATCGCGAGCCGCGATGTCGGTGCGTTGTTCGGGATCTCCGAGCGCGCGGCACGGAATCTGTTGAGTGCGTGGGTGGCGGGCGGGTTCGTCGTCGTTGCCGACCCCGCGCGGAAGACGCGCAAGTACCTGCTCGCGGAGGCGTATCAGGCATTGGTGGGAGCTTAGCTCTCAAGAAGATCACCGGCTTCCAGTTGGCTCTTGTCCTAGGTGGATGCGTTAATGTGGTTGTTGGCCCAGTGATCGCGTTCAACTAACGCCCGCATGCTACCGGTTGTGTGTGTCGTCCTTGCTTCGTCGTTGAAAAAACGAGGAACGTGCTTTGTGCGCGCTTGTACGGGCTGTGGATGAACCGAATCCTCCTTACGGGGGGATAAGCGATGTTCAAGGTGTTTGTGGGGACACCCTTATCAGTCATTCGCGCGGCATCCGATCAGTTTGGGCCGAGCCTGGCCTATGACAATGTCTTGGTGGTCGGCGAGCAATTCGCGGAATCCAGGGACCTGAAGGATCGCCAAATCGTTCGCGTCGCGGTGGGAAGGCGCGCATGGTTTCCCAGGTGGGAACTCAAACGCATCCACATCGATCGCGGGAAGCACGTTGCTCTCCTTGATCTGACATCGGTCGCGCTTTCAGACGCCGGCATCGCACGGATGAAAGGTCTTGAAGCGGGCGCACCTGTGCACTTGATCATTGAAGCCGTGGAACTCGGCGACAAGGGCGTTTTCGAGAGCGATACAGTCACCGGCGCCGATGAGGGTCTCTATGGCGCCGTGATCCTGAACCAATCCAGGTGGGAGGAGCAGCTTGGAATTGCGCGCGGCGACCTCGTCAAAATCAAAAGGTACGAAACCGTTCGAGACCGCTGGCGCCCCCGCAAGACTTTGGTGCGCGCAGCGCGCTTCCAAAACAGAGATACCCCGGGCGACCGTATTCGAATGATCCTGGCAGACCGAAACCGGTTGGGCATTAGGGACGAGTATTGGGTTCCGCTTAAACTCGAACGCGCTAACTTTCTCGATGCCGTGTGGTTCCTCTGGAATCACCCCGAGGCGGCAACCCGATACGGATTCCAATCATCGATCTGGATCAGCGTGATCTCCTTGTTTGCTGGAGCGGCATTGGGTTGGCTCGCAACCATGCCGTTTGGGCAAAGCGTAGCAGCGGCGGCTGACACAACGTCCCACGCAGTTGCGGCGGAAAGCAATTAGGGATTTGAATTCGGCGACAGTTTGCCTGTTCCCGCACCGTCAAGCGAATTAGTCGCCGGGATCAGGTTTGGTGTTCGGCGCCTTCTTTAGATAGCGCGTGAGCGTGCCGGGTTTGGATTTCGCGGCGCGGCGCTTCAGCATGGCGTCGGCGGTTTCGATTGCGCCGATTTTTTGCGCGACCGCGGCCACGATCCACTGGTTGAGCGACACGCCGTCTTCCTTGGCCATCCGCGCCGCCGTTTCCTTCAGCGATGCCGGCAGTTGCAGCGGGTATTTGTAACGGACAGCTTTAGTCATTTCGCAATCTCCGGACCATTTCGCCTGGTCTGACGACTTCAACCTTCCATGTTTGCGCCGCCGCGAAGTCGCGCACGTTGTGCGTGACAATCGCATCTGCGCCCAGCGGCTCGATGCACTGTTTGGCGCTGCTTCTTGGTTGTTGCAATTGTTCTTGTTATGTTCTATTATACTTCCGACTTATCCGAACCTAAGAGAGCGGATATCACGATGACCGACAACGGCAAGACGATTGACGACACCAGCGGCGCGCAAGTGCGGCCGGGCGAACGCGGCGCGGCGGGGGCTGGCGCTGGGCCCGCCACGATGCGGGAGATTGGCGGGTCTTCGGTGGACGCGTTCAACGCGCTGATCGCCCGGCAAACGACGGCGGCGTTGTATGCAAACCCCGAGAACGACGAGGACCGGCGCACCAAGGCTGCCGCGGCGCTTGCCGCCTTGATGAGCATCGCGCCGCGCAGCGAGCTTGAGGGCATGCTGGACGCGCAGCTGGTCGCTTGTCACAACGCCGCCATGGAGTGCTTTCGCCGGGCGGCGCATCCGGCGCAACAGCCCCAAGCTCGCGACGAGAATTTGGCGCATGCGGGCCGGCTGTCGCGGGCCTATGCGGCCTTGGTCGAGGCGCTCGATCGCCGCCGCGGCGAAGGCGTGCCCAAAACCGTCACCGTCGAACACCGTGTCATTCGCGGCGAGGGCGACCTTGCGGCGCGCCCCGCGCCACGCCTCCCCGCGCCGCACACCGCTCCGCCACACAAAGGAAACGGCCATGCCCTCAATGGTCACAAGGCTGCAAGCGGCACCGCGCTGCCGTAGCCGCTCGAAGCGGACGAAGATGCCCTGCCGGGCGCCGGCCGTTCGCGGCTTTCATGTCTGCCGCTTTCACGGCGCGCGCGGCGGCGCCCCGCACGGCAATCGCAATGCCTGGAAACACGGGATCAGAGGCGCGGCTTGGGCTCGCGAAGCGGCCGACTTGCGCGCGCTCGTCCGCAGGGCGCGCGAGCTCGTTTCGGCCTCAAAAGCTCGGGTACATGAGGTTGTTCGCGCAAAAACGTGCCGGGGACTCCCCTCCCCTGCCCCGAGCGGCCGCGGCTTTGACGCAGATCAACGCGGGACAGCGCCGGCGATGCGCCACATGGACCGTAGCTGCAGTCAGGGGAAAGGCGCGCATGTCCACGATCGTCGAAGCATCGCCCGTTCGCGCGCCGTCGGCACAAGCCGCGCCTTCGCGCCGCGACCGGATCGTCGCGCATCTCGTGCAATGCGTGCAGGCGACCGACGCCTTCGACGCGCCGTTTCAGCATGCGTTCTTCAAGGACGTGTTCCCCGACGACGTGTACGGCGCGATCATGGCGGGCCTGCCGGAGCGCAGCGCGTACCGGCCGCTCAACATCAAGCGCTGGCACAACGACAAGGGCGAATCCACGCGCGACCAATTGTTCCTGTCGGAAGGCGAGATCGAGCGGATCGAAGCGTCGAAGCAGGAGCTCTGGCGCGACATCACGTCGGCCCTGGAGAGCGACGAGGTTCGGCGCGCCATGTTCACCAAGTTCCGGCACGACGTTGCCATACGCCTCGGCTGCCGGCCCGACGACGTGCTCGCGCAGCCGATGTACCCGAGCGTGTCACTGGTGCGGGATTTCAAGGATTACAGAATCAAGCCGCATCCCGACGGGCATCCGCGCGTCATAACGATGCTGTTCTATCTGCCGCACAGCGACACGCAATCCGATCTGGGCACGTCGCTCTACAAGAAGCTGCCGCTCGCCTATCGGCTGCTCGGGCGTTCGTTCCAGGAGATCAAGCGGTTCCCGTTCCTCGCCAACAGCGCGGGCGCGTTCGCGGTGAACGATTGCGCGCAGCGGCAGAGCTATCACGGCCGCGCGCTGCTTGGCCCGCGTTCGGGCGTGCGGGACATGATCATGGTGATGTGGCTGTCGGAACCGATGACGTTCGCCGGGCGGCACTACCACGAGACGATGTAGAGGGGGCCGTTAGCTTGCCGAGCCGTAGCTCGCGGACCGGGCCCGTCTTCGCCAAGTGGCTTGTGTAGCGAACGTTCCGGTGGCTTGCCGAGCCGTAGCTCGCGGACCGGGCGCCCGCCTTCGCCAAGTGGCTTCGGCGTGGCAGCCTTCACTCGCTTTGCGAGCGAAGGCTGGTGGGCGTGACAAGGATCGAACTTGTGACCCCTACGATGTCAACGTAGTGCTCTCCCGCTGAGCTACACGCCCAC
>CAZXAQ010000071.1:0-20744 GCA_964638635.1 uncultured Flavobacteriaceae bacterium
GATGAATTGGCCGCGTACCTTTAGTCGCCGTCCCGCGTTGGCGCGGCGCCAGGCCTCGTTCGATCCGTCCGCGAGCATTGAAGAGCTTCGCGAACACATCAAACAATTTTGGGCAGGATTCGGGCCGGTGCAAACCGGCGTCGAAGTGCAGCCCGTTTTGATCAGCGCCATTCGCGGCGAGTGGGTCGTGCCGGAGTCGGCGACCGGCCGGCGCGTGATCCTCTATTTCCACGGCGGCGGCTTTATTGCCGGATCGCCGGAAAGCCATCGTCCGTTGATTTCGCGACTTGCACATGCGGCGAGCGCGCGGGCATTGGTTCCGCAGTATCGCTTGGCGCCGGAGTTTCCGTATCCGGCCGCGTTGCGCGATGCGGCCGATTCCTATCGTTGGCTTCTCACACAAGGCATCACGCCGGCAAACATCGTGTTTGCAGGTGACGGATCGGGCGGCGGGTTGGTGTTTGCGACGCTGCTTGCATTGCGCAATGCGGGCTTGCCGTTGCCGGCCGGCGCGCTGTGCTTCTCGCCCTGGGCGGACATGACGATGTCCGGGTGGTCGATGCTCAAGAACAAAGCGTCCGACGATGCGTTGAACTGGGAATTGCTTGCGACGTGCGCTCGGCACTATCTGAAGGGCGCTTCGCCCGCGGAGCCGTTTGCGTCACCGCTTTACGGCGACTTCCGCGGCATGCCGCCGATGATGATTCACGCGGGCAGCCTTGAGGTTTTGAAGGACGACGCGAGCCGGTTGGGTGAGCGGGCGGCGGCGGCGAATATCAACGTCAACGTCGAAGTCTACGAGGGTATGCCGCATCTCTTCCAAGGGCTGCCCGAGTTGCCGGAATCAAAGGTTTCGCTGACGCGGGCGGCGGCCTTTATCAAGGCGCGCACGCCGGATGTCGCGCTTCGCCGCGCGGCGCAATAGCACTCAGCGCTTCGTCTTTTTCTTCGCCTTGGGCTTCGGTCCCGGGCGCTGACGCGCAAGTGTGCGGCCGAGCTTCTTCTCCAGGGACGCAATGAACGCCGGCGAGCCCAGCGGGCGGCCGGTGTGTTCGCAGGCGGCAATCATCTTCAGATCTGCGGGCGCCAGGGGCTTCGCCAGTTCCGTTTTCCAGGCGTTGGCGCTGGTGCGCAGGCCCTTCACGTCTACAAAGCCGTCGGCCTTGCCCTTCAGATGGGCGCCGGCGCTTGACCACTTCCAGCTGGCCGCCTTGGGGGCGGCACGGCCGCGGACGGGCGCCTGTTCCACAAAGCGGGTGACCAAGGCCAGCGAAGCCTGGTCCATGGGAAACGACGAGAACCGGCCGCGGAATAGGCCGCCCTCGCGCGAGCGGCGCTGGTTCATGGCGCGGGTGAAGCGGCGATGCGCCTCACCCAGCGCTTGACGTAGCGCCTTCGGGCTTTGCGGCACCAGGATCAGGTGCACCTGCTTCGGCAAGAGGCAATAGGCCAGCACGCCCACACGCGCGGACGCGCAGCCCTCAGCCACCAGAGCGAGGTAGTCCTTGTAATCCTGATCGGTCGCGAAAATCCGCTGCCCGGGGTTTCCCCGTTGCAGAATGTGATGGGGCGCACCAGGCGCCACCGCTCTTGCTAGACGAGCCATGGCAGCGAAACTAGGCTGTGGCCGCGCGTCCGTCAATCAATCTGTGTCCCCGAATTTGTGCGTTGCTTGACGATTCCGGCAGTTTTGGGTCCTGTCCACCATGAATGCGATTGGAGTGAATTCGATGCGACTTCTGCGTGCCCTTTTCGTGCTCTGCGTTGCATTCGCTATGCCCGCTTGTGCGTCGACGGTCGAACAACCTGTCACCACGACAGCGGGTGAGACGCGTATCACGCTCGTTCTCGTCTGCGACGTCTACAAAATGGAGGCCGAAAATGGGCGCGGCGGTATGGCGCGGATCGCAGCGGTGCTGAAGGCCGAGAAGGCGCGCCATGCGAATGTTCTGATCGCCCACGCCGGGGACACGATTTCGCCGTCGCTGATGTCGGGATTCGACAAGGGGGCGTCGATCGTCGATCTGTTCAACATGACGCCGCTCGACGTGTTCGTTCCGGGCAACCACGAGTTCGACTTCGGACCCGACATTTTCCTGAAGCGCATGGGCGAGATGAAGGCGCGCGTTTTGGCCGCCAATTTGCGCGGCGCGAACGGGCAGCCGATCGCCGGGATTTCGGACTCGACGATTGTGAGCTTCGGGCCGGTGAAGGTCGGCGTTATCGGGCTTACCGCCGACAATTCGCCGGTTTCATCGAAGCCCGGCAATTTGAAATTCTCGGACAGCATCAGTGCGGCGGAGCGCGAGGCTGCGCGCTTGCGCAAGGCGGGGGCCGACTTGATCGTGCTGGTGCCGCATGCTGACCGCGTGCTCGATCAGCAGCTCTATGCGTCGGGCGTGGCGGACGTGATTTTGTCGGGACACGATCACGACCTCTATATGAACTTCAACGAGAAGACGGCCATCGTCGAGTCGGGCGAGGACGGGATGATGGTTGCGGCGGTCGATCTTTCGGTAAAGGTCGAGGACAAAGGCGACGGGAAGCGCAAGGTGCGCTGGTGGCCGCGCTTCCGCTTCATCGACACCGCCGACGTGACGCCGGACACCAAGGTCGAGGCGCGCGTTGCGGAGTATTCGAAGGAGCTGGGTGCGGAGCTTGGGCAGCCGATCGGCACGACGACGACCGAACTCGACAGTCGCAACGCCATCGTGCGCGGCGGGGAGGCGGCCATCGGCAATCTGTTCGCGGATGCGGTTCGGGATGCGACGAAAGCCGATGTGGTGCTGATCAATGGCGGTGGGTTTCGCGGCGGCAAGGTGTATCCGGCGGGCACGCAGCTGACGCGCAAGGATGTTCTGACGGAGCTGCCGTTCTTGAACAAAGCCTATGTGCTGGAACTGAGCGGGGCTCAGATTAAAGAGGCGCTGGAGCAAGGGTTCACGGGCGCGGAGAACGAAGTGGGACGCTTCCCGCAAGTGTCGGGCATGCGGATCAAGGCGGATGTCACGCGCGCCGTTGGGCAACGCGTGGTCGGCGTGACGGTGAACGGCAAGCCGCTCAATCCGAAGGACAAGTACCGGCTCGCGACCAATGATTACTTGGCAAACGGCGGCGACGGGTATGCAGCGCTGAAGTCCGGGAAGGTCTTGGTTGGCGAAGCCGAGGCCGATCTGATCGCGAACATCGTGATGGCCTACATCCGCGCGAAGGGAACTGTCGCGCCGGCACTGGACGGGCGCATCATTGTCGGTCGCGCACGTGCGCCCGGTTGACGGTGTCGACACCGGAGCCTCGGACGCGCGAGGAGCTCATCGCTGCTATCGATGCAGGCTGGGCGCCGAAGTGGGTGTTCTTCTGGGGGCACACGCCGTCGAAGGACGGGTCGATCTCGAAGTCCTGCTTCAGCCAGTGGTGGGAGGGGCATCCGTTTGCGATTGACGGCGTCACCTACCGCACGGCCGAGCATTACATGATGGCGGAGAAGGCGCGGCTGTTCGGCGATGAGGCGGTGCGGGGTCAGATACTCGCGGCGCGTACCCCGGGTGAAGCGAAGAAGCTTGGGCGGATGGCGGCAAACTTCGACGAGGACACTTGGCTTCGCCATCGTTGGGACATCGTGGTCGCGGGCAGTGTAGCCAAGTTCGGGCAACACGAGGCGCTGCGCCGGTATTTGTTCGAAACGGGCAAGAAGGTGTTGGTTGAAGCGAGCCCCACCGACCGCATTTGGGGTATTGGGATGGCAGCGAACGATCCCGATGCCGAGAACGCCGCGGCGTGGCGGGGACTCAATCTGCTCGGCTTTGCCTTGATGGAAGCACGCCAACGCGTTTGCTAGGAAAGGCAAAGATGGAACGATTTGGTCCCACGTATTGCGAGACACCGGAAGCGATCACGGGGATTTTCCCTGTGGAGCCGGCGAATGCGATTTCCAGCGGCGTGATCGTCGTGTTCGGGGTGCTTGCCCTCATTCAGGTGATGCGGCGCGCGCCGCGTTCGATCGAGCTCTATGTGATGTGCGCGCTTTTGATCACGAACGGCGTGGGCAGCATCTTGTGGCACGGTCTGCGCACGCGCTGGTCGCTGACGCTCGACTTTCTGCCGGCCGCCATTTTCGTGCTCATGATGGCGATCGTTTGGGCGCGACGGGTGGCGCCGTTGCCGCAGGTCTTGCTGGCGTTCGGGGCGTTTGTGGCAACCGTCGTTGCGTTGCGGTTCGTGGATCTTGGCCTGCCGATACCCGGGCGCATCGCGGCAAGTGCGGTTGCGATCGTCGGGCTTGCGCTGTGGCTGATCACACGCAGTGCCGCCGTTTCGCGCGATGCAGCGATGTTGGGTGGGGCGGCGCTGCTATCCGCGCTGACGGCGTTGACGTTCCGCTCGGCCGATGTTTGGGCTTGCGCGACGTTCGGAACGGGATCGCACTTCCTGTGGCACGTGTTCCTGTCCGGCGGCGCGTTCTTGGCGATGCTGACGATCTTGAAGCTTCGCGAGGTTCCGGCACAGGCTGCGCCTGCCGGCGCTTGAGGCGGCGTTGGCAGCTTTGCTAGTGTGACCCATGCTTGAAAGAATGTTGCGCGGGTGATGGCGGAGCTTGACCTCCAACGGGCCCAGAAACTGCTGATCCGGACGGCGGCCGCCGATCGGGCGGCGTTCCGGGAGCTTTACGACCTGACGTCCCGGCTGCTTTTTTCGATCTGCCTCAGATTGCTGCGCAACCGGAACGCGGCCGAGGACGTAGTTCAAGACGTATACGTGCGGATTTGGGAGCGGGCGTGGCAGTTCGACCCCGAAAAGGGCACGGCCAAGACATGGTTGACGGTGCTCGCGCGGCGGATGGCGATCGACGAATTGCGGAAACGAAAGCCGCAGACGGTGTCGCCGTACGATGTCGAGATCGAAGATCCGGTGACGGTCGAGCGGATGGAGGCGGGCGCGGACGGGCATGCGCTGCAGCGCTGTCTTGGCGGACTTGAAGACGGCGCGCGGAAGGCGATCATTTTCGCCTATCGCGACGGATACAGCTATGACGAGCTGGCGCAGATGTTGTCCGCGCCGGTCGGCACCGTGAAGAGTTGGGTTTCGCGGGGCTTGCAACGATTGAGAATTTGTTTGGAGCGGCCGATATGACCGGCGATGTGCGCGCAGCGGAATATGTGCTCGGCCTTCTCGACGAGAAGGCGCGGGCCGATGTTGTGCGCGCTGCCGAGGGCGATGCTGCGCTCGCCGCCGAGATCGCGTGGTGGGAAAAGAAACTCGCGCCAATCGATGCGGGCGAAGCGAGCGCGCCTTCCGCTGGGACATTCGACCGCATCATGGCGCGGATCGAGGCTGCGGGGGTGAAAGAGGTTCCTGCGCTACCCGGAACGGTCACTCTGCGCGCGGGTGAAGGCGCGTGGGTGCCTCATCCGGACCTGGGTCACGGCGTCGAACGCAAGATGCTGTGGGACGACGCCGCGACCGGGCGGCAGGCCTATCTCGTGCGCCTGCCTGCCGGCGGCAGCGTGCATTGGCATGCGCATCCGGCGGATGAGGAATGCTACCTGATTTCGGGCGATCTCAATTTTGGTCCGCTGCACCTGAAGCCCGGCGATTTTCATCTTGCCAAGCGCGGCGTCGCGCATCCGGCTGCGACATCGAAGACCGGCGCGGTCTTCCTGATCAGCACGCAAGCCCACTGAAGCCAAGCGTTACGAGACTGCTCAGCGTACGGATCATGCGTTCCGCGCGGTTTTGTTCGTTCGTCACGTTCCGCAGTTTGATTCGTGCGGTTCACGGCGTCGTGAGCGGTTTTTCCGGAATGCGCGCAACCCATTGCGAAAGTCCTGCGTAGAAGAGGCCAACTGCAGCGAACGACGCGGTCCGCCCCGCAGAGGACATGAGAGGCCCGCCGCTTCGTTCGCAGCCGTTCCCGAAACACTCGGGCGCAATCCAACCGGGAGGCATGGTGCTTTCCGGAAACGCTCAAACCTTGTCTTGAAATGGAGAAACACAATGTCTTTCGCACGTAAAACCGTTCTTGCCGTTGCCGCTTCGGCTCTTCTTTCCGGCGCTGCGTTCGCCAGCGTCATGGTCGGCGGTCAAGCCATGTTCCCGACGAAGAACATCGTCGAGAACGCCGTGAACTCGGCCGATCACACGACGCTCGTCGCCGCAGTGAAGGCCGCGGGCCTCGTCGAAACGCTGCAGAGCAAAGGTCCGTTCACGGTGTTCGCGCCGGTGAATTCGGCGTTCGCGGCGCTGCCGGCCGGCACGGTCGAGACGCTGCTCAAGCCCGAGAACAAGGGCGCGCTGACGGGCGTTTTGACCTATCACGTGGTCGCGGGCCGGTTGACCTACAACGATCTGCGCAACATGATCAAAAAGGGCAACGGCAAGGCCACCCTTTCGACGGTTGCCGGCGGCACGCTGACCGCCGAGATGAACGGCCCGGTCAACATCATCCTCAAGGATGCGACGGGCGCGGCGGCCGACATCACCGTCTATGACGTGATCCAGTCGAACGGCGTGATCCACTCGATCGACCGCGTTCTGATGCCGAAGTAACCCCAGAAACCTCGGCATGGCCGGAGGTGGCCACTCTCCCCGCCTCCGGCCACTTTCTTTGAAGGATCGAGCCCCCATGGTCATTCACCCGCTCATCGTGCGGATCACGCATTGGCTGAACGCCATCGCTGTCGTGATCATGATCTTGTCGGGATGGCAGATCTATAACGCCTCGCCGATCTTTCCGTTTTCGTTTCCAGCCTGGATGACGCTTGGCGGCTGGCTGGGCGGAGCGATCCAATGGCATTTCGCGGCGATGTGGCTCTTGATGGCGAACGGCGTGCTTTATCTCGCCTACGGCATTGTTTCGGGCCGCATTCGAACGCGCTTTTTTCCGATCGATCCGCGCGAAGTCGTGCGCGATCTTTTCGACGCGCTGAAGGGCAAACTCGCCCATGACGACATCGCGCACTACAACGGCGTGCAGAAGGTTTTCTATGTCGGCGTGATCACGGCGTTGATCTTCGTCGTGCTGTCGGGGCTTGCGATTTGGAAGCCCGTGCAACTTTGGTGGTTGACCACGCTCTTCGGCGGGTTTCAGGGCGCGCGCCTGGTGCACTTTTTGGCGATGTCCGCGATCGCCGCGTTCATCGCCGTTCACGTCGTGATGGCCCTGATCGTGCCTAAAACGATCCGCGCGATGGTGTTGGGGAGGTAGCGATGCGCTGGAAGAAATTGCTGTCGCCGTCAGAGCAAGGCGCGCTTCTGAAAGAGGCGGCGCAGAGCCTCGATCAACCGACGCGGCGATTGTTCTTGCGGCGGGCGGCTGGGATCGGAACGATCGCCGCGATCACCGGCGTTGCCATCGTCGACGGGCCGTCGGCGGAGCAGGCGTTGAAGTCGATGTCGACGTTCAACGACCGGGTTCAGGCTTGGTTGTTCGATCCGAACAGAATGGCAAAGACTTTCAGCGAGGCCGAGATCACGAAGCCGTTTCCGTTCAACGCGTTCTACGACGCCGACAGCGCCCCGGAGGCGGATGAGACCTACGAACTCGCCATCGGTGGCATGGTGACGAACAGACGGCCCTGGAAGGTGGCCGAGCTCGCCGCCCTTCCTCAAGCGACGCAAGTCACGCAGCACGTGTGCATCGAAGGGTGGAGCGCGATCGGCAAATGGCGCGGCGTGCGGCTTTCCGATGTGCTGCAACGGGCGGGCGCCGACTTGCACGCGAGGTACGTGACGTTCAACTGCCTCGATCGGTATTCGACGCAGATCGACATGCCTAGCGCACTGCACCCGCAGACGATTTTGGCGTTGTCGTTCTTGGACGAGCCACTGCCCAAGATGTACGGCGCGCCGGTGCGGCTCAAGATTCCGACGAAGCTTGGCTTCAAGAGCGCCAAGCACGTCTACGAGATCGTCGTGACGAACGACTATCTGGAGGGGTTCTGGGAGCGGCAGGGCTACAACTGGTTCGCCGGCCTTTAAGTGCGGCGTGCCGCCGCTAAGAAGGCATCCACTTCGGCATCCGTCGTCGCGAACGAGCAGACGAGGCGGATCAGCGGCCGGCCGTCGGCCGGGGGCTCCCACTCGTAGAATTTGGCACCCGCTTGTTCGAGCGCCTTCATCGCCGCGACCGTGGGTAAGCGGACGAAGAGTTCGTTCGCTTCGACCGGCTGTTCCAGCACCATTCCTTCTATGCCGCGCAGGCCGCCGGCCAGGCGGGCGGCCATGGCGTTGGCGCGGCCGGCGAGTTTCAGCCAGAGACCGTTTTCGAGCATCGCCGCGATCTGCGCCGAGAGGTAGCGCATCTTCGAAAACAGGTGCCCTGCCCGCTTGCGGCGATAGATCATGTCGGTGGCGCGCGCGGGGTCGAAGACGACGACCGCCTCGGCCGCCATGGCGCCGTTCTTCGTAAAGCCGAACGAAAGCGCGTCGACGCCCGCTTTCCAAGTCGCTTCGGCGGGCGTGCATTTGAGATAGGCGATCGCGTTCGCGAAGCGCGCGCCATCCATGTGCAACGCAAGACTCTCCGCCTTCGCGAAGTGCGCTAGGGCGGTGACTTCAGCGGGCGTGTAACAGGTGCCGAGTTCGGTCGCCTGCGTGATCGAGATCGTTGTCGGTTGGGTGTGATGAACAACGCCGCGCGGATGGCGCGCGAGAGCGGCTTTGACGGACTCGGCTGAGATCTTGCCTTGCCGGCCGCTCAGCGGCACGAGTTTGGCGCCTTGCGTGTAGAACTCCGGCGCACCGCACTCGTCCACGTGGATGTGCGCGCCTTCGTGGCAAAAGATCGTGCCGTGGGGCTGTGTCAACGTCGCGAGCGCCAATGCGTTCGCGGCCGTGCCGGTGGCGACGGGGAAGACCGCCACGTCACGCTCGAAGAGTTCGGACAGCTTCGCGGTTAGGCGCTTCGTGACGATGTCGTCGCCGTAGTTGCCGGCAACGCCGTCGTTCACGTTCGCGAGGGCGGCCAGTATTTCAGGCGCGGCGGGTGCAGTGTTGTCGCTTTTGAAGTTCATGGGTGCCCCGTTTTGCGGGACACCCTAACCGTGCCGTCGCGCCGGTTGAATGCGTTATTGGCGCGCGAGTTCGCGCTTCGATGACGAGGGGCGGAAGATCAAGTAGATGAGACCGAACACGAGCAGGAACGGCGCGGCCCACACCAGCAGGTGAATGGCCAACCCCAGGATCGTGAAGGCGAGGCTGAGCGCGATGCCGATCGCCGCAAAGCCTAAGCCGACGAGGACAGCCAAGATCACGACAGGTGCGATCAGCAGGAAAACGAAGAGTGCGATCAATGCGCCGAATAGGTCGCCCATAGGTCATTGCCTCCCAATGCCGCGGAAACGGCTATTGCGAGGTAAATAGTACGAAGTTGTTACTATGGCAAGGGCTAAACTCTGCGATTTTTTGATGTCTCGCAGGAGCAAGCGATCCCTGGTCAATCTTGGTTGCGCAATGGGCACAGACGGCGGCGATCGCAACGTTGGCTCGTGTCCGCGCCGCAAGACGCGATTCGATCGCGTTAGGTTCGTGCTCCAGTTCCGGTGATTCGCAATGGGTTTCGCTTCAGCCGCTCGCGCCGCGCCGCTTCAGGTTGGTGGTTGGTCACAACCCGCCGTGGCAGAGAGTGCGCCCATGAAGGCGCCTGCGGCCATCGACCTTACCGTCATTATTCCGACGCTCAACGAGGGCGCGCGGATCGCCGCGACGTTGGCCGCGATCGACGAGGCGCGCGAGACGCTGGCGATCGACGTCGTTGTCGTCGACGGCGGGTCAAGCGACGATACCGTTGCGCGAGCGGAGGCTTACGGGGCGCGCGTCGTCCAATCGCCCAAGGGGCGCGGGGTGCAGTTGTCGGCGGGCGCCAAAGAAGCGACCGGGCGGTGGCTTCTGTTCTTACACGCGGACACAACGCTGGAGCCGTTTTGGAGCACCACCGTAACGTCGTTCATGCGCGGTAAGGGGAATGGGCTTAAGGCCGCTTATTTCACATTCGCGCTCGACGACGCGTCGAGCGCCGCGCGGCGCGTCGAGAACTTCGCGAACTGGCGTGCGCGGCGGCTTGGTCTGCCCTACGGCGATCAGGGTTTGTTGATGTCGCGAACGATGTACAACTCGCTCGTCGGCTATCTCGATTTGCCGATTATGGAAGACGTCGACATGGTGCGGCGGATTGGCCGTGACAAGCTCGTCGAACTTCCCGCGACGGCCACGACATCGGCGGAGCGCTACCGGCGCGACGGCTATTGGTGGCGACCGATCAAGAATCTGACGCTGCTGACGCTCTACTTCCTCGGCGTGCCGCCGAAGCGGCTTGTCCGCATGTATGGCTAAGCCACTCGTCATCATCTTTGCGCGGGCACCGCGCTACGGCGCTTCAAAGACGCGGCTTGCACGGGAGATCGGTGCCGGCGAAGCGTTGCGGTTCTATCGCTCGACGTTGAACGGCGTGGTGCGGCGTTTGGCGCGCGATGGGCGCTTCGACGTCGTTCTGGCGGTCACACCGGATGGCGTTCGCGAGGGATGGCCCATGGGGCTGAGCCTTATCAAACAAGGCGGCGGCGATCTTGGGCGGCGGATGGTGTGCGCGTTGCGCCAGGCGGGGACACGGCCGGCCGTCGTGATCGGCAGCGACATTCCCGACGTCACATCGGCGCATGTCCAAGCCGCGTTCGCGGCTTTGGGGCAGGCACCCACGGTGCTTGGCCCGGCGCGCGACGGCGGTTATTGGCTGATCGGCGCACGGCACCCGCTTGGCCTTGCGCGCGGCGTGCTGGATGGCGTTCGCTGGTCGAGCCCGCACACGATGTGGGATACCGTCGAACGGCTTGGCGACGTTGCGGTCCTGGACATGCCGTTGGACGATGTCGACGATGGCGCGGCCTATCGCCGTTTCATGTCGAAGCGGTAGTCAGCCGATTTCCTTGAACGCGGCGACCAGGCGGTCGACATCCTGTTCGTCCTGATAGACGCCAAAGCCGATGCGCAATCTGTCGCCGCGGTGATCGACGATGATGTTGCGCGCGGCAAGTTCGCGATCGAGACGTGGCGCGTCGCCGGTGCGGAACGTCAGAAACCTGCCGCGGCGGCGTTCGTCGGCGATCACGAGATTGACCGGACCTAAACGGGTCTTTGCGGCGGCGATCCCGTCGAGGAAGCGGCGCTGAAGATCCAGGCAGTAGTCGTGCATGGCGGCGACGCCGGCGTTTTCCCGGTCGAGCCATTCCATCACGGCGTTCAAGCGGTAAAGCCCCGACGGATCGAATGTGGCGCCGGCGAAGCGGGTGGCGTCCGTGCCGTAGGCGACAACATCGTCGCGCGCGTTGCCCAGCGCGCCGAATTCCGCATACCAGCCGGTGTCGCGCGGGCGCTCGCCGTAACCGGGCGGGCAATGCAGGAAGCAAACACCTTCGCCGGCCATGGCGTATTTGTAACCGCCTGCGAGGTAGAACACGCGCGAGGCGATTGAGCCCAGGTCTACGGGCAACGCCATGAATGCGTGATAGCCGTCGAGCACGACGAAAGTTTCTCGGTCCGCCACAGCGGCGACGATCTCGGCAATGTCGGCAGCAGTCAGCACAAAGCCCGAGTTGAAGAAGACATGGCTCAGCCACACGATGTCCCAATCGTCGCGCTCGGCCAGAGCGCTAAGAAAGCGCTTCTTGAACGACGGGAACGGCTCGACGGGCACGCGCGCGAGATTGACGAGTTCATCCTCGGCCAAGCGGCCCATCTGCCGCGTGAACGAATGAAACTCGCTGTCGGTTGCGAGCACGTTGTGCTTCGGCAAGCCCTGTGTCGCGGAGAGCAGACGCAGCAAGAGGCTGTGCGTGTTCGGCGCGAAAACGATCGTACGCGGGTCGGGGAGTGCCAGTTGGCGCGCGATGTGGTTCTGCGCTTTCGGCATGACATCCGTGAAGATCTTGTCCCACTTATGGTCGAGCAGAGCCGCCGCGTCGCGCCAGCAAGCCTCTTGAGCCTCGAGCGTCACATCAGGCCAGGGATGGTGGCTGTGCGCCGCGAAGTGCAACGGCGCCCCGCTTCGGCCAATCGACTGGGCGAAATGCGATTTCAGGGTCATCGTTCGTAACGGTAGCGCATGAGTTTGCGCACTTCGTCCGGCAGCGGCGGCAACGAGGAGCGCGGGATCATAAAGGTCGCGATGGCGAAGAGATCGTTGTAGGCACGGTGTTTCTCGGCGGTTGCGCGCAGATAGTCGTAGCCCGCCGAGCCTCCGGTACCGACCTTGCGGCCCAGCATGCGCGACACCATCAGCGCGTGACGCATGCGCCAGAGTGCCAACGTTTCGTCCATGTCCATCAGCGCTTTCAGCATGCGGAAGCCGCCTTGCGCCGCGGGCTCGTCCCGGTAGAGGAACAGGAACAGCGCCGCTTGCAAGGCCCGCCGCGATAACGTCCAGGCGCCTTGCGCGCGGAGTTCGGCGTAGCGCTCGTCGTCGAGCAAGCCGTCGAACATGGCGCGCGACTTCTGCAGCGACGCGAGTTGAACCTCCTTCTCCGCCGGCGTGAGGTGGGGGTGTGCCCGAATGGAACCCATGTCGTGGGTGAGCATCGCATCGAGCGCTTTCTCGTACGCCTCGCGGAAGTGAAAGCCGCCCGTGTCGACGAACGGCGTACGCGCGAGCCAGGCGTCGATCTGGTCGCGCAGCGAAGGCGCCGCCTCCGCTGCGGCTAGGCGCGCCTGCACATCGCCACTCAAGCTGGCATCGAAGCTTTTGTCGTTGAACGGTAGCCGGGCGTCGCGGCGCAGCCCCAGCCGGGTTTCGAGCAAGCGAAACTGCTCGCTTTGAAAGCCCGAGGCCGGAATCAACAGATCGCGAAACTCAAGGAAGTCCATCGGCGTCATCGTTTCCAGGATGTCGACCTGGGCGACCAAGAGCTGCTCGATCCTCACGACGCGCTCGGCCGCGTGGACGGCACGTCCGAGGTCGGCATCGTCAACGGTGCTGCCGCCGAAAATGCGTTGGATCAGGTCGAGTTCGAACAGTATCTGCTTGAACCAGAGCTCGTAGGTCTGGTGGATGACGATGAACAGCATCTCGTCGTGCGCGGGCTTGCCGCGTTTGACGCTTTCCAAGTCCTGAAGAGACAGCAGCTCGCGAACCTGCAGATACCCGGCGTAGTCCATTTCCGGCCTCGTCTTGGTTGCGGTCGAATGAATGGCGCCCGCGGGCAGTAACATACTGTTCGGACACATTAATGGCGACTAACCGTTGGGCGGGTCAAACTTTACGCAACCTCAACGGGAATATGAGACACCAGGGAGCCAAAACAAAAAGATTGGGCGGCCATGGCACGGGTTTTGATCATCGACGACGACGAGCTTTTCATCAAGCTCATGGTGCATGCGCTTAAGCAGCGCGGACACGAGGTCGAGTTCGCTCTCGACGGGCTTGCCGGCTGCCGGGCGTTCGCGGCGTCGCAGTTCGACGTCGTCGTCTGCGACATCGTCATGCCCGAGCAAGAGGGGGTCGAGACGATCAAGATTATCCGCCGTTCGCGCCCCGACGTCGGCATCGTGGCCATCTCTGGCGGCTTGAGCTTGAGCCATACGACCAATATCGACGTGCTGCACATCGCCGGTCAGTTCGGCGCGAACATGACACTGAAGAAGCCGTTTCAGCTTTCCGAGCTTACCTCGGCGGTCGATGCGGTACTAGCGTCACAGCAAGCGGGCCGCGCGCAGGCTAGCGCGTAAGACGTTCCGCTATGGCTCAGGATCACACCTCCGCCAGCCGGATGCAAAACGTCCGGCCGAATGCGATCTTCGTCCTGTTCGGCGCGATTGTGGCGATCATGCTCGGCACGATCATATTCGGCCTCTATTGGACCGACGCCCTTTCCGATACCTATGCCGGGGCGCTCGAGGAAGATGCGGAGTGGGCCGAATTCGACAATCGGCTCGCATCACTCGCCGCAGCAGCGACCCAAATGAATTCCATTGGAATCGCGGGCACGACCGCTGGCAGGGCTCAGTTTCTCAGATTGCATGATGTCTTCGTTCGCGAGTCAGGTGCCCTGGCCAACGAACTTCAAGAGGAAGTCGAGTGGGGTCACACGACGGTTCCCCAGGTAGTCGCTGCTCTGCGCGAAGCGCGCGCTGCAGAGCAGTATATGGGTCGTGCTGGCGACCGCCTGTTTGGCGGCGAACACGGCGACACGCTAGCCGCGGCCCGCTCCATGACGCTTGCCTATCGTCTGGCCATGATCAAGCTCGCAACGGTGCGCAGTTTGGTCAAAGAAACGCAGCGAATGTGGTTGACGCAGCGCCTTGGCAAGCTTGAGACGTTGCGTTCGGTGCAGATCGAGGTGTCGGTCGCTCTTGTCGCACTGGTTCTGCTCGCTATCGGTCTGGCGTTCGTTCTGCACCGCCGTATGTCGCGCCTGAGCGGCGCGCTCGCGGATAGCGAGTTCCGCTATCAGAGTCTTTCGGAGTCGATGGACGGCGTCGTTTATCGCGTGAGGCTGGGTTCCAAATGGCTGCTGGAGTATTTGAGCCCCAACACGCAACGGTTCTTCGGTGTGCCGGCGTCGCAGCTCGTCGGGTTGCCGGCCGACCAGATTTTGTGGTGGGTCATCCGCAAGCGCGATCGCGCGCGGCATCGGGCCGCCATCGATCATGCCATCGAGACGCGCGAGCCCTATGAGATCGAGTACGAGATGAAGGCGCCCAGCGGCTATCGCTGGGTGCTAGAACGCGGGCGGGTCATCGAGGCTGAGGCGCCGGGCAAACCCCTCTACCTCGACGCGCTATTCGTCGACATTACCGCGCAGCGTCAGTTGCACGACGAAATCGAGAAACGCGAGCGGCGATTTGCGGCCATGGCTGCAAACTTCGACGGCGTTATGTTCCGTTTGCGCCTCAACGACAGGCTTGAGCTTGAGTACGCCAGCCCGGGCGCCGAGAAAGTGTGGGGGGTGAGCGCCCAGGATGCCATCTGTCATCGCACACCCACGATGCGGCTGATGATGCGCGAGCATGCGCATGACTATCTCAAGACCGTCACGTCTTGCTTGGACGGGGAGTTGTACGAAATTCAGTACGCGATCCGGACGCGCGACGGCAGCGTGAAGTGGCTCCTTGAGCGGGGCCGTGTCAGCGATCGGGACGACGCGGGCGTACCGACACATATCGACGGATTCGTCGTCGACGTTACCGCGCGCAAAGCGATGGAGATCGCCCTCGAAGAGTCAACCACGCGGGTCAAGAACCTGGTCGAATGCATCGACGAGGTGTTCTTCACCTGCAAGCTCGACGCGGCGTGGACGATGCTCTTCGTCAGCCCAAGCGTCGAGCGCATGACGGGACATTCCGCAGCCGACTTTCTTGCCGGCAAAGTGACGTTCGGAACGCTGCTTCATCCGGACGACGAGAAGCCTGTTTGGGAAATTGTCGGTCCGGCGATCGAGACTCACAAGACCTATGAAATCGAGTACCGCCTGATCTGCAAGGACGGTGCCGTGCGCTGGATGTTCGAGCGCGGCCAGCCGGCCGGGCGTCATGAAGACGGAACGCCGCTGCTGCACGGTTACATTGCCGACATCACCGAGCGGAAGGAAACCGAAAAGGCGCTGGCCGCGGCACGCGACGCGGCGGAGGCGGCGAGCAACGCGAAGTCCGAATTTCTAGCCATGATGAGCCACGAAATCCGCACACCGATGAATGGTGTGATCGGGATGACCGGCATCCTCTTGGACACTGACTTGTCGCAAGAACAACGACGCTGCGCGTCCACAATCCGCGAGTCGGCGGAGAGTCTGCTGTCGATCATCAACGACGTGTTGGACTTCTCGAAACTCGAGGCGCAAGCGATGGAGTTCGAGAGCGTCGCATTCGACGTGCATGCGCTGCTTGGGTATGCGTGCGAGATCGTTGCGCCGCGCGCGAACGCCAAAGGCATCAACTTGACCTTGGACGTGGGGCCGGACGTGCCGCGTTACATTCATGGCGATCCCGGGCGCATTCGGCAGGTTGTGCTCAATTTCTTGGGCAATGCCGTCAAGTTCACGGAAGCGGGATCCGTTACACTTGTGGTGACGGCCGCGCCCGACGGCGATGTCACAAGGCTCAAGATCGCCGTTCGCGACACGGGTATCGGTATCCCGGCGAATCGGATCGACAAGCTCTTCTTGAGTTTCAGCCAGACCGATGCCTCCATATCGCGCCGCTATGGCGGCGCGGGACTTGGGCTTGCGATCTCAAAGAAGCTGACGGAACGGATGGGCGGTACGATCGGCGTCGAGAGCGCGGAGGGTGAGGGTTCGACGTTTTGGTTCGAACTTCCCGTCACCATCGCGTCGGCGGAAGCCTGCGACGGCAACGGGCGCCTCTTCGAGGCCGAGCGAGTCGACGCTGCGCTCAAGGTCATAGGCGATCTGAACCGGCCGCTGCGTGTTCTGGTCGCCGAAGACAATGCCACCAATCAACTCGTCGCGCGATCGGTTCTCGAGAAATACGGCATCAATCCGGACTTCGTGGCCAACGGTCTTGAGGCGATCGACGCCGTTCGGCAGCGGCCCTACGATGTCGTCCTGATGGACGTCCACATGCCGGACATGGACGGTCTGGACGCGACGCGGGCGATCCGCGCGTTGAAGAGCGAGCGCGCGCAAGTGCCGATCATCGCGTTGACCGCGAACGCATTCTCACAAGACGTGGACCGGTGCAAGGCCGCCGGCATGAACGGGCACATCGGCAAGCCCTTCCGCAAGGAGGACTTGATCATCGCAGTCGTGGGTGCGCTGACGGGCGGACAGTTTGAAGGAGCGAGCGCGCGGCCGCAGCCGCGGCGGGCCGAGGCCGCTCTCGACATGAGCGTGCTTGAACGATTCCGTGCCGATTCGGGTGAGGAAATGTTGACCTTGTTGATCGAGACGTTCGTGTCGGATACGACCGAGAAATTGCAGAGGCTTGTGTCGCTGGGCAGAGACGGCAAGAGCAGCGCGGAAGCGGTTCGGCTGGCGCATTCGCTCAAGAGTTCGGGGGCGATGGCCGGTGCGGAAGCTCTCTCTCAAGCGGCCGCGAAACTCGAGGCAAAGCTCGAGAACACGACGCCACTCGCCGCGGCCGATGCCGCCGAGCTTCAGGCGTTGTTCGGTGCCTATCGCCTTGCGCTCAAAGAGCACGGTTTGCTTGCTGCCTAATCTATCGGGCGCCTTCGAAAATCGTCAGCAGTCCGCGCGTCACAGCGCCGGGGAAGACGCTGTTGTGGGTTTCGCCGTCATAGATGCGGTAACGCACTTCGAGCTTGGGGTTGTTGCGCGACTTGAGCTTTTCGACGAGTTCCGTCAGGTCGTCGACCATCGCCCTGTTGCTCGCGGGCTGGTTCTCGAACGACCCAACGGCGAAAAAGACGCGGGCATCCGGCTTGATGCCCGACGCGGCCGCCGCTTCTTCCATCGTGAGGGCGATGCGGTTCGAATACCAAAGCGATGGACTGACGATCACGTAGCGCTTGAACAGTGAAGGTTGCGTGAGAAGGACGTAAGTCGCAAAGAGGCCGCCATAGGAATGGCCGACGATCGTGCGGTCTTCGCCAACGCGGTAACGGCGCTCGATCAGGGGAATCAGTTCGGTGGCAATGAACGCGCGAAATTTCGGGCCGCCGCCAGAGACCTTTTGAAACTCCGCGCCATAGCCGCCGTCGGGCGCATAGGCCGGCGTGTAGTCGCGCGTGCGGTTCATCCGGTAGGTCACGCGGTCGGTCGCGGCGCCGGGATAGGCGATCGCCACCAGGATCATCGGCGGCAGATCCTCGCGCTCGACGAAGTGCTGAACGATGTTTCGAACAAGCGCGAACGAATAGTCGGCGTCGAGCATGTAGACGACGGGATAGGTCTTCTTCGACGTGCGGTAGTCGGACGGGAGGGCGACGAAGAGTTGGTAGGCGGCGCCCGTTTGCTTCGAGCGGACGGCGATGACTTCGGTGTTGGGGAGGACGTAAGGCTTGGCTGCGGCGGGCACCGCCACACCAAGGGCCCATAGAACGCAGGCCAAAATGGCACGTGCAACCAAGATCACTGTCCCTCTTGAGCGAAGGCAAAGAGAGCGATGTCGATCATGACCGGCTCATACGACGGAGCGTTGCGCAGGTTCGCCAAACCCCGCGCGAAGTCTTCGTCCGACAGCAATTGCAACGTCGTATCCGCGCGGAAGGCCGCCTTCTCGGCGAGGTCGCTTGCGGTTTCCGCCATCTTATGGGGGACGGCTTCATGCGACGTCAGGCGAAAACCGTTGCGCGCGAACGGCGTCACGATCTCGCCGGCGGACGGTAATTTGCCGAGGGTCGCGTGGTAGTTCGGGAAATATGCTTCGTACGGCGAGCCGTACTCGCGCAAACTGTTCCTGATGCAGACCATGCCACCCGGGCGGAGCACGCGACGGCACTCCTTGGCGACGAGGTCAGGCGATGTGAAGTGGTGGAACGCCATCGATGCAAACACGAGGTCGGCCGACGCGTCTGCGACCGGCATGGACTCGCCTGCGCCTTGGACAAATCTGACGCCTGCGGCCGCCGGCTTCGCCCTCGCTTGGGCGAGCATTTTGAGCGAGGGATCGATGCCGGTGACATGCGCGTCAAAACGTTTGGCGAGTGCCTCGGTGAAGCGGCCGGTACCGCACCCGAGATCGATGATGGAGGATACGGCGGCCGGTTCGATCGCGGCTGCGACTCTGTCCATCCACATTTCCAGCATGCCGGGCGGCTGGCGGCGGCCGCGGCCGTAATTCTCCGGCATGTTGGTTTGGTCGTAGTCCATGGGGCCTACGTATAGCATGAAGAAAGGCCCCGGTTTTCGCCGGGGCCTTTCGTAGAGATTTCTCGGTGGATCCCCGCATTCGCGAGGATAAGGCTTTGCGGCGCGCTTTCGCGCGCTCGCAATCGCCTTACATGTCCATGTCCATTCCGCCCATGCCGCCCATGCCGCCGGGCATGCCGCCGCCGCCGGCTTTCTTTTCCGGCTTCTCGGCGATCATGGCTTCCGTCGTGATCAGGAGACCGGCGACCGAGGCCGCGTCCTGCAGCGCCGTGCGAACGACCTTTGTCGGGTCGATGATGCCGGCGTCGATCATGTCGACATACTCTTCCTTCTGCGCGTCAAAGCCCGCCGTCGAGGACTTGCCCTCGAGCAGCTTGTTGACGACCGGAGAAGCTTCGACGCCCGCGTTCTCGAGGATCTGACGGATCGGGGACTGGATCGCCTTGCGGACGATGTTGATGCCAGCCGTCTGATCGTCGTTGTCGCCCTTGAGGCCGGCCAGCGACTTCGTCGCGTAGAGAAGCGCCGTGCCGCCGCCGGGGACGATGCCTTCTTCCACCGCAGCGCGGGTGGCGTTCAGAGCGTCGTCAACGCGGTCCTTGCGCTCCTTCACTTCGACTTCCGTCGCACCGCCGACGCGGATGACCGCAACGCCGCCGGCGAGCTTCGCGAGGCGCTCTTGCAGCTTTTCCTTGTCGTAGTCGGACGTCGTGTCTTCGATCTGCGCCTTGATCTGGGCGACGCGATCTTGGATGTCCTTCTTCTTGCCCGAACCGTCGATGACGGTCGTGTCGTCCTTCGTGATGCGGACCTTCTTGGCGGTGCCGAGCTGGTTCAGCTTCACGTTCTCGAGCTTCACGCCGAGCTCTTCGGAGATCACTGCGCCGTTGGTGACGATCGCGATGTCTTCGAGCATGGCCTTACGGCGATCGCCGAAGCCCGGGGCCTTCACGGCCGCGACCTTCAAGCCGCCGCGCAGCTTGTTGACGACGAGCGTCGCCAAAGCTTCGCCTTCGACTTCTTCCGCGATGATGAGAAGCGGACGGCCGGTCTGGACGATCGATTCCAGTATCGGCAGCATCGGCTGGAGCGAGGAGAGCTTCTTCTCGTGGATCAGGATGTACGGATCCTCGAGTTCGGCGACCATCTTCTCCGCGTTCGTCACGAAGTAGGGCGAGATGTAGCCGCGGTCGAACTGCATGCCTTCGACGACTTCGAGTTCGCTGTCGAGGGACTTCGCTTCTTCAACCGTGATCACGCCTTCGTTGCCGACTTTCGCCATGGCTTCGGCGAGCTTCTTGCCGACCCAGTCGTCGCCGTTCGCCGAGATCGTGCCGACCTGGACGATTTCTTCGTTCGACTTGACTTTCTTCGAGCGCTTCTTGAGGTCGGCCACGACGGCTTCGACCGCGAGCATCACGCCGCGCTTCAGGTCCATCGGGTTCATGCCGGCGGCCACCGACTTCATGCCTTCGCGCACGATCGCCTGCGCCAGAACGGTCGCGGTCGTCGTGCCGTCGCCGGCCGTGTCGTTGGTCTTCTGAGCGACTTCGCGCACCATCTGCGCGCCCATGTTCTCGAACTTGTCGGCAAGTTCGATTTCCTTCGCGACCGTGACGCCGTCTTTCGTCGTGCGCGGAGCGCCGAACGACTTGTCGATGACGACGTTGCGGCCCTTCGGACCCAACGTCACCTTCACCGCATCGGCGAGGATGTCGACGCCGCGCAGCAAGCGCGCGCGGGCATCGGCGTGGAATTTGACTTCTTTCGCTGCCATTGGATTTTTCTTCCTTCAGATTGAGGGCGTAAAAAAAGCGGCCAAGACCGTTAGGTCCTTAAGCCGCCTTCTTCGCCGAGGCCTTGCCTTCCAGCACGCCCATGATGTCGGACTCTTTCATGATCAGGAGATCCTGACCGTCGACTTTCACTTCCGTGCCCGACCACTTGCCGAACAGGATGCGGTCACCGACC
>CAZXAQ010000072.1:0-20670 GCA_964638635.1 uncultured Flavobacteriaceae bacterium
ATAATCTACCCGTCGAAGCGGTTTGGACATACAAGGCACCAAGAAACACAAAGTTTCACCAAGTGGATTTGTTCGCGCGCGCCAGCGCGCCGGCAGGGTTTGACAGGCGCTACGCGCCAAAGGACGACAATCTTGGTGCAACTTTGTGTTTCTTGGTGCCTTTGTGGTGAAGGCTGACTCGCTATCGATTCCAGGTCAGACGAACCAGCCTTAAGGCGCTGTGGTCGCTCTGCTTGATGGCGACAGATTGGCGAGCGCTTCTTGGCAATCGGCGGCGAGCGGGTAGAGCTTCAGGTCCCGCGCCATCGTCAGCGCCGTTTTGAGTTCTTCGAGGCCGCCCGCACGATCGCCGGTCGCGATGAGCGCGAGACCACGCAGGTGACGCGTCTGTGCGATGTGGATCGGCTCTTTGTTTTCGATCGCCATCAACAGGCCTTCGTCGATTGTGGCCAACGCCGCCCTGCCGTCGCCGCAGGCGAGTTCGGCTTCGGCGAGACCGCGGAACACGCGAACCGACGCGTAGCGGCCTGAGCGGAGGTATCGCTTCTGTTCGATGATCGGACGCGCGATCTCGCGGGCTTGTTCCGGCCGGCCGACGCGCACCAGCGCGGTTGCGAGTTCGCCCGCTGCCGAGGGCTCGATCAGATGGATTTGCCCCTTGATACAGGCGTCGAGCGTCTTCTGGAGAAGGGCCACCGCCGTTTCCGCGTCGCCGGTCGCCAAGGCAAGCCGGCCGTGAGCGTTCGTGATCAAGACGCGCGAATAGGGCTGATCGAGATCGCCCAAGATGCGTTCGCCGCGCTCGATATAGTGCTTCGCGTCGGCGATGCGGCCGCGATCGAGTAAGAACGCCGCCAAGAACGCGCATGAACGGACGCTTGGAAAGAACATGCGCCCGAACGTCGAGCGTTCGTCTTCGGGGCTGTAGGTGTTCACGAGGTCGGTGTAGGTGGCGATCGCCTCGTCCAGGCGGCCCATCGCGTGTTGGATATGCGCCGTCATCGACTGCGCGCTGTCGCGAAGGGCGAAGAAGCCCGACTCTTTCGCGATCTTGAGCGCGATGTCCGCGTTCACGCCCGCTACGTCGTGGCGCGACCAAATCCAATTGAAGACCGCGTAATGCGCGCGAACGATGCCTTCGCGCAGCCGCTCGCCCCGCGCCTCGCAAAGTTGGATCGCCAGCAGAAGCGCGCGTTCGTATTCCTCCGCGTCGCCGGATTGCTGCAGGGCGTCGAGGCTCGTCATCACGAGATCGAGGAGCGGGCCCTTTGCCGGATCGGGCAGCGAGGGCTTCAGCCGCATCGCCCAATCGTAGAGCGCGCGGATCGTCTTTTGCGACGACGTCCGTACGCCGAGCTGACACGCGGTGACGAGTTGGGCCAGAGCCTTCTCGATTTGGCCGGAGCGTTCGGCGTGGTAGGCGAGGCGTTCGAGCGTCGCGGTGGACGCATTTGCTTGCCCTTCGAAGGCTGCGGCTGCGCGCGCATGAATTTCGCTGGCTTCGGCCCGCAACAATGTCATCAGCGCGCCGCCGCGGAACAGTTCGTGGCGGAACTTGATCTTCGATCTGTCCGACGCGTCGAGCAGGTGTTGGGCTTCGAGTTCGGCCAAGATCGCGTCGAGCTCGCGCTCTTCCACGCCGCTTGTTGCGGCCAGAATGGGCCGGTCGATTTCAGCACCGAGAATGCCTGCACCATGCATCACGCGGCGGGCCGCGGGCGAGAGGTCGGCCATGCGGGATTGAACGAGGCTTCCGATCGAGAGCGGCGTTGCGTCGGCATCTTTGTGTTCGGCCGCCGGCATGCGCAAAAGCTCTCGCAAGAAGAACGGATTGCCCGCGGCGCGCTGAACGAGCCGATCGATGAGGGCGTGCTCGCGCGATAGGCTCGGCAGCGAGAAGAACCGGCAAAACTCTTTGGCCTCTGCCGGCCCGAGCGGCGCCAGGTCGATGACGTCGTGCGCCGCGCGGGCGGCTTCATCGCGCGCCGAAACGCGCGCCGTCATCAGAAGCCAAAGGCGCGCGCGCGATGTCAGACGATAGAGAACGATCAGAAGATCGGTCGTTTCCGGGTCTAGGTGGTGGACGTCTTCGACAAGGATCAACAACGGCTGACGCCGCGCCGCGCGCTCGACAAGGTCGGCGATCGCCGCGAACATGGTCTCGCGTCTGCCTTGCGCGGTCAGTGCGCTCCATGCGGCATCGTCGGCGACAGCTCCGGCGGCCTCGACCAGCCCTGGCTCGAATTCAGAGGGCGTTCCTTGAGCGCGCGCGGCCGATCGCACCTGCTCCGCCGTCGCGAGCGGACCGCAGCCCAAGAGGTTCCGCACGAAGGGCTTCAGCGGCGAGAACGGCGTGTGACGAAGCACCGAAATGCCGGCGATCTGTTCGACGCGCAGCCCGAGCGCGCGCACGGTGCGCGCCACTTCGTGCGAAAGGCGCGTCTTGCCGATTCCGGCTTCACCGACGAGTGCGATCGAGGTGCCGGTGGAGGCCGTCGTGTCGATCATGCCGAGCACCTGCTCGAGCGTGCCTTGACGTCCGACCAGCGGCGAAACGTCGTCGTGGTCGAGGACGTGCGAGAGGTTGCGATCGAAATTGATGCTGCGCAGCTCGTAAAGCTTGAGAACGCGCTCGGGCGCAACCCTCAACTCGCCGCGCGTGCCGGCGATGACCATGGGGCCCGCGAGCGCGAGCGTTTCAGCGGTCAGCAGGACGCCATTGGGCGGCGCGTCGCGTTCGACTTTCGCGGTGAAGTTCACGTCCGGCCCAACGGCGTCATAGTCTTCACCGCCACCGCTCTTCAGGGCGCGAATAAGGGCTCGGCCCGAGTGCACGCCGACGCGCACGGCATCAAAACCGCCAGTGCCGGCTGCGGGCAGTGACCTGAAGTCGTCGCAAATCGCCTGGCCGGCACAGCAGGCGCGGAGCGCGTGGTCCTCATAGGCCGTCGGTGCACCGAAGATTGCCATGACGCCGTCGCCTTGGACGCGCGCGACCGTACCGCCGAACTGGCGTACGCGCTGGCGCATGCGGGCAACGGCATGGTCCAGAAGCGCCTGAGCCTCCTCAATATCGAGATCGGCGATTTGCGCGGTCGACGACACGACGTCGGCGAAGAGAACGGTAATCAGAGATGCGGCAGCGATCGGCGGGGCGTCGAGCCGCGCGCCAGGTCGCGGTTGCGCCTCAGCCCCCCTGCCCTGCCCGCCCGGAATCGGACCCTCTTGCGACACGCACTAGCTCCCTTGCAGCGGCAGTTTAGGCACTGGCGGCCCTCGCGCAAATGCCAGTTTGTCCGCTTGCCTGCCGAGAAAGGCAGCGGCAGAGTTGTTTTGATCCGGGGGAACGAATGCCAAATCAACGCAATGCGGGGGCGTTATGGATGCCAAGCGACCCCAAAGTCGGGGCGACGCTCGACAGACTCCATCGTGAATCCAAGCACGATCGGATCGTGATTATGCGGGCCTTTCCGACGGGTTTGTTCGCGCTTATCCGCGGACGATCGTGGTTTGAAGCCGTCTCACCGTGGCTGAAATACACCTACGTTAAGGTCGGCTACGAAGCCGGCGAGTTGATGTACACGACGGCGCGCGCGATCAACGCGCGGCGCATCATCGAGTTCGGCACGGGATTTGGGTTTTCCACCATCTATCTTGCGGCGGCGGTGCGAGACAACGGCGGGGGAACGGTGATCACGACCGAGATCGAACCCTCGAAGGTCCAGACCGCCCAGCGGAATCTTGTCGACGCGGGCTTGGAGCAGTTCGTCGAGATCCGCAACGGCGATGCCATGGAAACACTGCGCGACGTGCCGGCGCCCGTCGATATGGTCCTGCTTGACGGATGGAACGAAGCGTACATTCCCCTGGTCAAGATGCTGACGCCGAAGCTGCGCCGCGGGTCTGTCGTGTTCGCAGACAACGTCAAGTTCTTCAAAAACGCGCTCAGACCCTATGTCGAGCACATGCGCGATCCGAGGAACGGGTTCGTGACGACGACGCTGAACGCGGGTTCGGGGTTTGAGTACTCGGTTTATCTTCCGCCGAACGGCAGTTGAAACGAAACGGGAGCATCCTGGCGGATGCCCCCGTCGTGAATCATCCGATCGTGCCTCAGAGAATGCCCAGCATGTGGTCGGCGCTGGAGACTTTGAATGCGCCCGGTTCTTCCACTTCGAGCTTCTTCACCATCATGTCTTCGATGACGGCCGCGTAGCGCTGGCTGCGGATGCCCATGCCGAATTTGGAGGCGTCCATTTCGAGGCCGAGTTTCTTCGTCAGGTCGCCGTTGCCGTCGGCGACCATTTCGACCTTGCCGGCCGCGTTCTGCTCTTTGCCCCACGCGCCCATGACGAAGGCGTCGTTCACGGAGAGGCAGACGATCGCGTCGATGCCCTTCTTCTTGAAGTCGGCCGCGTGCTCGACGTAGCCGGGCACGTGGCGCGCCGAGCAGGTTGGGGTGAAGGCGCCAGGCAGCGCGAAGAGGACGACCTTCTTCTTGCCGAACAGTTCGTCCGTGGTGATGGGGCCGGGGCCCTTGTCCGTCATATGCATGAGTGTGACGGAGGGGATGCGGTCGCCGACTTTGATGGACATGGGTCTCTCGCCTTTATCAGTAGGTTTCGGGCGAGGGATGTAGGCGATCCCGCGTTTTTAGGAAAGGGCGGTGGCCCTATTCCGCGCCGGGGCCTTGATTTGCCGACCATTGGCCGGCGGGATCGAGGGGGCGGCGGGGGGCTGGCGTCAGTTCGAAACCCACGAGCGAACTCCCTTGCGCGCCCACGACCCACACTTGTTCGAGCGCGCGGTTGCCGTCGATCAGCGTGATGCGGATGCGCTTGCCGGAGAGATTGCGCACGCGCTCGGCGGTGCCGAGTTTCAGCATCAGGAGTTTGGTCTTCGCGTCCGTCGTGGCGCGCGCCTTCACTTCGGCGACGCGGATGAGGTCCGGCCCCTCGACCAGCACGAGGCTGGAGCGGCGTGCGGCGAGGCCTTTGACCTGGATCGAGAGATAGACCTTTTCGCCGTCCAGAAGCGTTTCCACGCCGCCAATTTGCAGACCCGTTTCGGCGGGATCGTGCGACGGCTTGCGGCCGACGTAGGCGGCGATCAACTGGGTCGTCGTGCGGTTTATCTTCGGCGAACCTGCCGCGGGCGGCAGGGTGATTTCGTGCTGGGCCGTCTTTGGGATGCAGACGTCGCGGCAGATGCCGTAGACAACCTTCAGCCGGAGCTTGACCGGCTTCGCCGGATTCGCGGCACGGAACTCCACCGGGAACACGACCTCGTTCTTGTAGAGGTTCAGTTCCTCGCCGTAAGCGACAGAGCGGAGCGGCACGGGCCAGATCATTTCCGGCTCTTCCGCCAAGTTTTCCGAGCCGGACCAGTCGAACATGGGCGGCATGCCGGATGCCCCAGGAGCCCTCCAATAGGTCCACCAGCCGGGCTCTAGCTTGATCTGGACACCGGCGCGCTGCGTTCCGGTGCCTGCGTACTGGGCCGATTCCAGAATCAGGCGGCTTTGCGCGGGCGCCTTTCCGGCCCATGGGCTGACCTCGCCCGCGACGGCCGAGGCCATCCACAGGAACGAAAGCACAACCGTGAGTTTGCCGACTAGGTTCATTGCTCTGTGAATTTATCGAAAGGTGGTGGCGGAGCTACATGTGTTCATGACAGTTCGGGGGTAAATCTTCCGTGACCCCCTGTCCAAATGCGCCAGCGGTTGCACAGGCGGCGCGACTTCCCGTCCTTAACGAAACGGTTTAGAATAATTCCATGGGATTGTTCGGCAACAAGCGAAAAGAACAAAAGCCGACGGGCGGGTACCTGGAGGGCCAGGTGCTCATTGCCATGCCGAGCATGCCGGACCCGAAGTTCGAACAAGCGGTCGTGTTCCTGTGCGCGCACTCGAAGCAAGGCGCGATGGGACTCGTGCTCAACAAGGTCGTCAGCAACATCACGTTCGGCGATTTGTTGAAGCAGCTGCGCATCCGCCCCGCGAAGCAGGTTCAGGGCAAGGCGATCCTATTCGGCGGGCCGGTCGAAACGGGACGCGGGTTCGTGCTGCACACGCCGGATTATTCGGCGGGCGATTCCACGGTGAAAATCGGCAACCACATCGGCCTCAATGTCGGGCTGACGGCGACGGTCGACGTGCTGAAGGCGATCGCGGATGGGCAGGGGCCGAAGGAAGCGATGCTGGCGCTCGGTTATGCCGGTTGGCAGGCCGGGCAGCTTGAACGCGAGATTCAGCAGAACGGGTGGCTGACCTGCCAGGCGGACGAATATCTGCTGTTCGGACCGGAGCTGCGGGGCAAGTGGGAATACGCAATCCGCAAGCTTGGCTTCAACCCGTCACAGCTTTCGCGGGACATGGGACAGGCCTGAGACCTGTTTCGGCTGCGCAGCCTGACCGCGCGATCTCAAAGCAATGAAATTGTACGCCGCGGTCGCATCCATCGGTGCGCCGAACAGATAGCCTTGCGCGAACTCGCAGTTCAGCGATTTCAGTTTCGTCGACTCGCTTTGCGTCTCGACGCCTTCGGCGACCACCGCCATGTCTAGGTCGTGCGCCAAGCGGATGATGGCGCGCAGGATGACCGGCGTCTCCTCGTTGTTCGCCATGTCGGTGATGAAGCTGCGGTCGATCTTCACCGTGTCGAACGGGAAGCGCTGCAGATAGGCGAGCGAAGAGAAGCCGGTGCCGAAGTCATCGAGCGCGAGGCCCGCGCCCGCTTCCTTCAGGCGGGTCAGCGCGCGGGCCGTCGAGTCCGGATTTTGCATGATCACGCTTTCCGTCAGCTCCAATTTGAGCGACAGGCGCGCGGGCTTTTCCGCGCGTAGCGTGGCGACGACGTCGTCGAAGAATTCCTGACGGAACAGCTGGCGCGCGGAAACGTTGACGCTGCAGAACAGCGGCTCGGGCATCGGGAAGTAGGTCTGCCAGCGTTTCAGCTCCATCGTCGCGCGCTCGACGGCGTAGCGCCCGAGCGGAACGATTAGGCCCGTCTCCTCCGCGACCGAAATGAACTCGCCGGGCGACAGCAGACCGCGCGACGGGTGACGCCAGCGCATGAGGGCCTCGAAGCCCGCGATCGAGCCGTCGGCCAAGCGGATGATCGGCTGATAGTGGAGCTCGATCTCCTGCCGGTTCAGGGCCGTGCGCAGGTCGGTGTCCATGATCAGGCGTTCGGCCGAGCGCGGTTTCATCTGCGGCTGATAGATTTCGAAGCCGCCGCGGCCGGCGCGCTTTGCGTGGTACATGGCCACTTCCGCTTCGCGCAGGACGTCGCCGGCGTACCGGTGGCCGGGTTCGATCAGGGCAAGGCCGATCGTGGCGGCGGGGTAGATTTCGCGGTCGTTGATCGCAACCGGCTGGGCGAGCGCGTCGCGTATGCGCTGCGCCACTTGCGCACCGTCTTGATCGCCCGGCGCGCCGAGAACCAGCACCGCGAACTCGTCGCTGCCGAGACGCGCGACCGCATCGTCGGGGCCCGCGGCATGGTCGAGGCGACGGGCGATTTGCGTCAGGAAGCGGTCACCTGCTTGGTGGCCCATGCTGTCGGTGATGATACGTAAGCGGTCGACATCGACGGCGAGGACTGCGCCTTGGCGGCGGGACTGGCCGTTGCGCATGGAGGTCAGGATACTGTCGAGGCGCGCGAGGAATGCGTTGCGCAGCATGAGGCCGGTGACGGGATCGCCGGTTTCGTCGGTTTGGCGTTGCGCTTCTTGCGCCTTGCGGCTGGTGACGTCGCTGACCAGGCCGATGCAGCGGATGGCCTTGCCTTGCGGGTTGGCCATGCAGCTTGCGCGCAGCTTGATCCAACGGAATCCGCCCTTCGCGTGGCGCATGCGCATCTCGAGCGTGAACGACGAGTTGCCTTGGCGGCGGTGCGCGTTGATCGAATCCGCATAGAGCTGCACATCCTCTTGCGCGATGAAGCTTGCCCATTTGCGTTCGGATTGACCGATCGAGCCCGGCTCCAGCCCCAACAACGCTTCGACCGACGGCGAGACGAACAGCGTGTCGGTCTCGAAGTTCCAATCCCAGAGGCCCTGATGCGCGGCGGCGAGACCCAGCGCGTAGCGGTACTCGACTTCGCGGGTCTTGCGTTGCTCGGCCGTGACTTGTTCGGCTTCGCGGTCTTCTTTGGCGTGGTCTTGCGGGATCGAGCCCGTGAAGGCGAGCGCGAGCATGCCCGCCGTCAGCAGCGTATCTCCGATGAGCGGCAGGTTCGCGAAGTGCTGTGTGATTTCGGCCGGTACGATGCTGGGCGCCATGAACGCGATCAGCCCTAAGACGATGCCGGGGATCAGCGCCTTAGCGCGCGGCACGGTGAAGGCGTAGGACAGCGCGAACACGATCGCGGCTGCTGCCGCCACGACAGCGAGGATGCGCAGGATCGGGAAACCGTATCCGACGCCGAGCGCCGTTATCGCTGCAAAGCCGATGATCGCGAACGCCGCGCCGTCGAAAACCGTCGCGGTGCTGCGCCGGTTGTAGTCGTAGCCCAGATAGGTGGTGAGAAAGCGCAAGCCTGTCGCGATCATCACGGCGCCGGTCACGAGCGTGAATTCCGGCGAGACGGTGATCACCGAGCCGGTCAGCAGAAGAATGACGAGCGCGCCCAGCGAAATTGCGGCCCATCCCGGCTGCCATGAGCCGTGGTAGAGAGCGAGGCCGCCGAGCCAAGTCGCCATCACGAGGGCTGCGCCTGCCAGGATGCCCACGATCAGCGTTTCGGATTGCTTCGTGATGGCGAGGACCTCTGGCTTCCACATACTCCACGTGGCGCCCTCGACATCGCCCTTGGTGGCAATTGTGATCTTCGTGGTGGTCAGCGGGTTCAGATGGACGCTGACGGCGCGCGCGCCGCCGATGTCGGTAAGGCTTGCGTCGCCACCCTCGGCCGCAACGCGGGTGATTGCGCTTGTGGCGCCCTGCCCCAGAAACCGAAAAACGCCGGCCGAGCCGTTGTCGAGCGTGATGATGCGGTGGATGCGCTCGTTCTTCGGGTTCGCGAGTTCGATCGTGCGTTCGTTTGCGCTCGCCTCGCCCTTCGGCTTCAGCCAGTTGGTGATGTCGCTCACGTCGCGGTCGAGCGTGACGGGCGCCGCCGCAAAAACGCATGCCGGTGCCAGCGCGAGCAGCAGATAAACGGCTGCCCTCGCCCAGCGATGAAACCGGCTAGCGCTCGACTGCATTCGGGGGCAACGCACTGGCTACAACGGGGGTTCTTCGCCCGGGACTATCAAGGTTGCCGCGTTGGGCCGCAACTGGCGTTTCGCATTAACGATTGATGCCGCGCAAAGAGTCTTAAGGCGTCACGCGTCGGTGAGACGAGCGGCGCCCCGTTTTTCGCCTAGCGCGTTAGCCGTTATTGCACTTTCAGCAGTTCGACCTCGAAGACCAGGGTTTGGTACGGCGGGATACCCGGGCGGCCACGGCCGTAGGCGAGGTCTTGCGGGACGACGAGTTCGGCCTTGCCGCCTTCGCGCATCATCTGAAGCCCCTCGGTCCAACCGGCGATCACGCCGTTCAGAGCGAAGGTGATCGGCTTGCCCCGGCCATAGGAGGAGTCAAATTCCTGGCCGTTGATGAACGTGCCCTTGTAGTGGACCGTCACTTGGCTCGTCGGGCCGGGCTGTTTGCCTGTGCCCGTCGTTAGCTCGCGATATTGCAAGCCGGTGTCGGTGACTTTCACGCCCACCTTCTTCGCGTTCGCGGCCAGGTACTCTTCGTTCTTTTCGGGGGACATGTCTGCGGGCACTGCGGCCTCCTGTTCGTTGATGAGTAAGTCGGACGGTTGTTCGCTCTGCACTTCGCTTGGACCGCTTAGCGAGTCAAGAAACCCGCCGGGCATGAAGATGCCAATGGTGAGAAGCAAGCAGATGGTGCCACCGCCGATCGCGACGAGTAGCGGCTGCGATATCTTTTTCGACTTCGGTGGTTGGTTCGTCATTGGCCGTTGGTCAAGTTTTTGGCGCCGGGATCGGGTCGCCAGCTATGATCGCAAATAGCAGATGGTCCTGCCATTCGCCATTGATCCTGAGATATTTTCGCGCGGTGCCTTCGGCGGTGAATCCCGCCTTCGTCAACACGCGGCGCGAAGCCACGTTCGTGGGCAGGCAGGCCGCTTCGATGCGGTGGAATGCGAGCCGCTCGAAGGCATGGCGAACGAGCGTCACGACCGCGTCGGTCATAAGCCCCCTGCCCGCATGCCTTTGGCCTATCCAGTAGCCGAGCGAGGCGGCCGACTGCGCGACGCCCTGGCGGATGTTCGAAAGCTGACAACCGCCCGTCAGTTCGTCCGTCTTCTTGTCGAAAACGAAGAACATCATGCCGGTGCCGTCGCGCTCCGCCTGGACGTAGCGCCGCAGACGCCGTCGGAATGCGGCGCGGGTCAGTTCGTCGGGCGACCAGCTTGGCTCCCACGGCGTCAGATATTCGCGGCTTTGACCGCGAAGCGCCGACCATTCGATGTAGTCGGCCGCCAAAGGCGCGCGCAAACGCACGAGCCTGCCCTCGATGAACGACGGTTTCGTGCGGCCCAGGGGCATCGCCATCCGTTCAAGCGAAACGCTGCGCGATGCGATCGTACGAGCCGAGCGCGCCCATCGGTCCCAAGGCGGCGAGCGTGAGCTTCGCTTTGGTTAGGATCTTGCCAGCGATGCGAGCGACCGCATTCGCGTCGACAGCTTCAATCTTGGCAATCAGTTCCTTCGTGTCGAGGATGCGGCCGTAGGTGAACATGTGGGCTGCGATCTGTTCGCAGCGCGCGGAGGCTTGCTCAAGGCCCATGAGAAGTCCCGATTTGATCTGCGCGCGGGCGCGTGCGACTTCGTCTTCGCCGGCGCCGGTTGCGAGCGACTTCATCTCGCCTGCAATCACGTCGACGAGTTCGGGGGCGTCGGCAGCACTGGTGCCGGCGTAAATGCCGATCAGGCCGGTGTCGCGGTAGCTCGAGCCGAACGTGTGCACGGAGTAGCAGAGGCCGCGCTTCTCCCGCGCTTCTTGGAACAGGCGCGAGGACATGCCGCCGCCGAGCACCGTCGAATAGACCTGCACCGCGAAGATGTCGTCGTCGTCGGCCTTGAAGCCGGGGAAGGCGAGCGTCAGATGCGCTTGCTCCAGATCGTCTTCGGCACGGAACTCGCCGCCGGCGTAGCGGGCGGCTTCGACCTTTGCCGGCGTGCCCGATTGGAGCTTGGCAAAGTATTTCTGACCGAGCGCCAGCATCTGCTCGTGCGTGACGGCGCCGGCCGCGATCAGCAGCATGCTCTGCGCGAAGTAGTGGTCCTTGATCTGGTTCATCAGCGTGTCGCGGGTGAACGAGCGGACGTGCTTCTCGGTGCCCAGGATCGGGCGACCGAGCGACTGGTTCGGGAACGCGATGCCTTGCAGGTGGTCGAAGATGATGTCGTCGGGCGTGTCTTCCGCCTGACCGATTTCTTGAATCACCACGCCCTTTTCGCGGGCGAGTTCTTCGGGGTCGAAAATCGAGTGCTGTAGGATGTCGGCGAGGATGTCGATACCGAGTTGGACATCCTCTTTCAGGACGCGCACGTAATACGCCGTCTGTTCACGGCCCGTGTAGGCGTTGATGAAGCCGCCGACGCGCTCGATCTCCTCGGCGATCATGCGGGCGGAACGGCTGCGCGTGCCCTTGAACGCCATATGCTCCAGCATGTGGGCGATGCCGTTCGTCGCCTCGGTCTCGTTGCGCGCGCCGGCATCCACCCAAACGCCCAAGGCCGCGGTTTCGAGGTGCGGCATCGGATCGGTGATGACGGTCAGGCCGTTCGCGAGCTTCGTGATCTGAGGGTTCATTCCCACGTCCTGCTTTGTTCGGAGCGGGATTACATAGAGCAGTTGGTCGCCGTTTTCATGGGGAATAGAGGCAGGCCGGAAATGGCCGATTTCCGCCGTTTCGGCTCAGGACGCGGTCGGCGCCCTGCCGTTGCCGCGCCGCTAGCGCTTGGCGATGAACGCTTTGAGGGCGTCGACCGAGACGGGAAGCGTTTCGCAGCGCTCCGGCGCGGTCAGAATCCAGCGCAGGCGCTCCGGCAACTCCGGTTTCGCGCCCGTCGCCATTTCGACGGCTTCCGGAAACTTCGCCGGGTGCGCGGTTGCGAGCGTCACGACGTCATCTGTTTCCGATGCCTTGCGGGTTGCCGTCAGGCCGACGGCTGTGTGCGGATCGACGGACAGGTTCGCTTCGCAGTGAATGAGCTTCATCGTGGCGACCGTTTCACCTTCGTGGACGCGGTCGGCGAGGAACAGTTGCTGGATCGTCGTCAATGCTTCCGGTTCGATCGTCAGGGAACCGGTGGCGGCGAACCCTTCCATCAGCGTGCGGACCTTATCGGCGTCGCGCGCGTGCGCTTCGAACAACAGGCGTTCGAAGTTGCTCGCGACTTGGATGTCCATGGCGGGCGAGAGCGTTGCGTGGACCGCGCCGCGCTCGTACGTGCCTGTCGCGATTGCGCGGGCCAAGATGTCGTTTGCATTCGTTGCCACGATCAGACGCTTGACAGGCACACCGATTTTTCTGGCGACATAGCCTGCGAATACGTCGCCGAAGTTGCCGGTGGGGACCGAGAACGTCAGCGCTCGCTCGCCGAGGGCCAGGCAGGTCGAAAGATAGTACGCCGCTTGCGCGGCGATGCGGACCCAGTTGATCGAGTTGATCGCCGACAGGCGATGTACATGCGTGAAGGCTTGGTCGGCGAAGAGCTGCTTCACCAGGTTTTGGGCGTCGTCGAACGTGCCCTCGATCGCGACGTTCCAGACGTTCCTTGCGGCGGTGGCCGTCATCTGCCGGCGCTGCACGTCGGAGATGCGGCCTTTGGGGTGCAGAATTACGAGGTCGATGTTGGCGCGGCCGCCGAGCGCGGCGACCGCGGCCGCGCCGGTGTCGCCCGATGTCGCCGCGACGACGAGCGCGCGCGTTTTGCGGCGCGCCAGCGCTTCGTCCATCAGAGGCGCCAGAAGCTGCAGCGCGAAGTCCTTGAAAGCGAGCGTGGGACCGTGGAACAGCTCCAGCATCCAGCGATGGGGGCCGAGTTCGCGGATGGGCGCGACGCGCGGGTCGTCGAACTTCGCGTAGGCCTCGCGGGCATGGCGGTCGATCGGTTCGTACCAATCCCGGTCGGCGAAAAGCGCCAGCACCGTCGCCGCAAGGTCGGCGTAAGTCAGCTTCCTGCCGCGCAGCCTTGCGAAGTCGAGCTGCGGCCAGGTTTCGGGCATGTAGAGGCCGCCGTCGGGCGCAGGACCGGACAGAAGCACGTCTTCGAACGAAATTGCGGGCGACTGCCCGCGCGTGCTGACGAATTTCATCGGGTGAACTTCAAACGGCCTCGGACATAGTGGTAGCGCAAGTATATGACCACCAGCACGACGCCAAGCGAAAACCACGTGATGGCGTAGGCCAGGTGATTGTCGGGGATGTTGAGCGTGGCCTGCAGCGGTTCCGGGTTACCGAGGCGCGTCGTCGCTTCCAGGATCAGGCGGCTTTTGAGGGTCACGCCCGTGAGCTTTGCGATTGCCGCGCTGTCGCGCACGTAGAGCATGCGCTTTGCGCTGTCCGGCGGCGGCGTGAAGGTGCCCGGCGCATAGGACGGGCGCAGGACGCCCTCAATCTCCACTTCGCCTTCGGGTTCTGGCAGGCTTTTGTCGCGGTTCGGCCACCATTCATCCACCCAGCCGCGATCGACGAGGATCGTGCCGCCCGAGGCGAGGTTGAACGGGGTCAGGACCTTCTTGCCTTGCCGTGTGGGGCCGCCGTCCGTGCGCGGTGCGTAGACGTAGATTTCCTTGGCGTGATCGAACGTGCCTAGCGCGGTGGCGTGGCGGTGGGCGGCGAAGGCATCGCCCGTGACCAGAAGGATCTCGATCGGCGCCGGCGGCGTTTGTGCGCGCGTTTCGATTTGGGCGATGAGCGCGTGCTTCTCCTCGCGGCGTTGCAGCTGCCAGACGCCGAGTGCGAGCAGAACGGCGAGCGCAATCAGCGTGAAGGCGGTCAGAACGGGGAGTGGGCGGAACATTCCCTAGTCCTGGCGGCGGCCTTCGCCGGCGTCGTGACGGTATTGCAGCGCGAACAGTGTCGCTTTCAATGGCGGCAGGAGCGCCAGGCAGGTGCCGATGGTGAGCGGCAACCAGAGGAGCGCGTGCACCCAGTACGGCGGGCTGAAGTTCACTTCGACGATGACGGCACTGGCGACGATGAAAGCGCCCGCAATCAAGATCACGAAGACCGCGGGGCCGTCGCCTGCATCCGCAAAGCGGAAGTCGAGACCGCAGACGGAACAGCGGTCGGCGAACACCAAGTAGGCTTTGAAGACGTGGCCTTTGCCGCAGCGGGGGCACCGGCAGCGCAGCCCCGCTTGCGTCAACGGGGCTGTCTGCAACTCACCCATTTTTTCGCCCGTATCGGTCAGTGCACGGCGTGCAAAGTGCCTTCGCCCCAGACGTAGATCGAGGCGAACAAGAACAGCCACACCACGTCGACGAAGTGCCAATACCAGGCCGCCGCTTCGAAGCCGAAGTGGCGCTCCGGCGTGAAATGGCCGGCGCGGGCGCGGAACCAGCAGACGATCAGGAAGATCGTGCCGACGATGACGTGGAAGCCATGGAAGCCGGTCGCCATGAAAAACGTGGCGCCGTAGATGTTGCCTGAGAACGGGAAGGCGGCATGCATGTACTCATAGGCCTGCAAGGCCGTGAACAGCATGCCCAGGATGATCGTCAGGCCCAGGCCGTTGACGGCGGCCTTCTGGTTGCCGGTTTGGATCGCGTGGTGGGCCCAGGTCACCGTCGTACCGGAGGTGAGCAAGACCAGCGTGTTCAGGAGCGGGATGTCCCACGGGTCGAACGTCGCGATGTTCGCGGGCGGCCATGCGGGCAGGTTGATCCACTTCGGATACAGCGCCGCGTTGAAGTAGGCCCAGAACCAAGCGACGAAGAACATCACCTCGGAGGCGATGAACAGGATCATGCCATAGCGCAGACCGAGCTTCACGACCGGCGTGTGGTCGCCGAGAACCACGGACTCCTTGACGACGTCGCGCCACCAGCCGACGAACGTGTAGATCAGAAGCACGGCGCCGCCGATCAGCAGCCACGGACCGCTCAAGAAGCCGAAGAGCGCGGGCGCGCCCTTCAACGACGTTTGGAAGTATGCGATCGCTCCGACGGCGGTCATGAACGCGGCGACCGAGCCTACGATCGGCCAGGCGCTGGGCTGAACCAGGTGGTAGTCGTGTTTGATTTCGTCGGAAGCCATGGTCTCGACCTTTAGTTTGACGTGCTCAACTGAGCGACTGTTTTGGTTTCGGGTTTAGCCGGAAAAAACGTGTAGGAAAGCGTGACCGTCTTGATGTCCCTTGTGTCGGGGTCGGTCGCGATTTCCGGGCTGATGAAATAGGCGACGCCGAAGCGCATCGGCTGCAACGGCTTCAGGTCCTGACCGTCCTCGCAGAAGCACTTGATCTTGTTGAAGTACTTCGCGGCGCGGAGCGGCGTCACGTTGAACTTCGCGACGCCGACGATCGGCCGGTTGCTGGTGTTGCGGGCGCGGTAGAAGTCGACCGTGTTCTCGCCGAGGCGAATTTCGGTCGAGATTTTCTCGCCGTGGAACTCCATCGGCATGCCCGGCGCCACATTCGCATCGAAGCGCACTTCGATCGTCGTCGCGCCGACGGTTTCGGATGGCGCGCTGAACAGCTTCGGCGTGCCGTCGTAGCCGGTCGCGGCACAGAAGATGCGGTAGAGCGGCGCCGAGGCGTAGGTGAGGCCCACCATGCCCACGAAGACCGCGACGCAGGAGAGGAGGACTTTGTCGTTGGGGTTGAGCTTGCGCATCAGCCCCTCACAACGGCCGGTTGGCGACGTTGCCGCCGAGTTTCACCATCGTGACCACAAAGACGAGCACCACGAAGGCGAGCAATACGCCCGCCAGCGCCCAGTTGCGCTGGTTGCGTTTGCGGAGCTCTTCGGGGGTCAGCGTCATCGGCGTGCTCACGGTGCCAGGCCGATCAACTTCTCCGCGGCAAGCGCGGTGAAGAGAGCGAACAGATAGAAGATCGAGAACGCGAAGACGCGGAGCGCGGCGGTGCGTTCTTGCTCAACCGGGGCGAACCAGAGCACCACGGTTAGCGCGAAGAAGGCCGCGCTGCCGAGGGCTGCGGTGACACCGTAGACAAGGCCCGCGAAGCCGAGCGCGAAGGGCGCGACGGCGGCCGCGGCGAGCAGGACCGTGTAAGCGACGATCTGGTTGCGGGTTGCGCGCGAGCCCTTGACGACGGGGAGCATCGGGACTTTGGCGCGGGCGTAGTCTTCGTGGCCCGCGAGCGCCAAGGCCCAGAAGTGCGGCGGCGTCCAGAGGAAGATGATGAGGAACAGGAGCCACGGGAGCGTGTCGAACGCATTGCCCGTCACGGCGGCCCAGCCGATCACGGGCGGGAGCGCACCGGCGGCGCCGCCAATGACGATGTTCTGCACGGTCGAGCGCTTCAGCCACATCGTGTAGATGAAGACGTAGAACGCGATGGTCGCCGCGAGCAGGATTGCGGGCACGTAGCCCACGAGGAACGCCATCGCGAAGACGCTGAACGCGGCCAGCGTTGCGCCGAACTCCAGCGCTTCCTGACGGCCGATCTTACCCGACGGCACGGGCCGCGTGCGCGTGCGCGTCATGATCGCGTCGATGTCGGCGTCGTACCATTGGTTCAGTGCGCCGGACGCGCCGGCGCCGACAGCTATGCAAAGCAGTGCCGTGATCGCGAGCACCGGATGCAGCGTGCCGGGGGCCACGATCATCGCGGCTAAGGCCGTGAAAACGACGAGCGACATCACCCTGGGCTTCAACAGCGCCAGATAGTCCGAAGGGCCCGCGAGCGATGCGCGGGCCCCTTCGGCTTCAAGTGATGCGGCGGCGCCGGTCAATGCCCGTGCCCTCCGGTGATCTTCGGCAGTTCGTTGAACTGGTGGAACGGCGGCGGCGACGGCAGCGTCCATTCTAGCGTGGTCGCGCCGGGTCCCCACGGATTGGCCGCGGCCTTACGTTTGGCGACGAACATCTCGATCAGGACAGCGAGGAAGATCAGGACGCCGACGCCCGAAATGTAGGAGCCGACGGACGAGATGTAGTTCCAATACGCGTACGCGTCCGGATAGTCGATGTAGCGGCGCGGCATACCCGCCAGGCCTAAGAAGTGCTGCGGGAAGAACACGAGGTTGACGCCGACGAACGTGCACCAGAAGTGCAAATGGCCCAAGAACTCGTTGTATGTGTACCCCCACATCTTCGGGGCCCAATAATAGAAGCCCGCGAAGATCGCGAAGACCGCACCGAGTGAGAGCACGTAATGGAAGTGGGCCACGACGTAGTAGGTGTCGTGGAGCGCGGTATCGACGCCCGAGTTCGCGAGCACGACGCCGGTGACGCCGCCCAGCGTAAACAGGAAGATGAAGCCGATTGCCCAGACCATCGGGACTTTGAACTCGATCGAGCCGCCCCACATCGTCGCGATCCAGGAGAAGATCTTGATGCCGGTCGGCACCGCGATGACCATGGTGGCCGCCACGAAATAGGCTTCGGTGTTGAAGCTCATGCCCACCGTGTACATGTGGTGCGCCCAGACGATGAAGCCGATCGCGCCGATCGCTACCATCGCATAGGCCATGCCGAGATAACCGAACACCGGCTTCTTCGAGAACGTCGAGACGATCTGGCTGATCATGCCGAAGCCCGGGAGGATGAGAATGTAAACCTCCGGGTGACCGAAGAACCAGAACAGATGCTGGAACAGGAGGGGGTCGCCGTTGCCGGCCGGGTTAAAGAATGTGGTGTCGAAGTTGCGGTCGGTGAGCAGCATCGTGATCGCGCCCGCGAGGACGGGGAGCGAGAGCAGCAGCAGGAACACGGTTACTAGGATCGACCAGACGAACAGCGGCATGCGGTGCAGGGTCATCCCCGGCGCGCGCATGTTGAAGATCGTGGTGATGAAGTTGATCGCACCCAAGATCGACGAGGCGCCTGCGATGTGCAGCGCCAGGATCGCAAAGTCCATCGCGGGGCCCGGCGAGCCGGTCGTGGATAGCGGCGCGTAGATCGTCCACCCGCCACCGACACCGTGACCGCCGCTATCGCCCTCGACGAACATCGAGAGGATGAGAAGCAGGAACGAGAACGGTAGCAGCCAGAACGAGATGTTGTTCATGCGCGGGAACGCCATGTCGGGCGCCCCGATCATCAGCGGCACGAACCAGTTGCCGAAGCCGCCGATCATGGCCGGCATGACCATGAAGAAGATCATGATCAGCGCGTGGGCGGTGACGAAGACGTTATAGAGATGCTCGTCGCCGGCGAACCACTGAACGCCCGGCTCCTGCAATTCCATGCGGATCGCGATCGAGAGCGCACCGCCGATCAACCCCGCGATGATCGCGAAGATGATGTACATCGTGCCGATGTCTTTGTGGTTCGTCGAATAGACGAAGCGGCGCCACCCGGTCGGGTGGTGGTCGTGGTGAGCGTCAGCGTTGTGTGCGGTCGCCATTGTCTCTCGAGCTCCTGGGCTTAGCGCGACGCGAGCGCGGTGGACGCGCCGTCAGCGGCTGCAAACTTGGTTTTGGCTTCGGCGACCCATTGGTCGAAGCGTTCTTGGCTGACGACCTCAACGGCGATGGGCATGAAGGCGTGGCGGGCTCCGCACAGTTCGGAGCACTGGCCGTAGAAGACGCCTTCGCGTTCGGCCTTGAACCAAGTCTCGTTCAGCTTGCCCGGTACGCCGTCGATTTTCGCGCCGAACGCGGGGATCGTCCAGGAGTGAATGACGTCGGTCGACGTAATTATCATGCGCACGGTCTTGCCGACGGGCACCACCACGCGGTTGTCGACGCCGAGGAGACGGGGCTCACCCGCCTTCTTGGCGTCTTCGTCGCTCAGCATCTGAGCATCGAATTGGAAGCCGCCTTGGTCGGGGTACTCATACGACCAGTACCACTGATGGCCGATGGCCTTCACGGTGAGATCGACTTGCGCGGGGACCGTCTCGCCTTTGTAGAGCAGGCGTATCGAGGGCACCGCGATGAAGCCCAGGATGACGATCGGGATGATCGTCCAGACAACCTCGATCAGCGTGTTGTGCGACCAGGTTGCCGGCTTCGGGTTCACGCGCGCGTTGTAGCGGACCATCACCCAGAGCAAGAGGCCGAGAACGAAGGCCGAGATGACCGTGATGATGACGAGCAGCAGGTTGTGAAAGTCGATAATGTCCTGCATGTGCTCGGTCGCGGCCGGCATCAAGTTGATCTGGCGATCAACCGCGTGACTGCCGTCGACAGCCCACGCCAAATCCGTTCCGACGATCAGCGCCGTGAGCGCCGCCAATGACATGATTCCAAATCGCGAAAGTGCGCGCATGCGCTTGATCAGCCCCGTTCGACCGAATGATTGGAAATCCCAAGGGGAATCGCCCCCTCAGGCTCAGACCCATGGCTAGTTCTAGTGGAGGCGGTTTAGCGGCGCAGGCGCGTCAACGCCATTGCGACAGTATGCCACAATATTTAGATGTCTGTGATTGACGGTGGATGCGGAGCCCCTACGTTCGCTGTCGTGCACATATCCCCATAGCGAGGTCTGACATGAGTAACGCCAGCGATCTGTTCTTCACGAAGTCGGGGCTCGATCGCGGCGCGGTGGAGCGGATCGCGGCGGAGGCACTGAAGGGCGCGGATGACGGGGAGCTGTTCCTCGAATACCGGCTGACCGAAGCCTTCGTGTTCGACGACGGGCGGATGAAGTCGGCGAGCTTCGACACGACACAGGGGTTCGGCCTGCGCGCGGTCGCGGGCGAGGCGATCGGGTTCGCGCATTCGTCGGAGCTTTCGGAAGCTGCGATCAAGCGCGCGGCCGGCGCGGTGCAGGCGGTCAAGAGCGGGTATTCCGGCTCGTGGGCCGCTGGGCCGCAGCGCACGAACGTGAAGCTCTATTCGGACGACAATCCAATCGATCGAACGCCGTTCGAAACGAAGACGAAGCTGCTCGCCGATATTGACGCTTACGCGCGGGCGAAGGATTCGCGCGTGCGGCAGGTGTCGTGCTCGATGGCCGGGGAATGGCAGGCGATCGAGATTCTGCGTCCGGACGGGATGACGGTGCGGGACGTGCGGCCGCTGGTGCGGCTCAACGTGTCGATCGTCGCCGGCGAGGGCGACCGGCAGGAGTCCGGTTCGCACGGCATGGGCGGGCGGACGTCCTACGACTTCTACATGAAGCCTGAGACCTGGAAGGCAGCGGTGGACGAAGCGCTGCGTCAGGCGCTGGTTAATCTTCAGTCCGTGCCTGCGCCGGCCGGTGTGATGCCGGTGGTGCTGGGGCCGGGGTGGCCGGGCATCTTGCTGCACGAAGCGATCGGGCATGGGCTTGAAGGCGACTTCAACCGGAAGAAGACGAGCGCGTTCGCCGGGCTGTTGGGCGAGCGCGTGGCCTCGCCCGGCGTGACGGTTGTCGACGACGGGACGATCGACTCGCGGCGCGGGTCGCTGTCGGTCGACGATGAGGGCACGCCGACGAGCCGGACGGTGCTGATCGAAGACGGCATTCTGAAAGGCTATCTGCAGGACCGGCAGAACGCGCGGCTGATGGGGATGAAGGCGACCGG
>CAZXAQ010000073.1:0-20205 GCA_964638635.1 uncultured Flavobacteriaceae bacterium
ACGATCGACTGCGCCGTGCATTCGCTGAAAGACCTGCCCGCGGTGATGCCGAAGGGTCTGACGCTCGCCTGCCACCTCGAACGCGAGGACCCGCGCGACGTCTTTGTCAGCCGCACAGTGAAAACGCTGGGCGAACTGCCGCAGAACGCCGTCGTCGGCACAAGCTCCGTCCGCCGCAGCGCCATGCTCCTGAACCTGCGCACCGATCTCAAGCTCATCGAATTCCGCGGCAACGTCGACACCCGCCTGCGCAAACTCGACGAAGGCCAAGCGCAAGCGACCGTCCTCGCGCTCGCAGGGCTGAAGCGCTTGCACCTCGAAGCCCACGCGACACATGTCTTCTCGAACGACGAGATGCTGCCCGCCGTCGCACAAGGCGCGGTCGGCGTCGAACTGCGCACGAACGACGGCAAGACGCGCGATCTTCTCGCCCACGCCAACCATCGCGACACCGATCTCGCCGTCACGTTCGAGCGCGCGTTCCAAGCGGCGCTCGGCGGTTCCTGCCGCACGCCGATTGCAGGCCTCGCAACCTGGCTCGGCCCCCACACGATCACATTCAAGGGCAGCGTGCTGTCGCGCGACGGCCGCACGCGCCACGATGTCGAGTGCAACGAGAAGGTCACCAAAGCCGCCGAAGCCGAACGCGCAGGCGACGACGTCGGCCGCAGACTCTTGGGGCACGCGGGCCGCGCCTTCCTCGACGCTTGAGCGATGCGCGTTCTCGTCACCCGCCCAAGACCCGACGCCGAGACGTTCGCCGCCCGCCTCCACGCCCTCGGCCACACCACGATCATCGAGCCCTTGATCGACATCGCCTTGCTCGACGGCCCACCGCTCGATCTGACAGGCGTCCAAGCACTCGCGTTCACCAGCGCGAACGGCGCCCGCGCCGCCGCGCGCCGCACGTCTGAACGCACCATCTCCGTGATCGCCGTCGGCCCCACCACCGCCGCCGAAGCCAAGGCGCTCGGCTTCACGAACGTGAGCGAAAGCACCGGCGAAGGCGTCGACGGTCTGAATCGCCACATCCAAGCGACGCTGAAACCCGCCGCCGGAACGATCCTCCACGCGACCGGCACGGTCAGCGCGGGCGACCTGAAGGCGAGCCTTGCCGTCGCCGGTTTCACCGTCCGGACCGAGCGCATCTATGAGGCCCGCGCCTCGCAAAACCTGTCCGGCGCTCTGACCGCCGAACTGGCCGCCAACCTGATCGGCGCGGCGACGTTCTTCTCCCCCCGCACCGCAACCTTGTTCGCGACACTGATTGAGGCGGAAAACCTTGCGTCCGCCTGCCGCAGCATGACCGCCGTGGCGCTGAGCCAAGCGGTCGCCAATGCCTTGCATCCGCTCGTTTTTCGCGACATCCGCGTCGCCGCCACACCCACCGCCGAGGCCATGCTGGCCGAGCTCGCGCCTTGAGGCGCCCCGCCCCGGCCAGTAGCTTGCCGCGCGCGCAACACCCCCGAAACCTATCGCGCGTAAGAAGGCACTCGCCCGCATGAGCATGACCGACCCCAGACCCGCGCTCCCGAAGCCCGACCGCCCCGTGCGGCACGGCTTGATCGAGGATTGGCGCGACGGCCTGTGGGTGCTGCTGCTTCTGCTGGTCGCCGCCTTCTCCGGCGCGCTGATCACCCGCTTCTGGCCGACCGGCGACGACGACACGGGCGATCTCAGCGCACGCGTCGCCACACTCGAGGCCAGCGTCGCCAAGAACGGCCGCCGCGAAGTCGCAACCTTGAAGGACCGCGTCGCCAAACTCGAGACCCGCCAGAAGTCGATCGAAACCACCCTCGCCGCCGGCAGCGCCGGCGCCAGCGTCGCAGCCCTCCCGGGAGCGGCCGCGGTCCCCGGCACACCCGCCGCCGCACCAGCCCCCGATCTGCGCAAGGAGATCGCCGACCTCACCGCGCGCCTCGCCGCTGCCGAAGCGAAGACCGACACGCTCGCCGGCTTCGACGCACGCCTCGCGAAACTCGAAGGCTCCGACCTACTCGACCTCGCGCGCCGCGCTTCGCTCGCGACCGCCGTCGCGAACATGATGCGCGCCGCCCAAGGCTCCTCGCCGTTCAAGACCGAATACGACGTCGTCGCCGCGATGATGCCCGGCGACAAACGCTTGGCCGAAATCGCCCCGCTCGCCGAAACCGGCCTGCCCACGATCGGCACCATGATCGGCACGTTCGGCAACATCGCCGACGCCGCCCGCGACGCGGAAGAAGCCGCGAAAGGCAAAACCTGGTGGGACAGACTGACGGCCCACTTCACGTCCCTCGTCTCCGTGCGCTCCGTCGGCGAAACACAAGGCGCCTCCACGGACGCCCGGCTTGCGCGCGGCGAAGTGCGCTTGAAAGCCGGCGACCTCGCCGCCGCCGTCAAGGAACTGGCCCCCATCGGCGGCGCCGCCCGCAACACGCTCGCCCCCTGGCTCGCGCAGGCAAAGGCCCGCGTCGCGCTGGAGGCCGCACTCGCCGATGTCAACGGCCGCGCCATCGCGGCGCTCACGAACGACACCAGCAACGAGCCCGTGCCGCAACTGCCGCCGCCATGAGGACAGCCCGTCGATGATCCGCGCCTTATGGTTCTTCCTTCTGATCGCGGTGATGGTCGCGGTCGTGACCTGGATCGCCGACCTCAACGGCGTCGTCACGATCACGCTGTCGGGCCGTGAGGCCCGCGTGCCGATCCAAGTGGCCATCGCGCTCATCGTCGGCCTGACCTTCCTCACCATCCTCGCCTATCGCATCGTCATGACGTTCGTCGACGCGCCGGCCGAATTCTTCCGCTGGCGCGCGAGCGGCCGCAGACGCCGCGGCTTCACCGCCATCACCCGTGGCCTCGTTGCGGTCGCGGCCGGCGACGAAGAAGAAGCGCGCCGCCAGACGAAGAAGGCGATCTCGCTCGTCGGCGAACCGCCGCTTGCCATGCTGCTCGCCGCCCAAGCCTCGCAACTCGACGGCGACGACGAAGGCGCCCAGCGCTACTTCACCCAAATGCTCCAATCGAAAGAGACGGAGTTCTTGGGCCTGCGCGGTCTCTACGTCGCCGCCACTCGCCGGGGCGACGCGGAACAGGCTATCAATATTGCCAATCGCGCGCTCACGCTCCGCCCGCGCACCCGCTGGGCCTTGAACGCGCTCTTCGATCTCAACACCGCGAAAGGCGCTTGGGGTCCCGCCGCGACCGCACTCGACGGCCAAGTCCGCGCGAAGCTTTTGGACGGCAGCATCGCCCGCCGCCGCCGCGCCGTTCTCGCCGCCGCCGCGGCCAACGACGCCGAACGCAAAGGCGACGCCGAAGGCGCCCTCGCCCGCGCGCAAGAAGCACTCACACTTGCGCCCGGCTTCGCACCCGCAGCTCTGATCGCGGCCAAGCACTACGCCGCGCAAGGCCGCCAGTGGAAAGCGGCGAGCCTGATCGAAACCGCGTGGGCGCAAGAACCGCATCCCGATCTCGCCAAAGCCTACGGCGCGCTCAAACCAGAAGAACCGCCGAGCGCCCGCGGCAAGCGTCTGTCGGCGCTCGCCTCCACGAATCCGGAACACCCGGAGAGCCAGATCCTGAACGCCGCCGTCTCGCTCGCAGCCCTCCGCTACGAAGAGGCCCGCGAGACGCTGCGCCCGCTCGCCGAACGCTTCCCCGTCGCGCGCGTCTGCCTCTTGATGGCCGACGTCGAGCAAGGCTTCGGCAGCGAGGAAAGCCTCGCCGCGCGCGAGTGGACGACCCGCGCCCAACGCGCACCCCGCGACGCGCACTGGACCTGCTCTGCTTGCGCCCGCACCCACGCCGATTGGAGCGCGACCTGCGTCAGCTGCGGCGCGTTCGATACGCTGAGCTGGCAGTCCGGTACCCGCGGCGCGGTCGAAACCATGTCGCCCAGCGAAACCGCCGCCGCCTACGCGGGCGCCACCGAAAACCCGAACGTCCTCTACCGTGACGCGCTGAAAGCCGAAGAGATTCGCCCGCCGCGCGCCGCCAGCGACACTATGCGCGATGTCACCCCCACGCGCGACGAGCCCATCTTCTACGGCCCGCCGCGGGCGCCGGACGACCCCGGCCCCGACGCGGACGACGATTGGCTTGGCGGCGATCAAGGCCGCCGCAAGAGTGGGACCTGGTGAGATGCGTTTCTTCCGCGGGCTTTTGATCCTCCTCGCGATCCTTGCGATCATCGTTGCAGGCCTCGTCGCCGCGTTCCGCGACCCCGACATCCCCGCAGCCGAACTCGTCGCCAAATACGGCCAAGCCCCGTCGCGCTTCATCACCTTGCCCTCCGGCGCGAACGTCCACTTCCGCGACCAAGGCCAGCCGTTGGGTCCCGTGCTCGTCCTCGTGCATGGATCGAACGCCTCATTGCACACTTGGGAACCGTGGGTGGCCCAACTCGGCAACCAATTCCGCGTCATCAGCGTCGACTTGCCGGCGCACGGTCTGACCGGCCCCGTCCCCGGCGACGACTACAGCCAGCAAGGCATGGCGCAGTTCGTCTACGACTTCACCGCCGCCTTGAAGCTCGCCCCGTTCGCGCTCGCCGGCAATTCGATGGGCGGCGGCATCGCCGCGCGTTTCGCGATCGACCACCCGGAGCGCCTGACCCATCTGATCCTCGTCGACGCCGGCGGCATGCCCACCAAAGTGGAACGCGACCCGGGCTTAGGCTTCCGGCTTGCGCGCATCCCCGTCGTGCAGAACCTGATGCTCTACGTGACGCCGCGCAACCTGTTCGAAGACGGCCTCAAGAAAGCGATCGTCGACGACGCCCTCGTCACGCCCGCGATGGTCGACCGCTACTGGGAACTGAACCGCCGCGAAGGCACCCGCGCCGCAACGCTAAAGCGCTTCCAATCCCCGTTCGACACCTACATCCAAGACAACGCCGGCAAGATCACGACCCCGACGCTGATCCTTTGGGGGGCTGAAGACACGCTCGTTCCGCCTGATGTGGGCGAGGCCTATGCCGGCGCGATCAAGAACTCGAAGCTGATCGAGTACGACAATGTCGGCCACATCCCGATGGAAGAGGTTCCGGACCAATCCGCCCGCGCCGTGCGCGAGTTCCTGAGCCCGACCGTCACCACCACGCCAAACTAGGCGCCTATCTGTTCGCAAACGCGCGGACCACCCGCGCGTACACCTCCACGTTCTGCTCAAGCCCCGCGGCGTCGACCTTGTCGAGCGTATCGTTCGCCGTGTGGTGATAGTCGAAATAGGTGGTGCCATCCTGGGTCAACCCCACGATCGGTACGCCGGCCTTCGCGAGCGCGCCGATATCCGCCCCACCGTCCGAGGCGTTGTTCCCGCGCTCGACGCCGAGATCGCTGAGGCTGGCCGCCACGGAATCGAAGAACGGCAAATCGGCCTCCGAGGCCTTCGACGAAAACCGCCACACCGGCTTGGTCCCGAAATCGGCCTCCGTCGCCATCACATGACGCTCGGCCCCATGCGCCTTCGCGTAAGCCGCCCCGCCATGCACGCCGACCTCTTCCGCGCCCGAGAGCAGCACGCGGACCGTGCGCTTCGGCTTCAGGTCGGGACCCGCCGCTTTGAGCGCCGCCGCGACGACAATCGCAACGCCCGCCCCGTCGTCGATCGCCCCCGTGCCCAAGTCCCACGAGTCGAGATGCGCGGCGAGCAATACGATCTCCTCCGGCTTCTCGACCCCGACGATATCGGCGATGATATTGCCGCACGGCGCTTGTCCCACCTCACGCGCCTGAAGCACGAGCTTCAACCGCACCGGCACGCCCATCGCAAAGAGCCGCTCGATCTGATCCGCATCCGCGTTCGAAACGGCAGCGGCTGGGATCTTCTTCACCGCATCGTCGTAACGCATGAAACCCGTATGCGGAAACCGCGTCTGATCCGTGCCGACGGAGCGGATGACGACGGCAAGCGCCCCGCGCTTCCCCGCCTCGATCGCGCCGCGCGAGCGCTTGCGCACGGCCACACCGTAACCCGCACCGTCGCGCGCCGCCGTCATGCGGTCGTTCACGAACACGATTCTGCCCGCATACGACCCGGGCGGCGCCGCGAGCAAATCGTCGTACGACGCGACGAACGCGACCGGCGCCGTGATCCCGCGCTTGGGCGTCGCGATCGACCCGCCGAGCGCCGCCACCGCGAGCTGTTGATCGCCTTGGCTGACCAGCGTCGCCGATGCCGCGCCGCGCACCCAACCCTTGAACGTGAACGGCTCGACCACGACGCGCGAAAACTTCAACTCTTTGAGTGTGCGGACCGCCCAGTCGCGCGCCGCCGCTTCGCGGGGCGTGCCGGCAAGCCGCGGCCCCACCTCCGTCGTCAACGACTTGACCAGCCGGTAAGAGAGCGCCGGTGGCGCCGCCACGCCCCGATCCCCCAAACCCAAGCCCCCATCCACACTGGCGCACCCGCCAAGCAGCACGAGCCCGAACACGCCCGCCGCCAATCCCCAAAACCTCACCGAAAGCCCCCCAATTCCGCCATCTGTGGCCCCAACCGTAGCAAACCGCCGCGCCCCGGCGTAGAGATTGCGGAAAGGAGCGTCGGTGAGTATGGTCCGCGCCTCTTTTCGAGCGCCCAAAAGCCGCCTTAGCTCAGCCGGTAGAGCATCGCATTCGTAATGCGGGGGTCGCGTGTTCGAGTCACGCAGGCGGCACCAGCCTTCGCTCGCGAAGCGAGAGAAGGCTGCCACGCCGAAGCCACTTGGCGAAGGCGGGCGACGCGCCCGCGAGCTTCGGCTCGGCAAGCCAAAACCGCGCAAAGTCCCGCACCAAAATTTCCACGCGATCGAATCCGTAACAGCGTAACAATGGCGGCATTCCGCCGTTTCTGACGTAACCGTCCCGTAACCGCGACGTAACTTGTTACGCTTCGTCGGCCCCGCCGCGCCACACCGGGTCCCAAGCAGCAAAATCCTATCCGTTTGATCCGTTTGCGCGGCCGATTTCTGCGAAAACATCCGTGTGGAATCCGTTTGGTCAGCGTTTGCGATCCGTTTGCCGCTTGGCGCAGCCAGACGGCTGGAACCGAACGCACAAATGGGCCTGAGGAGAGACGCACGCATCCTAGAACAAATAAAGAACAAACCTCGAAATATCAAGGACGCTAATCGGCGCAGGCTGGCGGAAACTTGCTAGGCTTAGGCGACGCCACCTGCGGAAGAACCCATGCGCCCCACCCGATCCCGCACGCCCGCCGGCCTCTTCGCCGCGGCGCTTTTGTCCGTTGCGACACTCGCGCCCGCCCCCGCCGCCGACCGCCCGCCGATCAAGACCGTCGGCATCGTCGCCGACGTCGGCGACAAGGTCGCGCTCCAGCACATCGGCTTCATGGTGTTCTCGAATGCCCGTAACGTCCAAGATGTCCCCGATTGGGCGATCGACGCGCACATCGCGGCCTCGCTGAGCGAGGGCCTCAAGGGCCGCTACGAACTTCGCCCCGTCGACTATCCGCGCGGCGAGATCGCACCCGAACTCGGCCGCTTCCTGGACGACCCCGACCCGGAAGACAACATGCGCGCGAAAGCCCGGCCGAAGGACGGTGAGCCCATCGACGCCTATCTCGTCGTCTGGCCGAGCCGCAGCGAACTCTACCCGACGAACCAAATGGTCGAAGGCATCGGCCTGCTGACGCAAGGCAGCACCGCGCGGTTCTACATCTCGCTCCGCGTGAGCCTGCTCGACGGCGCGACATTCAAGGAAATCGACACCTGCATGGCCCGCGTGCGCGACGTCTCCTTCTGGAACCCCGACAAACACTTCATGAACGACGCCCCCGACGGTTACGACGACATCGAAACCTTCGACGCCATGACGCCGGAACAGAAGCAGACGATGCAAACCAGCCTGAAGCAGATGCTCACCGACGGGATGAACTACTGCCTGCGCGATTTGAAGTTGGTGGAGTGAGCGCGGCATGGAATTGTGCATCAACGAAGTCGAGCAGACAGTCGCATCCGCGTCAGAATTGGCCGATCGACTGAGTGCTACAGCCACCATGGTGCACCGAGAAATTTGGCTCACCGCATCGACCGGCGCTTCACTTTGCGCGTTGATGAACGGTGACCGCGGTTGGCTGATGTTCCTGCGCGAGTATGGCGACGCCGGGTTCAGCTCCCGAAATCCAAACTACGATGGCCCACCAGATGCGACTATCGAATATGTATTGTCGAACGGAGAAGTTAACAGCCACCCTGCTGAATGGGCGATCACGCTCTTCGAAATCGCTCGGGCACTAAAGCACTTTGTCGAACACGAAACGCAGCCGCCGTTCATTCACTGGCACGACGATTCCAAGTAGCGATTCTGTCCGCGAAGAGTCCAACAACCTATAGCCTCGTTTTTGCATGACTCAGCTTCTCGCCCTCATCCGCGCACTTCCGCCGTGGGTGGAATTCGCAATCGTCATCGCGATCGCGTTCGGTTGGTTCATCTTCGCGAGTCTCACAAGCGCGTTGCGGACGTCGTACGTGACGGACTACGTGGCGGCGAAACGCGCTTTGCGGAAGTGGAGCGTGGCACTTGAGCCTTCATGTTGCGACCAGACCCAAATTGACGGCCGAGGAATCGACGACGATCACTCGTCGTCGCCGCTGGCGCGGTCCCACTCTTCCTTCGTGACGGGCCGCGTGTCGTAGTTCGCGCGGACGCTTTCGGCGAACGCCCTGATGCGCGCGGGCAGATCGGCGGCCGCTTTGCGCGCGGCGCGTTCGCGCGCGAGGCGCTCGCGGACCGCGACCGTGATCGCTTCGGTCATCGTCTCACCGGTGAGGCGCACGAGTTCGCGCGTCAGCCGGTCCGCTTCGTCGCTTTTGATGCTCAGGGCCATTGGGTCAGTCAATCTAGAAAGTCCTTCTATACATAGGCTGAACATCTTGGCGTGGACAAGGTGACCGGTATGTTCATTGCCATGATCTTTATCGAACCGGCAGCCGGCGATCTGGCGAAACGGCTCGCGAAAGAACCGCCGGGCGAGCGGTTGATCTCCGCCATGAACTACGTGGAAGCGGGAGCGGTTCTGGCAGGCCGCCGCATCGACGATCCGGCAAAAGGTGTCGCCGACCTCGACACGTTCTTGAGCAACTTCGAGATCACATGCGCCGCCATCGACGAACCCATCGCCCGCCTCGCCATGCAAGCCCGAATCCGCTTCGGCAAAGGCTTCCGCACAACCGGCAAACTGAATCTAGGCGACTGCTTCGCGTATGCGTTGGCAAAGGCGCACGACGCGCCGCTGCTCTACACTGGTGACGATTTCCGCGGGACGGACGTAAGATCAGCGCTGTGAAATGGATCAGGTAGGGAAATGACTGCCTGTCGCCGCATGACGCCATAGGGGGTTGGACCATGGTTCGCAGGATTGGTTCGGTATTCGCCGGTTTGCTGATTTTCTTCCTGCTGGCGTTCCTCGCCGGATTGGCTGCGCAGTCGCTCTGGGCCGACTACGCAGCCGCCGTGCCCGATAGGGCATATACCCTGCCGATGCAGCGGGCCCGATTGGTCACAGGCGCGGTGGCGACAGTCGTTGCGGGCTGGGTCGCGTCGCGGATCGCGCGGGGTCACCAGTCTGCGCTTTGGCTAGGTCTCGTATTGCTCGCGATTTCGGTGCCGTGGCACATCCAAATCTGGAGCGAGTATCCGATTTGGTACCACCTTGTTTGGTTCGCCTGCTTGATACCCTGCGCCCTCCTCGGCGGAAAAGCTGCCCGTTAAGGGCGCGACGCACCTAGAAGAGCAACGCTGGGAGCCTCCAAGCGTTCGTATGCAAGCCCCGCTCACAACCCGCTAAAGAACTCCCACATCACATCGTTCGCGATAATCGCCTTCGACGGCGGCTCGTCCGCGCGCGCCTTCTCCCCGCCGGGCCAGCTGTGGCCGCCGGTTTCGGTGACGCAGAGTTTGACCGGCGCGCCGCCGATGCGCGGGGCGGCGTGCAGGTCGCAGTAGGCGCCGGGGACGCTGAGCACGCGTTGCGGTGTTGCCGACGCGCGGTTCAGGCCCACCCACTTCGCGATCGTGTCGGGCACGGAGACGAATTCAGTCACCGTGTTGGGGTCGCGAAACTTCTTCCCCGCGCCGCCGTTGAAGAGCACGCGGTCGTCGTTGAGCGCGTGCACGTGCAGGATCGGCACGGCGCGCGCCGGGTTGCACGACGTCGTGTTGTCGGTGCCCGCGACCGCCATGATGCCTTTGATCAAGAACGGCGCCTCGCACGCGAGCCGGTAGGACATGAGGCCGCCGTTCGACATGCCGATCGAAAAGACTTTGGCGCGGTCCACGTTCGCCTTGGCGAACATCGTCTCGATCACCGCGCGCAAAAAGCCTACGTCGTCGATGTTCTCGTCCCGCGCCTTGCCGCAGCATTTGCCGGCGTTCCAGGTGGCGAGAATGCCGGAGGGAAAGCGCGAATAGCCGTTCGGAAACACGGCGATGAAGCCCGCCTGCTCCGACTTCGTGATCAGCCCGTAATTCTTGTCGTTCGCCTGATAGCGCATGCCCCCGCCGCCGCCGTGCAGCGCGAGGATCATCGGGGTGGGTGCGCCCGCGTAGCTGCGCGGCACGTGCACCAGATACTGCCGCGTGAGCCCGCCGTGTTGCAGGGTGAAGCAATAGTCGCCGGGGGTGAGGTTGCCCGTGCCGCGCGCGGCGACCTGAGTCGGCGCGCTTTGTGTCGTTGCCGCGGCCGGTGCATCTGCTCGGCCGAACCGCGCACGCAGCCGCTCGCGAATTCGCGCACGCCGCTCACCGCGCGCGCCGTCCGTCGTTGCCGTTGATGCAGGCGTCGTCGGCACACCGTCCGCGCTTCCAAAACGCTCGCGCAGCCGCTCACGGAACCTGCCGCGCCCGGGCCCGGATTGATTGTCCGTCTGCGTCACCGGTCCGTCGTCGCAGCGCGCCCCGCCGCCGAACAAGCGCTCGCGGCCGTCTTGCTCCTCCTCGAACGCTTGGCCCGGCAAGGCCGCGGCAAGCACAAGGCAAAGGGCGATGGTTACTCTTCGAACAACGCGAGGCATGGGACACTCCTCAACAAAGTGGGGCCAACGGCAACGCTTTGTAGGCGCAACCCTTGTAACATCGCGACCGCGCGGCACGTGCAGAATGCCACGGCGCGTGACAGGAGGGAGCCCGTGTCACACTTTGTAACGACTTCGCGCCTAGCCCTTATGAGCCGCCGGTGGCAACCCTGATGCGCATGAACGCCAGACCTTCGCGCGTGCTCGTCGTCGACGACGACCCGGAGTTGCGCAGCCTGCTGCAACGCTTCCTCGGCGGCCACGGCTATCACGTGCGCACGGTAGACGGCGGCAAGGCGATGGACGCGGCGTTGCAGCGCGAACCCGCGGACGCGATCGTGCTCGACCTCATGATGCCGGGCGAAGACGGTTTGGCAATCTGCCGCCGCCTACGTGCCGCGGGCGACGAGACGCCGATCGTCATGCTGACCGCGCGCGGCGATCCGATCGACCGCGTGCTCGGCCTTGAAATGGGTGCGGACGATTATCTGGCGAAACCGTTTTTGCCGCGCGAGTTGGTGGCGCGCATCGCTGCGGTGTTGCGGCGCGCGAGTCCGGACCGCGCACTCACGCGCGACGAGACGGTGACCTGCGGCCCGTTCGAAATCGATTTTTCCGCCATGACGGTGAAGCGCGAGGGCGTGGCGCTCGAGCTTTCCTCGCGCGAGTACGCGTTGATGGCAGCACTCGCGCGTAGCGTCGGCCGGCCCTTGAGCCGCGCACAACTCATCGCGCTCGCGATGGGGCGTGACGCGGAGGTGACCGACCGCGCAATCGACGTCCTGGTCGCGCGGCTGCGCCGTGTGATCGGCGACGATCCGGCGAACCCGCGCCACATCCGCACCGTCTGGGGCGTCGGCTACGCGCTGACCGACGGGCGCGATGTTTAGAAAACTGTTCCACCGCAACGTGGCGCTGCTGGTCGGCGTGGTGCTGGCCGGGCAAATCCTGGCGGCAGCACTCGCGTTCGAACTCCTCATCCGCCCGCAATCGAGCCGCATGGCGAACGTCGCCGCCACGATGGTCGAAGGCCTCTCGACCGCGATGGCGGGCCTTGAGCCCGATGCTCGCGCGCGACTGATCGCGCAACTGAACAAAGGCGACGACTTCGAAATCCAACCGCTGGGCGCCACGCCCGCAAACGGCACGCGCAACCCGACGATGGTGGAGCGCCAGTTCGTGCACGCGCTGGAAACGCAACTGAAAACGCCGAACCTGACCACGCGCGCGGACGCGCAAAGCCGCCTGTGGGTGCGCCTACCGATGGGCGGCGAAGATTATTGGGTGACGCTAACGCCGCGCCGCCGCACGGGCCCAACGGAGTCGCTCATCATCGCGTTCTTGACCGCGCTGCTCGTGGCCGTCGTCGGCGGTGTGGCGATCCAGCGCTACATCGACCGCCCGCTGCGCCGCCTGCAGGAAGGCGTGGACCGCTACGACGCAGGCCACCCGACGCCGCCGCTCGACGAAACCGGCCCCGACGAAATCGCAGCCGTCGCGCGCGCGTTCAACCGCATGACGGAGCGCGTGGCGGCCCAAGAGGCCGAACGCGCGCTGATGCTGGCGGGCGTCAGCCACGACCTGCGCACGCCGCTGACCAAACTACACTTGGCCCTCGACATGATGCGCCCGGGCGACCGTGATATGGAGCAGAGCGCAACGCGCCAAGTCGCCCAAATCGAAACAATGCTAGGCCAGTTCCTTGAATTCGCCCGCGGCTTCGAAGCGGAAGAACGGCAAGAGCTGAGCGTCGCCGAAGTCATCGGGCAAGCCGTGGGACGCACCGCGGACCCCGCTGCCATTTCGTTATCGGTCCCTGCCGATCTCAAGGCCACGATCCGCCCGAACGCCGTCGAACGCGCGGTCACGAACCTACTCGCAAACGCGCTTCAGCATGGTGCCGCGCCCGTGAGGGTCGAAGCGTCGCTCGGATCCGACAAGTCCCTCTCTATCGCCATCACCGACGCAGGCCTTGGGCTTGACCCAGCCGCGACCGAGACCCTGCGCCGCCCCTTTGCCCGCGGCGACGTCGCCCGAAGCCACGCCGGAACCGGCCTAGGCCTCGCCATCGCCGACCGCGTCGCCCAATCCCACAACGGCCGCCTGACGTTGGAGCGGCTTAATCCGGGCTTCCGCGCGACACTGCATCTGCGCTAACAGGGGACCTCGAAACCGCGCGAGGCCCCGATGATCAAACTCCACCACCTGAACAACTCCCGCTCGCACCGCGTGCTGTGGCTTTTGGAGGAGCTCGGCGTCCCCTACGAGATCGTGCACCACAAGCGCGACGCGATGACCCGCCTCGCGCCGCCGGAGCTGAAGAAGGTGCACCCGCTCGGCAAGTCGCCGGTGATCACGGACGGCGCGCAAACCGTCGCCGAATCCGGCGCGATCATCGAGTATCTGACGAAGACTTACGGCAAGGGTAAATTCTGGCCGGCCGACGGCGCGCCGAACTGGATCGCGCACACGCATTGGATGCACTTCGCGGAAGGCTCCGCGATGCTGCCGTTCCTGCTCGCGCTCTACACGCAAATGCTGGGCGACGCCGCCGCGCCGCTGAAGCCGCGCATCGAAAGCGAAATCGCGAACCACCTCGGCTACATGAACGACGCACTCGCCAAACAAGACTATTTCGCCGGCAACGAACTCACCGCCGCCGATATCCAAATGTCCTTCATCCTCGAAGTCGCCGACCGCGGCGAGCGCCTGAAGGACTACCCGCGCCTCGGTGCACTGCTGAAGCGTCTGCGCGACCGCCCCGCTTACCAACGCGCCATCGAAAAAGGCGGCCCGCTGGAATTGACGCGGCGGTAGGAGCTTTTCCTGAGACGATGTGCGCCGGACAGAGCCAGCTTTCACCACAAAGACACGAAGGGCACCAAGTTTCACCAAGAAGAAGATGCCTCACACAATGAAACAATGAGGGGGCTCTCGCGCGCGTTAGCGCGCAGTCAGAGGTTCGAATGGCGCTGCGCGCCGAAGAATACATCCCATTGTGTCATTGTTTCATTGTGTGAGGCATCTCTTCCTTCTTGGTGATACTTGGTGCCTTTGGTGTCTTTGTGGTGAAAGCTGACTCGGCGTTGAACCCACGTGAGACGAACAGGCTCCAAAGGAAGAAGCGGCCGGTGTTTGCTCACCGGCCGCCATCACACGTCACGCCGCAACCACCGTCTTCGCCAAGTTGATCAAATCCGACGGCAGCATGATCACGGTCGTCGTGTTGTTCTCAGCGCCGATCTCGGCCACCATCTGAAGGCGCCGCAGTTCCAGCGCCATGGGACTTGCCGTCATCTGTGCGGCCGCCGCGGTCAGCTTCTCCGCGGCTTCGAACTCCGCGTCAGCCTTAATCAGCCGGGCGCGTTTTTCGCGGGTCGCCTCCGCCTCGCGCGCCATGGCCCGCTGCATCGCGGTCGGGATTTCGACGTCTTTCATCTCGACCATCTCGATGCGCACACCCCAAGCCGCGGTGGTTTGGTTGACCGTCTCGCCCAGCGAATTGTTGATCGTGTCGCGCGACTTCAAAACGTCGTCGAGCTGATGCTGACCGATGATGTTGCGCAGGCTCGTCAGCGAAACCTGATAGACGGCCGCCTGATAGTTTTGCACCGCAAGCACGGCCTTCTTCGGATCGTCGATCCGGTACCACAGCACTGCGTTCACGTTCGCGGTGACGCTGTCCTTCGTGATCGTCTCCTGCCGCTCGATGTCGACCGTGCGCGTACGCAGATCGACCTTGGTCGTCCACTCGATGATCGGGATGATCCAGAACAGACCCGGTCCCGCGATCCGCGAATACCAGCCCAGCCGGAACACCACGCTCCGCTCATACTCCTGCACGATACGAATACCCGAAAGCGCCAGCGCGAGCGCCAGCACCGCTACAAGTGTCGTCGTCATGATTGCACCTGGAAAAAGCGGTCTCTCGAAAGGAGCCGCTTGAAGAGGCCGGCGTCGGAAACGCGCGTCTGCGCCGTTGGTCTGGCGGGGCGCCCCTCTTTCAAGATCGCGCCGGCGCCCATCAGATGGGCCTGAAAATATTTTGCCGCAAGACTTGAAACCGGCACCGCGCGCGCCTTGTGCGTTCCTTAACGTCGGCGCGCCGCGGCGCCTATTTCAGGGCGGCCGCCGGCTTCCCGTTCGGAACAAAGAGCACCGCGTCAAAGGCCCAAATCATGGCACGCACGTCTTCGCTCAAATGCGCCCAGCGCCGGGGCTTGTCCTTCCACGGCGCAAGATCGAACAGCGTCATTTGCTTCGTATCGACCTGGGCGACCAGGTCGGGAAAGTCCTTGGCAAGGTCGAGCGAACACGCTGTCGCATTGCCCATCAGATCGCCTGCCTTCGTTCCCGGCCCGCACAGGATGAGCAGGTGGAACGCGCTTTTGCCCTCGCTTGCGGCCAAGTCGGCCGCGAAATTCCCGAGCGACGGTACGTGCGTCGACGACAGACCGCGCATCATGTGGTTCGCGCCGAACTTGAAGAAGACCTTCGGCCCGCCGGCCGCCCGATAGAGGTCGAGCAACGTGCGCTTCATCAACGTCTCGCGCTCAAGATTGGCCGCATAGACGCTAAGCCCCGTGGTGACGCCCACAAACGGCTGATAGATACGCGCCGACAGGATCATGTCGTCGACGAGTTGCGCGAGCGGCCGGTCTTGCTCAGCGCCGAGCGCGCCGCGAAGCTCCTGCAATTCGGCGAGATCGACCTTGCCCAGAAACTCGAGACTGCCCTTGGCTTTGGCCGCGAGCGCCGCAGCCAACGCCTTCGCCTCGGTACTCGAGGCCTGCGTCGCGACGTCGTTGAGCAATGCCGCGCTCGCGCCGATGAACACTTGGTCGAGCCCCCAAAGCGCGGGCTTCGCGTTTGCGTTCGCCTTTACGGCGGCGTCAACGAGGGCGGCTTCCGCCGACCAGTTGTAGAACGGGATCGCGAATTGGTTACCTTCGACCGCGAGGAACTTCGCGACATCCTTCGTGCCGCCCGCGCGCAGCATCGTCTCAAGCTTGGCCGCGACATAAGGGTCGGTCTCGATCGCAAAGTGCCGGTAGCCGGATTGGGTCAGGTCGGGAAGCATCGCCCGCACAGTGTCGGCGATGGTTGCAACGCCGTGTTCTTCACCGATCAGCACGAACTGCGAGGCCGCGGCCCGTGCGCGCAAGACATCCGCGCCCGGTCCCACAAGCTTGCCGCCCTTGACCTCCAGCGTCATCCGGCTTGCGGTCAGCGTCTCCTGGAACTTCGCCTTCAATTCGTCGAGTGTCGGCTCGGCCGCTTGTGCAAACGGCGCAGCTACCGCGATCGACGCGATGGCCGCAAAAATTGCGATTCTCATGGAGTCCCCTCGACTATCCGTGGAGACGGTAGAGAGATTGTCTTGACTGACCAAGCCATTTGGCGCGAGCCGACGCTCACGATGTCGTGCCTTAAGGCTCGTCGCGGTCATCGTGCTGCTTGATCCAGCCCTTCACCCGCGCGGTGTGCGCGACGACGGCAGCGGCGGCGAGCGCGAGGCCCGCCGCGTCGAACCACGGGTCGGCGTAGAAGAGCGCGAGGCCGGCGGCGGCTGCGACCACGCGCTCGCTCAAATTGGCTTCGGCGATGATCCACCCGCCGAACGCGGCCGCAAGCGCGGCAACCGCGATCGCGGCGGTGAGCGTCGTCCATACGATGTTCGCGCCATCGCCCATGAGCAGCAGCCCCACGCCGTCCGGCGACAGGCAGAACATGAACGGCACCAGGAACGCCGGCAGGCAGTACTTCCACGCCTGCATCATCGTCGCGAACGCCTCGCCGCGCGTGATCGCGGCCGCAGCGAACGGCGCCAGCGCCGTCGGCGGCGACACGTCGGCCAGCACCGCGTAGTAGAACAGGAACATATGCGCCGCCGGCGCCGCGACGCCGACATCCGTAAGCGCGGGCACCAGCATCACCGCCGCGATGATGTAGGACGCCGTCACCGGCACCGCCGTTCCGAGCAGCCACATCGCCAGCGCCGCGAACAGGATTGTGAGGAAGAGACTTCCCCCGCCAAAGGCAACGATGAGGCCGGAGATATTGAGACCAAGTCCGGTCAGCGTGATCACGGAAACGATGATGCCCGCGCACGCGCAGGTCGCAGCAACGCCGACGACGTTCTTGGCCCCGTCAACAAGCGCCTCGACCATCGCCGTCGCACCCGCGCCAACGGCCGCCCCCTCGCGCTGCGCCCCGATCCACATCGCCGCCGAATAAAGCGTGGCCCCGCCCATGCCGATGAGCACAGCGGCCGACGCGCGCTCGCCCAGGACCCAAGCGAGCAGCGCAATCACGCCGCCGGCGGCCGCACCCTCGATCAGCGACAGCCGCGTGTTCGTGCGCAACAGGCTCAACGCGAACGCCAGCGCGATCGACCAGAACACGGCCATGAACGCGCTCAAGCCCCACACGAGCAAGACCGCGATCGCACCCAACGAAATGAAGTGGTAGCCGTAAGCGCGCGTCAACGCCCACGCGCTCGCCTCGCTGGTGCGCACCGGCGCCACGCCGAGCCGCCGCGCATCCGCCTCCACCATCAGCCAGCACGATAGGTAGTAGAGCAGCGTCGGGATGGCCGCCATCACCAGCACATCGAGATAAGTGACGTCGAGATACTCCGCGATAATGAACGCAGCCGCACCCAGCGTCGGCGGCGACAACAGCGCCCCGATCCCCGACGCCGACAAAATCCCGCCCGCAACGTTCGGCGGATAGCCGGAGCGCTTCAGCATCGGCCAAGCGAGCGTGGCGAGTGTCACCGTCGTCGCCACCCCGCTCCCCGACACCGTGCCGAGCAGAAACCCCGACGCCACCGTCGCCCGCCCCGGCGCCGATGCACTCGGCCGCTTGCCGAACAATGCAAACGCCCATTCGATGAAGAACGTGCCGGCGCCGCTCCGCGCGAGCACCGCGCCATAGATTGTGAACAACACGATGAACGTCGCCGCAACATCGAGCGGCGTCGAGAAGATGCCTTCAAGCGTCAGATAATTCTGCCCGACGATCCGCGCGACCGAATACCCGCGATGATCGAGCGGTTCCGGCATGTAAGGCCCAGCAAGCGCGTAGCCCAAGAATGCGATCGTAATCAGCGGAAGCGGCCACCCGGTCGTACGCCGCGTCGTCTCCAAAATGCAGACGATCAATCCGCCGCCAAGCCAGATTTCAAGCTCCAACGGCCGCGTCGCTCGCGTCTTCACCTCCTCGATATGCGTGGCGAGATAGACGAGCGCCGCGACCGCAATCGCGGCCAGCACCCAATCGACGATCCAAACCCGGTCGCGATACGCCCCCTTCTGCCAAGCCGGATAGAGCAAGAACGAAAGCGCCAGCACGAGCCCCAAAAACATCGCCCGGTAAGTCGTGGTCCCGATCGAATACTGCGTCCAATAAAGCGCCAGCACCGCCAACACGAACGCCAACGCCCCGGCGACCCACGCCATCGGCGGAGAAAGTTTACGCGTCGGTTGTTCTTCGGTGATCGCATCGCTCGTCATGCGTCGCAGCCACAAAAATAATCGTCATGGCCGGGCTTGACCCGGCCACCTAGGGCCATGCGCTCAGCCGCAATCGGAAAGGTAAAGCGCGGCGACACTGGGTGGCCGGGTCGAGCCCGGCCATGACGAGGCATTGGAATCACTTCACCACGCCGCGCGCTTTGTAGAACGCGATCGCAGCCGGATGAAACGCGACACCCGTCTTCGCGGCCGCACCGGCAAGCGTGAACGTCTTTACCTCCGGATGGATCTTCTGCATCTCGGCCAGGTTGTCGAACACGCCCGTCAGAATCTTCGTCACCGTTTCGGCCTTCATGTCCGCACCCACGAACATGATGTTCGACACCCCGACGCCGGCCACATCCGCGGGCACGCCGGCATAGACGCTCTTCGGCATCGTGAACGCGCGGTAGAGCCCCGGATACTTCGCGCTCAACTTGGGCAGCACGTCCGCCGTCGGCACGAACACGACCTTCACGTTGCCGGTCGTGACCAAATCCGTCACCGCCGACGTCGGCAAGCCGCCGATCCAGAAGAACGCGTCGATCTTACCGTCCTTAAGCGCCCCCGCCGACTCCGCGACGCTGAGATTGTCGCGCGTCACGTCCTTCATCGGCCGCAAGCCGCCGGCCTCGAGCAGCCGGTCGGCAATCGCCTCCGTGCTCGAGCCCGCCGAGCCGACGGAAATACGCTTCCCCTTCATATCGGCGATCTTGCCGATCTTCTTGTCCGCCCGCGCGACGATGTGCACGAAGCTGTCGTAGAGCACCGCGATCGCCTGAATCTTCTGCGGCCCTGTATCCTTGTAGGCGCCCGTCCCCTTCACCCCGTCGACCGCCGAGTCGATCGTCGAGAAGCCGATGTCCGCATCGCCCGCACCGACGAGCTTGATGTTGTCGACCGACCCGCCCGTGACCTCCGCCGTCACTTGGAACCCCGGCACCTTCTGCGTCAACACGCGCGCGATGCCGCCGCCGAGCGGGTAATAGACGCCGCCGGTGCCGCCGGTCGCGATCGAAAGCCGCTGCTTCGCCGCAGCAAGCGCACCACCCGCAGCAAGCGCAACGAGAAGGGTGGCAACCGCGGCAAATCGAAACGTCATCGGAACATCCTCATGTGGCGGCCGGACTGTGCCAAGCCTTTGCGCCGGGCGCAATCGGCGCTATGTCGTGGCCCGAGATGATCAAAATCACCGACCAAATCTCGATCGCCGAGGACGAAATCAAGGAAACGTTCGTCCGCGCCTCCGGCCCCGGCGGGCAGAACGTCAACAAACTCTCGACCGCGGTCGAGTTGCGCTTCGACGCGCGCTTCTCGCCGAACCTGCCGACCGACGTCTCGATCCGCCTGCAGCAGCTCGCGGGCCGCAGGCTGACGAAGGACGGCGTCATCGTCATCGAAGCCCAATCTCACCGCACACAAGACCGCAACCGCGCAGACGCGCTCGCCCGCCTGGTCGCGCTGATCCGCCAAGCGACCCACGTCCCGAAGCCCCGCAAGAAGACGAAACCCTCGCGCGCCGCCAAAGCCGAACGCGTGAACGAGAAAAAGCGCCGCGGCAACGTCAAACGCATGCGCTCCGGCAAGCCGTCGTTCGACTGACGCTATTCGCACATTGCGCGACGTCGAGTCCGTATTTTCACCACGAAGACACGAAGGAACACCAAGCGCCACCAAGACGCGGGGACCGCT
>CAZXAQ010000074.1:0-19868 GCA_964638635.1 uncultured Flavobacteriaceae bacterium
GCGATCGCCGACGAACTCATCTCCGGCAAGTGGACGCACGGCTTCCCGATCACCGCGCAAGCCGCCTACAACATGGGCCTGAACGTCGCCACCGGCATGCCCGAACTCTTCTACGATCTCGTCCGCTGCTTCCGCCATTCCGACGGCGAAGAACCAAGCGTCCTCTTCCTCCCGCGCTAGAAGAAGTTTTCACCACAAAGCCACGAAGCGACGAAGCCACGAAGAAGAATGCCTCACACAATGAGACAATGAAACAATGGGGTGAGAACCCGCGCGCGATAGCGCGCAATCGGATTCCGATTGGCGCTACGCGCCAAGAAAGAACCTACTTCATTGTGTCATTGTCTCATTGTGTGAGGCATTCTTCTTCGTGTGCTTCGTGGCTTCGTGGTGAAACTCCCTTCTGAGCCTTGCCACCGACGCGGCGCACGGTGCTCGCCCCACAGGCTCGTAGCCGTCGACCCACCTCCCTTGCCACGCGAAAACCGTCGCCCGGCAGCATCACACCCACGGCATCCGCCGCGGCGTTAAGCAAAACGAATTGCCCGGACCCCACCGCCAACCTACGTTCCGGCAAACCGCGCGAGCGATTGCGCGGGGCGCGGGGCTGCGCGACCGCGAGTAAGTGTGTTGGGGGACGTGCAATGGAATTGGCTGTCATGTCGACGGAGACTGCGCTGCTGATCGCAGGCGCGGCCGTCGGTCTTGGTCTGTTGGGCCTTGTGATTTCGATCCTATTTCCGAAGGAAGGTCCGACGCTCGAAGAAAAGCTCGCCGTGAAGGCCGCCTCCACGAAGGTTCTTGCAGCTGCCGAGCCGGTGCCCGAAGATCCGCTCGTCGCAAACCGCCGCTTCTTCGCCGTGCTGACCAAAGCCCTGTCCGTCGACGAAACGGCACCCGCAGGCCTTGCCGCGCTACACGCGAACCTGACCGCCGACGTGTTCATGGAGCGCATGCAACTCGCAGCGCGCTCATGGCGCCCTGATGGTTTTGCGATCGGCGCGCGACGGCTCGCGCTCAAACCCGACGGTGCGCCGCCGGACCAAATCGCGGCGAAGGTTCTCGAAGGCTACGAAGAACTGAAAGCGGGCCACGTGAAGGAATCCATGGACGCCTTCCTCGCCGCCATCGAGGCGACGAAGTCGGCCAACGGCGGCGACCCCTGGGCGCATGCCTGGTCCGCGTTCGCCTGGCGCGGGTTGGCCCTGATCGCCGAAGAATCTGGGGATGTTCAGGCGACCATGGCGGGCGTGAAAGTGGCGTTCCAGTCGATGGTGAACGCGGTACAGGTGGTAAGCCAACCCCACTAAGCAATCTAGGGACGGTGTTCCGCGCCGCCCGGTCTGTTCTAAGCTCGCCACCACCATGGATTGGCGCACAATACTTTTCGGCTGGCCCCCACGCGCGAAACCCGCGCCGAAAGAGGCGCCTGCGTCCGACGCAAGCGCGCCAACCGGCGGCAACGGCGGCGAGGAAACCGTCTACGCCAAAATGCCGGAGACGGAACTCCGCGCCTCGCAGCAGCACCGCTGGCTGTTTGACGACGGCGTGCTGCATTGGAACCAACACCGCCGCGAAAAGGACTTCGTGCCGAAGTTCGCCGGCGTGAACTTCGTGAAAGAAGCGGCGAAGACGCGCCTCTGGGGCCGCCCCGCCGACATCGTCGGCGAGGAGCGCGTCGTGCTGACCGGCATCGACTGGGCCTTCGCCGATCTGCAAGGCGCAACGCTCTCCCGTGCCGACCTGCGTCACGCGCGCTTGATCGGCGCCGACATGCGCAACGCCAATCTCGCCGGCGCGCTTCTAAACGGTGCTGACCTGACCGACTGCGATCTGCGCGGGGCAAACCTCGACGGCGCACAATTCGCCCGCGCCCAGCTCGCGCGCGCGAACATGTCGGGCGCCACGATGAAGGATGCGAACTTCGCCTGGGCCAACCTCACGCACGCGGCCGCCGGTGCAAAGAACATGGCCGAAGCAAACGTGTTCGGCGCGATCCGCGAAGGGCTGGCCGGCGAGCTGCACGCGCCGCGCCCGCAAGCCGCCGAATAGCTACTGCGGCGCGACGGGCGAATTGGCCGTCATCCCGCCTTCCGTGGTGCTGTGCCCTTCGAGATTGTGCGGCACCCGCGCGACATGCGTCTCGTAAATGCGCCACACCGTGACCATCAGCAGTACAACAAGCGCCAGTAAGATGCCGTTCTGAAGCCGTTCGCGGAATTTGCCCATGAGGTGTGTTCTTCCGGGGGTTTCGCCCCTGGCGCGAGTTGGCTAAGGTCGGCGCCAGACTAGCCGTTTCTGGGGGAACAATGAATCGATCTATGGCCGCGTGCGTGGCGGCGCTCGCGCTCACGGTTCAAGGCTGCAGCATGAACGTGTTCGGCGGCCCGGACGCGCCTGCCGTGGCGCCCGCAACGGCCGCTGCGCCGGAAGCGGCGGCCACGGATTCCGCGGCACTGAAGCCGCCCCCCGAAAAAGCACGCCTCTCGCGCTTCGATGTGAACGCCGACGGCCAAGTGCAAAAGGCCGAATTGGAAGAAACGCTGAAAGCCGATTTCAAAAAGGAAGATGCAAACGGCAACGAAGCGCTCGACCCCGGCGAGGCCCGGGCCTTGAACGAGCGCCTGCGCGAAGACCCCGGCACGTCGCCCGTCTTCGACTGGAATGCCGACGGCCGCCTGGTCTATGCCGAGTTCGCGACCCAGTGGCGCACACTGTTCGACCGCACCGACCGCAACGCCGACGGCATCGTCGACGCCGATGAGATCAAATTCTCCGGCCGCGAGCGTAAGCCGCGTCCGCTGCCCCAGCCGACGTTCAGCGGCAAGGATGGCCGCCCGCCGGGTTCGCCGTAACGGATGAGCCTCGCAGGACGCAGCATCGCCGACCTCACACACGCGCTTGGCGGGGGCAGCACGACGAGCCGCGCGCTCGTCGAAGCAGCGTTGGAATCGATCGCGAAGGACGCAACCGCCTTCACCAAAGTGAACGCCGAACGCGCGCGTGCCGAAGCTGATCATGCCGACCTCATGCGCAAACGCGGCACGGCCTTGGGCGCGCTCGCCGGGATTCCGGTTTCTGTGAAAGACTTGTTCGACGTCGCGGGCGAGCCGACGCCCGCGGGATCCGCTGTATTGCGCAACGCAACGCCCGCCACAAACGATGCACCCACGGTCGCGCGCCTGCGCGCGGCGGGCGCCATCGTCATCGGCCGCACCCACATGAGCGAGTTCGCGTTCACCGGCTTGGGTTTGAATCCGCACGGTCCCGTCTGCGCGAACGCGCGCGATGCGGCGCGCGTGCCCGGCGGCTCAAGCTCGGGCGCGGCGGTGTCGGTCGCACGCGGACAAGCGGCGATGGGCCTCGGCACCGACACCGGCGGCTCCGTGCGCATCCCGGCCGCGTTCAACGGCCTCGTCGGCTTCAAACCGACGCAAACGCGCATAACCCGCGACGGCGCGTTCCCGCTCTCGGAGTCGCTCGACAGCATCGGCCCGCTCGCGAACACCGTCGCGTGTTGCGATCTCGTCGATCGCATCCTCGCCGACCATCCGGGCCCAACGCACCCCGCGGTGCCGGTTGCAGGCTTGCGCTTCGCGGTGCCCACCGACTTCGTGCTGAACGATTTGGATGGGTCCGTCGCGTCCGCGTTCGAACGCACGCTGTCCCGCCTTAGCGCTGCCGGCGCGCACATCGATCGTGTTCGCATCGAGGCGTTGAACAAGCTTCCGGCGCTCTTCGCCAAAGGCACGCTCGCGAACGCGGAAGCCTACGCCTTCCACGCCGCCGCGAACTTCTTCGGCAACAAAGCGCTATACGATTCAAACGTCCTCACCCGCATCGAGATGGGTGGCCGGATGACGGCGGCGGATTACATCGGCCTCGTGAAAGCGCGCGCCGCCATGATCGCCGAAGTGGCCGCCATCACGGCGCCCTACGATGCGCTGGCGCTTCCGACGACGCCGCAGGTCGCACCGCGTATCGCCGATGTCGCGGAGGGGGCCGCCTTCGCACGGGCCAACGCGCTCGCACTACGCAACCCAAGCACGTTCAACTTCCTCGACCGTTGCGCGATCAGCCTGCCGATGCAGCAACCGGGCGAGTTGCCGTGCGGCCTGATGCTCGTTGGCGAACATACGGGCGACGCGAAACTGCTCGCCGTGGCCACAGCGGTCGAAGCGGCGCTCTAAGCCGCGTCGGCCGCCTTCTTGGCCGCCAGCTGCGGCGGCTCCTTCGGCCGCGGGATCGCGATACCGCTGCCGAACGACAGCGTACCCGGCAGCGCCACAGGCTTGGTCGCGCGCGCGAACAGCGTCGCCTCCTCGCACTTGATCGCCCCGCCGCCCGACACTTTGCCGAGCTGCGCTTGCATGATGCGCGCATCTTGAATGCGCAGGACCGCAGCGTCGATGCTGAGCTTCACGATCACCTCGAACTCGAACTCCGCCCCCATCGGCGTGTGGTCGAGCATGATCTGCAGCCGCGGCCGGTGCGTGGAGATGATTTCGTGCTTGCCCAAAGCGTGGTCGACGAGTTCCCCGCTCGGGAACTTCGAGCGGTCGTGATACTGCTTCAACTCTTTCCGCGCGTTCCAGCCCGCGGCTAGAATGTCCACCAGCTTCACCGACATCGCGCCCTTCAAGGCCTCGGTCACGCTCTGCGCCACTTGGTTCTGAAGCAGCGTCGGCGCGGTCGCGAGCAAGGCTTGCGTGCTGCGCATCACGGCGGTGCCGTAAAGAGCATTCAAGCCGTCCTTGCGCGCCTTTGCGTCCTCGACTTCGAAGAACTGCAACAGCGTGAGATCGGTCGGGGTCGTCATGCGGCCTCTCCCTCGGGCATAATCGTAATGGTGGTCTGGCGCGCCTCGACCGTGGCCGGCATGCGCACGGAAAAGCGTAGGCTCAAGTCCGGTTCGTCGGCGGTCAAAAGGACAGTCTGCCGGTCAAACCCGTCGGACACGACGCTGGTCGTGAGGCGCGCGAGCGTCCGCTTGCGATAGTTCTGCCGGTAAAGCCCGACGCCGCCCAGCATCAACACCGCCGCACCCGCGGCGGCCAGCAGAGGCAACGCCTGCGGCTCGTTTTGCGGTTCCGCATCCGGCACGGGAATCGGTGTGATCACGGGCGTCACGGCGGCCGGCGGCGTTTCGGCAGGCGGCGCGATCGGAACTGCGATCGACGTTTCGCTCGCGTCTTGGGGAAGCTCGGCGACGACCGTCTCGCTCGGCGCCTCCTGCGCGGGCGCGACGATGTCGGCCGGCGTGTCGGTTGCGGGCGCGTGCGGCGACACTGGGACCGCCTCGGCGGTTGCTTCTTCCGGCACCGGCGAAGGCGCGTCGGCCGGCGCTGTGGGAGCGGCCGTGTCCTCCTTCGCGGGCGGCACTTCCGCCACCAAGGTCGCGCGCACGAAGTCGACGCCGTCGATGGCGAGCGCCCGGGGCTCGCGCGTCGTAACCCGAAGCGCCGCGATCCGGTCCCGATCGGTGCGCACTAGCAGCTGATGCGCCGCGCCGTCGGCGGCGACCCACATGCCGGTCCGCTTGAACACGCGGCCCTTCGCGTCCAGCGCTTCGACATTCGCCCAAACCCGTTCGCGTCCCCGCGTTCTGACGTCGACCTTCGCGTTCGAGACGGGCGCTTTGAATTTGAACATCACGGGCGTCACCGGCGTCTCGTCGCCCGTGTAGAGCGCCCGCCCGTTGCGCGTGCTATCGATGGCGACCAGCGGCCGTTCATTGCGCACAGCCGGCGACACCACGACCAACTCCGGCGCCGGGGCCGCGTTCTCGACCACGGGCGCGGCGGCGACGACCGCCGCTGGCTTCTCGAACACACGCCGCAGGTGGCACACCCCGATCGGCCGGTCCTTGCCCGGCCGGACATAGGTGAAGTTCCCGCACTTCGCATTCGCAGCACACGCGGTCCGGCACTGCGCAAGCTCTGCCCGTTCGTCGTACGGCCGTATGATCACCCCCCCAAACAAGCTGCTCGGGAGGGACTTCACGACGTCGCGGTACTGGACGGGATCGACCGAAGTCTCGCCGACCGGAACAAGCCGGTAGTCCTTGACGTCACCCTCGGGCTTGATGGCGAGCACTAGGAAGTCGCTGGCGGTCGTGTTGTCCTCGGCCGCGCGCGCGAGCGAAGGCGCGGCAAGCGACACGAGCACGACAGACGCAATCAGGACCCAGAGGCGCTTAGCGGCCATTCACCCATTCCCCGCCGAATCACTTCACAACGAAGCTAGGGCGGGGTTTCATCCGGTTCGAGGGGTGAAAACCGCGCCGTCAGTTCGGCTGCGACGACTTTGACTTGCGGCCGAAGTGGCTGGCAATGCGGTCGATTCGGTCGGTCCAGATACCCCCGGGGAAGTCCTGTGGAAACCCTCGCGCCGCCGCCAGGTCGTTGATCCCGGAGCTGTCGATCCGGCGCAATTGCTGGGTTACGGGGCCCCTCACAAAGACAAGGGTATTTGCCTTGGCCATGCGCTCTAGGAACAAATTCGGCCACCCCCAAATCAGGAACGTCGTGTTCGACGGTACGAGAAGCATTGTGTCGCGGCAGACTTCCGGGATCGCGCCACTCCACCCATACGCGATGTAGTTAACGCCACAACTTGTGAGCGTCTTTCGCGACATCGCACGAAACTTGGGGATACGCGCGCGCAACTGTTCGATCGGCCTGTTCCCGCCATAGGCCATGAGCTGGTCGCGCCGCGCCTGCGGCAACTGAAGCAAACGCTCGGCCAGAAGGTCCCCCTCGTCGGGATCGTCGCTCTTGATGTTGATGAGAAAGCGCCGGTCGGGAAACGCGGCGAACACCTCCTCCAGCGTCGGCATCAGCCCGACACCTTTGCCGCGAAACGGAAACGTCCTGCCGCCGTCCGCCGTGTAGCCGTAGCCGATGTCGAGCGTCTTCAAATAACTCATCGCCTGTTCGCGCGTGACCCCCTGGCCCTCGGTGCGGCAGTCGATTGTCCAATCGTGGAACACCGCGAACTGACCGTCCGTCGTCGGATGAATGTCGAACTCGACGATATCAGCGCCCACGTCGAATGCGGCCTGCATCGAAGCAAGCGTATTCTCAAGATAGGGGTGTTCCGGCGGATAGATCCGCGTCGCGGTGCACGTCTCGTTGTCCAGATCGTCGCGATGGTAAGTCTGCGCCATCCCGCGATGCGCGAGGAGAGTCGTGGGCGCTGCGTAGTTCGACCAGAACGATCCGTTCCAAAGCGCCAACAGCACGACAAGCCCGATCAGGCCGCCGATCGCGATCCCCAGCCATTTCAAAATTCCAAACACCGCCCGCATGCCAACCCCAAGCGCTCAGTTGGCAAAAAAGCTAGCACCCGGGCGATCAGGTCCGCCACCACGCACGACCGTTAGAAGTACTGCCAAATGCCCTTGATGTGATCGTCGTACGTTGGGCAGCCAAACACATAGAGCGCGCCCTCGGCCCGTTCGGCGGAGAGCATTTCGCCGGGAACTTGGACGATGAACGCCATTGGCGCTTTGCAGTCTTCGCAAACCGGAGCGTCTGCGCCTTGAATCCAGGAGACACCTTCAGCAGCGCGGCATTGGAAGATTCCGTCGAACTCGTGCGAGCGCTGCCCCGGCGAAAGCATGTAAGCGAGAATCTCCTCAGGCGCATCGGAGCCGATAGCGCCGAGCGCCGGCGTCAGAGCTGGCCGCATCTTCAAGAGTGCGCGCGGCGACCAGACATTACGGGCAGCCTTGCCCGATGCGCTCCGATGTTTCGCAACGCGCAGCGGCCGGAAGACCTTCCCGCCAAGTATCGATTCGCGCGTCGGTGCCGCGCGCCGCAAAACGAACGTGGTCGCGCGCGTGGCCTTTGCGTCATCGGCGATTTCGAGACTGCACCCGGCCCACGGGAAGTCGCCAAGCCAAGCCGGAAACGCGATGATGTTGCCGCCCTTCGCTTCCGCGGTGCGATTGGTGCGAACGAACAAGCAAGCGCTGGCCTTGCCGTCGGTCGCCTCCTCGATCGCACGATAGACGCCTTCGAGCGCGTCCTCGCTGGCGTTGGCGACCGACTTGATGATGCGTGCGCGTTTGACGTTGAAACGCACGATGAAGGACACGAACATCCCGACCGCCACCGCGACGGCGCCGACAAGCAACAGTAGGACAAGGTCGCCAAGCGTCATTTCGAAAGCGCCGCGTTCGATCGTCTTCGAGTATCGTGCAGCCGCCGTTTCGGAGGCGTTAACTCAGCCCGGGGCAGGGCGCGCCCGTTGGTTGTAGAGCAGCTTGCGCAGGCGATCCTGCTCTTCCTTGCTCATCTTCGAGACGTCGATCGAAAGGTCGGAGCCGACCGCCATCCCACGTTGCACGCCCGGACGCTCGGCAAGTTCTTCCATCCAACGCTTGACGTATTTGAACTCCTCAAGGTCCTGCCCATAGGCCTTGGTGTTCACCGACCACGGATAACAGATCATGTCGGCGATCGTGTACTCGTTCCCCGCGAGATACCGCCGGTCGTAGAGCCGGTTGTTCATCACGCCGTAGAGCCTGTTCACCTCATCCGTGAAGCGCCGCACGGCATAGCTCTGTTCGCCTTGGGCTTCGCCAAGCCGGCGAAAGTGACCCGCTTCGCCGAACTTCGGCCCCTGGTTCGCCATCTGCCAGATGATCCATTGCGTCACTTCGTACTTGCCGCGCACGTCTTGCGGCCAGAACGTCCCCGCCTTCTCCGCGAGGTACATCATGATCGCCCCGGACTCGAACACGCTGATCGGCGCACCGCCGTCCGTCGGTGCGTTATCGACCATCGCCGGCATCCGGTTGTTCGGACTGATCTTGAGAAACGCATCCGAAAACTGATCCCCGCGCCCGATATAGACCGGGATCATTTTGTAAGGGATCGAAGCCTCCTCCAGCAGGATCGTCACCTTCTTCCCATTCGGCGTCGGCCAGTAATAGAGGTCGATCATCGGCAGTCCTTTGGTTCGCGGATTGAAGGAAGAAATGGGGTCAGAGTGAGCTAACCCCGTTTCTTCCTATTCTCGAATTCTGCCGCCTTTATTTTGTTCGCTCCGCCGCGGTTCCCACCATACGCCGGAATCGTCCTTCATTGGCGCGTCGAGCTTGTAGCACATGATAAATGCGTGCCCGTCCAACACGTTGCGCGTTTTCTGAATGGCTTCCAGTTCCTTGACGCGTTTCTTGCATGCCGCCTCGGTAGCGAACGGCCCTTCGATCGGACCATGATAGCTCTCGGATCGATAACCCTCCGACGCGCTTCCCGACACGACATACGAGCTGGAGACGGCCACGTAATACCCGGGGCCACGATAGACCCCGGCAGAGGCGGGCGTGGCGAAAACGCTCAACAATGCAATTCCAACAGCAACGCGCGCAAATCGGCGGACGCTCATGCAAATCTCCCGGGAGCAATTGTGTGACGCGCAGCATAGCACACGGCAGTCATAGCTTGCACCGCACAATCCCAACTGTACGACCCTCCCATTTTGCGCGGCTTGACGGACGCGGCCGGTCGCGCGTCGTCGTTTGCTCGCTACGCTGGTTAGGGGACCCGGTGTCTGCCCTAAAACGGCATCGGAATGACGGGCGCTGGCAGTTCGTGACCTACGTTCGCGAATTCGGGCTCGGCCTCGCCGTCTTCATTCTCGACAATGCGCATGACCTTCTTCGAGCACGCGGTTGCGATCTTCGACGCAAGTTCCGCCGGCGGTTCCGGCACCACGGGCTTCGCCGCGCAACGAGCGCCGATGGAGCCGCTGAGCCGCTCCGCCCCGGCCGCGCAGTAGAGTCCGGTACCGTCCGACTGCGGAACAAAGCGAACCCCCGTCGCGCCGAAACGCTTCGCGAGATGGTTCAGCACGTGAATGCGTGCGACGCCGTCCTCGCCGCCCATCAGCCGCGGCGTCTTGTGCATTTGGGCGATCGGTAGCGCTTCGATCGCGCGCACCGTGAGCCGCTCACCCGGCGCCGCCGCCAAGTGCACGCGCGCGACCAGGCCGTAATCGCGACACATGTCGAACCGGCTCATATCCTGCGTGCCCCAATGCAGGAAGTTGCCGAGGCCATAAAACACCGCCTTGCCGCCGACGACTTCCACGCCGTTCACCACGTGGTGATGATGGCCGACGACCAGGTCCACGCCTTGGGCCAGCGCGCCGGTCAGACGGCCGCGATCGCTGCCGCTTGTGTTCACCTCGAACTCCTGCCCGTAGTGCACGGAGAGGATCCGATAGTCGGCCGCTGAAGCGCTGAGCGCACCGGTCGCCTCGCCGAAATCCCGTTCCGAGTACGAGAGCTGACCGGCGCGCTCTTCGCCCTCGGCCGGCGAACCGTAACCGCTGCCGATGATGCCCACCGCGCCGATCGCAAAGCTGCGGCCCTTCAAGACCATCACGCGCGGCGTGCGCGCCGCCGCGCGATTGAGGCCGAGCCCCGTGTGCGCCACGCCGATGTCGCCCAGTTGCCGCAACGTTTCGCGCGCGCCTTCGAGACCGAAATCCATCGAATGATTGTTCGCCGTCGAAAACACGTTGAGCCCGATTTGCATCAAGTGCCTGACGCCGCTCGGATGCGTGCGAAAGCCGAACAGCTTCAAATTGGGCGACAGGTCGTTGCGATCCGTCACGACTGTTTCGAGATTTGCGAAGTTGATATCGCCGTTGATCTCGCGCGCGATCAGCGGCGTCGCGTCCGCCCACGCGAGCGGCGCGCCGTGCTTCATACCGTACCCGGCATAGACCGGCTGAAAGCTTCCGTTGAGACCCGTGTCGCCGGCGAGCACGATGGTGACCTCGGTCTCGGCCGGTTGCGCCCACACCGGCATTGCCGCAGCAGCGAACAAGAGAACGGCACCGGCTATCGACACGCGCATAACTTCCCCGGTGCCACAGCCGCACGCGGTCTGTGAAGTGAAGACAACCGGCAGGCGTAAAGGTTCGCCTTTCGCGCACGCTTCCGGCATACATAGACGGGACTCAAGACACGCGAGGGGAACGCGATGACGGCCGAGACGCAAATGAAAGTGCCGCCCAAGGCCGTCGCCGCCGTCGTCATCGGCAACTGGCTGGAGTTCTACGACTTCATCGTCTTCACGTTCTTCGCAGTGATGATCGGCAAGGCGTTCTTCCCGCCCGAATTGATGGCGGCAGGCACGACGCAAGGTGAAAAGGACTTCTACGGCCTGCTCGCCGCGCTCGCGACGTTTTGGGCCGGCTTCTTCACGCGGCCTCTGGGCGCGATTGTCATCGGCGCCTACGGCGATCGCGCCGGCCGCAAGGCGGCGATGACGCTGACGATCATGTTGATGGCGCTCGGCACCGGCATCGTCGCGCTGACGCCGAGCTACGCGCAAATCGGCATTTGGGCGCCTATCATCTTGATCGTGGGCCGCCTAGTCCAAGGCTTCTCCTGCGGCGGCGAAGTGGGCGCGGCGACAAGCTATCTGCTCGAGTCCGCCCCCGCGAACCGCCGCGCCAGCCAAACGGCGTGGCAAGGCACCAGCCAGCAATTCGCGGGCGCCGCCGGCTCCGGGCTGGGCCTGATCCTTGCGGCCACCCTTACACAGGAACAGCTCTATGATTGGGGCTGGCGCATTGCGTTCCTGGTTGGTCTCTTGATCGGCCCCGTGGGGCTCTACATCCGCCGCGCACTCCCCGAAACGATCGAGAAGCACGAAGCACATGAGAGCGGCACCGCCGTGCTCTCGAACCTCTTGGCGCATCACTGGCGCCCGGTCCTGCTTGGTGTTCTGTGCATCGTCGGCCCCACGATCTCGACCTACGTCTCGGGCTACATGACGACCTATGCGATCAAGACGCTGGGTCACCCGACGGACATCAGCATGTTGGCCACCCTGGTCGGCTACATCGCGGGCATCGCTGGCGTTCCCTTGGGTGCCTGGCTCGCCGATCGCATCGGCTTTCGCACCTCCGTCATTCTGCCGCGCCTCGTCTTCCTCGCGGTCGTCTTGCAAGCCTACGTGATGATGACCGCACAGGGTTCGACGGTGGAAACGCTGTTGCTCGTCAACATCACGCTCAACTTCCTGCTCGCGCTTTCCTACGGCGGGCTCTACGTGCTGCTCACCGAAGCATTCCCGAAAGCTGTGCGCTCGGCGGGCTTGTCGATCGCCTACGCGATCTCGGTGACGGTGTTCGGCGGTTCGACCCAACTCGTCATCGCCTGGCTGATCGAGCATCTGCACGATCCGCTGATCCCGGCGTGGTACCAGATCGTGGCGAACGTCGTGTCGCTGATCGGCATCATGCTCATCGGCGCGCGCGCACGCGCGCCTGCACCGCAAGCGGCTTAAACGCTGCGCCAAAATCGCCCGCAGGTTGCGCGCGTGGAACCATGTGGGATTCTTGCCATCTCCGCAGGAATCCTGTTGCGCATTTGCATTGGAAACTTCTGAAAACGAAGGAACTGTCGTCTAATTCTTTTCGTTCGCCAACGGCGTGGGGGAGGCGATGGAGGAGGGGGCGTGGAGTTGCTTTGCGCGGCTGCCACCGGGCCTTGCCGATCAAAGCGTCACACTCACATTGAACTGGCTGAAGCCGAAGCCGGCACGGAAAGAGTTCGATCTACGCGACGATGAAGTCGAAGGACGGCAGCGCAGCCGCACCGTTGCGCTGCGCAATCTTTCTGTCGGCCTGTGGGCGCTGCTGGCACTCGGCATGATCGTCGCCACCGGCGCCGGACCTGCCGAGCAATTGGCGTTTCTCAATCAACCCCAGACGAGCGCCGCCGCGGTATGGGCGGCGGCCTCGCTCGGCTTCGTCGCCGTCGTGCTGTTCGCGCAAACGAGCGTCGCGGAGGCCCGCTACCGCCGGGCCGCGCCGCGCCGCATCGCTTACGAAGAGGCGCTACGCAGGTTCGCCATGATCGACACGTGGCGCCAAGTCCGCACGGAGACGGTGTTCTGGTCGGCCAAACTCGACGAGACGGGCTTTGAGCGCGAGGCGGCGGAACTCCTCGCGGGCCATTTTCGAACCGGCCAAGTCATGGTGACGCGCAGCGAAAACGACTACGGCGTCGACGTTCTCATCTGCGCCAACCGGCAACGCATCGTCGCCCAGTGCAAACAGTGGAAGGGCCAGACTGTCGGCGCCGCCGACATACGCGCGCTCGCCGGCGCCAAGGCCTATTTCGGCGCCGATCGCGCACTGCTCCTCACGCTGGGCGGCCCTACCGACGACAAAGAGCAATGCACCGACATCGCCGAAGCGCAGAACCTGGAACTCTGGGACGCAGCCGCCATCACCGCCGCCGCCCGCGCCTTGCAGGACGACTAAGCTACGAGCGCCGAGCTTGTGGTGGCGGCGGGAAGGGCACCACGAAGATCTCGAAGGTTTCACGAAGAGCCACGAAGACTCTCTGGATGCTTCGAGGCTGCGGTCTAGTCACGGCGGGTTATTTTGGCGCGAAGCGCCCGCTACCCTAGAATTCGCAACCGCTTTGCCTCTCGTCGAGAATTTGATGGGCGCTTCGCGCCCGCGAGGACCGACCTGGGTGACGAGACAGCCGGACTCCAAACGCCATGAGCGTCTTCGTGGCGCTTCGTGTATCCTTCGAGATCTTCGTGGTGCTCTTCCCATCGCCACCACAAGCACGGCGCTTGTAGAGGTGGCGCCGCTTAGAACCGCAGCGTCTGGTCGAACAGGTTCATCGTCCACGCGATCCAGATCAGCGCGAGGCAAGCGAGCGCGACAACGCTCTCCTTCACGCGCCCCCAAAAGCCCCGCATCGGGTTGTTCCAGGCTTGGATGGCGTTGACGACCACGAAGAACGAGCCCAGCACGCCGCCGTACCCGATCAGCTGCACCATGCGCAAACCCGCATCGAGGCTTCCGTCCAACCGCCAGGGATCGCCGAGCCCGGGCGCCAGCACCACTGCGTACCCGATGAAGAGAGCAAGCAGCGCCGCCGACGTCAGCATCACGAACAGCCGCAAAATGTGTGCGATCGCGTTCCAGTTCGGGTCGATGTCGTAATGCCACCGGACGCCGGCCGCCACCGGCCACAGCACGAGATTAAGCGCCAAGATCGTCATCGACCCGAACAAGAGCAGCATGACGAACATCGAACTCTCGTGCACGGCCACCTTCTGGAAGTAGGCGATACCGGCAGACGTCGGCAGCATCATCATGCGCCCGTTCGCGTCGGGCTTGAAGATCAGCCGTGAACGCCCGTCGACCGCGCGGAACTCGCCGTTGCCGAGCGGCTCCCACCGGCGCGGCTGGCCGTTCAATCCGGTGAACGTGTCGACCGAGATCGTGCCGTCGTCGTTGGCGTTGACCGTGGCTTCGCCGAGTACGCCCAAAATCTTGAAGATCGACGTCTCCGCCCGGCGGGTCGTGATGTAGCTCCCGATGATCGGCGCGAGGTCTTCTTTGCCCACGACCGCCTTGTCGGGTTCGTCGACGAAATAGCGCGCGCGGAACATCCGCCACAGCGACGAGCGCGGCGGCGTGTCGCCGCGGCCCGCGCTGTTGTAGGAAACGAAGAATCCGAACTTCTGGCTCGGGATCAAATGCAGGTCGCTGTGAAACGCGATCGTGTCGCCGCCATGGCCGACGGTCCGCAGCGTTCCCTTGGCCGCCTCATAGAACCCGAGCGCAATCCCGGTCTGCCGCTCGTCGAGCGTCGTCACCGTGTTGTGCATCAGCGCGACGGTTTCGGCTTTCAGAATCCGCGCCTCCCCCAGCGCGCCGCCGTTCAAGAACGCGATCATGAACTTCGTCATGTCGACTGCGCTGCTGGACTGGCTCCCTGCCGGATAGCCGTTCAAAATCTCGAACGGCACCGGCGTTCCCGAGGCAAGCCGGTATCCGGTCGACATGTCACCCTCAAGCGCCTTCGGTAGCGGTTGGCGAAGCGACGACCGGGTCATGCCGAGCGGCGTGAAGATACTCGCCTCGACGTAAGCGTCGAACGGCATCCCCGAAACGCGCTCGACGATGTAGCCGGCGAGCGAAGCGCCGTAGTTCGAATAGGACGGCGTCGTTCCCGGCTCGTAGATCTGACTCGGTATGTTTTCGCGGACGTATTTGCCCAGGTCCACCTGACCCCCGTTCTGCGCGCCCAGATTCTTGATCGACTCCTGAAAGCCGCCGCGATGCGTCATCAAATTGCGCAGCGTCACCGGTTTGCCGAACGGCTTCGGAATCTCGAAGTCGAGATAGGTGTTGATGTCGGCGTCGAGGTCGAGCTTGCCCTTCTCGACCAGCTGCATCACCGAGGTCCACGTGAAGAGCTTCGTGATCGAGCCGACGCGGAACAGTGTTTTCTCGGCTGACACCGGCGTCTTCTTCTTCGCGTCGGCGTAGCCATAGCCTTTCGCGAAGATCACTTGGCCGTCTTTGACGATCGAGATTGTGGCGCCCGCGATGTCGTTCTGCTCGATTTGCAGCGGCACTAGCCCATCCAAGAACGCTGCGATGTCCTTGGGGTCGAGAGCGGGTTGCACCAGCGGCGCCGGAGCAGCGGCGGATGCCGCCTCAGCCGCAGGCTTCGGCTCGGCAAACGCAACCTGCGCGGCAAAGAGCGCCACAACAAAACAACCGGCCGCCTGGATAAGCCCAGGCAGGCGCCAAACGCCGCTCATACTGTCCCCCAAAAGCCGGTGTTCTCCGCCGGTCTTCCCCGAGGGGTTATTCAACACCTGGTTGCAGCGCCAATCAATGCACGCAACTGATGCTATCTATTTGAATAAATTAGGTTTCGTCACGTTTTGGACGGCCATGTGACTTTCCCATCACGCGCGAGCGCCGTCACAGCCCAAGACGAGACACCGCGCGTACAGTCGCCGCATGCGCATCCTCCTTCCTCTTGCGCGACAGGTGCGTGAGCGGCGGCAAGACCGTCGTCCAATGGCTCGGTCCCGCCCAGGTCGGCTTCAAACCGCGTTCAGGAATTCGTCGACGATAGCGTTGAATCGCGCCGGCCGCTCGAAATATGTGGAATGGCCCGCATCCGCGATATGCGCGACCTTCGCGCCGGGCACCACACGGGCAATGGCGTCGGCCGCAAACGGCGGGATGACGACGTCTTCATCGCCGGAGATGAAGAGGATGGGGCACGCAATGCCACGCAGATCCTCCGGTGCCCGCGTGCGCATCGCCATCAGCCGCGAACCGACCTTCATCGTGTCGAGACCGACGCATTGCTCGCCGATATGGCGATAAAGCAGATGCATCGCCGGTTGCTCGCGCGCGATGCGCTCGCCCATCGCCGGGTGAATTCCGCGCGCAAAGAGGGCAGGGGACTTGGGCACCTCGGACTGCAGCCAAGCACCGAGCCGCGTCCGTTCGGGTTCGCCGATCCGCATCGGATCGACCGTCCCGGTCGTGCAAGCCATTACGAGAGCCCTAAGCCCACGCGGCCTCGTGAGTGCGTACTCGACGGCCGTCCACCCGCCCATTGACTGCGCGACGATACGCACGTCGTCCAGCTTCAGGTGTTCGATCAACGCCGCCAAGTCGCCCGCATAAGCCGTCGGATCCGGTCCGTCGGAAGATGCCGTCGATGGATAGAAGCCGCGATGGGCGAACGTCACGCACGTGTACCGCGTCGCGAAATGCGCAACCTGCTGAAACCAAGACAGATGATTGCCGCCGAGCCCGTGTGCAAACACAATCGCTGGCCCTTCGCCCGCCACCTCGTAGTGGATGCGGCAGTCCGTCCGCTTGAGCACGCCGGTACGGCGAGAGGGTGGGGTGTAGGTCATGCGGGTCAGATATCAGAAATCCGTTTCCTGATCTCTGATTTCCGCTCTCCCGTCACCAAACCCCCACGTTCCCCATCGAAGCCCAAGGCTCCCGCGGCTCCAGCGCCTTACCTTTCTGCAAAAACTCGATGGAGATCTGATCCGGCGAGCGCACGAAAGCCATACGGCCGTCGCGCGGCGGTCGATTGATCGTGACGCCCGCTTTCATGAGCCGCTCGCACGTCGCGTAAATATCGTCGACTGCGAACGCAAGGTGCCCGAAATTGCGGCCGCCCGCATACTCGTGCTCGTCCCAATTGTAGGTGAGCTCGATCTCGGCCTCGGGGCTCTCGGGCGCCGCAAGAAAAACAAGTGTGAAACGCCCGCCCGCATTCTCCGCCCGCCGCGTCTCCTTCAGACCCAACTTGTTGACGAAGAAGTCGAGCGAAGCATCGAGATTTCCGACGCGCAACATCGTGTGCAGGTACTTCATGACCAAACCTCAGGGCCGCTCGGTTCTCGACCCAAACCGCCCCGGCGCAAGCCGCGACCCGCGCCCCCGTCCGCACATGCGGTCGATCTCGCCTTTGTCTTTCGTCGTGCCCCAGATACGCAAGGGTGAAACATCAACGTCTTCAAGTTCGAGCGCGTGCAGAACCTCCGCCCATCCCGCATACCGTCCGGAGCCCGCAAGCTCCCGCACGCGCGGCATCAGCACGTCCTTGCCGGCGCGCCCGCTGACCAGCTTCTGCGCCAGCCGCTGCGTCTCGCGCGCGGCGGCATTTTCGTGCCGGTCGGGGTGTCGGGCTTTCCACAAAATCACAGTCATCGGTAGACCATTCTTGGCGGGGGTGAGTCTGGCCCCATTGTTCGCCATTTGTTCCAATCTGTCAATGCCTCGCCCGAGCCGCGCCGGTTGATGAAGCTACGTCCTCGCGCCGTCCCGATGGGCGATGTGGTGACGGATCACTTCCGTTACGATGAAGTTCAAAAACTTCTCCGCAAACTCCGGATCAAGCCGCGCCGTCTCGGCCAGCTTTCGCAGCCGCGCAATCTGCGCCGCCTCGCGTCCGGGATCCGCAGGCGGCATGCCCGCCGCCGCCTTCAAGGCCCCCACCTGCTGCGTGAACTTGAACCGCTCAGCCAAGAGGTGGATCAGCGCCGCATCGATATTGTCGATCGAATCGCGAAATCGCTGCAATTCGTTGAGCGTGGTCTTATCCGTCATGAAGGCCCCGGCGTACTGTTGCCGCAACGTTAAGCACAGCAAACGCACCCTGTCATCCGGCGGAGGGGTGGCACCGGTTTGCAGCCCCGTTGAAAACCGCTACGTCTGCAGGCGTCCAATGTTCCAGAGGGGTACCATGCGTTTCTTGCTTTCCGCAGCCGCCGCCGTTGCGCTGATGTCGTTCGCCACCGTGTCATTTGCCGAAGAGCAGGCGGCGCCCGCGCCCGCCGATGGTCAAGCCGCGGCGCAGCAACCGGCCGAAGCGACCGCCGAACAACCCCCCGCCGAAGACCCGGACGAAGTCATCTGCAAGAAGCTGCCGGCCGAAACAGGTACACGCCTCGGCAAGCGTAAGGAATGCCACACAAGAAAAGAATGGGACCAAATCGCGGACGAGGCGCGACAGGCGACCGAAGAGGCGCAGACCAAGAACTGAACGTTCACCGTGGCCGGCCAAGCTGAAACGCGAGATGCGTTTTCGCCGCCGGCCACTCGCTCGCGATAATCGAATAGACGCACGTGTCGCGCAGCGACCCGTCGCCGTGCCGTTGGTGGCTGCGCAGTATGCCGTCGAGCTTTGCTCCTAACCGCTCGATCGCACGCCGGCTCCGCTGGTTGAAGAACGAAGTGCGGTACTCGACTGCGATGCAGCCGAGCGTGTCGAAAGCATGCGTCATCAGCATCAGCTTGCACTCGGTGTTCAGTGGCGTCCGCTGCACGCGCTTCGCATACCACGTCGATCCGATCTCGACCCGCTTGAACACGGGGTCGATGTTCATAAATGTGGTCATGCCGGCCGTACGCCCGTCAGCGTCGAGCACGGCGAACGGCAACATCGACCCCTTCGCCTGCAAATCCAGCCGCCGATCGATCTCGCGCGCCATGCCGTCGGGCGACGGCACGCTGGTGTACCAGAGTTTCCAAAGCTCGCCGTCCTTCGTCGCGTCCACCATGCCGTCGTGGTGACGGTGGGCAAGCGGCTCCAGCGTCGCGTAGCGGCCGCGCAGGACTACGGGTTCCGGCCAGGGCATCGGGTAAGTCCTTGTTGTGGCCGAGTGACTATGTCGCCGCATTCCGCACGCGGCAACAAAAAGCCGCCGCCCGCGCTCAAGCGGGCAGCGGCCTTCAACGTGTTCAGGGTTACATCCCGAACGTCAGCGACACGAGTGCCGCGTGGTTCTGGCTCTCGACGTCGCCAAAGGCACCGTTGATCGCCAGCGGTGCGCCGATGCGGACATCCGGCCCTTCAAAGTAACGGTAGCCAAGGCCGAGCTGAACGTTCGACGAGATGTCGAAGTTCACGCCGGCGCCGAGCTGCCAGGCAAAGCCGTCGTCGCTGATGTCGATCACCGGAAGCCCGCCGCCGACGAAGCGGCCGTCGAGCTGCGTCTCCGCCCAGCCGACGCCGCCGCCGATGTAGGGACGAACGTCTCCAAGCGAGAAGTCGTACCAGACGTTGGCGAGCACCGAAGTCGTGGAATGCTCATAGTCGAGCGGCCCAAGGTCCGGGGCCGTCGCCGTCGAAGCCCACGTCCCGTCCACTTGGTTGGAACGATAGGCGACCTCGGCTTCGACCCTGAGCCCCTGCACCATGCTGTTGAGGCTCAGGCCCACGGCGCCGCTAATGATCCAACCCGCGTCGGAATTCGGGTTGAAGCTCAGCGTATCGAGGCCAGCGGTTGACGCGGAAAAGCCTTCATCCGAAAGCCAGTTCGCACCGCCCGACAGATTGACGTACCAACCGCTTCCGGCCGCGTTGGCCGGAGTGGAGAGCGCCAAAACGGCGAGCGTGGTCGAGGCAAGTAGTGTCAGTTTTGTTTTCATGCAGTTCTCCTCAATGGCGCTTCAATGCCCCCCCACCGTGAAGAGCCTGAATGCGCAGTTAACCTTTTCGCAAAACATGCTTGCGAATCAGTTAAGGCGGAGAACGC
>CAZXAQ010000075.1:0-19649 GCA_964638635.1 uncultured Flavobacteriaceae bacterium
GACAGAATGGCGAAAGAAGAACTGCTCAGTTTCGAAGGCACGGTCGTGGAGCTTCTCCCGAACGCGACCTTCCGCGTGAAGCTCGACAACGAACACATCGTGATCGCCCACACCGCGGGCAAGATGCGCAAGAACCGCATCCGCGTGCTGGCCGGCGACAAAGTCACCGTCGAAATGACCCCCTACGATCTGACGAAGGGCCGGATCGTTTATCGCAGCAAGTGACATCTACTCTGATTTTGGCGAGCGCTAGCCCGCGCCGTCTCGCGTTGCTCGAACAGATCGGCATCAAGCCCGCACGCGTCGAACCCGCGGACATCGACGAGAGCGTTCGCCCGCGCGAGCTTCCGCGTCCGCACGCACTCAGGATCGCGACGGAGAAAGCGCGGGCCGTGCACGCGCGCACGACGGGTGCGGTGATCCTCGCCGCCGACACCGTTGTGGCTTGTGGGCGACGAATTCTCCCCAAAGCAGAAAATGACGCAACCGTCACGAAGTGCCTGTCGCTTCTGAGCGGCCGCCGCCACATCGTCATCACAGCGGTCGCCATCATCGACGCCGATGCGAAGCTCCGGACCCGCATCGTTGAAACAAAGGTCGCGTTTCGCCGCCTCGACGCGCAAGAAATCGCCGCCTATGTGCAATCTGCCGAAGGTTTGGGCAAAGCCGGCGGCTACGCGATCCAGGGCCGCGCGGCGGCCTTCGTGCGCGCGATCAACGGCTCGTACACGAACGTTGTCGGCCTTCCGCTGACCGAAACGTTGCTCATGCTTAAGGCGTGCGGCGCCGCGTGAACCTGCTAAGCTAGAGCCAATCGCAACTCACGTTACTTGGTATCGCTTTGGCTTCCGAAGTACTGATCAATGTCGGCCCCGCCGAAACGCGGGTCGCCTTCGTCGATGAAGCGCGCTTAAGCGAACTCTTCATCGAACGCACGGCGGAGAGCGGCCGTGAAGGCCGCCACGGCCATCGTCTGCTCGGCAACATCATGCTCGGCCGCGTGCAACGCGTGCTGCCCGGCATGCAAGCCGCGTTCGTCGATTTGGGCTTGGACAAAGCAGGCTTCCTCGCCGCCCGTGAAGCACGTTGCCTGGCCGACCTGCCAAGCTTCATGGACCAACCCTGCATCACGAAATGCGTGCGCGAAGGCGAAGCGGTTCTGGTGCAGATCATCAAAGATCCGATCGGCGACAAAGGCGCGCGCCTCTCCGCGAACGTCACGTTGCCGGGCCGTCTCGTGGTGCTGGTGCCGAACCAATCCGGCGTCGCGCTCTCGCGCCGCATCGAAGACGAAGGCGAGAGGAAGCGCCTGACCGATCTGCTCACCGACATCGGCGCGAATGACCCGCGTGCGGCGGCTGGTGCGGGATACATCGTCCGCACCGCAGCGCTCTCGGCGAGCCGCGACGACATCGCCTCCGACATCGCGCGCCTCGGCGACGAGTGGCGCACAATCCAAGCGCGCCGCACCATGGCGAAGGTACCCACGACCGTCTACCACGACCTCGACCCGGTGGAGCGCACGATGCGCGACGGCGTCGACGACGACACCACGCGCGTCCTGATCGACGACGCCGAAGCCGCCGCCCAAGCCCGCGCCTACGCGACGCGCGCCATGCCGCACGCCGTCGACAAGATCCACCACTTCAACGGCCCCGGCGAACTCTTCGATCGGCACAACATCGAAGGTGAGATCGAGGCGCTGCTGCAACCGCGCGTGCGGCTCCCCTCCGGCGGCTGGATCACGCTGGAAACGACGGAAGCGTTGACCTCGATCGACGTGAACTCCGGCAGCTACACCGAGGCGACCGGCCTCGAACAAACCTCGCTGAAGACAAACCTCGAAGCCGCCGCCGAAATCGGCCGCCAACTGCGCCTGCGCGGCATCGGCGGCTTGATCGTCATCGACTTCATCCATCTGAACGAGCCCGAGAACATCGGCCAGGTGCTGACAGTGCTCGCCGAAAGCGTCTCGAAGGACCGCACGCCCACGCAGATCCTGCCGATGTCCGAGTTCGGCCTCGTCGAGATGACGAGGAAACGCGTGCGCGAGCCGCTCGCAAAACTCTTCTCCGAAGTCTGCGACCCCTGCCACGGCCACGGCCGCATTAAGACGGTCGTCACCGTCGCCGCCGAACTGCTCCGCCGCGTCGCGCGCGAAGCGAAGGCGCGCCCCGGCACGAAGCTCGTCGCCTACGCCGCACCCGAAGTCATCCGCTGGATCGAGGCGCAAGGCGACGACATGAAGCAAACGCTCCGCCGCTATGCCGCCGCGGGCTTGCGCTTCGAACCCCGCACGAACTTCCCCCGCGCCCAATTCGACGTCGGTGCCGACCAATGAAGCCCGTTCGCCACTGCCCGATCTGCAAGAAGGAGCCCGACGAACGCTTCCGTCCGTTCTGCTCCAAACGCTGCGCCGACCTCGACCTCGCCCGCTGGCTGAACGGCGTCTACGCCATCCCAGCAGAAGAAAACGTCCCCGACGTTATCAAAGACGACGAGTAGCGCCGCCTATTGGCGGATGCGAACCGGCAGCGTCTCGTAGCCCTTCACGAAGGGGTTCGCGAGCCGCCGCGGCTCACCGACGACTTCGATCATGCGCCAACGCTTGAGGATCTCCTCCCAGACGATCCGAAGCTGCATCTCGGCGAGGCGGTTGCCCATGCAACGGTGTATGCCGAAGCCGAACGACAAATGCTGGCGGGCACGCGGGCGGTCGATGATGAAGGCGTTTGGATTTTCGATCGCCTCTTCGTCGCGGTTGCCCGAGACGTACCACATGATGACCTTGTCGCCCTTCTTGATTTGTTTGTCGCGCAGCACCGTGTCTTGAAGCGCTGTTCGGCGCATATGGGCGAGCGGCGTCTGCCAGCGGATGATCTCCGGCACCATCGATTCGACGAGCGCCGGGTTCTCGCGCAGTTTTTGATACTGATCCGGGTTCTCGTTCAGGGCCAGGACGCCGCCGGAGATGGAGTTGCGCGTGGTGTCGTTGCCGCCGACGATCAGCAGAATGATGTTTCCCAGATACTCCATCGGATCCATCTTCTTCGTGACGTCGCTGTGCGCCATCATGGAGATTAGATCGCCGCGCGGTTCGGCGTTCACGCGTTCGTTCCAAAGCTCCGTAAAGCGGGCGAGACACTCCAACAAGACGGCCTCGCGGGCTTCTTTCGTGGGCGCAAGCTCGCTGCCTTCCAGCGAAGTCGCGACGTCGGACCAATAGGTCAGCTTGCGCCGTTCCTCCCAGGGAAAGCCGAACAGCGTCGCCAACATCTGTGTCGTCAGCTCGATCGATACGCGTTCGACCCAGTCGAACGTCTCGTTCGTCGGCAGGTTGTCGAAGATGGTTTGGATGCGGTCGCGGATGAGCGTTTCCATACGCGCGAGATTGACCGGCGCGACGACCGGGCTGACGACCTTGCGCTGCGCGTCGTGCTTTGGCGGGTCCATCGCGATGAACATGGGCAGCGTGAAGTCCTTCGGGTCGTCTTTGAGCGTGATGCCGCCCAAGGACGACTCCGACGAATAGATCGCGTGGTTCGTGTCCACGTGAACGATGTCGTTGTACTTGGTGACCGACCAGTAAGGTCCGAACATGCTTTCCGCGCAGTAGTGGACCGGCTCTTCCTTGCGCAAGCGCTCGAAGTACGGCCAGAACGTATTCGTGCGGTAGAGTTCCGGATCGCTGACGTCGATCTTGTCGAGCGGTGTCGCGTACGCTTTTGCCGCTGCGTCCGCGATCGCTCGCGCTTGAGCTTGCATCATGAGTCGGTTCCTGCCGGTGGGAGTTGGGCAACCCGGAAAGCGTCCGGATCTCCGATCACGGCACGATACGCGCTGTAGCCGCCAAGCGGGAGTGGCCCGTACGCCAAAATTGTGTCACTTTGCGCCAGCAAGAAGCGACCCGGAAATCGAATATGGGAACGCGCATGACCCGCTATCGTTTCGAGTTCGCGTTTGGTGCCGTTCTGGTGGCTCTGTTCGTTGCGGTTTGCCTATGGCAATCGCCGTCGCTTTGGAGCGCCCCGCTGAGCAAGGCCGAAATCGATGCGTACATGACCGCGCTCGACAAGACTTTGGTGCAACCGGTTGGTGAGCGCCGGATCTTCATTGAGCGCATGCAGCGTTGGGCCGAACAAGACGACGGGCGAGCCGTGCTGATGCTGAACCTAATGCGCTACAACCGCACCCTGACTGCGGTCCCGCCCCTGGCCGGGTTTTCCGGCACACCGGTGCAAGCCAATGAGATCTATGAACAAGCCGTCACACCCTTGGCGCTCAAACAAGGCGAGCTACCGCTGGTCGCCGGCCGGGTGCAGGGCCGGAACTTGGTTGGCTATGAGCCCGCTATGGATGGTTGGGATCGTGTTGTCGTGATGCGCGCGCCAAGCCGGCGCGCGTTCATCCGTTTCATGGCTGACCCGGCATATGGCCCACTCGTGCCCTACAAGACCGCAGCGGCGCAGGTTCTGCTGATCCCGATCGACGCCGATCTCGTCTTGCCGGAACTGCGATGGATCGTCGGTTTCCTGTTTCTGGTTGTCTTCCTCTCGGTTGGATGGATACGCGCTTCGTTAGCGAGGAGATGAATGCGTCGGGATCTCAGGCCCTTCCCTAACGCCAGGCGAAGGAGTAGTCAGCGCACATGACCCTCCGCGAACGCCTCCGTACAGGCGTCCTCATCGCCCCCGGTGCCTACGACGCGCTGACCGCCCGCATCGCCGCGCGCGCCGGTGCCGAGGCCGTCTACATGACGGGCTTCGGCGTCGCGGGCTCGCTTCTCGGCGTGCCCGACATCGGCATCGTCAGCGCGACCGAGATGATCGACCGCGTCCGCGCCTTCGCACCCGCCGCCGCGCCCGCCTTCCTGATCGCCGACGGCGACAACGGCCACGGCGGCGCCGCCAACGTCGAACGCATGGTGCGCGCCTACGAGCAAGCGGGCGCCGCCGCGATCCAGCTCGAAGACCAAGTCCTCCCCAAACGCTGCGGCCACATGGACGGCAAAGAGGTCGTGCCCATGGACGAAGGCGCGGCCAAGATCCGCGCTGCCGCCGCCGCAAGGGTGAGCCGCGACTTCCTCATCATCGCCCGCACCGACGCCCGCGCGATCCACGGCCGCGACGAGGCGCTGCGCCGCGCCGATACCTACCTCGAAGCCGGTGCCGACATCCTGTTCGTCGAAGCCCCGCAAAGCGAACAAGAATTGCGCCTCATCGCCGACCGCTTCAAAGGAACGCCGCTCGTCGCCAACATGGTCGAAGACGGCAAGACCCCGATGCTGAACGCGACCGACTTGGGCGCTATGGGCTACCGCCTAGTCCTGTTCCCGATCAGCGCGCTGCTGACCGCGGCCAAGACCGCCGAGCGCACCTATGCCGCCTTGCTCAAAGGCAAACCCGACCCGACGCTCGAGCGCGTGACGTTCCACGCCTACAACGAGATCGTGGGCTTGAGCAGCTACCTCAAGCGCGACTGAAGCGAAAAGGCCCGCCGTTAAAGCGGGCCTTCGTTGAGCGGATCAGTGTCCGCCGCGATGTCCGCCACCCCAGTGGCCGCGGCCGTGATGGCCGCCCCAGTGGCCGCCCTTCCATCCATGGTGTCCCCAATGGCCCCGCCAATGGTGCCGGGGATACCAATGATTGGTGCGCCAGTGGCGATACGGATAGTAGCCATAGCGGTAAGGCGGATAGTATCCGCCGTAATAGTAGCCGCGATAGCCGTAGTGCCAGCAGTGCCGGTGGCGCTTGTAGTACCAACGGTCGCGGCAGCGGTCGTAGGTGCCGCCATAGTAATAGCCGGGATACCCATAGTACCCGCGATCGTAGTTGCTCACCTGGACGCCGAAGCCGTTCGATCCGACATAGACGCCGAAGCTGTCCGCCTTCGCCGGTGCGGCGGTCGCAAACGTGGCGGCGACGAGAGCCGCGGCCGCGAACGCCAATGTGCTCAAGAGTTTCATGTCAGTGCTCCTATTCCACGTCCCCCCGAGGTCCCGTCGAAATCGTCGGACTCTCGCGATGAACCGACGATGAACACCCGGTTCAGATTCGCACCTCAGGCGGACCGCCCCCGCGCCTCGATCGGCCAGATGTCGACGAGCCTGTCGCCGTCGACAACATGGTAGGCGTCGTAAAGGTTCACCGTCGGGTCGCAGTGCGGCACGACGCAGCGCAACACGGCGCCGAGCGGAAGCGCCTTCTCCGCCCCGCCCAAGATGATCCCGCCCTGCTCGTCGCCGAAGAAGAAGTAGTTCGCCCCCTCCGGCGCGCCCGAGGAAATGATCGGCGCCCCGGCTTCGGTCGCAAACGACTTCAACCCGGCATCCGTTGTGACGAGCCCCGGCATCGTGGCTGAGATCACCGTCGTCTGCACGAACAGCGACATCTCGAACGCCATCGGCGCGGCGTTGGCGATGCGCACCTCGCCATACTGTTTGTCCATGAAGATGTAGGAGCCCGCCTGCAGCTCCGTCAGCACACGCGCCTCCGGATCGATGTTGAACGTCCCCGTGCCGCCGCCCGAAACGATAGGGCAGGGGATACCGGCGGCCACGATCGCATCGCGCGTATCGCCGAGCAGCTTCATCGCGGCCAGCGACTGCGTGCGACGCTCTTCGAACACCGGCACATGCTGCAACTGCCCCGCATAACCCTGCAGCCCCATGAACTGGAGCTGCGGATCGGCGGCAATTTTCTGCGCCAGCGCACGTGCGGGCTCTCCAGGTTGGATGCCCGTCCGGTGCAAGCCGATGTCGACGTCGACGAGCACCTTCAGCCGCTTGCCCGAAGCCCGCGCCGCCTGCGCGTAACCCTCAACACAGGTCGCGCTGTCCGCAACCACCATGAAATCGCCAAGCCGCGCATTCAGTTTCGCCACCCGCGCGAACGCTTGGGGGCTCACGACCGGCGACGTCACCAACAGCCCGTCGATCCCGGCCTCCGCCAGCGCCTCCGCCTCGCCCAACTTTGCGACGCATTGCCCAACCGCGCCGGCCTTCATCTGCCGCCGCGCGATCTCCGCGCATTTGTGCGTCTTCGCATGCGGCCGAAGCTTGAGCCCCACGCGATTGCAATGCTCCTGCATGGCGACGACGTTCCGCTCGAACGAAGGCAAATCGATCGCCAGCGCCGGCGTCGCCAGCAACTTCACGCCGTCCGCTTTGCCGATCAGCGATGCGTTCAAGTAGGTCATCTTATGCAATCCCTTCTTGTCGCCGCATTTTTGCGACGAACGCCGCGCCGCACGAGAGCTTCTTCGCAATCGGGCTCTTCGCGTCGACCAGCCGCCAAAACGGCGTAATCTTGTCCACCGGTTTGCCGTCTTCCATCTCCTCGATCGCCGCCTCCGCCGCAATCCGCGCAAAGATGCTCGCCGTCATCGGGCAGGTCGCATCCGCCTTGTGCGCTTTCGCGAAGTCCTCGCGCATCTGCACGATCGTGCGCGACGACCCCTTGCGGATCTTCTTCATATAGTCGCGCACCATGACGGGCGTTGCGATGAAGAGCTTATCGCCCTTCGCCATACCCCACATCGCCTTCGTCATCGGCGACACATGGGCCGGCGCCCCGCCCAGCAACTTTTCGCCCCAAGATTTCGCCATCCGTTCTCTCTCGCATCACGCCCGGGTTTCGCGCAAAGATGGCGCAACAGAAGGAGAATTGCCATGGACTACGTGCGCCTCGGAAAGACCGGCCTGAAAGTCTCCCGCCTCTGCCTCGGCTGCATGACCTACGGCAGCCCGAAATGGCGCGAGTGGATCTTGGACGAGCAAGCCTCGCGCCCCTACTTCAAGCAGTCCCTCGACCTCGGGATCAACTTTTTCGACACGGCCGACGTCTACTCGATCGGCGCCAGCGAAGAGGTCACGGGCCGCGCGCTGAAAGAAATGGCCAAGCGCGACCAAGTCGTGATCGCAACCAAGGTCTTCTCGCCCATGGGCAAAGGCGCGAACGACCGCGGCCTCTCCCGCAAACACATCATGGAAGCGGTCGACGCGAGCTTGAAGCGCCTCGGCACCGACTACATCGACCTCTACCAAATCCACCGCTTCGACCACGACACGCCGATGGAAGAAACCGTCGAAGCGCTGAACGACGTCGTGAAGGCCGGCAAAGCGCTCTACATCGGCGCGTCGTCCATGTACGCCTGGCAGTTCATGAAAATGCTGGGCCTGCAACGCGCGAACGGCCTCGCTGAGTTCGTCTCCATGCAACCGCATTACAACCTCGTCTACCGCGAAGAAGAGCGCGAGATGTTCCCGCTCTGCCTTTCCGAAGGCATCGGCGTCATCCCGTGGAGCCCGCTCGCCCGCGGCTTCCTCACCGGCAACCGCAAGCAAGGCGACAACCCGAAGAAGCAAGGCGCCGCGAACGCCGAAACCTCCCGCGCCGGCACCGACGAATTCGCGCACATGCTCTACTACCAACCCCAAGACTTCGAGATCGTCGAGCGCGTCACGGCCATCGCAAAAAAACACGGCAAACCGAACGCCCAAGTCGCCCTCGCCTGGATGCTCACGAAACCCGCGATCACAAGCCCGATTATCGGCGCCTCCAAACCCCACCACCTCGAAGATGCCGCCGCCGCGCTGACGCTCAAACTCGACGCCGAAGACATCAAGACGCTGGAGGAGCCCTACAAACCGAAGCGCGTGATGGGGCACACTTAGGCCGTGAGATTGGCCCGACCCGGGAGCGCGGGCTTCCAGCCCGCTCTTCCTTTGAGCGGTGACGCTGTACGGAAGGGAAAAAAGAGCGGGCTGGAAGCCCGCGCTCCCGGGTGAGCCACCTACCAGACAGGGGGGCGGCAGGGGGTACCGGCTCGGAATTTGAGCGAACAACCCCATGTACCCGACGCTTAGAGGCGGAAACGAGCTTGGCGGCACCGCGGACAAGCGCGCGCAGGTCGCGCGCGTGCCCAAGCCAAGCCCTACCCCTGGTGCCATGTTTCCAGGCATTGCGGTTGCCGTGCGGAGCGCCGCCGCGGGCGCCGTGAAATCGGCAGACGTGAAAACCGCGGACGGCGGGAGCCAGGCACGGCATTTTCGTCCGCTTCGAGCGGCCGGCGCAGCGCGGTGCCGACTGGAGCCGTGAGACGATTGAGGGCATGTGCATTTCCGTCCTGTGGCGGGGCCTTACGCTCAGATAAGATCGGAGAATAATAGAACATATCAAGAACAAAATCAAGGGCAAAAACCAGTTCACCAGTTGGTCATCTCACTTGACCATCATGGGCGAGTTGAGGAAAATGACCGAATGAACAAGACCGTCAACATAGCCGAAGCGAAGGCAACGCTTTCCGAACTCGTCGACGCCGCGATTGCCGGCGACGAGGTTGTGATCTCGCGCAAAGGAAAACCCCTGGTACGGCTTGAAGTCGTCGCCGAATTGAAGCCGCGGGTGCCCGGTCTTGCGAAACACTGGAATATTCCAAGCGACGCGTTCTTGAAGCCACTGAGCAAGAAAGAGCAGGCTTGGCTGGAGGGCGAGCATACCGACGGATTCGGAATTTCGAAGCCGAAGCGCAAGCCCCGGCGCTGATGCTCATTCTAGACACCCACGCGTTCATCTGGTGGATGACAGACGACGCGAATCTCCCAACGCGCTGCCGCACGATGATTGCAAACCCGGCACAAGATGTCGGCGTTCCATCTGTTTCGCTTTACGAATGGTCGTACAAGTATCTGATCGGCAAGATCCCAATTGACCTACCGCCCGATCTTCCCGACTTGTTGCGGCGAAGCCGTTTCCAGATTCTAGACATGACATCTGCTGTCGCAGTTCGTGCCGGCAGGATGCCCAACACACACCGCGATCCGTGGGACAGAATCATAGCTGCTCACGGCATCGAGGCCGCCAGCGCCATCCTGACCATCGACCCGGCCATCGCGGCACTGGGCGCGAAGACCGTGTGGTAGTTACCCGGCGCTCCCTACGAAACCAGGAGTATTGGGGACACGATTACCTGTCGCCGTATCCTTCGAGCGAACAACCCCATGTACCCGTGCGTTAGCGATTCTGCGATCCCCGACCCGGGGACCCTCGTCGCCGCGGCGGCCGGGGGGTACCTGGTCGTAATTTGAGCGAACAACCCCATGTACCCGAAGCTTAGAGGCGGAAACGAGCTTTGCGGCACCGCGGACAAGCGCGCGTAGGTCGCGCGCGTGCCGCCCCCCTCGGGTGCAGCAACTGCGTTGCGCACCCACTCCCCCAAAGTTTCACTTTGGGGGAGACAATCGAATATCGAAGCCCAAGCGCAAGCCGCCGCGCTCACGTGTCCGATAGACCAGCGGCGGTCGGCGGCTGAAGCTGAGTTCATCACGTATCCCCGGAATCACCGGATGTTTCGTGTGTCACCGGATTACGCAAAGCGCGAACAAGTCGCGCTACGGAAAGTCGATCGAGAGATTGCTCTGCATATTCGTTGGTAATGACCCGCAACCCGGTGTCACGATCAAAACCGAGAACGTGGCCAATCGCTCTGTTTTGAAGTTTCTGAAAGAACGCGTTAGTACGTCCAAGAAAATACTGCTTAGAGTGGCCGGGTTCGAAGCCGACCATAGGTCTGCCCTTGCACGCCCAGCGCAATTGCGTGAAGTCCGATCGTGATCGGACCGTAGCAACTACAACGCCGGGCGCGCTCACGTAGGTTTGCGCATTCCTCACCTTCCGGTTTGCATCCTTCAGATGATCTTGCAGACGGTCAACGATCTTGCTCTTCACTGCGCCGTCTGCATAACCCATGTGCCAACCCGAATAAGTGGTAGCCACTCGGGTTATGACAGCGAAGGCGTCAATGATACCTGCCGAGAAAACATCAACGCCCAGTTTCTGCAGTTGTTGACCGTCTTGCGTAAAGACCGTTACCGGGCCATAGGGAAACTCACCTTCAACAACGAATGGTAGCGGGCATCCGTCCGGGAGGCAGTTGCTCAAAACAAGACTGTCCTTGCCAGCGATTCGCGCGCTCAACCAACTGAGCGCCGGCTTCGCACCGTTCAGGACACAAATGACCCTCTCATGCGCGACGAGTTTATCGCTTACTCGGCCTAACACGTCGCCGAGAATGGAAACTTGTTCAGATGATGTCCGCTCAGTGACGCCAAAGGTCGCGTGTACGTTCTCCGGAAGTTTCTGCGCGATCAAGCGAAATGCATCATATCGCTTCAAGACGGAGTCCCACTCGAAACTATCGCCGATGGACTTTACCTCCAGCCAAACGGGGTTCGGGGTTTCGATCAGAAAATCAGGCTTCTTGCCGTGCGCAATGAACGAAGGCTCTCGCTGATAGCGTAGTCCTGCCGCGTCCAGTTTCGCAGCGACAAGCCGCTCATCGATCTCCGACAACTGTTCTGTACTATCGTCATTCATCTCGCGGCCGGTTCTTCCCCAAGAACCCGTACATGTGCCCGGCCACATTGCGCATCTGGATCTGCTCCGACCCTTCCGTAATCCGATACCGCCGGTGGTGGCGGTAGATGTGTTCGAACGGCTTGTGCCGCGAATAGCCCATGCCGCCGTGCACCTGCATCGCCCAGTCCGCCGCCTCGCAGCAGAAGCGGTTCGCCCAGTAATTGCACATCGACACTTTGTCGGAGAGGTAGATCTGAATCTCCGGCCCCGTCATCTGATCCATCTCCCACGCGGTTTTCTGGATCAGCAAGCGCAGCATCTCCGCCTGCGTCATCAACTCGACGGTCGGAAATTGAATCGCCTGGTTCGCGGCCAGCGGCTTGCCGAACGGCTTGCGCGCCTTCGCGTAATCGATGGACTCGTTCAAGCAATAGACGCCCGCCCCGAGCGACGACGCCGCCTGGCGAATCCGGTTCTCGTGCACGAAATGCCGCGCGAGCACGAGCCCATTGTCCACCGGCCCAAACAAAGCCTCATCCGGTACCCAAACGTTCTTGAACGACACATGCGCGTGATCCGTGGGCATGTTGAACGTCCAGTAATAGAACTCGATCTTCACGCCCTCCGCGTTCATCGGCACGAGGAAGCAGCTGATGCCGCGGGCATCGCCGTCATTCCCGCTCGTCCGCGCGAACACCATGTCGTGGCTCGCCGTGTGCACGCCCGTGTTCCAAAACTTCTCGCCCGTGATGCGCCAGCCGTTGCCGTCCTTGACCGCGCGCGTCTCCATCCACGTCGCGTCCGACCCGTGCTTCGGCTCGGTGAGGCCGAACGCTGGCCGGTGCGTGCCCGCCAGCATGCCGTTGATGAACTCCTCCTTCTGCTTCGGTGTACCGAAGTCGCGGAACATCAGCACCTGCGGAAAGTTGCCGACGATCGAGGCTTCGTTCTGCAGATCGTTGTGTAGCCCCAACCCCTTCGCTGCCAAATGCTCGCGAATGATCGCCATCGCCAAGTTGCCGATATCCTGCCCGCCATATTCCTTCGGCAAGGCAAGTCGCAAAAATCCCGCCTTGTCCGCCCGCCGGCGCATCTCGCGCAACAGTGCTTCCCACTCCTTCCGCGGCAACCCGTCATTGTCCCAATCCGTGCGCGCATGCTCGCGCCGGTGATCGAAGAAACGGATATTGTCGTCCTGGTTCTCAAGCGGCTTGATCTCGCGCGCGATAAAGTCGTCAAGCTTACCCAGCAACTCTTTGACGTTTGGCGGAATCCGGAAGTCCATGGGGAGCGTCTCCTTGAATGTCGCGATGGGAAGACCTTAGCCCCGCCGCCGTTGACAGACAAACGCCTGGCCGCCATCAAACGCGAATGAAACCCGAACCACACCGCCTGGCGCGCGCCAGCTACCCATACTTCCGCAGGGTCATCGCCCGCTTCTCCGACATGGACGTCGAAGGTCATCTCAACAACGTTGCGCTCGCCTCATTCTACGAGGATGGCCGCGTCTCCTTCTTGGACAGCCTGATCAGTGAGGATCCGGCGTTCCGCTTCGTCATCGCCAGCATCCGCATCAGCTACCTCGCCGAGGCGCACTATCCCGGCGACTACGATGTGGGTTTGGGCGTCACGCGCTTCGGCACCACGTCGTTTGACATCGGCTGCGCCTTGTTCCTCGGCGACAAGTGCGTCGGCGTCTGCGACACGACACAGGTGACGATCGGCGAGGACGGGCCGATCCGCGTGCCGGAAGCATTGCGCGGGGCGCTTGAATTGAAGCGCCTTCGATCGCCGGCCTAGCCGGTTTCGGGTGCGAGCACGACGAGCAGCGACAGCTGCACGCCGCGGTCGGCTGCCGACGCGTTCGCCCACTTGGAGGTCAACGCGTCGATGTCACGGTTCAAGGCGGCAAGCTGCGCGGGCGATACGCAAAGCGTGAGGTGGCGCGCAGCCGCAGCGCGCGTAGCACCTTGAAGCGGCACCTCACCTGCACGGACGGCGCGCGAGAACCTACGCAGCGCGTACCGAACCTGCGTTTCGCCGGCGCGGGCAAGTTCATCGCGCTCCGTCTTCGTCCGAGGCGGTGCCGCGTGTAGCGCGCGGGCGGCCGGCGCGTAGATCCGCTCGGCCTTTCGCCCTGCGCCGCGCACCCCCGCCTGCACGATCAAGCCGGCCCGTTCGAGCAGTGCGACGTGATGGTAAAGCGCCGCCGGCGGGCGACTCAGCGCCGCCGCCACCTCGCGGATCGACTGCGGCGCCCGCGCGAGCAAACACTCCAGAATGCGCACCCGCTGCGGCGCGCTGAGCGCGCGCAACGGTTTGCGTCCACGGATCACAAGACTGTCAGCCGTCTGCCGGGCCATGGACTCTCGCTGCTCAATCATTTAAGAATATAGCGAAATTTAAATGATGCAAGGACGATGGAGGCGCAAATGCGGAGTTGGTTGATGTCATTGCTGTGGGCGATATCGTTGGCCGCAGCGGGCGGCGCGCACGCCGCCGATGCGGACGCACTGTTCGCGCAAGGCAAATTCGCCGAAGCGCTCGCGGCTTACGAAGCGGTGCCGGCGCAGGATCCCGCTTACGCCGCGGCGCTCAGGCGGCAGGGCACGATCCACCTGATGGCGAACCGCTGGCCGGAAGCAGAGAAGGCGCTGATGGCCGCCTTGGCACGCGATACGTCCGACAGGAAGGCGGCCGCTGCCATGGCCGAACTCGAAAGCCGCCGGGGCAACTTCGCGGACGCCACGCGCTGGCTAACGGCAACGGGGCGCGTGGCCCGCGCCGCTGGCTTCGCCTTGTTCGGCACGGATCGGCCTTACCGCATCCTGTCGCGCGGCCTCTCGGCGGCCGTATCGTTCGAACACACCGATCCGCTGCCCGCGGTGCGCGCAACGGCGAACGGTAAGGAGGGTCTCTTCATCATCGACACCGGCGCGGCCGAGACGATCCTCGATCCGGAATTCGCGAAGGCGATTGCCGTACCGGTCGCAGGCGCGGAGCAGGGCACGTTCGCCGGCGGCAAGACCGCCGAGGTTGCCTATGGCCGTCTTTCGCGTCTCGGCATCGGCGACATGACGCTCGCCGACATTCCCGTGGCGCTCGTCAGCACGGCGAAGTTTGCGCCCGCCGCGAACGGTAAGCCGGTCGCGGGCGTCATCGGCACGGGCCTGCTGTCGCGCTTCCGCGCCACGATCGACTACCGCAACGGCCTTCTCCGGCTTGAGGCGGGCGCCGCCGTCAAACAACCGCCGCCACTCGCCGCGATTCCGTTTTGGCAAGCGGGTGATCACTTTCTGCTGGCTTCGGGCCGCTTGAATGATGGTGAGCCGCAGCTGTTTTTCGTCGACACCGGCCTCGCAGGTGCGGCTTTCACCGCGCCGGAGTCGACGCTCAAGGCCGCGGGCATCGCCGCACCGACGCCGTCGGGTGACAAGAACGGCGGCATCGGCACCGCAGCTATCGCGCCTTTCGAGGCCAAGTCGATCTCGCTCGGCACGCTGCGCCGCGAGCGCATGAGCGGACTCTTCGGCGCGTTCCCGCCGCAACTCGAAATGGCGTTAGGCACGCGCATCGGCGGCATCGTCTCGCATGGTTTCCTGCGCCCTTACGCGGTGACGTTCGATTTCAAAACCATGGTGATCGAAGTCCGCGACGAAAAATCCTGACGCCCCGCTTGACGTAGCGAATCGAGAAGCGTAGAAGCCGCGTCCCTTGTGCGGGGCAGCCCGCACGCGAAACGGAAAACAGAGCAGCGCATGACCGGAAGATCGAAAAATCGACTGAGCGCATTTGACCTTGGCGTCACCACGCTAAGCGTCGGCGCGCGCGCTGCTCACGGAGGGGCCTTCTGACGGAAGGCTGTCCGGTCCACGACCTTGGACCCCTCCCGAGCGCGAGCTTCGGAGGGGTTTTTTCATGTCCCTCCACGCGAAAACGTGCAGGGCCCGAAAGGGCCAGGGAGACCCGGATCCCATCAAAGCGCGGGGCCTGCCGGAGGGAACGGCGCGAGCAATCGCGGACCACCGAGGGCAGGGCAGGCATACGGCCTGCTAGACGGCGCGCCATTTCGCCCTTAAGCGCCGCGACAAAATTCACTTGATGTACCAAAAGACTCGTCATGGCCGGGCTTGACCCGGCCACCCTGGCACACCTTACCACGCCCTTACCAGCCCTTTTGCATGGGCGCGGGGTGGCCGGCACACGCCCGGCCATGACGATCTTGATTGAAATTTGAAGCTAAACTCAGAACTTCCAGGTGGTGAAGACCCCGGATACTTCGTTGGAAACCGAGCGCTCCACCATGTGGGGCTATCCGAGTTCGACCGTTCCCCTGGAAGCTCTATCGCCCGCGCCGTGCTTTCGGCGCGGGCCAAGAAACTCTGGTGGTGAAGAGACCGGATACATCGCACCAGGGCAAAGCGGGTTCGAATCCCGCCTGGTTCGAAGCGTACCGTGGAACTGCTCCTGCGAGGAGCGGTGCGACGCGGGCTCCGGCGGAACGCGAAATCGTTCCGCTTGCGTCTTCGTTCCTGACGCCGGTTTTGCCTGTTCCCCAGAAACCTCAAAGGCGTTGCGTTCATCCAGCGGTTGGCTCACGCGCGACGCCAGAAATCAGCGGTGGTGAAGAGTTCGGATACTTCGTCCACGTCGAAGCGGGACCGCCCGTCCCGCAGGTCCGCGAAGCAGAGCTTGGTCTCGCGTGCGAGATGACTTCGAGTCCGGCTTCAGTCCGCAAGCATCGAAGCGAGCCTTCGGCCTACGATCCGCTTGGACCTACGTCCTTGGTGACGATCAAGCGGTGCTCGTCCGCACTCGGCCGTTCCCCGTTGTTCCATCGTTCCGAATAGCGTCCATGCGTGGCGCCAACGAAAGCTAGTGGTGAAGAGATCTGTTACTTCGCTAGTCCGAGGGTCGCCGGGTTCGAATCCCGGCTGCGGTCGCAAGACCGCGTAGCTCAGTGGAGAGCATCGGAAGCCCCAGAAGGGCAGTGCAGTCTCGCCTGTTCCCTAGCGAATTCGAGGGCGCCGAGGTGAGGGCGTTATCCCACAATTGCCTGCCGGGCCAATGTGGACACTCGCGCGGGCCTCGCGGTAGGAAACGCTTCCCGCCATTTCTAAAGCGTATACTTGGAGTTCCACGATGCCGGAAAGCACGATCAACGCCGCCGACACCGCCTGGATCATCGGCGCAACCGCATTGGTGCTGATGATGACATTGCCGGGCTTGGCGCTGTTCTACGCCGGCATGGTGCGGCGGAAAAACGTGCTCGCCACGATGGCGCAGTCGGCAGCGGCGACGTCGCTCGTCTCTATCCTCTGGGTGATCGCCGGTTACTCGCTCGCCTTCGTCGGCGGCGGCGCGTTGATCGGCACGCTCGACCGCTTCCTCATGCTGGGCTCAGGCATGGAAAGCACGAACGCGCTTGCGACGAACCTGCCCGAAGCGCTGTTCATGATCTATCAGATGACGTTCGCGGTGATCACGGTCGCGCTCGTTGCAGGCAGCGTCGCCGAGCGCCTTCGCTTCGACGCGTTCTTGGCCTTCTGCATCCTTTGGCTGTTCATCGTCTATGTGCCGAGTGCGCACTGGGTTTGGGGCGGCGGCTTCTTGGGTCAGTGGGGACTGCTCGACTTCGCCGGCGGCACGGTCGTGCACATCAACGCCGGCGTTGCCGGCCTCGTCGCCGCTTACGTGCTCGGCCCTCGCGTCGGCTTCGGCAAAGAGAACATGGCGCCGTTCGACCTCTCGCTCGCCGTCATCGGCACGGGCCTGCTCTGGGTCGGCTGGTTCGGCTTCAACGGCGGTTCCGCATTGAGCGCAGGCTCGCGCGCCGTCATGGCGATCGTGGCGACCCACCTCGCCGCCTGCGCCGGCGCCTTCGTCTGGATGATGCTCGAATGGTGGCAGCGCAAGAAGCCCTCCGTCCTCGGCATCATCTCCGGCGCCGTCGCGGGCCTCGGCACGATCACGCCGGCGTCGGGCTACATCCTGCCCTGGCACGGCCTCGTCATCGGCCTGATGGCGGGCGCCGTCTGCTACTGGGCCTGTACCGCGCTCAAGCAACGCCTAAAGTACGACGACACGCTCGACGTGTTCGGTGTCCACGGTGTTGGTGGGATCTTGGGGACACTTCTCGCCGGCGTCTTCGCGACCGGCGCGGTCAGCGCCACCGCCGCTTCGCCGGACGGCTTGCGCGGCCTCATCGACGGCAACCCCGCCCAACTCGGCATCCAAGCCGCCGGCGTCCTCGTCACCGTCGCCTGGTGCGCGTTCGCCACCTGGGGCATCCTAATCGCGATCAAAGCCTTCATCGGCCTGCGCGTCGACACCGACCAAGAACGCGAAGGCCAAGACCTCGCGTTACACGGCGAGAGCATTCATCAATAGGTCGCGTCTGCGACACAAAACAAACTTGTCATGGTCCGCGAAGGCGGACCACCCACGACTTGTTCTTCGCGGCTTTCGCGTCTTCGCGTGAGACAAATTTGAATCGGCACATCAAAGAAAGTCGTGGGTGGTCCGCCCTCGCGGACCATGACAACGATTATTAAGACGGCGGTGGTGAAGACATCTGTTACTTCGCTCTTAACGAGAGGGTCGTGGGTTCGAATCCCACTGGGTGCAACACCTGCGCACCCATAGCTCAGCGGTAGAGCATCTGGGGGAAAACCCCAATAGCAGTGTCGCCTGTTCCCCGCCTTTTCCTTCGACGGTGGTGAAGAGTGCCGTTACTTCGGTAGAGCACCGGCCCAGAGCCGGAGGTCGCTGGTTCGATTCCCGCCGGCGTGCGAGCGTGCTCGCACGACCGTAGCTCAGTCGCCCGCAAGGGCAAAAGCGGCGTTCGCCAGTTCCCCGTCGATCTACTATCGTCCAAACCAACCAACGAAAGGAGCGCGCCGTCATGGCCAAACTCAACATCTTCAAGCGCTTCAAGAAGGCGCGCACGCATGAAGGCGCACCAGCGCGCACGTTTGGGCCGGAGGCGCAGCTTCGCCGTTCGGTGATGAACTGTATGCTCTGGGAGGATCAGTTCTACGAAGACGGCGAAGCGATCGCCGACCGCATCCAAGCGCTGGTGCCGAAAGTCGCCCCGGAAACGGTGGCGGCTATCGCCATCGACGCCCGCGAAAAGATGAAGCTGCGCCACGCGCCGCTTCTCATCGTGCGCGCGATGGCGGCCAGCGAGCAGCACCGTCCGCATGTCGCCGCGACGCTCGCCCGCGTGATCCAACGCCCGGACGAAATGACGGAGTTCCTTGCGATCTACTGGTCCGATGTCATCGGCCTCCAGCAGCAGCGCAAGAAGCGTCCCGTTCCGGCGCAGGTGAAGAAGGGCCTCGCGAAGGCATTCGAGAAATTCGACGCCTATCAACTCGCGAAGTACGACCGCGACGGCCCGGTGCGTCTGCGCGACGTGCTGTTCTTGACCCACGCCAAGCCCGCGAACGCGGATCAGGCGAAGGTCTGGAAGCAGCTCGTCGACGGCACGCTGGCCTCGCCGGACACCTGGGAGGTGCAACTCTCCTCCGGCGCGTCGAAGAAGGACACGTTCGAACGCCTGATCGCCGAAAAGAAACTCGGCGCGCTCGCGCTCTTGCGCAACCTTCGCGGCATGCTGACGGCCGGTGTCGCGAAAAAGACGATCGCAACCGCGCTCGATGCCATGCGCACCGACCGCGTGCTGCCGTATCGTTTCATCGCGGCCGCGCGCTACGCCCCGGACTTCGAGCCGGAACTCGAGAAGGCGATGTTCCGCTCGCTCGAGGGCCACGCGAAGCTCGACGGCGAAACGCGCATCCTCGTCGACGTGTCCGGCTCGATGGACGCGCCCTTGTCGGCGCGTTCGGAGATGACGCGCCTCGACGCCGCCTGCGGCCTCGCCGTTCTCGCCCGCGAGATCTGCGAGGACGTCGAGATCTTCACGTTCTCGAACGACGTGAAGAAAGTCCCGCCCCGCCGCGGCTTCGCCTTGCGCGACGCGATCGTGCAAAGCCAACTGCACGGCGGAACGGAACTCGGCAAAGCGGTGAAAGAGGTCGATCAAAAAGGCGCGCGCCTCATCGTCATCACCGACGAACAGTCGCACGACCCCGTGGGCGCGCCGAAAGGCAACGCCACCATGATCAACGTCGCCTCCTACCGCAACGGCGTGGGCGCCGGCGACTGGACCCGCATCGACGGCTTCTCTGAAGCGGTGATCGACTGGATCATCGCGATGGAGAGCGAGAACTAACTCCCTCTCCCCTTGCGGGAGAGGATCATTTTTCGCGGTACGCGAAAGATGGGTGA
>CAZXAQ010000076.1:0-19639 GCA_964638635.1 uncultured Flavobacteriaceae bacterium
AGACGGGCGCCGGTCATGCCGAAGGGGTGGCCGATCGAGATCGAGCCGCCGTTGACGTTTAGCTTTTCGTGCGGGATGTCGAGGCGATCCATGCAGTAGATCACCTGGCTCGCGAACGCTTCGTTCAGCTCCCACAAGTCGATGTCGTTGACCTTCAGGCCGTGGCGCTGCAGCAGGCGCGGCACGGCAAAGACAGGGCCGATGCCCATTTCGTCCGGCTCGCAGCCGGCGACAGCGAAGCCTTTGAAGATGCCGAGCGGCTTCAGATTTCGCTTTGCGGCTTCCTTCGATTCCATCAGCACTGCGGCCGAGGCGCCGTCGGAGAGTTGGCTGGCGTTGCCGGCGGTGACGAACTTGTCGCCGCCCTTCACGGGCTTCAGCGAGGCCAAGGCCTCATACGTCGTGTCGGGGCGATTGCATTCGTCTTTCGTGACCGTGTAGGCGACGTTCTTCGTTTCGCCGGTTTCCTTGTTGACGGTTGTCATCACCGTTTCCATCGGCACGATTTCGTCGGCGAACTTGTTCGCCTGCTGCGCCGCGGCCGTGCGCTTTTGGCTTTCATAGGAGAAGCGGTCTTGGCGTTCGCGGCTGATGTTATAGCGCGCGGCGACGATGTCGGCAGTGTCGATCATCGGCATCCAGAGCGCCGGATACGTCTGCATCAACTTCTCTTCGGTGATGCGGTTGACGTTGAGTGTGCCTTGCACCAGCGAGATGGACTCGACGCCCGCGCCGATTGCGATCGGAACGCCTTCGTTGAGGATGCGACCCGCGGCAACTGCGATCGACTGCAAGCCGGACGAGCAGAAGCGGTTGATCGTCGTGCCCGACGTCGTCACCGGACAACCGGCCCAGATCGCGGCGAGGCGGCCAACGTTTTGGCCCGTCGCACCTTCCGGCAGGCCGCAGCCCATGATCACGTCTTCGACGTCGCCGGGCGCGATCTTGGCGCGCTCGATCGCGTGCTTCACCGCATGACCGGCCATGGCCGCGCCGTGCGTGTTGTTGAAGCCGCCGCGATATGATTTCGCCAAACCCGTCCGTGCGGTCGATACGACCACCGCTTCGCGCATGAAAAGAGCCTCCCAGATGCCCGATGAAAAGTAGCGTTCGGTCGCACGTTAGCCCCATCGCGGCGCGCTTGGCGAGAGGGATTGTGCAGGTGGTGTGACCCGCGCCAGACTGCGCCCCGTCTATGGGAGAACCGGGATGGCACGCATTGAAGCCCTGCGAACACCGGACGAACGCTTTGCGGGACTGCCCGGCTATGCGTTCAAGCCGCACTACATCGACGATCTAGCGGGTTTCGAGGGCGTGAGGCTCCATTACTTGGATGAGGGCAAGCCCAGTGGGCAGGTGTTTCTGTGCCTGCACGGGGAGCCAACCTGGGCTTACCTCTATCGCAAGATGATCCCGGTGTTCGTGGGCGCGGGGCACCGCGTCGTGGCGCCCGACTTCTTCGGGTTCGGGCGGTCGGATAAGCCGGTCGAGGATAGCGTTTACACGTTCGGGTTTCACCGAACGACGCTGCTCCGGTTCATCGAGCGGCTTGACCTCACCAACATCACGCTCGTCGTGCAGGATTGGGGCGGGCTGTTGGGACTCACATTGCCGATGGAGATGCCGCAGCGGTTCTCGCGCCTGCTCGTGATGAACACGACGCTTGCCGTGGGCGAGACGCCCGGCGACGGCTTCGACGGCTGGAAGGCCTACGCGAAGGCCAATCTGGACATGGACGTCGCGGCACTGATGAAGCGCAGCACGCCTGTGCTCAGTGACGCGGAAGCTGCGGCCTATGGCGCGCCGTTTCCCGACGTGCGCTACAAGGGCGGCGTGCGGCGGTTCCCGGAACTCGTCATGGTGTCACCGGACATGGAGGGGGCCGACCTCTCGCGGCGCGCTGCGGCGTGGTGGTCGCAGGACTGGCGCGGGCAGACGTTCATGGCCGTCGGCATGAAAGACCCGGTGCTCGGGCCGCCCGTGATGGCCGCGCTCAGGCAGACGATCCGCGGTTGCCCTGCCCCGCTCGAAATCCCCGAAGGCGGGCATTTCGTGCAGGAATGGGGTGACGAAATCGCCCGGGCGGCATTGAAGGCATTCGGCTAACGCGGGATTTTTCTTGGCCGCTGTAAGAAACCCCTCAGACCGCCGTCTACCTTGCATATGACCGGGGATCAGGACGCTCGATATGCGGAGGCGGCGGCGCAATGGGGCGCGGCGTTGCAGCGGATCGCGCGGGCGCACGAGGCCGATCCGGAACGCCGCCGCGATCTGTTGCAAGAGATGCATGTAACGCTTTGGAAGAGCATGAATTCGTTCGACGGGCGCTGTTCGATGCGCACGTGGGTGTACCGCGTGACCAGCAACGTCGCCGCGACCCACGTGGGGCGCGAACGGCGGGAGCGTTCGGCCCTGGTGACGCTTGACGCGATCGAGAACGTTCCGAGCGCGAGCGACGGCGCCGAGCAGGTTGAGACCGAGGCGGCGCTGACGCGCCTCTACGGGCTCATCCACCGGCTGAAGTCGCCGGACCGGCAGGTCATGACGCTTTATCTCGAGGGCTTGAGCGCGGAGGCGATCGGCGAGGTTACCGCGCTTTCGCCCGGCGCCATTGCCACGCGCATCTCGCGCCTGAAGTCGCTGCTCGCGCGCATGTTTCATGAGGTCGCCGATGACTGAGCGCGACCCCATCCGAGATCTTTGGACCAATCAACCGAGCGAGAGCTTTACAATGAGCGTGGAAGAAATTCGCAGCCGTGCGACGAAGCTGCAGTCGGTCGTGCAGCGGCGCAACTTCCGGGAGTTCGCGGTCGGCGCTATGTTGATCGTGCTGTTCAGCTGGTCCACGTATGCGGCCGGGACGCTGCTCGGAAAGCTCGGCTCGGCCATGATTGCCGCCGGCGTCGCGTTCGTCTTGTGGCGGCTTTATGTCGTGGCGCGCGCCGTGACGAAAGACGAGATGGCGATCACCGGTAGCTGGGCGTCGTTTTACCGGCAGGAGCTCGTCCGCCAGCGTGACGCACTGCAGAGCATTTGGTGGTGGTATCTGGGGCCGCTGATCCCCGGCATGGCCGTGCACTGGCTTGCTGCTGTTTTGAAAGCGATCGAGAGCGAGGCGTCGTTTTGGGCGTGGACCACGACCGTGCTCGGCATCGCGTTCAGCGTGGTCGTGTTCGCGCTGGTCGGATTCGCCAACAAGCGCGCGGCCCAGGGACTGCAAGCCGAGATCGAAGCCCTTGATGCGGCGTGCAAGCCGTGAAGACTTATTCTGAGGGAGGTGAGACCATGAGGATATCACGCAGACCATTGCTGGCCGCAGGAGCGGCGCTCACGCTCGGCGCATTGACCGGATTCGTTCGCGCGGCGACGCCGTTCGACGGCGAGTGGTTTGGCGCGCTCGATCTTGGCGCCCAGAAGCTGCGGCTGCGGCTCGTCGTCGAGGCGGGTCCGAAGGCGACGCTCTATAGCATCGATCAAGGCAACGCCCCGATTCCGGCGGGCGAGACGCGGATTGAAGGAGAAAGGATCTTCGTCACTTGGCCGGTGATCGGCGCACGCTACGAGGGGCAACTCAAGGGCGCGGAGATTGCGGGCCAGTTCACGCAAGGCGGCGTGCTGCCGTTGACGTTCTCACGTTCGAAGGACGCGATGCAGTCCGATGCGCGGGTTGAGCCGCTGACGCTTGCCGTGCTTGCGAAGTTGCGTGCCGGTGTCGGCGCGCCCGCTCTTGCCGCGGCCGCCTTGAAGATCGGCGGACGGCGTGTTGCGTTCGCGGACGGCGTCCGGGCGAAGGGCTTTGCCCCCACAGTCACCACCGCGGACAAGTGGCACATCGGGTCGAACACGAAGTCGATGACGGCGACGCTCGTTGCGCGCGCGGTGGAAGCGGGGCGCGTCGGCTGGAACGACACGGTGGGGCAGACACTTGGCGGCGCGGTGCCGGACATGCGGCCCGAATATCGCGACGTGACCTACCGGCATTTGCTTAGCCATCGTTCGGGCCTTCCCGCCAGCATCGGCATGGCCGAGTTGATCAAGTTTCCCCGCGAGAGCGCGGATGCGCGGGCCGATCGATCAGCTTACGCGCGGCTTGCGCTCGCACAAACTCCTGCGGGCAAGAAGGAGACGCATTTCGAGTACTCGAACTCCGGATACGTCGTTGCGGGCGCGATGCTGGAAGCCCGGCTCGGCGCGCCGTGGGAGGCGCTCATTGGACAGCATGTGTTTTCGCCACTGAAGTTGGCTAGCGCGGGCTTTGGCGCACCGGGAACGCCTAGCGCGCTCGATCAGCCGGTCGGGCATGCGCCGAACGCGGCCGGTGGGCTCGATTCTTATGCACCCGGCGCGCCGATCACCGACAATCCGGCGGTGGTCGGTCCTGCGGGGCGGGCGCATATGAGCTTCGACGATGTGCTCTCGTATTTGACGGCGCATTGTACGCAGTCGCCGTTTCTGTCGAAGGCGAGTTGGCAGATGTTGCACACGCCGCCGTTCGGCGGGGACTACGCGCTGGGCTTGGTCCGCCGCAAGACCGGGTTGTGGCACAACGGGTCCAATACGCTGTGGTACTGCGAGATGCAGTTCGATCCGGCGCGCGGCATCGTCGCGGTTGCCGCTGCCAACGACGGGCGCCTCGGCGCGGTGTCACCTGCGGTCGGCAAGGCGCTGAACGGTGCGGCGGAGGCGGTGGCGTAGGGGCAGTGCGTCAGTTCGTCCCGATGATGCCGCCCGAAGAGCCGAAGTCGCGTTTGGCGGCGACGACGGTCACGGTGTAGCCTGCGATGACGTCGACGAGTTGCATCATCAAGAGGATGAAGAACGTCGAGTTCATGAGGCCTTTGACGATCAGGAACTCGATCAGCATCACCACGAACGCCAACGCTGCGATTGCGTGATTGATGAGCGAAATGGCGTCCGTTCGCGTGGATTTGATGATCTCCACGAACAGGAAAATGAGACCGATCACGACGATGACATCGCCGGGCGATAGAGCCCACGAGTCGCCGGAAAGCCCGTGGATCGTGAAGATGGTGGATGCAAGCCAGGCTTCGAGGTTATCGCCGCTGAGGCCGGTCAGCACCAAGACATTCAAGAACAAGATCGGCAACGCCAAGAGCGGGAAGACGTCGAGCAGGGCGTAGAAAGGCGACGGGCCGGCTTTGGCGGGCATGAGCGATCCTCCTGGCGAAGCAGCCCGACGATGTGAGCACACGCGCGGCCGCTCTGTCGAGCGGCCGGACGTTGTGATTTCAAGCGATGCGGTAGATGCGCGGCACGTCGGCCAGTGTCTTGTCGACTGCGGCAAGTTCGTCCCGGCTCAGCACCGGAAGGTCGAAGAGCGCGCGTGTTTGCGCGAGTTCGGCTTGGCTGTCGATGTCGACGATGGCGCCGTCGATCCACTCCGACGCGCGCATATAGGCGAGGCAGAGGTCGATCGCGCTTTCGCGGCCGAGGTCGCGCGCGAGGTTGGCGACGCGCGCGGCATCCATACGGCTCGGCGTTCCGGCGGCGCGCGCGTGGACCGTTATCCATGGACGTTCTGCGAGCGCGTCGGCAACGGCGGGTGCGCGCCAACGACGGTCGAACGGCGTGAAGGCGATTTGAATGTGGCGGATATCGGGATCGCTCAAAGCTAGGAGCGCCTCGTTCGGTTCGCGCACGCAAACGCCGAGGTCGAAGATCACGCCATGGTCGCGTAGGTGCTTGATCGTGTTCCAGACAACGCCCGCGTGCGACTTGAGGTGGCGCATGTCGTCGAGCAGGAGCGCATCGAGACGGTCGGTCCGTAGCCGCGCGCAAGAGCGGTAGATGCCGTCGATCAGCGCGCGGCGGACGGTGCCGGTGTCGCGGTCGTCGATCGGTGCGATCTTGGTCGCGATGCGGACGCCTTTCATGCCGGGCAGGGCGGCTGCGATCTGCGGCTCGCTGCAGACTTCGGCGGAGACGGAGTCGACCCAGCCTGTGCCGACGGAAAGCGCGGCGCGGATGATCTTGGTCGCCTCTTCGGGCGCGAGGTGTCCTAGGGCTGCGGTGCCCAGAACGAGTTCAGCGGGTAAGCGTGCGGTGTTCATAGCGGGGATGAGCATCGCAGCAAAGAGTATGCGGATGCTTAACCGCGCCTCAGACCTTCGGCCAGATTTTCCAGACCGCCGCCGCCGTGAATATCGTCCTATCGCCCGCCTTGAAGTCGGCGCGCATGAAGACGATCTCGCGGGTCTTGCGGACGACCTCCGGGCGGCAAACGATGAGGTCGCCGACGTTCGCCGGGCTTAAGAAGTTCGATTGCTGGCTGACGGTGACGCAGGGCGCGCGGTCGGTCGCGATCCAGAGCGCGTAACCCAGCGCCGCATCGGCGAAGGTCAGCAGCGCGCCGCCGTGGGCGATGCCGGCCGCGTTCGTGTGGCGATCGTCGACGATGAAGGCGAACTCGTGGGCGCCGTCCACGATGCGGTCGAAATAGGGGCCGAGGAAGGCTTCGAACGGGTCGAACTGGTCGGCGTAGCGCCAGCCCGGCGGGGCTGCGACCTGGCGGGCGGGCTTTAGGGGCGTGAAGTTGTAGTCGTCCACTACTCCGTCCCCACGATCTTCCAGATGCCGGTGGCGGTCAGGATCGGCTTGCCTTCGACGGCGAGTTCGCAACCGATGAAGACGATCGACCGGGTGCGCCGCGTGATCTTGGCTTCACCGCGGATCCGGTCGCCGAGGCGCGCCGGGCCGATGAGGTCGCAGTTCAGCGAGATCGTCATCGCGGTCTGCCCGTCGAGCGCGTCGCGAACACTGCGGCCCATGACGATGTCGGCCAAGGCCATCGCCATGCCGCCGTGTAAAGACTGGCCGCCGTTCAGGTGAATGTCGCGGACGTCGAACAAGAACTCGGTCTTGTCCGGCGATTGCCAGATGGGGCCGACATATTTGTTGAAACCCGTGTCGCCGAACACGGCGGTGTAGCCCGCGGGCGCGGGCTTTGCTGCTGTCGTCATCGCGCTTGGCCTACATCGCCTTGCGGATTTTCGGCAGGTCGTCGTAGACCGGCACGCGCTTTTCCTGCTTGGCCCTGAAGCTCTCGGCCATGTCGACGTTGGCGGAGAACATGCCGGCCTGCCAGGTTGCGATGTAGTCGAGGCCGTCGGCGATCGAGTGGTCGCGGGCGTAGTTGATCATCACCTTCGAACCGTAGACAGCGAGCGGCGACTTGGTCGCGATTTCGCCCGCGAGGTTCAGCACGTGGTCGAGCATCTGTTCTTGGCTGTCGAAGAGTTCGTTCACGAAGCCGAGGTCATAGGCCTTCTGTGCGGAGAGGCGGCGGCCCGAATACGCGAGTTCGCGCACCAGGCCTTGCGGCAGAAGGTGGCAGAGGCGCGGGAACGTGCCGACGTCGGCGGTCATCGCGAGGTTGATCTCTTGGATGACGAAGAACGCGTCCTTCGTGGCGTAGCGCATGTCGGCGCAGGTGCTTAAGTCCACCGCGCCGCCGATGCAGCCGCCTTGCACCGCCAACAACACGGGCATGCGCGCTTCGTCGAGGCAGGAGAACGAGCGTTGCAGCCGCGCCGCTTCGCCGCGCAGGCCAAGACGCGCGCGGGCGGGTTCGCTTGCCGTGCCGCCGACGCCCTGCCCGTCGGTGAACACCGAGAGGTCCATGCCGGCCGAGAAGTGTTTGCCGGTGGACGAGATGACGATCGCGCGGGCCGAGGCTTCGTCGTTGATCTTGTTCACGATATCGGGGAGTTCGTTCCAGAACGCGCGGTTCATCGTGTTGAACGCGTCGGGGCGCTTCAGCTGGATGTGCGCGACCTTGTCCTTGGTCTCGACGTTGAAGCAGGTGTAGGTGGTCATGAGCGTGTCCTTGATGCGAATTGAATGACGATGGGGCGTTCTTAGCACGCGGGTCGCCGCGCCCCAATTGCCGCAGATTTCAGCGGCTGGACAGCGGTTGGGCTATTCCTTATAACCCCGGGCCTTCGCGTCGGGCCGGTTCGGTCCGGCGATGGTCAGCCTGGGTAGCTCAGTTGGTAGAGCAGCGGACTGAAAATCCGCGTGTCGCTGGTTCGATTCCGGCCCCAGGCACCACGCTTCGCTGCGAGAGCTGAGCGAAGCGTGCCCTGCGTAGCCCACTTGGGCGAAGCACGGGCGGTGTCCGCAGCTACGCGTGGCGCGGCCTCCTCAAATCAACCACTCGATCCACGCGCCGTGCGGATGCGCGTTTGCGATCTTCTGCGTTTGCCCGCCGGGCCATAGGGTGAGGCGGACTTCGGGGAGTTGGTCGGCGGCGTATTGTTCGAGGGTGAGCCAGGCGAGCGGGGCCGACTTGGTTGCGCGGTCGCCGGTCGCCCTCAGCAATGCTTCGATCTTGTCGCGGGTTTCTTTGGCGATGTATTGCCAGACGATCGTGTGGGCGACGACCGTCGTAGCGCCGGGAACTTGGGCCGCCAGTTGGCGCTCCAACCAATCGCCGGCGTCGGCTTTTTCAAGCGGGGGCTTTTCGCGCTGTGCGAGTGCGATTGCCGATTCGATGCGGGCGAGGCGGGCCGTCTGTTCGGGCCAGACGTAGGCGATTAAGCGGTCGGCGGCGCCGGGTGCGCTCAGATCGAAGGGATCGCGGTCGCAGCCGCGCTTGGCGACGACCTTCGGCAGGCGTTCGACGTTGCACCAGGGGCCGCGCCATTCGGCTTCGATCGTGACGGGTGCGTTCGGGTCGCCGACGAAGCGATCGCCGTAGCGATAGGCATAGCGGTCCCAGAGGAGATTGAGGCCTGCGCTGGCGCCGATTTCGAGAATGGACAGCGGCAGGCTGGTGCGGCGTGCGATCTCCGCGTAGCCCGGCATCAACACGGCGGAGCGGCCGGTTTCGTTCGTTTGCGGCGGGCGCGAGAGGATGTCTTGAACGAAGGCGCGGTGGGTCGCCACCGCGTTCTCGATGACGCGGCCGGCGACGCTTGCGTCCCAGGTCTTGTCGCCGTGGCCCGGGTAGTACGCCGCTAGGTCCGGCGCGCGGCCGGTGCGTACCATCAGGTGCAGCGCGCCCGTCGCCCGCAACAGCAGCGCTTCGGCGAGCGGGTTGCCGGGCCAAGGGACCATCAACTGGGCGAGCGTTCCACCGGTGGAGAGGTTTTCGCGGATCGCTTGCAGCACTTGTGCGGTGAACGGCGCGCCGTTCGTTTGGCACCACGCGATCTGAAAGTCGGCGGCGCGGAGGATCTCGTCGCGTGTGGCTGGGGCTTTGTCCATGGCTTCGCGATACGCTTGGGAGCGCGCGCGATCAAGATTGATCCGATCAATCAATGCTCACGTCGCCGTTTCGACCGGCTGGCGGCCGCGGATGGCAAGAATGCCGACGCCGACGAAGGCGGTGGCGGCGCCCAAAACGATGCGCGTCGTCATCGGCTCGCCCAGAACCCAGATGCCGAACACGACGCCCAGGATCGGCGACAAGAGCGAAAGCGGGGCGATGAGCGAGACCTCGTAGCGCTGCAGCAAATAGTAGTAGCCGTTGTGGCCGATCAGGCTTGCGCCGAAGGCGGTGAACAGGAGCGCTCCCCAGGCGAGCCAGCTTGCGTCGGCGATTGCGTTCAATTGGCCGGTTTCGAAGAGGAGGCTTGCGAGCAGCAGCGACGGCGCGGTGACGGCCGCTGTCCATGATTGCAGCTGGAAGACGCCGACGTTCGTTAGACGGCGCATGTAGATCGCGGCGACGGCGCCGGAGAGGGCGGCGGCTGCGCCGAACAACACACCCGTCAGCGAGTCGAAGACGTGCGGGTCGAAGCTCACGATCATCACGCCCACAAACGTCATCGCGATACCGGCCCAGCGGCGCCACTTCACGACCTCGCCCAGCATGACGACGGATAGCATCGTCGCGAACGGCACGTTCAACTGCACGATGACCGCCATGACGGAGGCCGCGGTCAACGCGACGCCGATGAACATCAGTCCGAAGTGCAAGGCGCCGTTGAAGAGCGCGATGACGAAGATGTCCCGCATGCGGCCGGGTGCGAGCTTGAGAAACGGAACGAGGACCGCGAACACGATCGCGAAGCGCAATCCGGAAAACAGCAATGGCGGCAGCTCGCCGACGCCCACTTTGGCGGCGACGAAGTTGAAGCCCCAGATCGTGCAGATCAGGAGCAGGAACAAGAAGTGTTGCGGCGCCATGGCGCGGGCGACTCGATGTTCGAAATAGCGGTCGCGACACAAGAGCCGAACTGGGCGGCCCGCGCCAGGGGCGGCCCACGCATTGCAGGTATGCGCCGCTGGACAGGCCGCGCGCTTTGGGCAACGCTGCTCCAAACAAGGAGATCCGCAGCGATGCATTGGGACTTGATCGTGGCCGGCGGCGGAATCGGTGGGTCGGCGCTCGCGACGGTGATGGCGCGCAAGGGCAAGTCGGTTCTGATGCTGGAACAGTCCACCGTCTTTCAGGATCGGGTGCGCGGCGAGTGGATGGCGCCGTGGGGCGTGGTCGAGGCCAAACGCTTGGGGCTTTACGAGCGCTTGGTGCAAGCGGGTGGACACCATCTGACGCGGCACATCACGTATGACGAGGGCGTGCCGCCGGAGATGGCCGAAACGCACATGCTCCCGCTCAGTATTTTTGCCGAGGGGGTTCCAGGACCGCTTTGCATCGGGCACCCGCATCATTGCCAGACGCTGTTCGACGAGGCGAAGCGGGCTGGCGTTCACACGGTTCGCCCGGCGCAGGTGACGCGCGTGACATTGGGCGCGAACCCCAGCGTGACTTACCTTGCCGATGGCGTTGAGCATGTGGCGGCGGGCGACCTCATCGTCGGAGCGGAGGGACGCGTCTCGGGCGTTCGCGCCGCCTCAGGCATGACGCTGCATCAGGACACGCCGCATCATTGGTTTGCGGGGCTGCTCGTGGAGGGCGCCGCGGGCTGGGACGACGATCTGCAAGCGATCGGGACGGAGGCGAATTTCGGCTTCCTCGCGTTTCCGCAGGGCCACGGCCGGGTTCGCGTCTATGGCGGTTACGCGCTGGAGGAGAAAAATCGCTTTGTGGGACCGGAGGGACCGCGGCGGTTTCTCGACGCGTTTGCGATGCAATCCAGTCCGAAGAATCGGCACTTGGTCGAGGGCACGCCCGCGGGCCCGCTGTTCAGCTTTATCAACAGCGACACCTGGACGGATGAGCCTTACGCGGACGGCATGGTGCTGGTGGGTGATGCGGCCGGGTGGAACGATCCGATCATTGGGCTTGGGCTTTCGATCACTTATCGCGACGTTCGGATCGTCAGCGACATTTTGGCGGCGACGCCGCAAGGCACGAAGCCAGACTTCCGTCCGTATACGCAGGAGCGTACCGAACGCATGCGCCGGTTGCGGTTTGCGGCGCAACTCACGTCGGCGCTCGATATGGAGTTCGGCGAGGCGGCTGCAGCGCGCCGGCGGAGCTATCACGAGCGGCGGATGGCGGATCCGAGCCTTGGGATGCACGGCATTGCCGTGATGGCGGGGCCGGAAAACGCACCGGCGGAGATTTTCACAGAGGCGCATCGCGTGCGCGTTCTGCACGGCCGATGAAGGCGTGCTAGACAGGATGAATCAGTGGAGGATTCGTGACGATGGCCAAAGCTCCGACGATGCGTGTACGGCTCACCGACGAAACGTCGCTTGACCTGCCCGAGAACGAGTTCGTCCAAATCGTAACGGCAGGACCCAGCGAGACGCAGGAAGAGGGCTTCGTGCGGTTGAACCCGAAGGAGCGCAAGAAGGCGCTCTATGGCAAACTTTCGCGGGTGCGCGCGGCTGCACTCGCGACAGGGCAGCATATCGTGACCTATCGCGGGATTTTGCAGATCGATACGGCGCGGCGGCTCTAGGCCGTCACGTCGTGGCTATATAGCCAATCGTTTCTTGTATGAACGAAAGACGGCATCGCATGCGCTGCTAGCCACATCGGGCCGTAGGTTGTGAGCTGCGCACCGAGGCCGCGCTTGTGGTAGAGGCCCATTTGGCTGCGCGCGCCGCGTTGGACTTTTGACGTGCGGGGTTTGCGGGCCGCTTCGTAGGCTTTGAGGGCGGCCGGGATGTCGGTTGCCGCTTTGAGTTGGCGTGAGAGAACCCACGCGTCTTCGATGCTCATCACCGCGCCTTGCGCGAGGAACGGGAGCATCGGGTGGCAGGCGTCGCCTAAGAGCGTCACGCGGCCGCGGCACCATTCTTCCAGCGGGTCGCGGTCGAACAGGGCCCATCGGTAGCAATCTGTCGCTTGCACGATCAGCTTGGTGATGGGTTTGGCCCAGCCTTGGAAGTCGGCTGCAAGCTGACGCTGCTCGCCGCGTTCGGTCCAGCTTTCGTATTGCCAATCGCTGCGTTCCACCACGCCCACGAAGTTGATCAGTTCGCCGCGGCGCAGGTAGTAGGTCACCGCGTGGCGGCCTGGACCCACCCACACGCAAGCAGTCGGCGGGATCAGTTTTTCCGGCAGTTTCGGCGCGGGGACGACAACGCGCCAGGCGACGTTGCCGGTGAAGCGCGCGGGCATGTCGCCCAGCATTTGTGCGCGGACGCGGGAGTGGATGCCGTCGGCGCCGATCAGCACGTCGCCCTGCGTGCGCGTGTTGTCGGTGAAGGCGAGCGTCACGCCGTCGGCGAGTTGGGCGTAGCCTTGGATCTCTTTGTTCAGATGCACGGCGTTCGGCGCGCGTGTGCGTAACGCGTCGACCAGCACGCGCATGAGATCGACGCGGTGGATGTGATAGTAAGGCGCGCCGTAGCGGCGGACGGCTTCCTCGCGCATCGGGATCGAGAAAATGCGCGCGCCCAAGCGGCCGGTGCGCATCTCCAAGGCTTTGGGGCGAAACGCGATCGCGTCGATCGCATCGCGCAGGCCCAAGCGGTCCAGCACCTTCACGCCGTTCGGGCTGATTTGGATGCCGGCGCCGACTTCGCTGAAGACGCTTGCGCGCTCGTAGAGTTCGACGTCGATGCCGGCGTCGAGCAGGCAGAGCGCGGCCGTGACGCCGCCGATGCCGCCGCCTGCGATCAGTGCCTTCATTCGGCGGCCACGCGGACCGGCGGTTCGGGGACGCTGAAGCGCTTTGTGAGTTCTTCGTCCGGCATCGCGAGCATCATCTTGTAGACGTCGGGCGGATAGACTTGATGCGGCTTCGACGGATCCATCGGCGGCTGCTTCAGCTTGCCGCCTTCGCCTTTGTAAGCCGCGGGTTTCTTGAAGCGCTCAAGTTCCTCGTTGTTGATGCCGGCGAGCGCCTGTACTTCGGGATCAATCCAAGCGCGGGCGTCGATTGCCTTCGCCGAGGTTGCGACTTCGAGCGCGAGGCCTTCGGGCCCCGCGAAATAGATCGAGTGGCACATGCCGTGATCGAGCGGGCCGATGACGTTGACGCCACGCGAACGGATGCGGTCGCGCATGTTGAGCAGATCGTCCAACGAATCCACGTTGAAAGCGACGTGCTGCATCGTGCCCGGCGCGGACGGCAGGCCCGCGTTGCCGGCGTGGCTGACGCCGAGTTGGGCTTTCGTATCGCGTATCTTTTCGTTGAAGACGAAGGCGACCGACGCCGTGTCGTTCAGGCGCATGAAGCCGTGCCACGTGTTCGGCACGCCGTGCATCCAGTAGAGTGCCACGAGTTCCATGCCGAGCACATCGGAAAAGAACTCGATCTGGGCCTTCATGTTGCCGGTCGAGATCGCGAGATGATGCAGTCCGTTGGCGCGGGTCATGGCGAACACTCCGTGTCGGTTTGTCTATGCCATAGCACCACTCTAGGCGCTTCGTCACCGCCTTCTCGATGTGGCTTCCGCGTCTTCCGCTTACTTGGGCGGCTCAATTGTGTCTACGCGCGTGAAGGTGATCAACCCCGTGTCCTTCCAGGTTTTACCGTCCCAGTAACGCGTGCGTTTTAGATATTGCGTGTCGCTTAGACGTTCGATGTCGACCTGGAATCTTTGAACCTTGCCGTCCTTGCCGCGATAGATGTCTTCGGACACGCGGGCGAGGTTTCCGTCCACCTCGAACGCGCCATCGCTCATGCCGCCGTCGCTGTTCCAGTAGCGGTACTTCACCGTCTTCGTTGCGCCGTCGAGGTAATAGACCGCTTCGCCGCTGTAGTCCGGGCCTTCGCTCTTGACGACGTGACGGTCGCGGATGAATTCGCGGCCCAGCATCCATTCGTAGCAGTGCGTGTCGGTCGCCTTGCCGCCGGGGAACGTGCCCGTCCAGCAATGGCCGACCAGGTATTCGAACGGCTTGAAGTAGTCCGGCGTGGTGTCGGCGTTCGCCGACGCAATGGCGAGGACGGCAGCGAGCGCGGCGGCGCGTTTGATGGTGTTCATTGGAGGCCTCAATGCCAGAGGCCGAGAATGAGACCATAGAGCGTGTACTGGGCGGTGTGATAGCCGCCGTTGATCGCGAGCAGCGCGAACGGCTTGTGTTCGAACTGGTAGTTGATGCCGAACGAGCCCGTGATCCAGAACAAGCCCGTCGCGAACCCGGCGGCGGTCGCAAAGCCCAGCTCGGGTTTCGGGCCGATGAAGGCCGCAAAGCAGAGCGCGCCGAGCAGCGCCCACACGAACGAGATGCCGAAGATCATCGGCATGTTGCCTTGCTTGGCCTTTTCTTCCGTCATGCCGGACGCCTTCATCCAGGCGTTGCCGAACAGCGCGGGCGAATACCACGCGCCGCCGAGCATGAACGCCGCGATCGCGGCGGCGACGGCGGCGAGCCAGTTGATCTCCATCATGTCGTATCTCCCTCTTCACGAGCTCATTTGGTTTTGGCGCCGGAAGCCTGAGCCCTGGCTTCAAGCGCATCGAAGTACTGGCGGAGCTGTTTGACCGAAGCGTCGTACGCGTCGAGCGTGCGGTAGGTGCGCGACTGCATGACGGCGCCTTCCATCGTGGTTAGGACGAAATGGGCGAGCGCGCGGCGGTCGAGATCGGCGGGCAGGCGCGCGCCGGCGTCGTTCAGGCAGGTCTCGACGCGGTCGACCCACTGGGTGAAGTTTGCGGCGATGCGTTCGCGCACGGGCGGGTCGGGTTCGTGGAGCTCGAGCGCGAGGTAGCCGATCGGACAACCGTACTGGCACTCGGTGTTCACCAGATGCTGGCGGTAGCCGCCGAGCAGTTTGAACACGCGCTCGATCGGGTCGGCGACACCTTCCCAAAGCGGGTTGATGAGCATCGCATCGATGCCGGCGAGGTACATGTCGAGGACGGCGATCAGCAGGTCCTGCTTGCCGGGGAAGAAGTGATAGAGGCTGCCCGAGTTCGCGTTCGCCGCTTTCAAGATGTCGGCGATCGACGTCGAGGCGTAGCCCTTCTCCCAGAACAGCTGCATCGCCACGCCGACGATGCGGGAGCGGGTGTCGCTGGGCTGTTGATTGATCATTCAACTAAGGTAGGAGCCTGGCGGGAGCCTGTCAAATTTCGGCCGATGGCTTGACTTCAAGCTTACGCATGATATCTTGTTATACAAGATGACTGACAAAACAATTACCGAGCGCCGTGGCGAGAACCGTCGCGCACAAATGATCAAGGGCGTGCTCGAACTGGCGCTGCTTTCCATTCTCGCCAAGCGCTCGCACTACGGGCTCGAGATCCTGCAACGCATGAACGAGGCAGGCTTGGCCGTGGCGGACGGAACAATCTACCCGCTGCTCCATCGCATGGAGGCGGCTGGGTTCGTCACTTCGGAATGGCGCATCGAGGGCGATCAACAACGCCCGCGCAAGTACTACGCGCTCACCAAGCCGGGCGCCGATGAGTTGAAAGCGATGAGCGACGACTGGCGCGATCTGAGGGTGCGCGTCGACACGTTGATAGAGAAAGGTGCCCGATGAGCACGCACGCCGATCACCCGCTTCTTGCGGACTATGCCCGCCGACTGCGTTGGGCGCTTGCTTCTTTGCCCGAAGCAGACCGAAACGGCATCGTCGACGAGATGCGCTCGCATGTCCTCGATCGAACCGATGCCGGGATGAGCATTGAAGCGTCTCTTGGCGCCTTGGGCGGTCCCGAAGACTATGCGCGTGCGTTCTGCGAGTCGTATGCGGTGGCGGCGGCGCTGTCGTCGCGCCGCACGCCGCATTTGGTGAGTGCGCTGGTTCAAGGGGCGGCGCGAAACCTCGCGGCGGCGGGGGCGGGATTTGTTATCCTGCTCGCGTGGTCACTCGCGGCGCTCGTCGTCTTCGTCGCGATCCTCAAGATCGACGACCCGGCGCATGTCGGATTGTGGCTCGGCGATCGATTCTTCTTCCTTGGGATCATCGACGATCCGTCGGCCGGGCGCGAATTGCTCGGCCCTTGGATCGCGCCGTTCGCGCTCGTGTGCGTGGTCCTCAGCTGGATCGCAACGCGATCGCTCGCGGCTTGGGCGCTGAAGCGTCTGACGACCAAGCGCTAGTTTCCGACACGTTTCGACGATGGAGATCGCCTCATGATCATGAGTTCGCGCGCGCTCGCGCTGTTTCTGGGCAGTTTGCTGTTTGTCAGCTGGGGTTTGCAGTTCGTGGCCCTCGACACCGTCGGCGATGTTCGCTCCAAGGACCTCACGCCTTGGCTCATCGGCCTCATGTTCGCGCCAATGCTTTGGTCGGTAGCCTACCTGGCGCTGTTCAATCGCCAGGCGTGGAGGCTGATACGGTTTTGGCCGGGCAATCCGCTCTACCTCGTGCTCGGTGCGTTGATCCCGGCGGGTCTCGCGTTCGCGACTCTGTACGTCTCATTGCAACAAGGTTGGGGCGGTTCGTCCTACTTCACGTTCGCGGCCGACGGTGCGAACGTTGTGCGCGGGCCGTGGGTGATGGGTGCGGGTCAGCAGGACTGGCTGCTTTTCGCCGTCAACGTTGCCGCCACTGCGCTGTTGTTCGCTTGCGTGAACAGCATCGCGGCCGTCGGCGAGGAGTTCGGCTGGCGCGGCGTGCTGCAGCACCACATGATCGAACGTATGGGATTTTGGCCGGGCGTCGCGGTGCTCGGGTTCGTTTGGGGCATCTGGCACGCGCCGATCAACCTCGCCGGATACAACTACGGTGCAGCACCGGAACTGGGCGCGCTGATCATCTTTCCGATCGAGCTGATCGCCATTTCCTTCATCATGGCCTGGTTGACGATTCGCGCGCGCAGCTTTTGGCCCGCCGTGCTGATGCACGGCTCGGGCAACGGCATCGAAGACGGCGTTATCTCGAGCATTGTTCTCGGCGCCGGCGTTCATCCGCTCACGGCTCACCTCACGCAGCTCGGGTTCACGATTGCGCTTGCGCTCGTTTGCTACATGCTGACGCCCCACGCGATCGCGCCGGCGGAGAGCGTGCCGGCTGGTGCCGACCTCAACCGCGCTTGAGGCCAACATAGACGACGAGCGCGGCAGCAACGGCGGCCGCCGCGCCGAGCGTCACGCCGAACAGAGCGCCAGTCAGAAGAACGGCGAGCGCAGCGGCGGCAAGCATCAGCACGGCGCGGAGCGTGCGGCTCCACGAGAGCGGCGCGAGCCAGGCGAGCAGAAGCAGCGCCACGCCGGAGGCGATCCAGGCGACGAACATGACGGCGACGATTTGGGCGAGGTCTTCCACGCGCTCAAGCCGTCCGCAGGTGCCAGCGGTAGTCGAAGTCGGTGACCAGGGCGAAGAAGCGTTCGCATTCGGCGCGTTTGACGGCCGAGAAGATTTTCACGAAGTCGGCACCGAAATAGTCCTTGATGAAGGCGGAGTCTTCGAACGAGTCCAGGGCGTCGAACCAGTTCAGCATCAAGCCTTCGGTCGTCGTCAGGTAGCCGTTTCCGGTGGTCGCAGGGCCCGGGTCGATTTTGTTTTTGATGCCGTGGTGCATGCCGGCGAGGACCGCCGCGGCCGCGAGATAGGGATTCGCGTCGGCGCCGGAGATGCGGTGTTCGACGTGGCGGGTCTTCGGCGGGCCTGCGGGAATGCGGAACGAGACCGTGCGGTTGTTCACGCCCCAGGTCGGCGCGACCGGCGCGTAGGTGTTGCGGCGGAAGCGGCGGTAGGAGTTCGCGTTCGGGGCGAAGATCGCCATGCAGTCGTTGATCGTCTTGGCCATGCCGCCGATCGCGTGGCGCAGGAGGTCGTTGCCTTCCACCTTCTCGCTCGCAAAGGCGTTTGCGCCTTTCGTGTCGTTCAGGCTCAGGTGGATGTGCATGCCGGAGCCCGCGCTTTCGGAGAAGGGCTTCGCCATGAAACATGCGATCATGCCGTGCTTTTCGGCGACGCCTTTGACGAGGCGTTTGTATTGCATCGCTTCGTCGACGGCTTGCAGCGCGTCGGCGCGGTGGGTCAGCGTGATTTCCATTTGGCCCGGCGCGTATTCGCTGATCACGCTTTCGGCGGGCAGGTTCTGCGCGTCGCAGGCGGCGTAGAGCTCGCGCAAGAACGGATCGAAGTCGTCGAGCTCCTGAATGGAATAGACTTGGATCTGGTCGTTGTAGAGACCGCCCGGGGCCATCGCGGGGATGATCTTGCCGTCCTTCGCCGCCGCCTTGTCGAGGAGATAGAATTCGAGTTCGATCGCGAGGACGGGGTGGAGACCGTCCTTCTTGAGGCGCTCCGAAATGTCGGCGAGCCGCAGGCGCGGGTCGGCGGCGGCGGCCGGGCCGCTGTCGTGATCGAAGCCGAGTAGCACCTGGCCCGTCTTCTCCAGCCACGGCGTGCGCTTTAAGGTTCCCGGGATCGGATGAGCGAAGCAATCGCGGTCGCCGATCTCCCAGAGAAGACCAGCTTCTTCCACGTCTTCGCCGAGGACCGTCAGCGCGAACATCGAGGAGGGGAAGGCGCGGCCGTTTTCGTAGACCGACTTCAGTTCGTGCGGGCGCAGGCCTTTGCCGCGCTGAATGCCGACGGGGTCGGTCATGATCACGTGCACGAGTTCGATGTCGGGATGCTTCTTCAGGAACGTGTCGAGTTCGTTCAGCGGGTCTTGTTGTTTCTTCGGGTCAAGCATGAGCGAGCTCGTCTATCGTTTCACTGAGTGCGGTTACGAGACGGTCGGCGTCGGCCGGCGTCGTCGCGGGGGAGATCAAGATCATATTGTGAAACGGGGTGATCATTACACCCCGGTTAAGAAGCGAAAGATGGATGGACTTTTCGAGGCTGTCGTGGAAGGCGGCCTCCGCTTCACGGCCCGTGCGGGGCGGTTTCGTGGAGAATTGAAACTCGGTGCGGGCACCGATTTGGGTGACGACCCAAGGCAAGCTGTGTTTGGTGATTAGGGCTTGGAGATTGGCGCTCAGGCGCTCGGCCAACGGGATCATGTGCGCGTAGGCAGCCTCCGTCATCACGTGCGCCAAGTTCGCGCGCATCGCATGCATGGCAAAGGCGTTCGCGGAGAGCGTTGTGCCCATGCCGGAGTGGCCGTGACCGCCGCTCGCCGCTCTCGCGCGGACTTGTTCCATGCGCGTTGCCACATCGGCGGTGACGCCGAAGACGGCGCAGGGGATGCCGCCTGCGACCGGCTTGCCGAGGACGAAGATGTCGGGGTCGAGGTTTTGTGCGCGGGTGTAGCCGCCGGGGCCGGTCGAAATCGTGTGGGTTTCGTCGATGATGAGCAGCGTGCCGTGTTGGCGCGTCAGCTTGCGCAGCGCTTCGTGGTAGCCGGCGTCAGGGAGCACCATGCCGATGCTCGTCATCGCGGGTTCGGCGAGGACGGC
>CAZXAQ010000077.1:0-19523 GCA_964638635.1 uncultured Flavobacteriaceae bacterium
GTCATTCCGATCATGGCGAACTACATCGTCGCCGCGGAAGAGCAGGGCGTGAAGCCGCAGCAGCTTTCGGGAACGATCCAGAACGACATCCTGAAAGAGTTCATGGTGCGCAACACCTACATCTATCCGCCCGAGCCCTCGATGCGCATCATCGCGGACATCATCGCATACACCGCCGAGAACATGCCGAAGTTCAACTCGATCTCGATCTCCGGCTACCACATGCACGAAGCCGGCGCGACCGCGGTGCAGGAACTCGCCTTCACGCTCGCCGACGGCATCGCCTACGTGAAAGCCGCGAAGGCGAAAGGCCTCGACGTCGACGACTTCGCCCCGCGCCTCTCGTTCTTTTTCGCCATTGGCATGAACTTCTTCATGGAGATCGCGAAGCTCCGCGCGGCCCGTTTCATGTGGGCCAAGATCATGAAGGACCTGGGCGCGAAGAAAGCGGAGTCGCTCATGCTCCGCACGCACTGCCAAACGTCGGGCGTCTCGCTCACCGAACAAGACCCCTACAACAACGTCGTCCGCACGGCCTACGAAGCGATGGCCGCCGTCCTGGGCGGCACGCAGTCCCTGCACACAAACTCGTTCGACGAAGCGATCGCGCTCCCGACCGAAACCTCGGCCCGCATCGCCCGCAACACGCAGCTCATCCTGCAAACCGAGACGAAAGTCACCCACGTCGTCGATCCACTTGGCGGCTCCTACTACGTCGAAGCGCTCACGCACGCGCTGGCGAGCCACGCGCAAAGCCTGATCGACGAAGTTGAAGCGATGGGCGGCATGACGAAGGCGGTCGCCTCCGGCTGGCCGAAGCTCAAAATCGAAGAAGCTGCGGCCCGTCGCCAAGCCGCGATCGACCGCGGCGAAGAGGTGATTGTCGGCGTGAACAAATACCGCCTCGAAAACGAAGCCGACCTCGAAGTTCGCGACATCGACAACGACAAGGTCCGCGCGCAACAATTGTCACGGCTACAAAAGGTCAAAGGCACCCGCGATCAAGCAAAAGTCGACGCCGCCCTGAAAGCGCTCACCGAAGGCGCAAGGGGCAACGCGAACCTGCTCGCCCTCGCCGTCGAAGCCGCCCGCGCCCGCGCGACCGTCGGCGAAATCTCCGATGCCATGGAGAAAATCTTCAAACGCCACCAAGCCGAAACGAAATCGATCTCCGGCGTCTACGGCGCCGCCTACGAAGGCGACGAAGGCTTCGCCCGCATCCGCAAGGAAGTCGAACAGTTCGCCAAAGACGAAGGCCGCCGCCCGCGCATGCTCGTCGCCAAGATGGGCCAAGACGGCCACGACCGCGGCGCCAAAGTCATCGCCACCGCCTTCGCCGACCTAGGCTTCGACGTCGACGTCGGCCCGCTCTTCCAAACCCCCGCCGAAGTCGCGAAAGACGCCATCGACAGCGACGTCCACGTCATCGGCATCTCCAGCCAAGCCGCAGGCCACAAGACGCTCGTCCCCGAACTCAGCGTCGAACTGAAGAAACAGGGCGCTGACGACATCCTCATCGTCGTCGGCGGCGTCATCCCCGCGCAAGACTACGACATGCTCAAACGCGCCGGCGCCGCCGCCATCTTCGGCCCCGGCACCAACATTCCCAAGGCGGCGAGCGAAGTGCTCACGCTGATCCGCGCGAAGTCGAAGCAGGCCGCGTAACGATGCGCGTACTCATCGTTCACGCGCATCCGGAGTCGAAGAGCTTTAATGGTGCGATGACTCGCACCGCCGTCGCGGCGCTAAGCGAAGCCGGTCACGACGTGGTCGTATCGGATCTCTACGCGATAGGTTTCAACCCGGTTTCGGATCGCCGCAACTTCACGACCACGCATGACGCGGACGTGTATCGTCAGCAAGCCGAAGAGGCGCACGCCGCGGTGCACGACGGCTTCGCGGCCGACATTCAGGCGGAAATGGACAAGCTGTTCTGGTGCGACGCGCTAATTCTGCAGTTTCCCCTTTGGTGGTTTGGACTTCCCGCGATCATGAAGGGCTGGGTCGATCGCGTGTTCGCGTCCGGCGGCCGCATCTATGGCGGCGGCAAATGGTACGACCGCGGCGTCTTCGTCGGCAAACGCGCAATGTGCTCGGTCACGATCGGCGGTCCGGCACCGATGTATTCCGAACATGGCTTGAACGGTCCGCTCGAAGCGATCCTGTTTCCCATCAACCACGGCATGCTCTATTTCACCGGCTTTACCGTGGTCGCGCCCTTTGTCGTTCACGCCCCCATCCGCATCAGCGACGCCGAGCGCGCCGCTCACCTCGAGCGCTATCGCAATCGGGTGCTGAATCTCGAAACTGCACCGACGGTTGCCTATCCCAAGCTGGCCGACTACGACGCGCAGCTCGTCTTGAAGGCGCCGCCGAAGACGCCGTAGCGCGCATCGCCCGGGCATGAGCCAACGGGACAGGTGCTTAGTCGTGCCGGCCGTAACAAAGAGTCCGAGGCAGTTTAGCAAAACCTCTAGGTGGAGGTCATTGCGCGCGGTCGAAGCCATCGCGGCAGATGCTCGCGCGCGTTCGCCGGAACGAAGATGCCAATGATGAGCCCGATCAGAAGGCTATAGATCCACGCTTCAGCACTCTGCACAAGCATCACATCGACCGGGTTGCCGACCACGATATTCATCACCGGCATGCGAATGAACGAGTCGCCGATCACAAGCAAAAGCAATCCGAAGGATAGCCCTTTGGCGACCCCGGACCGTCCCGCCAACAGGTCGCGGATGATCACGAACACCAAGACCTTGAACGCCATAGGAACAAGGGAGGTCAGGGTGGCGATGAGCACCACGGCATCGGGGTAGGGCTCACGCACGACGTCGCTCAACCGCCCCGCCGCCGCTTGCGCCTGCACATAAGCATTCGCCCAGCCGCGGCCATAATAGACATGGAAATAGAACCCACTGAGCGCGGCGGCGACAACCGCCAGCGCCAACCGAAGCCATGTCATCTATCGTCTCCTTGAGCGAGCACGGCGTCACTTCCGCGCTTTCGCCGGGCGATATTCCAAGATGTCGCCCGGCTGACACTCCAGCACCGCGCAAATCGCGCTGAGCGTTTCGAAGCGGACGCCTTTGACCTTGCCTGATTTCAGCAGGGACAGGTTCGCCTCCGTAATGCCGATCCGCTCCGCAAGCTCCTTTGATCGCATCTTTCGCGTTGCCAGCATCACATCGAGATTGACCACAATCATGACGCTTTCACACGAAGCTCGCGTTCTCGTCGGCGACCCGCGTTGCCTCTGCCATGACGCGCGCGACGACCGCGACAACGGTCGCCGCGAACAAGGCCGCAATGTCTTCAAGGCCGATCGACAAGGCGAAAGAGCCACCGTGCGCGGGATTGGCGCGGAGCAGGAAGTACGAGATTGGCCCTTCGGCGGCAAAAGCGCTGATGACGGCGGCGAACACCGATAGGCTGAGCGCGCGCAAGGTTTTACCGGTCGCGGGCGAGAAAACATCGCCCGCCGCAAAGCGCTCGAACAGGTGCCGCAGCGTGAGCAATCCCCAAACGGCCACAGCGAGCGGAACGGCAGCGCAAGCGAGCGCAAGGACACGGTCGTCCAAGGGGACCGCCTCGCTCAGCCAGTTGCCGGGATTGAGGTGGTAGAGGCGCAAGTTGAGCGGTGCCATCGCCCGCGGTGCGAAATAGGTCGCAACGACTGCAAGTGGCAAGGCAATAGCGGCACCCAAGCTCAACCACGACATCACGCGGCTAGCGAGTGCGAGTCGTGCTCTGTCTTGTGGCAACACCGCTGCAGCGATGATGAACAGACTAAGAGCAAGGGACACGGCGATAAGCGCATCGACCATATGAGCCTCCAGCGGAAATTCCAAGCTGGAAGTTACTGTACAGCAAAAACAAATTATTGCAAAACAATAATTTCGGTAAACCTGCTAAAGCGAACGCCGCATCAGATATTGAAACAGCGGTGAGCGCGTCCATCCCGCGCGCTCGAACCCGTCGGCAGGTCCGGCCTCGCGATGCAGCTGCGGCGCGCGCAGCTTGTGCGCCGGAAACCGATGCGCAAGCGCGCCGAGCAAGCGCGCCGCATCCGCATAGGCGGCGTCGCGATCGAGCGCGCTCATCACGACGATCGTGTCGGCACTTTCAAGCCAGGCGACCTGCGCTTGGGCCAACCGCCAGACGCGCTGCGTCGCCGGCGCGCATGCGATCGCGTTGCCGGTGACTTGCCAGGGCAGGGGCGTGCGCTCGTCGCGTTCGAACGCGGCCGCCCAGCGCGCGCCGTCGTCGCGCGAAACCTCGACAACCGCCGCATCGCGCCCGCTGCCGCCCGCCGTCTCGAAACCGCACAGCGTGCACACCGGCTGAAACCGCCGCGAACGATAGAGCCGGAACGCGCGTTCGTTCTGCGCAAACACTTCAAGCTCGGCCCATGCATCGCCGCGCGCTCCCGCCTCGGCGAGCAGCTGGTCGAGCAGCGCAGGCGCCGCGCCGCTCCCGCGCGCCGCCGCCCGGGCGCCCATCGTCGCGATCCGCGTGATCTGACCAGCCCGCGGCGTGACGAGACCGAACGCCATCACCGTCTCGCCGCTGCACGCGGCAACGCTGAGCTGAAGATCGACACCCTGCCGCGCGACGACCGCGTGCCACGCGCTCTCATCGAGCGTCGGAAACGTCACGACATAGTCGGCGAAGGCGGCGTTGTAGGCATCGCAGAGTGCGGCCGCCGGCACCGCCGCCGCCCGCACGACCGTGAACGCCTCGTCGCGCGGCACGTCTACCGCCGTTCGATCTCGACGGTCATCGAGTTCGTCTTCGCGCGAATAACGATCGCGCGTACGTCGGCGCCAAGCGAAAGCTTCGTCTTCGTCTGGATCGGCGTCAGCACCTGCCCCGAAACCTCCGGCCGGCACGCCATGAAATCGACCGTCGCCGCGCCGTTCGCAATCTCGACGGATTTGACAAGCGCAGGCTCGCGCCACCCCGCACTCTCAGCCACGCCAAACGCGTTGATCGTAACACCGTCAGGCTCGACAGTGATGTAAGCGGAGTCGATCTGCATCACGAGCTGCCGGTCGCAACGTTCTGCCCCTTGCGCCGAAGCACTCAGCACGAAGAGCGCCGCCAACGTAGCTGTCCCGAAAGACCTTACTCTCATTGATCAATTCCCTGGAATCGATTCAGCGTATGCCTGCAACCAACCCATTGCAAACGTCATCGGAAATGACTAGTATGACTAGAATAGTCATTTTGGGAGACGCCAATGGCCAAGACTGTATGGACGGTCGCAACGGCGAAGGCTCGTTTCAGTGAGGTGATCGAACGCGCCGCGTCGGAGGGGCCGCAGATCGTGACCAAGAACGGCCGCAAGGCCGTCATTATGGTCGCGCCCGAGGAGTGGGAGCGTAAGACCGCTCAGGCCGGCACACTGGCCGACTTCTTCATGAATTCGCCCCTGCGCGGCTCGGGTTTGAAGCTCAATCGGCGGAAGGACAAGCCGCGGAAGATCGACTTGTGACGCGCTTCTTGCTCGACACAAACGTCATTTCCGAAATGACGCGGCCTCTGCCAAGTGCCGCCGTATTGGCATGGCTCGCCGCCGTCGAGCAGAATGACGTCTATCTGAGTGCGGTCACAATTGCCGAGCTGCGCTACGGTGTGGAGCGCATGCCGTCGGGTCAACGGCGCAAACGACTAAGCGACTGGCTTTTCGTCGATGTGCCGATGCGCTTCGGTGGTCGGATACTGCCGATCGATGAAACCGTAGCTCACGCGTGGGGTCAGGCGGTTGCAATGGCAGACGCCGCGGGCAGGCCGATTGCTGTCATCGATGCGTTCGTGTTGGCGACAGCGGTGGTGCACAAGCTGACGGTGGTTACACGCAATGAGCGCGACTTTCGCATGCTCGCCCCCGACGTCGTGAACCCTTGGCTGCCCTAGCAAAAACCCTGAGCGGCAACTTCACTGACAACCCTCAACATATTCGATTGCGGGTTCGCGGCCTCGGCGTCTTCGATGCGCATCCCAATTTTCACCGGCCCGTAGCTGTCTGCGCCGATGACAAAAGGACCTGTGGCCGCTGCGTGAAGCGTTAGTGCAGCGACGAACGGCGCAGCAACGACAACGGCGACGCGCTTCATCACGAACACCCCTCGATCCACTCGACCTCGGGCGGCCGGCCCGCGCGGTAGCTGACGACCTTGCCGCCGTCCGTCTCAAACACGATCTGCGCCTTGCCGTCGGGGCCGAGTACGAGCACGTAGTGTCCCTCCGGCCCCGTGTACTTGTGTTCCTCGACGCGCGTGCGCCCCTTGTAGAGGTCGAGCACATGTTGCTCGCTGTCGCCGATCTTCGCGCCCGTGTCGGTGGCGATGGTTGTGTTTTCCTGCACGTCGAGCCGCGCGATCGTGCCGTCGATCAACATGAACAAGATGCCTTTGTGCGCGCCGTCGGGCTCGACATAGGAGCAATTGCCTTCGCCCTCGCCGATCGGCTTCAGCTTTTCCCCGAGCGCCGTTTCTGCCTCTGCGACTTTCATCCCGAATTTGACGCCGGCATATCCATCACCCGTCACGACAGGCCCGGTGGGCGCTTTCGCTTGCGGGCCGCACCCGGCGATTGCGGCAACGAACAACACGGCGGCCAGTTTGCTGGGGATAGTGCGCATATGCGGGAATTCCTCGTGAAGTTGACGGCCCAGTCTCGTGTGACCCTAGCGCAAAATTAAGGCGGCAGGCCAACCCGGCGCGCCCTAGAATCGCCTCCCTGACAGGAGATTCGGCAATGGATTGGCTCACCATCATGTTCGCGTGCGTGATCGCGCTCACATTCGCGATCGCGCTGATCCATTTGCTGACCTGGATCCACGCCTTCGCGGGCGGCAAGGGCGGCGTCGCGCGCGACCTCGACAAGCGCCTCGAACGCATCGCCGACCTGACCGAGCGCACCGAACGCGCCGTGCGCGACGAGCACCAGAACATGCGCAAGGAATCCGAAGATCGCGGCCGCTCGCTGCGCAAGGAAGTGGGCGAGGGGATCCTGAAGTTCGGCTCCGCGCTGCAGACGTCCGTGGCCGACGGCAAGACCTCGGTCGACAAACGCTTCGAAGAATTCGTCCGCACGCACGCTGAGTTCGCGACCGCGCTCCGCGACGAACTGCGCCGCACGATGACGACGTTCGGCGAGGGCTTGAAGACCGACGTGAAGACGCTCGCCGACGCGAATGCGGTCGCGCAAGAAGCCTTGCGCCAAACCGTGACCGAACGTCTCGACAAGCTGCGCGCCGACAACGAACAGAAGCTGGACGCCATGCGTGCGACCGTCGAAGAGAAGCTGCAGGGCACGCTGGAGAAGCGCCTGGGCGATAGCTTCGCGCTCGTCTCCGATCGCCTGGAGATGGTGCACAAGGGTCTCGGCGAAATGCAAACGCTCGCGATCGGCGTCGGCGACCTGAAGCGCGTGATGTCGAACGTGAAAGACCGCGGCGGCTGGGCCGAAGTGCAACTCGGCGCCATGCTCGAACAAGTGCTCGCCCGCGACCAATACGCGACGAACGTGAAGGTCGAAGTGGGCGCCACGGAAATGGTCGAATATGCGGTACGCATGCCGGGGCAATCGGACGGCGCCGACGTGCTGCTCCCGATCGACGCAAAGTTCCCAAAAGAAGCCTACGAGCGCCTGATGGCCGCCTGGGATGCCGGCGACGGCGAAGCTGCGCGTGCCGCCAGCGACGAGCTTGCCGGCGTAATCGAAAACGAGGCCAAGCGAATTTCGTCGAAATACATCCGCCCGCCGGCAACGACGGACTTCGCCGTCATGTACCTGCCGACCGAAGGCTTGTTCGCCGAAGCGATGCGGGTTGCCGGCCTGGTGGCGCGATTGCAGTCGAAATACCGCGTGACGGTCGCGGGCCCGACGACTCTGCACGCGCTCTTGAACAGCCTGCAAATGGGCTTCCGAACGCTGGCGATCCAGAAACGCTCCAGCGAAGTCTGGCGCGTCCTCGGCGAAGCAAAAGCCGAGTTCCAAAAATACGCAGAGGTTTGGGACAAGCTCGACAAACAGCTGCAATCCGCGCAGAAGACGATCCACGAAGTCGGCACCCGCACACGCGCCGTCGAACGCAAGCTGCGGCAAGTGGAGGTGAGCGACCTGCCCTCAGGCGCGCAACCGACGCTCGACCTCATCGCGCCGGAAGAGCCCGACGAACCGGTACCGCTGCGCCGGCTACAATAACCGTCGAAGGCGGCGCGGCGGCGGCGTGCAAGAGAAATTCACCACAAAGCCACGAAGGGCGCGAAGAAGAGTGCCTCACACAATGACACAATGAAACAATGAGGTGAGAACCCGCGCGCGATAGCGCGCTGTCAGATTCCGATCGGCGCTGCGCGCCAAGAAGGAACAACGATCATTGTGTCATTGTTTCATTGTGTGAGGCACTCTTCTTCGTGCCCTTCGTGGCTTTGTGGTGAAAAAAGACAAACCCAACGCACCACAAGCGAACGGAAGCTACCCCCCGCCGCAGTCGATCGGCAGCGGCCGCTCGGGCTGTGACGAGCGCAAGCCCTCGCCGAGCACCGCATCGAGCGTCGCCTTCAACTTCTCCGCTTGGCGCACATTGAACGGCAGGAACGGCGCCTTGTTGACGAGGAAATCGCACGCCGCCGGGCTGAGCACCCAGTTCATCGGCGCGGCCTCGCCCTTTGCCGCGTTCGGCCGGGGCAGCGCGATATGGAACATCCGCGTCGTCGGGTCGTTCGGCGCCGCCGTCTGCGCCTTGCAGAAGTCGCGCCGCAAAATGTTGAGCGCATCGCGACCGTGCGCGCTGCGCGTCGCGGCCAGGCCCAACAGCGGCGCCATCGATTGCGGCACGATCGAGCGATCCTCCGCGCGCGCCGCCGGCACGAACCCCGCATATTCGATCGCCGAACACTGCGCCGTCCGCACCGGCTCGTCGCAGCGAATCGTGATCTGCGACCCATCGACGGCGACGTCTTCCATCATCGTGCGGCAGGCATTCGCATAGAGCCGCGGTGGCTGATCGGTCTCGACGTCGTTGCTGATCACGACGACCACCGGCACGACGTTCAGCGTCGGATCTTCCGCGTTCAGCTCCTCGATCGCGCGCGCAAGCTCCCACACGGTCCGCGCGCCGTAGTTCTCGAAATACCCGCCGTCGATGATCTGGTACGCCGCGCCGCCCAGCTTCTCCGAACTGACGAACCGCCCCGCCGGCGAGATGAACGGAAAGCGCGCGGAGTTCGTCACCGACGTCGCCAAACGAATGTCGCGCCCGACCATCGCCAGAAAGTCACCGCTGTCCGCGAACAACTGCTTGTCCGCGGGCGAGCGGATCGTCGACGTGATCAGCCGCTTGCCCGACACGACATCCGTGCCGTTGAGAAGAAGATGCGGCAGCAGCTCGACCGGCGCGCGGCTCTCGCTCTGCGGCGAGAAGCGCAACCCCAAAAACCCGTCGGACACGTGACGGGGCAGGGCAAAGCCCTTGTTCGAATCCCACATCGCATCGAACGTGTCCTCAAGCGCGGCGTTGCGATCGGGCACGCCGGCCCACGTCCACAAGGGGCCCACCATGCTGCCGAACATGTCGTTCAGGAAGTAGGTCGCGATCGACCCCGACAACAAATCTTGCGTCGCGAAGCTCGCGACCGCGGCCCGCGTCTCCGGTGACTCCCAATCGACCGAGCCGTCCTCGCGCCCTTCCGCCCGCACCAGCCGCGCATAGGTCGTGGCGCCAAGCGCCCCGCCCGAGACGCCGCTGATCGCAAAGAGATTGCGCCCGAAATCGCCGTTCGTCTTGAAGTCGAGCATCCGCATCGACGCGATCAGCCACGCCGCCGCCCGGCTCGCGCCGCCGGACGCCGCCACGATGACAACCGGCAATCGCTCCGTCCGCGCCGGATCGGTACGCCGCCGCGCGTCGACCCATTCCCTGAGAGCTGTCTTCAAATCCGGCCTGCATATTGCGGCGTTGTTGCTGCGCGCGCACGGCGCCGACCCCGCAGGCTCCTGCAGCGGCGTCTCGGCCAACCGCACGACATGCTTCTCCAGCACCCACGGCGGCGACAAGAACCAGAGGCCCAGCGCAATCGTCCCAAGCACGCTCGCGACCCGCTTCACCCGATGCGCCTCGCCCGGCATGAAGTGCATCGCCTCGCCGCGATTGACGAAGAAGCGCACGATGTGGATCGCCCGCTCGACCAGGTCGCGCATGATGGCGAGTGCCATGACGAGCGGCCCGACCGCAAACGCAAGCGCCGCGATCGCCGTTGTCGGCGCGTCGAACTGCGCGACAAAGCGAGGCGCGAAACCGACAACGGCAAGCGCCGCGAAACTGCACGCCAGCGACAGCACCGCGAACGGCCAGCCGAACGGCGAGAACGCCAGCACCCGCGTCGCGCGCGAGCGCTTCATCCACGCCGGCGCGTCGAACGCGTTCATCCAGCGGAACTCGGTGCGATAGAGCACGAACACATAGAGCAGGCCCACAAGCCCGAAGCTCATCAGCTCCGCGCCCAGAAGCCCGGTGAAGAAGTGCCCCGTGCGGATCGCAAAGAGGATCGGCAACACCGTGATGCCGCCCGCGAACAACAGCGCCATGCGCGGCGCCCATTCGTACGACCACTCCGTCGGTTCGTCTTCGTGGCGGTGCTGCGGCCGGTGAAACACGGGATCGTCGTCGTCGAAGAGGCCAGATTGTTCCGCTTGCTTGCGCTGGATACGCGCCTTGTCGGTCTCGCCGCGGTTCATCTGCGCGGTCAAGGCCGCGCGCGTCCAAAACCAGGCGGACAAGCCCAGCGTCGTGGCGGCCAGCGCAAACAAAAACGGCCGCGCCGAAATCTGCAGCCGCCAGATCGGCGTCTCCATGCCCGCGAACATGTCCGGCATCTGCGGCGGCAGCCACACGGCGAAGAACGCCATGACGGGCACAAGCACGCCGATCGGCTCCTCCGCCCAGCGAAGCAGCAGCTGTTCCGTCCGTCTCAATGCGCGGGAAAAGCTCATGCGCGAATCACCTTGGCGCCAGCCGTCATTGTCGCGCGCGTCAGGTTCCGCTGGACAGCCCGGCTGGGTTGGCTATCTACAGGCGCTGTGACGGCTGACCGCTTTCCAAAGCGGAACGGTGCGTCCACGACACGCTCAAAGTCTCAACGCCCGCAGGATCGCTTCCCATGGATTATCTGATGCAATTGGCCGCCGACCCCGCGGCCTGGGCCGCCCTCGTGACGCTGATCGCGATGGAGGTCGTGCTCGGCATCGACAATCTGATCTTCATCTCGATCCTGACGAACAAGCTGCCGGAGGCCGACCGCCCCCGCGCGCGGCGCATCGGCCTCAGCCTCGCGCTGATCATGCGTTTGGTCCTCTTGAGCACGATCGCGATCATCGTGCAGCTGACCGAACCACTCTTTACAGCGTTCGGTCACGGCTTTTCCTGGCGCGATCTGATCCTGATCGCCGGCGGCCTCTTCCTCGTCTGGAAGGCGACGAAGGAAATCCACCACAACGTCGATCCCGACCCGACCGACGATGTCTTCGACACCAAGGTCGTCACGATGGCGTTCTCGGCCGCGATCGGTCAGATCATTCTGCTCGACCTCGTCTTCTCGATCGACAGCATCGTGACCGCGGTCGGCATGACCGACCACATCCCCATCATGGTGGTCGCCGTGGTCATCACGGTCATCGTGATGATGGTGGCCGCAACCCCGCTCGCGAACTTCATCAACGCGAACCCGACGATCGTGATGCTGGCCTTGAGCTTCCTGCTGATGATCGGCATGGCCCTGATCGCCGACGGCTTCGGCTTCCACGTGCCGAAAGGCTACATCTACGCCGCGATGGGTTTCTCGGCGCTGGTGGAGGGCTTGAACATGCTCGCCAGAACCCGCGCCAAGAAAAAGCAGCGATCAGCGCTCAGCAATCAGCAAATGGATCCGGCAGCCGACGGCTAACAGGTATCAGGGATCAGGCATCAGGCATCAGAATGGTTCTGATCCCTGATCCCTGATCCCTGATCACTTCCCCCGCTCGCTCGGCGTAAGCTTCACGTCCACGCGCTGCCCGCCGCGCAACACCGAGGCGGTAAGCGTCCGCCCGATCGACGCCGCATTCAGCCGGCGCAACAAGTCGTCCACGCCTTCCGTCGGCTGCCCGTCGAGCGCCACCAGAATATCCCGCGACAGCAACCCGGCCTTGTCCGCGGGACTGCCCGGCTCCACGATCGTGATCATCGCGCCCGACGCGCCGGTGTTCGCGGCCAGCTGCAACCGCCGCGGAATGTGCATCGTCTGCGCCGCGATGCCGACATAGCCGCGCCGCACGCGCCCGTGCTTCACCAGTTCGCTCAACACGAAGCTCGCCGTATTGCTCGCGACCGCAAAGCAAATGCCCTGCGCGCCCATGATGACGGCGGTGTTGATCCCCACGACCTCGCCCCGCGAATTGACCAGGGGCCCGCCCGAGTTGCCGGGATTGAGCGCCGCATCCGTCTGAATGACGTCGTCGATCAACCGCCCCGAACTCGCGCGCAACGACCGCCCCAGCGCCGACACGACGCCGGCCGTCACCGTGGATTCGAACCCGAGCGGATTGCCGATCGCGATCACCAAATGCCCGGGCTTCAACGTCTTCGAATCGCCGATCGCCGCCACGGGCAGCGTCGCATGCGTATGCGCATGCAACAGCGCCAAATCCGTATGCGGATCGTCGCCGATCACGCGCGCCTCAAACGTCAGCTGATCCGGCGTGGTCAGCCGCGCGGCTGAGGCACCCTGCACGACATGGCTATTCGTGAGCACCAGCCCGTCCGACGAAATAATAACGCCGGACCCCGTGCCACCCCGCCCATTCGCCAAAGCCTCCACCCGCACGACCGCAGGCCCAACGCTCTCCGCCACCGACGACACGGTGCGCGAGTAAGCGTCCAGCAACGGCGCGTCGTGGTCGTGCGCGACCGGTGCAGGCGCGGCCTCAGGCTCGGCCCGCCGCCGCGAATGAGACAAAAACGAAAACTTGCGCGAAAGGGCTGACATGGTGGTTCAAGATCGTGCGTCCCGCGCGATTTTCAACCCTGGAAGTCGTGTCATCGGCTCGCGTTGCCGTCGTATCGATTCTGCGCACGCGCCACCTCCGCGATGTGGGTCTCGGCCCAGTTGCGCAGACCCTCGACCGTAGCCTGCAGCGTGCGGCCGAGCGGGGTGATCGTATACTCGACCGTCACGGGCACGGTCGCATAGGCCTGTCGTACGACCAGCCCGTCGCGCTCGAGACTCTTCAGCGTCTGCGACAGCATCTTCTGTGTGATGCCCTCGATCTCGCGCTTCAGCCGGTTGAACCGCACCGGCTCGCCCGCGAGCAAACCCAGGATCAGCACGGTCCATTTGTCGCCGATGCGGTCAAGTACGACCCGCGTCGGGCATGCGGCCGCATAAACGTTCCCGGACTTTCGCCGCGCACGCGCCGCCACCGGTTTCCCCGGCGATACCAGGTGTGCTGCAAGTGCCTTCTTTACGGACCGCTCGTTCGTGATCATCTTCGCTCCATGTCGGTATCAAAGGGATACCAGCAATCAAAAGCGATAGGAAGTAGCCAATGAAAGTAACGCATCTCCTGGCGGCAAGCGCCCTTGCTGCGGCGCTCGCGGCCCCGGCCCTCGCCGGACCCACGCAAGAAAAGAACAAGCAGATCGTCCGCGATTTCTATGAACTCGCGTTCAATCATCACAAGCCGACGGAGGCGGCGAACAAGTACATCGGCGGCACGTACACGCAGCACAACCCGCACGTGCCGGACGGCGCAGCAGCTTTCTATTCGTATTTCGAGGGTTTCTTCAAACAGAACCCTCAGACCCGGGTCGACATCAAGCGGGTCGTCGCCGAAGGTGACCTCGTCGTACTGCACTTGCACTTCACGACTGGCGCGAAGGATCGCGGCAGTGCCATTGTCGATATCTTCCGCGTCGAAGACGGCAAAATCGTTGAGCACTGGGACGTGATTCAAGAAGTGCCGGCCCAATCGGCCAACAAGAACACGATGTTCTAACGTCAACACGAAGAGGAGAGACCCGTGAACAAGCGATTGATCGTAACTCTCACCGCTGCGGGGCTCGCGCTCGCGGCCTGCGACCAGAAGACCGCGGCGCCGCCCGCACCGGAGTCCGCGGCATCGGCCATCAGCGTAACGTCAGGCCCGGCCGGCGCCTGGACCAGCGAGCCCGCGGTGGTGAAGAACCTCGCGAACTTCGACACGCTCGACTTTGATGTCTACACGAACCAGAAATGGGACCGCCTGAAGGAAACCCATGCCGAAAACATCGTCGTGACCTGGCCCGACGGTCGCGAGACGACGTCGCTGGGCGACCACATCAAGGACCTGAGCTTTCAGTTCTCCTTCGCACCCGACACGCGCATCAAAGTCCATCCGATCAGGCTCGCGGCGGGCGAATGGACGGCGGTCCAGGGCGAGATGGAAGGCACTTTTAGCCTGCCGATGAAGTTGCCCGACGGCAAATCGATCCCGCCCACGGGGAAAACGTTCAAACTGAAAATGGTCACGATCGGCCATTGGACGAAGGACGGCGTCATGGATCACGAATGGCTGATCTGGGATAATGACGCGTTCAACAAGCAGATCGGATTGAAATAGGAACGGCGGCGACGTCACGGTTCAAACAGGAACACCGACTCATGTCCCTCACGCTCTACTACCACCCGCTCTCCTCGTTCTGCCAAAAGGTGCTGATCGCGCTCTACGAAAATGCGACGCCGTTCACGCCGCATCTGGTCGATTTTGGCGACACCGCTTCGCGCAAGGCGTTCCTGGAAATCTGGCCGATCGGCCGCTTCCCCGTGCTGCACGACACAACGGACGACCGCACGATCCCGGAATCGAACATCATCATCGAGTATTTGGCGCAGCACTATCCGGGCAAGACGCAGCTGATCCCCGCCGACCCCGACCTCGCGCGCCAAACGCGCCTCCGCGATCGCTTCTTCGACCTCTACGTCAACGTGCCGATGCAAAAGATCGTGACCGACCGTCTGCGGCCGCAGGGCCGCCACGACCCCGAAGGCGTCGACCAAGCCCGCGCCCTCATGAAAACCGCGCTTGACATGATCGACGAAGAAATCGCCGCGCATACCTGGGCGATGGGCGACAATTTCACGATGGCCGACTGCGCCGCCGCCCCCGCACTCGCCTACGCCAACCGCGTGCTGCCGTTCGCGTACACGCACAAGCACGCGGCCGCCTACCTAGACCGCCTCACCAACCGCCCGTCGTTTGCGCGAGCGCTGAGAGAAGCGGAGCCCTATCTGAAGAATTTCCCGCAATAGGTGCAAACCCACCCAAAGGTGTCATCCCGGCCGAGCGAAGCGAGAGCCGGGACCCAAGAGAGCAGCCCCCAGTATTTCAACGCGCGTGTTGGAGTCCAGTGTCGTTCTCCTGGGTCCCGGATCGCAAGCTTCGCCGCGCTGCTATTGCAGCGGGCTACGCTAGCGTCCGGGATGACAAGCTTTGTTGAGACGGTGCTAGCTCATCCAAATCAACAAACCTTGCCCCTTCGCCGCCGCGTCCGTCACATACGACTTCAACTGCGGGAAATAGTGCTTGAGGTCCTCGGTCGAGTCCTCGTCCGCGCAGTAGATATCCATGCTCTGCATCTGCGGAACGTTGATCTTCTTGGCGAGCGCCGCTTCCGACTGCGAACCCAAATACTGCGCGAACGCCTGCGTCTCTTTCGCGGAAAGCGCGCGCGCCGGGCCATAGCCCAAATCCTCGCCAACCTCGCGCCCGCCCGTGAGCAACGCCGCGGCCGGCATCGGCCCATCCCAAGCGCTGCCGGTCAAAACGTAGTGCAAGACGTGCCAAGACTTGTCGAGTTCAAGCGCATCGTCCGCACCCATCAGAACGTCCTCATCGACGCCCTCGCGCGCCATCCGCGCCAGTTCCAACTCACTCGCCTGTTTCAGACTGAGATTCATGCTCATGGGAGCGCCCTCCGGTTGACCCGCAGAGAGTTTAAGCCCCATCGCCTAAAACCCGCTTACGCAGACTGGTTAGCCGATCGCGTCAGCGCGATCCCTCGCAACGCGCAGTCCCGCCAGCCGCACGATTAACAAACGCTGGGTTCGACAGGAGGCTCTAACCCTGGGAGCGCCGGCCTCCGGCCGGCTCTTGCTGAGTTTCAATCGCACAGACGTGCCGGCCTGAGGCCGGCGCGCCCAGGACTCTAAGCTCATTTCACGATAAGCCTTACTTGACAAAGTTCGCTCTTTGTTCTAACATTGGATTTTGACCTTCGCGACGCAGGAGGCCCCCATCACTTCACCAAAGCAAACCGATTTCGACAGCATCCCGTTCGGCCCGGGCTTGCCCGTTCTTCTGGTCTACGGCCCGCGCGCGCTCGCCGCGTCGCGCGGCGGGAATTCCGAGTTGCACTGGTACGCGAAGGGCATGTTGCCCGAACGCTGCACGCCTGAGGACGACGCGTCGATCGCGCCGTCGTTCGCAAAGCTTGCGCACCGCGCGGTGGTGATCTGGCCCGAGTTTGGCGCGGACGGGCTTGAGCGCGCGCACCGCCACGCGCAGTTGCTTAGCCGGAGCGGCGTGGCCGCGATCGGCATCGTGCCGCCGGCAATCGATCTCGCCGCGCCGCTTCCCGCCGGCATGCCGAAGTTCGCCTTGCGCGCGCGAGCGGAGGCGGCGCTCGCCGTGGCCAAGGCGCTCGCGCTCCCGCCGCTTGCGGGCAGGGGGCCGCGCGCGGTCGCGCCGCGGGTGGAGCGCGCCGATCTCGCCCAAGCGTTCGCCGACGCCTGCGCCTTTCTGCGCCGCCATCTTGCCGAGCCTCCGCCGGCGATCGAGACGATCGCGCTCTGGTGTCTGCAGGCGTGGGGCGCGCGTGCCGGCGCAGGCTTGTTCGACCTGTCGCCGCGTCTCGTTCTGCGCGCGGTCGACGCACGCGCCGATCACGCGCGCGCTTTAAGGCTCGTCGCTTGGCTCACGCCCGCGCCGCTCGTGGTCTCGCGCGCGATCGCGGCCCATCTCTTGCCGGTCCTCGATACGGAACGGCCGACTGTGCTCGTCGACGACATCGCCGGCGGCACGCTCTACCGCCGCGACATGCGCACGCTGATTGCGGCGGGTGCCTACCGCGACGGTATGTTCTTGACGCAGCGCTCGAAGCAGAACGAGAACGGCCGCGGCTTGTGCTTCGCCCCCATGGCGATCGCGACCGCTGCGGCACTGCCCGAAGACATACGGCTCCGATCCATCGTTGTACCGATGGCGCCGGCACCCGCGGGCGACGCACGCGCGCATTTGAATTTGGTCGATCCGCCGGCCGAAGTTTCAGCGCTTCGGGCCCACATGCAGGCGGCTGTTGCCGCCTTGGCGAAAGATCGGCTCCGTGCGGCGGCACCGCCGCTCACGCTGGGGCCTCGCGCCGCCGAAAACTGGCTCCCGTTGCTGACGCTCGCGCGATGCATCGGCGAGGACGTCGCGGCGCGCGCCGCCGAAGCCGCCGTCCAGTTCACGGCGTCCGCACCGCCGCCCGCCTCCAACCTAGCGCTGCTGCGCGACATTCGCGATCTCTTTGCCATCGACGGGCAGAGCCGCGTCACGTCGAACGCACTGTTGGAAAAGCTGGTTGCCGATCCCGACCGCCCGTGGGCGACGGCCTTCCGCGGCCGCCCGCTCACCCCGCGCACACTGGCCGAGCGCCTCGCGAATTTCGGCCTGCGCCCGCGCGTCGTGCGAAAGCCGGACGGTGCCTTCGCGCGCGGTTATTACGGCGAAGAACTCGTTGACGCTTTCGCGCGCTATCTCAGCGACACGGCGCCTGAAGAGCTCTGCGATGCGTAACAAACAACGCCAAAGTGACGTCAGCGTGACGCCAACAACGGCGGAAGTCCGCCGTTGTGACGCTGTGACGGATTCGATTGCGTCAGTTTTCTCAACTCGTCTTCTGCGCGCCGTCGATCGTGATCTTGCGCGCGTGGGCGAGCGCCACGCCGTAGGGCGTCTCGGTCATCATTTTGACCGGCACCATGAACGTCTTCACCGGTCCGCCGGAGGCGCTTTCCATCGCCGCGAACCAGACCGTGATCGTGGGGAGCGCCTTGCCCTTGTTCAGGTTCGGCTTAAAGCCCGCGAGCTGCTTGTAGACGATCGTGCACTTCTGCGCCGGGCCGCTGTAGCCGCCGTCGGTCTTCAGTTTCTCCTGGCCGCGCGGCGTGAGCTCGATGTCATAGCGCCGGCGTCCGTCGAACACGCGCACCGGTTCGCCGCACGGCTTGGCGGCCGAATGCGAAACGCCCGACAGCGAATAGACGAGACCCGAGAGCGGGTCGAGGGTGCCGCGCTTCTGCTCCTCGCTGACCGGAAAGCGGCTCGTGTTGTAGGCCGGATCCGCGTCGAGCTGAATGCCGGACGCGGTGTAGGTGAGATCCACCTTCTGGCTCTGCTTCTCGTTCACGGTGTTCGACGCATATTTCTTCGGCTGCAACGAACCCGCGCCGAGCGTGCCGACCGACGTCGCATCGATCACCGCCTCGTAGAACGAGTTCACGACGCCGGCCGTCTTCAAACGCGACACCGCCGAATAGGTGTTGCCGGTGAAGCTCGACTTGATGCCGACATTGCCGAGATTGAACCCGCCGAGATAAACCTGCCAGACGAGCTGCACCGTGCTCGACGGACCCGCGGGCGCAGGTGCGGCGGCGGGCGTCATCGACGCTTCCTCGGCGGACGCGGTGACGGGCAAAAGCGCGATCGTCGTCGCAAGCAACAAACGTTTCAGCATCGATCTACTCAACCTCGACTGGCGATTGAACGTGGCGTTCGGCGAAGGCCGCCTATATCGTCGGCCACCATGTTTGAATTGTGGCGGAAAGTTCGGTCGCTCTTCAAGCTGCAATCGTCACCAATATCATGAACGCTCATTCATCCGCTGATATCAAAATCAAGGACTTAAAGGACGCTCTGGTTGCAGGCGATCGCCGCGCGCTCGCCAAGGCCATCACGCTGGTAGAATCAAGGCTGGCGAAGGACGAGGCGGCCGCAACCCAGTTGGTGAACGCCGCGCTCGCCCATGCGGGCAAGGCGGTGCGCATCGGCCTGTCGGGCGCGCCGGGGGTCGGAAAATCAACTTTCGTTGAAGCGTTCGGAACCTGGCTGATCGAACGCGGCCATCGTGTCGCCGTTCTGGCCGTTGATCCGTCCTCGCGCCGTTCGGGCGGGTCGATCCTCGGCGACAAGACGCGCATGGTGAAACTCGCGCAAGCGCCGAACGCCTTCATCCGCCCGTCGCCCGCCGGCACGACCTTGGGCGGCGTCGCCAGGCGCACGCGCGAGAGCATGGTCCTCGTCGAAGCGGCAGGCTTCGACGTCGTGCTCGTCGAAACCGTGGGCGTCGGCCAATCCGAAACCGCGGTCGCGGACATGGTCGACATGTTTGTTGTGCTCGTCTCGCCCGGCGGCGGCGACGAACTGCAAGGCATCAAGCGCGGCATCATGGAACTCGCCGA
>CAZXAQ010000078.1:0-19394 GCA_964638635.1 uncultured Flavobacteriaceae bacterium
CGCGGGCTTGTTCGATGTGGTCGAGCACGATGAACGTGCCGAGGCTGCGCGGCGCTTCGTTTGGGTCGTAGAAACTGTAGACCATCGAGAGGCCGTCGGAGAGTTGGTCGGTCAAGGCCACCGCCGCGAGGTCGCCGGCGTTCGCTCCGCCTTTGTAGCGGTATTCGACGAGGTGGGTTTCGGCGGCGCTGTCTTCGACCATCGCCACGTAGTCGAACATCGTCATGTCGGACATGCCGCCGCCGGTGTGGCGGGCGTCGAGGTAGCGGCGGAGCAGGGCGAACTGCTCCTCGGTCGCCCAGGGGTCGACGACTTCGCCGACGAGGTCGGCGTTGCGGGCGGCGACGCGGTCGAAGGAGCGCGAGCGCTCGAACGCGTCGACGATCACGCGGACGGAGACGCAGGCTTGGCAGCCTTCGCAGGACGGGCGGTAGGCGATGTTCTGGCTGCGGCGGAAGCCGGCGTGGGTCAGGCTGTCGTTCAGCGTGCGGGCGACTTCGCCGGAGAGGCGCGTGAAGACTTTGCGCTCCATGCGGCCCGCGAGGTAGGGGCACGGCGCGGGGGACGTCAGGTAGAACTGCGGAAAGCGGATCCCCAACTGCTCAGTCAACGCGCGCAACTCCCCGTGAAACCGCGCGCTCGAATCGGCTGAAGCAGCGGCGGCCTTTCCAATTTCACACAGACGGACCCGGCTGAGAACCGGGCGGCGCAACGATTTTTGTGGGGGCGTGCGGCGGCCGAAAAGCGGCGGTTTTCCGTCCTCTCTGCCCATCGGTTTTGGCCCCCGCCAGCGGTGAAATGCGGGTTGCCTTGCAGGGCGCTTGCCAGTAGGCGGGTGGGGCCATTCAGCCAGTTGGATTTCGATGAGCCAGGATTCCCGCGCCTTCCGCGACGCTTTGGGTCATTTTGCGACAGGGGTCGCCGTGGTGACCGCGGCGGGCCCGAGCGGGGCGTTGGGCTTGACCATCAATTCGTTCGCGTCGGTGTCGCTCGAGCCGCCGCTGATTTTGTGGAGCCTCGACAAGGGCTCGGACCGGTTCGGCGCGCTGATGGCGGTGGATCATTTTGCGGTGAACATGCTGGCGGGCGATGCGCGGGGCTTGGCGCAGCGGCTCGCGCGGAAAGGTCAGTCGGGCTTGCGCGAGGAAGTGGTGCGGATGAGCGCGCGCGGCGTGCCGCTCTTGGGCCGCGCGATCGCGCATTTCGAGTGCAGGGTGGAGCATCGCTACGAAGGCGGCGACCACATCATCTTTGTCGGGCGCGTGCTTGCGTTCGATCACACGTCGCATGGCGATCCGTTGATCTATTATCGCGGGCGTTACCGGGCGCTGTCGGAGCTTGAGGGCTGAAGCGTCAGCGTCGCGACGGTTGAGCGTTCGATCGCGGCGCGGTCGGTGGTCATTTGCAGGTACTCGCCCTTCGCCCAGCGTGGCGTCAGGTTCGCGTAGTAGGGCGAATAGACGTTGCCGCTCTGGCCGGTCGAGGCGATGTAGATCGAGCGGTTCGGATGGCCAAGGTCGTAGACGGCGCGATAGCCGCTCCCGTGCACCGCGGCGTAGGGTTCGCTGTTCGCATAGCGGTAGGCGGCGCGCTGGATCGTGGCGTTGCCGCCGCCCATGACCTCGCGCAAGCCGAACAGGTTTTTCAGGATGGGAATGAAGCCGAACGGCGTGTGCGAAAACGTCGCCCGATGTGCGTCGCCCCAGCGCCACTTCGACATGTCGCTGCCGTAACGCTCGCCAAGGTCGTGGAGCGCGGCGGTGAGGCTTTGGCTCAGGATCGTGGCGCAGTCTTCTTTAGGCTTCGTTGTGACGTCGTCGCAGAACGCGGCGGCGCCTTCGCCTTTCAAGACGGCGGTCAGGAAGTCCGGACGGTCGCTCCAGACGCTGGTGAACGTGTCGCCGAGTTCATCGGCGAAGAGCGCTTTGGCGAAGGCGCGCATCCAGGCGGCGAAGATCAGCGGCTCGGCGCGCCCGGGCGCCATGTGCATGTTCCACGATTTCAGGAGCTGGAGCGCGTTGGCGGCGCGGGTGCCGGCGGGATTCGTTTGGGCGACGAGAAGCGGCACGATGTCCATCGCAAATTGTTCGCCGTCGTCGAGCTGCATCCGGCGCATGCTATCGACCGTGTGGGGTGCTGTGTTGGCGCGCAGCAAAGCGGCGATGCGGCGGGCGCGGTGTTCGGCGTCGAAGTCGAGCGCGATGAACGGCTTGTAGCCCGCGGGCACGATGTTGTTGTTGGCCGTCCAGAACATGTCGCCTGCGCCACCGGTCCAGAGCGGGCGGTCGGCGCCGTCGAGGAAGCCCTGCCAGTCGAAGCGCGGGTCGCGTCCGTCAGCCGGCAGCAATCCTGTCACCGGATTGTCGGCGCGGCGGATCGGGATGGCGCCGGGAAGCACGAGGCCGATGTTGTTCGCGTTGTCGGCGTAGACGAAGCTTTGGATCGGCGCGCGGTAAGGGGCGAACGTGTGCTCCACGGTTTCGCGCTTCGCATCGGTCGCGGTGAACATCCGCAGGGCCGCTTCGATCGTCGCGTCGTCATCGTCGAGCGCGGGCCATCTGAGCGCTAACGCATAACCGTCGGGCACAAGCGCCTTCAGGCGCGGCTCGTCGGTCGGTAGGATGGGGCCGTGGCGGCTCTTGCGGATGAAGATCGTTCTCGTGCCGCCGAAGCGGACGTTGACGATTTCGGCGTGGGTTTCGAACGGCTTTGGGCCTTCGGGGGTCAGGTAGCTGCCGGGGTCGGTGGGGTCGAGCTTTTCCCAATAGAGGTCTTGCGTGTCGGCGTGGGTCGTCGTCATGCCCCAGGCGACGTTCGGGGTGCGGCCGGCGATGATTGCGGGGACGCCGGGGATTGTGCCGCCGATCGCCTCGCCGCCCGGCCAGCTGACGTGGGCCAGGTACCAAAATCCGGGGACAGTGAGCGCCAGATGCGGATCGCTGGCGAGCAGCGGTTTGCCGCTTGCGGCGTGCGCGCCGCCGATGACCCAGTTGTTCGACGCGCCCGCGGTCTCAAGCACCGGCGCGAGCGCGTTGAGCGCGCCGGCGAACTTCGTGCCGTGTTGCGGGGCGTATTGGCGGTAGGCCGCGACCACATCGGCGGGCAGCGGCGGGTTGAAGGCTTCGGCTTTCTCCGGTGGCAGGGTCTTCAACAGCTGCAGGCGGAAGAGCTCCTGAAATGCGTTCGAAGAGAGTTGCGCCGCGACGCCTTTCAGCACCGCGACGGAATGGGCCGACTGCCACGGCTCGAAGTCCGTGCCGAGCATGAAGAACTCCGGCGGCAGCGGCTTGCCGTTCTTGGGTCGCGCGGCGTTGACGCCGGCCGCATAGGCGGCAAGGCTCGCGCGCGTGTCGGGGGTGAGGCGCGCTTCCGCCTCTTGCGCCGCGCGATAGAGGCCGAGCGTGCGCAGGTAGGTGTCGACGGTGAGTGTGGTAGAGCCCGCGATTTCGCTGAGGCGTCCTTGCACGGCGCGGCGCGCGAACGCCATCTGCCAGAGGCGGTCTTGGCCGTGCACGTAACCGAGGCCGAAGAGCGCGTCGTTGCGGCTCTGCGCGTAGATGTGCGGCACGCCGTCGGCATCGCGAAGAATGCGCACCGGGGCGGCGAGGCCTGCGACGGCGACTTCGCCGGACAGATTGGGGACGGACCAACGGAGCCACAGGCTCGTCACGCCAACCCACAGGGCGGCAAGGCCCGCGACGAAGACAAGCGTGAGACCGGCGGCTTTGAAGAAGCGTTTCATTCGGCTCGAATTGCGTTAGTAAGGCGCTAAGCAACTTAGTCGGATATCGAGCAATGGCAAACGTCAGTTTCATCGGCCTGGGGCGCATGGGTTTTCCGATGGCGGGGCACCTCGCGACGGCGGGGCATGTGGTGACGGTGTTCAATCGCAACGCCGCGCGCGCTGAGGAATGGCGGGCGGCGCACGCGGGCCGCGTTGCCGCGACGGTGGCAGAGGCCGCGAAGGGGTCGGAGATCGTCTTCTCCTGCGTGGGCGACGATCCCGACATCCGCGCGGTGGCGGACGCGGCGTTTCCGGCGATGGGGAAGGGTGCGATCTTCGTTGATCACACGACGGGGTCGGCGATGCTCGCCGAGGAGCTTGCGCGGGAAGCTTCGGCGAAGGGGCTTGCGTTCGTCGACGCGCCGGTCTCTGGCGGCGAGGCGGGGGCGGTCAAAGGCCAGTTGACCGTGATGTGCGGCGGTGACGAGGGAGCCTACGCGAAGGCCGAGCCCGTCATGCGCGCCTACGCGAAAATGGTGAAGCGGCTCGGCCCCGCAGGCGCCGGGCAGAAGACGAAGATGGTCAACCAGATTTGCATCGCCGGCGTGGTGCAGGGCTTGGCCGAGGCGATCCACTTCGCGGAGAAAGCGGGGCTCGATCCGAACGCGGTCGTCGACGTGATCTCGAAAGGTGCCGCGCAAAGCTGGCAGATGGAAAACCGCGCCGCCACGATGCACGAACGCAAGTTCGACTTCGGCTTCGCGGTCGAATGGATGCGCAAAGACCTGCGCATCGCGCTCGCGGAGGCGCGCAAGACGGGTGCGCAGCTGCCGCTGACGGCACTGGTGGATCAGTTCTACGCGGACGTGGAACGGCTCGGCGGCAAGCGGTGGGACACGTCGAGTTTGATCGCGCGGTTAGGGCGGTAAGCCGAAATAGTGCACTGGAGTGACCCCCTAAAGTGAGACAGAGAAATTGGTGACAGTTCTCGCTAAGGAGAACGGATGGCCAAGGTCTCTGTCTCACTTTAGGGGGTCACTCCAGTTGGTCCGTTCGCGTCCGCGCGGCGAATGAGGTAGGCTTTCGGTGCTTCCACTTCAGGAGATGCCAATGCGCTATGCTTCTTTGTCGGCCGGCGTGGTGTTCGTTCTGCTCGCCCTGTCGTCGCCGGTTTCGACGCAGCCGTGGAATTTGCCGCGGCCGGTGGTTCTGAACGGCTGTTCGGAGAATGCGCTCATTATCGCGGTCAAGACGTGCGCGAAGGATTCGGGGTGTGCGAGTGGGCTCGCCACGTACGGAAATGTCGATCCGGAAATGACGATCTGCTGCGAGCGCGGGCAGTGGGGGCTGATGCGCAAACGCGCGCCGTCTGTGTGCCGGCTCTATTCTCGCATTCCGGTCAAGGCACCCGAGTTCGCGCCGTCTCGCTAGCCGGCCGTCGTCCCGGTCAGAACAGCTTCACGACGGCTTGGGTCGCCAGGATGACGAGACCGGCCGCAAAGAAGCCGACGAGAACTTTCGGTAGTTTTGGCATGGTCGGCCCCTCGTGCGTTCGGTTCGTGGTGGAGACATAGGGGATGGGCGCCGTGCGGCAAATAACAACTCCGTCATTCGAACCGGGCTTCAGGAAAACGCGAAGTCGATGCATCCCTCCCTGGCGCGACACGGCAGTCGATCTTGGTAGGGCGCTCGGCCCGCGCGCAACCAGGCTCGCCGCCCGCACGTATAGGCTCTAATATGGCTGGGCAATGACGCGGGGCTGAGGGCATGGCGGACATTCTGGACTTTGGTGCGCTCGAAACCGCGCGGGCGGTCGCGGCGGGTGAGCTTTCCGCCGTCGAGGCCGTGCAGGCGCGGATTCGGCGGATCGAGGCTGTCGATGGGAAGCTGAACGCAGTCGTCGTGAAGCTCTACGACCAGGCGTTGGCTGAGGCGCGGGCGGTCGACGCGCGGCGCAAGGCTGGGGAGGCGCTGGGGCTGTTCGCGGGTGTGCCGGTCACGATGAAGGAGTGCCTGGATATCGCGGGGACGCCGTCGACGTTCGGGCTGCCGTCACGTGCCAAGGTCATCGAGAAGACGGACGAGCGGCATGTCGCGAAGCTGCGACAGGCGGGCGCGATCGTGCTCGGCAAGACCAACGTCGCGCAGTTGCTGCTGATGGCGGAGACGGACAACCCGGTCTATGGGCGCACGAACAACCCGTGGGACGTGACGCGGTCGCCCGGCGGGTCGAGCGGCGGCGAGGGTGCGGTGATTGCGGCGCGGGGGTCGTGCCTCGGGCTCGGCACCGATGTCGGCGGCAGCGTGCGTATTCCGGCGCATGTGTGCGGCATCACCTCGATCAAGCCGACGGCGGGGCGCTGTCCCGATCCGGGGCGCTGGTCTTATCCGGTCGGGCAGACGACCGTTGAGAGCCAGATCGGCGTGATGGCGACGCGCGTTGAAGACGTTGCCGCCGCGTTGGGGCTCATTAGCTTTGCCACTGCCGTGCCTGAAGGTCCGGTCGCGCCGATCCGCGAGGTCAAGGACGTGTCGGGGCTCACGATCGGTTGGTTTGACGACGACGGCGTCACGAAGGTGTGCCCGACCGCGAAGCGTGCCGTGCGCGAAGCGGCGGCGGCGTTGAGCGCTGCGGGTGCGCGCGTGTTCGAATGGAAGCCGCATGCGGTGGCGACGGCGCAGGAGCTTTACTTCGGCGCGATGACGGCCGGCGGCACCGCGTTCAAGGACATCACGCGCAAGGACAAGATCGACGCGCGGGTGGCGGCGGTGCTCAGCACCGGGGCGATGCCGAATAGCCGCGCGCGGTTGTTGTCGCGGGTTCTGCCGCTGATCGGGCAGGGTGCGGCGGCGCGGGTGTTGAAAGGGTTCGGGGAGCGCACGACCGCGGACTACTGGCGGCTGGTCGATCGCGTGCACCTCTATCGCGCGGCGTTTCTGAAAGCGATGGACGACGCGAGCAAGATGGACCTGATGCTGCTGCCGGGGTTCAACATTCCGGCATTCCCACATGGCGCGGCCGCCGATCCGACGCTGCTGGGCACGAACACAACGATGTTCAACCTGCTTGGCTTTCCCGCGGGCACGCTGCCCTGGACTCGGGTTGCGGCGGGTGAGGATACCGCCTCGGGTTTGCCGGCGAACTTGCAGAAGTGGTTGAAGGGGTCGGTGGGCCTGCCGTTCAACGTGCAGGTCGCGGGCCGTCCGTGGCGCGAAGATCAGGTGTTCGCGGCGATGCGCGTGGTCGAGGCGGCGGCGCGCAAGCGGACGGACTATCCGTTGCGGCCGCCGGTGTAGCTTCTACTCCACGCCGCCGCGAAGGTTCTCCACGGCGGGCTCCGGTTCGGTCTGCGGTGGCGGCGCGCTTGGTTGCTCGATGATGCCCTCAGTGGTGCTCGACGGCGCGGTGCTCTCGATCGGGGGCGGCGCGGTTTCGTCGGCCGACGGTGCGCTCGACTCAGGTGCGGGAGCGTGTTCTGGCGGGGCCAGATTGGTTTCCTCGGGCACGGCTTCCGGTTCGGCGGGCAGCGTTTCGGGCTCGCTGGGTGCGAGTTCGGGGCTGGGCGCCTCGTCGACCGCGGTGGGCGGGAGCACGGTTTCCGGTGGCGCGTAGAGTATCGGCGCCGACTCGGCGCTCTCTGCCGGGCCGTGGATTGAAAGGACGGCGCCGACGACGATCACGGCACCCACGACGGTGCTGGCGACCACGAAGCGCGCGCTCGCAGCGAGCCAGCCGTCGGCGGTTTGGAAGCGGTCCCACCAGCTCAGCTTCTCCTGGCGCGGACGCGCGTCGCCCAACATCAGGCGCGGGTATTCGGTGGGGACGACGGCCGGCGCAGGTGCGGCCCCGAGTGCTGTTTTGGAGTTGAGCGCGTTTGCAACTTCGTCTTCGGCGATCAGGAGTTCCTGCAACGCGCTGCCGCGGACGGACATGAGTAAGCCAGCTGCGGCATTCACCCAGCCGTCGATGACGTTCAGCCAGTCCGCGATGTTTTCGTTGCTGGCGGGTGGGAGTTTGAATTCGCCGAGCGCCTCTTTGTAGCTCGCGATCTCGGCGCGTTTGGCGGTGCGGTCGTCGAGGCCGACTTGCAGGCCGTGTTTGTGAATGCCCTCGAGCGCGTCGTGCAGGTCGTTCGCGGCTGCGATCAGGCGCTTCATTTCCTTCGCGCTGACCTTGCGGTCGGCGGTCACGACGGCGAAGACGTTGTGGAAGACGCCCTGCAGGTCCGTGAGGTCGGCGTGCGTATGCTCCGCGTAGTGGATCAGCGACGCGAGGCCCATGAGGTAGGCGTCCCAGCCGTTGCCGACGGCCTTGGCGGCGGCAAGGTGGGTGCTGCGCACCTCGCGGTCGTGGCCCGCGATGTCGGCTTTGAGGGGGTCGATCTCGGCGTCGAGCGATCTTAGGATCTTCGGCAGTTGCCGCGGCGGCACTTCTTCGCCCCGCCAGCGTACAACGCCGCCGGGCGCCTTCAGATAGCCCTTTTGCAAGCCCTCGAACGTGTTCTTTTCGTCGAAGAGCTCGCGCAGTTTTTCGAGCGCGTCGCCGAACGTTTGCGGATAGAGCGCTGCGATGCGCGCTGTGACGTTGCCTGCGGGCGCGTCGTGGTACATCTCGGCTGGGGTCTTGTAGGCGCGCGCGATGGCACGGCCAAGATAGGCGCCGCGATAGCGCTTGTTGATCGTGATGCTGGAATAGTTGCCGTCGAGGCGGGCGAGCGACTCCTCCAGGGGCACGATGGCCGGCGGGGGCTCTTTCGCGTCCGGCGCGGGTTTGAAGACGTGCGCCGTCATCTGCTCGCGCAGCGCTGCGGCGTCGGGGAAAAGCTCCCAGGCGCTGCGGTTGTCCGCTTCGCAGCGCACGAAGACGATCTTCGCGTTCTCTTCGCGGTCGGCGTTCGCCGGGTGCGTGGCCCACATGCGGGGTGGGGCGGCCATGTCGGTCTTGAACACGCGGTGGAGTTCGGGCGCTTCCGTCGCGGGGGCCGGTGCCGCGCCGTAATGCGGGTCGTTGTAGATCGAGCGCATGTGTTCGAGCACGCGCGACTGGATCGCGAAGACGTCTTTGACCGGTGTCTTGTTGCCGTATTCGTTGCTGGCAAAGTTGAACGCGCGGTCGAGCGCGTCGTCGGCGCCACTGAGCTTGTGCAGGGCGTTGATGAGGGCTTCGCTGCCCGTGGCGGAGACGGAGACGAGGTCGGCTTGGAATTCCATCTCACGCGAGAGGGCGCGCTGCGCCAAGATCACGCCGGAGAGCAGCGTGTCGGTCAGCGAGCGGATCGACCAGACGACGAACTGCAGGATCCAGCCGATCCAGGCGACGCGCAGGTCGAAGCGGCTCAAGCCCGACAGGAACTTGTCGAGCATGTCGCGCTTGTTGACGATTTGGGTCGCGATCTGCTGGGCGATGTAGACCCAGCGGCCGACGGCCATCGTCTTCTGTGCGAAATGGCCGAATTCGTGCGCCAGCACGGCTTTGAGTTCGCTCAGCGTCAACACGTTGACGAGGCCGAGGCCGATTTCGAGGTTCTTCTTCGAGGGGAAAATCAGGTTGAAGAAGTTGAGGTCGTAGAACACCGCCGCGTTCACGCGCGGCGACAAGAACACGCGATGCGGTTTCGGGGCGCCGGTTTCGTCCGCGATCGCGTGGAGGAACTTGAAGAGGCGCGGGTGGTCCTTTGCCTTCAGCTCCATGTCTTCGTTGCCAGCGCCCTTTTGGAAGAAGACGAGGCCCTTCGCCATGAAGAGTGCGAGGAACGCCGAGCAGGCGCCCGCGATCGCGGCCCACATCTGGTCTTCGCCGAAGCGCTCGATGCCGTCGAAGATCTGGTAGGCGGTCCAGGCGAACCAGCCCATCAGCGCGAGGTAGAGCGCCATGAAACCCATGAGGCTCAGCATCGCGAGCGTCGCGTGGCGGCGGTATTTCGGTGTGGCCTTGGTCAGGCCTTCGGGAACGACCGCCGGGCTTGGCGGGAACACGAACGTATCGACCGGCGCTTGGCTGCGCTTGAAAAATGCCATCGGAGTGTCCCCAAGGTCCGTAGTGCCGTGAGCCTAGCCGCAAAAGGTGCAACGCTGGTTAGCTCGCGGCGCCGGGGACGACAAATTCAGGCCGGGGCGTGGGAAAATTGTGTCAGTTTGGGCCTGGCCGCGCCGACAGGAGGCGGGCCGCGCGGGGGGCGAAGTACGTGAGCACACCGTCGGCGCCCGCACGCTTGAACGCGGTTAGGCTTTCGAGGATTGCGCGGTCGGCGTCCATCCAGCCGCGTTCGGCGGCGGCCATGATCATCGAATATTCGCCGGAGACTTGGTAGGCGAATGTCGGCACGCCGAACGTCTCTTTTACACGGCGCACGATGTCCAGATAGGGCAGGCCGGGTTTGACCATCACCATGTCGGCGCCCTCGGCGATGTCGAGCGCCACTTCGCGAATGGCTTCGTCGCCGTTCGCCGGATTCATCTGGTAGGTGCGCTTGTCGCCTTTGAGCGCCTTCGACGAACCGATCGCATCGCGGAACGGGCCGTAGAACGCGGACGCGTATTTCGCGGCGTAGGCCATGATGAGCGTGTCTTTGTGGCCTTCGCGCTCAAGCGCGGTACGGATCGCGCCGATGCGGCCGTCCATCATGTCGGAGGGCGCGATGATATCGCAGCCGGCGCGCACTTGGCTGAGCGTTTGGGCGACGAGCACTTCGACGCTCTCGTCGTTCAAGATGACGCCATCTTTGATCAGGCCGTCGTGGCCGTGGCTCGTGTAGGGATCGAGCGCGACGTCGCAGAGGACGCCGATGTCGATCTGCGCCGCCTTGATCGCGCGCGCGGCGCGGCAGACGAGGTTGTCCGGGTTCAGCGCCTCACGCCCGTCTTCCGTCTTCTTCGACGGGTCGGTGTACGGGAACAGCGCGACGACGGGGATGCCAAGTTTTTGCGCTTCTTCCGCGGCGGCGGGCACGAGATCGACCGTGAGGCGATCGACGCCCGGCATGGAAGCGATCGGATCGCGCTTGTTCGTGCCGTCCACCACGAAGATCGGCCAGATGAGGTCGGCTGGCGTCAGCGTGCTCTCTGCCACCAACCGGCGCGACCACTCCGTGCGCCGGAGGCGGCGCATGCGGGTGGCGGGAAAGCGTGGGGCGTCGAAGGTCATTGCCTGGCCGTTCGTTGACAGTCTCTTGGCCCCTTCGTATCACCCCCGCAAGGTTAAGGGGAAGGCGGCATGCCGTTCGAACTCAGTGAAGACCAGCGTCTGATCCAAAAGACCGCGCGCGACTTTTCGACCGCGCGGCTCGCGCCGTTTGCGGCGCAGTGGGACGAGGAGGAGATTTTTCCGGTTCCCACGATGCGCGAGGCGGCGCAGCTCGGGTTTGCGGGGATCTATGTGAAGGGCGACGTCGGCGGATCGGAGCTGACGCGGCTCGACGCTGCGTTGATCTTCGAGGAGCTGTCGGCGGGGTGTACGGCGACCGCGGCGTACATCTCGATCCACAACATGGCGTCGTGGATGATCGACCGCTTTGGCAGCGACGAGCAGCGGCGTAAGTGGCTGCCGAAGCTGACGCGGATGGAGACGATCGCGAGCTATTGTCTGACGGAGCCGGGTGCGGGGTCGGACGCCGCGAACCTGAAGACGAAGGCGGTCAAGGACGGCGACCACTATGTGTTGAACGGGGCGAAAGCGTTCATCTCCGGCGCGGGCGTGTCGGACGTCTATGTCTGCATGGTGCGCACGGGCGTTGATGGGCCGAAGGGCATTTCGTGCCTTGTGGTCGAGAAGGGGACGAAAGGGCTTTCGTTCGGGAAGAACGAACGGAAGATGGGCTGGCGTAGCCAGCCGACGGCGCAGGTCATCTTCGAGGATTGCCGCGTGCCGGTCGCGAACCGGATTGGCGCGGAAGGCGAAGGATTTCGCATTGCGATGATGGGGCTCGACGGCGGGCGGATCAATATCGGCGCGTGTTCGCTGGGCGCCGCGCGAGCGGCGCTGGAGCAGGCGCAGCGGTACGTGATGGAACGCAAGCAGTTCGGGCAGGCGCTTGGCGAGTTCCAGACCACACAGTTTAAGCTTGCCGATATGGCGACGGAGCTGGAGGCCTCGCGGCTGATGATTTGGAACGCCGCGGCGGCGCTCGACCGGCGCGATCCGCGGGCGACGATGCTGTGTGCAATGGCGAAGCGGTTTGCGAGCGACAATGCGTCGAAGATCGCTAACGATGCGCTGCAGCTGCATGGCGGGTACGGGTATTTGAAGGACTTTCCGTTGGAGCGGCATGTGCGCGACTTGCGTGTGCACCAGATTCTTGAGGGCACGAACGAGATCATGCGCGTCATCATCGCGCGCGAGATGTCACGCCAATGATTTCGCGGCGGCTTGCACTTTGGGCGATCGGCTATGGGCTTTTGATTTGGTTCGAAGCGACGATGATCTTCCGGTGGCTCGGAAACTACGTGCTCGTGACCGGGAACACGCCGTGGACGATTCTCGTATTCGCCGCCGCCGTGCCGCTGGTCTTTGCGATCGGTTGGTTTTTCTTCGCAACGTTCAAGACAAAGCCCTTTGAACGCGCAGTTGCGGCGATCCTCATTTGCGCCGCAGGTTTGATCGCGGACGCTTTTGTGTTCGTTTGGATCGAAAATGTGTTTCCGGTCATGAACACGACGCAGGCGCGGATGTTTGCAAGCTGGTTGCTGTGGGCTTACGGGATCGGTCTCTTGAGCGGCGTGTGGCCGCGGCGGTTGCGCTGGGTTCCGGAAAGTTGAAGGTCTGAATCACATGGAAGACGTTCTGTTTGAGCGGCGCGGGCGCGTTGGGCTGATCACGCTGAACCGGCCGAAGGCGCTGAACGCGCTGACGCTCGGGATGGTCGATGCGATGCAGGCGCAACTGGTCGCTTGGCGCGGCAACGACGCGATTGAGCTTGTCGTCGTGCGCGGGGCGGGGGAGCGGGCGTTCTGCGCCGGTGGCGATATTCGGGCGCTGCATGATTCCGGCAAGGCGGGCACGCTTTATGTGATCGACTTCTATGAGCGCGAGTACAAACTCAACACGTATATCAAGCGCTATCCGAAGCCCTACATCGCGCTGATCAACGGCATTGTTATGGGCGGTGGCGTCGGCGTGTCGGTGCATGGGCGCCAACGCGTGTGCGGCGAGGGCACCGTGTTTGCGATGCCGGAGACGGGGATTGGGCTCTTTCCGGATGTGGGGGGCACGTTTTTCTTGCCACGGCTTCCGGGCGAGTTGGGGATGTATCTCGGGCTCACGGGTACGCGGCTCGACGTGATCGATGCGAAGTATGCGGGGATTGCGACGCATATCGTGCCTGCGGCGCAGCACGAGGCTTTGATCGGCGCTTTGGCGGATGCGGGTGAGTCCTATGAGCGGACGCTGGCGCGGTTCGCGGTGGCGCCGGGCAATGTATCGAAGATGGCGGGGCTGCAGCCGCTGATCGACCGGCACTTCGCGCGTGGGACGGTTGAGGCGATCGTTGCGTCGCTGGAGAGCGATGCGTCGCTGTTTGCGGTTGAGACGTTGAAGGCGCTTAAGACGAAGTCGCCAACGAGTTTGAAGGTGACGTTCCGCCAACTGCGCGAGGGGCGCCAACGGGACTTCGAAGAGTGCATGCAACTCGAGTTCCGGCTGACGAACCGGTTCATGCGCGGGCACGATTTCTACGAAGGTGTGCGCGCGGTCATCGTCGAGAAGGACAATGCGCCGAAGTGGAAGCCGGCGACGCTGGTCGAGGTGCGAGGCGAGGACGTTCTGGCATACTTCGCCGCGCTGCCGCGGGGCGACTTGGTGTTGTCTTAGGCCACGCCTTCTTCGGGCACGAAGATGCAGGCGGCCAGCAGGCCGGTGACGGTGGCGCCGTCATCAGACAGCGGCCACGCGTGGACCCGCGCCCGGCAGGGCGTTCCGTTGTGGTTTCGAAAGCCCTTTGTTGAGGCTTCTTGCGGCGTACGTGTTGCAACGCACCGCGCGAGCGCCTCGAAGACGGGACGCTGCGGTTTGGGGGCGAAGTTCTGCGTGTGCAGGCGCCGGTGATGTTGCGGCCGTAGGCGTCGATCATGTGCTGCCCCAGAAGCCGATAGCGGAAATCGACGGGGGTCCCCGGCACGACATCAAGCAACGCCGCATAGTGCAGCGCGGCCCCGGCCTGGGCCGGGTTGATGTCGGCGCGCGCCGGCATCGCTCGGGTGCCGCGGGCCTTCTGCCAAACGTCGCCGAGTTGGGCGAAGACCTGTTCGGGCGTGTGTGTTTTTCTCATTCTTCTGGAACGGTAATGGATCGGTGTTAACGCGATACAAAATCGGGCCTATAACGGCGCCTGAGAAAAAGGGCAGGAGGACAGAATGCGGGTTGGCTTTATCGGGCTTGGAAACATGGGCGGGCCGATGGCCGCCAATCTTGTGAAGGCTGGGCACGATGTCGCGGTGTTCGACATGGCGAGCGCGGCTGTCGAGAAGGCCGTGGCGGCGGGGGCGCGTTCGCGCGCTTCGGCAAGCGATGCCGCGCGCGATCAGGACGCTGTGGTCACGATGTTGCCGGCCGGGCAGCACGTGCGACAGGTTTATCTCGGCGACAACGGCATTTTGAAACACGCGAAAGCCGGGACGCTGTTGATCGATTCGTCGACGATCGACGTCGCGACCGCGCGCGACGTGCATGCGGCGGCGAAAGTCGTGGGCGTCGATTTTCTGGACGCGCCGGTTTCGGGCGGCGTCGGCGGGGCTGCGGCGGGAACGCTGACGTTCATGGTCGGCGGTGACGAAGTGGCGTTCGGTCGCGCGAAGCCCATTCTCGAGAAGATGGGCAAGAACATTTTTCACGCCGGCGGCGCGGGGACAGGGCAGGCGGCGAAGATCTGCAACAACATGCTGCTCGCGATTTCGATGATCGGCACGTGCGAGGCGTTCGTACTGGCAGAGAAGTTGGGGCTTAGTCACGAGACGTTGTTCAAGATTTCTTCGACGGCGTCCGGGCAGTGCTGGAGCTTGACCAGCTATTGCCCGGTGCCGGGGCCGGTGCCGGCCTCGCCCGCAAACCGCGGATATCAGCCGGGTTTCACCGCTTCGATGATGTTGAAGGACCTGAAGCTCGCGCAAGGTGCAGCTCAAGCGGCGGGCGCGTCGACGCCGTTGGGGGCGCAAGCGACGGCGCTCTACAGTCTCTTCGAATCCGCCGGCGCGGGCGGGCGAGATTTTTCGGGAATCATCCAGCTTCTGCGCGGAAACCCGCAGACTTAACCGAAAATTAGCCACGCGACTTAAACTGGCCTTAGCGCGTCATGCCTAATGTGACGCCTGTCATAGGGCGAAAAGCCCAAAACAGGTGGGTCCAGTCATGAGCGTTACAGCTGCGGCACGTCAGCCGGTTGAGCAACACGAAGAAGGCAGCGCGAAGCCGCGTTACCTCGAGTGCTTGAATCTGATCGAGCGTTTGCACCGCCAATTGCTTGACGTCATCAAGGACGAGCTTGAGCGCGTCGGTCAGCCCGACGTGAACAGCGTGCAGGCGCTGCTTCTGTTCAATATCGGCGAGCAGGAGCTAACGGCGGGGGAACTGCGTACGCGGGGGCACTATCTGGGGTCGAACGTGTCCTACAATCTGAAAAAGCTCGTCGAGGGCGGGTACATCAATCACGTCCGCTCAGACGCCGACCGCCGTACGGTGCGCGTCAGCTTGACCGAGAAGGGCAAGCAAATCCGCGGGATCGTTGCCGGTCTCTTCGACCGTCACGTGCACCTGGTCGAGCCGACCGGCGGTTTGCAGGTGTCGGAGTTCGCGGCGCTGAACAAGGCGCTGCAGCGGCTTGAGCGCTTCTGGATGGACCAGGTTCGCTACCGCCTCTAATCGACAAGCGCAGAATACAAAAATGGCGGCTGCTCCGAAGAGTGGCCGCCGTTTTGCATTTCTCGGATGTTGACTACGCTGCCTTCTTGCGACGACCGCGGCCGGCGCTGGCGGGCACGCGGCCCAATCCGATCTTCTTTGCGAATTCGGAACGCTGGCGCGCGTAGGCCGGGGCCACCATCGGGTAGTCGGCGGGCAGGCCCCACTTCGCGCGATACTCCTCAGGGCTCATGTTGTAGTTCGAGCGCAGATAGCGCTTCAGCATTTTCAGTTTCTTGCCGTCTTCGAGGCAGATGATGAAGTCATCGCCAATCGACTTCTTGACCGACACGGCGGGCTTTGCCGCGGCGCCAGTGTCGGTCGCCGTTCCGCTGACCAGACCGGCGAGCACCGAGTGCACGCTTCTTAGAATGGTCGGCACTTCGGACATCGGGACTTGGTTGTGGCTGACGTAGGACGACACGATCCCTGTTGCGAGCTGCAGCAGATGATCCATCGATTTGCCGTTGTCCGATTTGCTGTCGGTCATGGAGCGTACCTCAAGTTGCAAGAAAGGAAATGGGCTCGCTTTGTCGCGATTCAATGGCGTTCGCTTCGATTTATGAGCTTGTCTGTCCCTTCACGCAAGACGAGGCAAGAATATCTTCCACTGTTATTTTACCGCTGCCGAGTGCCAAAGCCGGCATGCGCAACATTGCGGACTATTTGTGCACTTACGACTTGGAACAGTGGGATGCAGGCGGCGGTGTGTATTTGACCTCGCTCAACGCCGGGGCCGCGTTAACCGCGCCGGTTTACGACAGGGGCGGCGATGCGTTAGCGACAATAGTAATAGCGGGATTGATCGGCCGCTTCGCAAATGCTTGTGTGGGGTCGTGGGTCAGGGTCACTCGGGACACAATCCCGGGTAGGGGTTAGCGAAGCGATGAGATGTCCTTTTTGTCAGCACGATGACACGCAGGTCAAAGATAGCCGGCCGACCGAAGACAATGCCGCGATCAGGCGCCGGCGCGTCTGTCCGGCATGCGGCGCGCGGTTCACGACGTTCGAGCGCGTCCAGCTGCGTGACTTGATAGTCATCAAGAAGAGCGGCCGGCGTGCGCCGTTCGATCGCGATAAATTGATGCGCTCCATCCAGCACGCGATCCGCAAGCGGCCGGTCGAACCGGAACGTGTGGAGCGCATGGTCAATGGCATCGTGCGGCGGCTTGAGAGTTCGGGCGAGACGGAGATTCCGTCGACGACGATCGGCGAGCTGGTGATGCAGGGCTTGGGCAATCTGGATACGGTCGCCTATGTGCGCTTCGCGTCGGTCTACAAGAATTTTCGCGAAGCCAAGGATTTCGAGAACATCATCGGTCAGTTGACCGATAGCGACGGTAAGGGCGGATAGCCACGCGCGCAGACGAGGCCAACGACGAACGGTTCATGGGGCTTGCGCTTTCGTTGGCGCAGCGCGGCTTGGGACGCGTGTGGCCGAACCCGTCGGTCGGCTGTGTCATCGTTGATCGTGACGGGCATGTGGCCGGGCGCGGTCGGACGCAAGACGGTGGCCGTCCGCATGCCGAAACGGAAGCCTTGCGGGAGGCGGGGCCTCGCGCACGTGGGGCCACGGCTTACGTGTCGTTGGAGCCGTGCGCGCATCAGGGCCAGACGGGGCCATGTGCGCGAGCGCTGATCGACGCTGGCGTGGCGCGGGTTGTCAGCGCGGTCGAAGATCCTGATTCACGGGTCGCGGGGCAGGGTCATGCGATGCTGACCACTGCTGGTGTTGCAGTCCGAACGAATGTTCTGTCCGCAAGGGCGAAGGCGTTGAACGCGGGTTTCTTCTCGCGGGTCCAGCGCGGGTGGCCTTTTGTGACGCTGAAACTGGCGACGACGCTCGACGGCAAGATTGCTTTGCCGAGTGGCGAGAGCCGTTGGATCACGGGCACCCAAGCGCGGGCGCATACGCATCTTGTGCGGGCGCGGCATGATGCCGTTCTGATCGGCATCGGGACGGCTTTGGCGGACGATCCGGAACTGACATGCAGGCTGCCGGGCGTGCGCACGAGCGGGCCAGTGCGTGTGGTCGTCGATTCAAAGGCGCGGCTTCCCGTAGCGTCAAAGCTCGCCGCTACGGCGAAGGCATCGCCGGTTTGGTTGCTCTCGGCGCAGAATAGCGTCGTGTTGCAGCAGGCGGGTGTGAAGGTGTTGCACGTTCCGGCCTCTGCGGACGGTGTCGACCTTGCGGCTGCCTTGAAAGCCCTTAGCGCCGAAGGGTTGACGCGTGTGCTTGTGGAGGGCGGCGCGACGCTGTCTTCAGCGCTGCTGAAGCTGGGGATGGTGGATCGGCTGCTTTGGTACCGTGCGCCGTCACTGATGGGGGAAGGGATTTCAGCCGTAGCGTCGCTTGGTCTCGACGCGATTAAGGAATTACCGCGGTTTGCGCGCGAAGAGACAATACGCCTCGGCGAGGACGTGCTGGAAACTTACCGTCCGGCCACCTAATACTCGCCTATGTTCACCGGGATCATCACCGACGTCGGCACCGTGCAGCTGATCGCGAAGCGCGGCGACACGACCATCAAGATCACTACAGCCTACGATCCGGCCGCCATCGCGATCGGCGCGTCGATTGCTTGTTCGGGCCCGTGCCTGACAGTGATTGCGAAGGGCGGGAAGGCGGGCGATGCCTGGTTCTCGGTCGAGGCGTCGGCGGAGACGCTCTCCAAGACGACACTTGAGAGTTGGGCGGTCGGCTCGAGGGTGAACCTCGAGCGGTCGCTGAAGGTCGGCGAGGAGATTGGCGGCCATATCGTGAGCGGCCACGTGGACGGCGTCGGCGAGGTTGTGTCCGTGACGCCCGAAGGCGACTCGATGCGTTACAAGATCAAAGCGCCGAAGCAGCTTGCGAAGTTCATTGCGGCGAAGGGGTCGATTGCGCTTGAGGGCACGTCTCTGACCGTCAACGAAGTCGACGGCAACACGTTTGGGGTCAACATCATTCCGCACACGGCCAAAGTGACGACCTGGGGCGGCATCAAGGCGGGCGACAAGATCAACATCGAAATCGACATGCTGGCGCGTTATCTCGCGCGGCTGAAGGAGTTCGCATGACCAAGGGCGAATTCCACGACTTCATCTCGTCGCCCGAAGAGATCATCGAGGACGCGCGCAACGGGCGCATGTTCATCCTCGTCGACGCGGAGGATCGCGAGAACGAGGGCGATGTCATCATCCCGGCGCAGATGGCGACACCGGACATTATCAACTTCATGGCCAAGCACGCGCGCGGCCTGGTGTGCCTTTCGCTGACGCAGGAGCGGGCCGAGACGCTGAAATTGCCGATGATGTCGCGCGATAACGGCACGCAACATCAGACGGCGTTCACGGTTTCGATCGAAGCGAAGGAAGGCGTCACCACCGGCATCTCCGCGCACGACCGGGCGCGCACGATTGCGGTGGCGATCGATCCGACGAAAGGGCCGAACGACATCGTCACACCGGGACATGTGTTCCCGCTGGTCGCGCGGCGCGGCGGCGTATTGGTGCGCGCTGGGCATACGGAGGCGGCTGTCGATATCGCGCGGCTTGCGGGGCTGATCCCGTCCGGCGTGATTTGCGAGATCATGAACGACGACGGGACGATGGCGCGGCTGCCCGATCTCGTGAAGTTCGCGCAACTGCATGGGATGAAGGTCGGTACGATCGCCGATCTCATTGCATACCGGCGCAAGCACGATCACTTCATCACGCGCGCGGTGGAGACGGAACTCGACAGCCACCACGGCGGCAAGTTCAAGATGATGCTCTACGTGAACACCGTGGAGTATGCGGAGC
>CAZXAQ010000079.1:0-19336 GCA_964638635.1 uncultured Flavobacteriaceae bacterium
ACTCCACTTCGAAATCCGCAAAGGCGACCGCGCGGTCGACCCGAACCGCTACCTCCTCCGCGAAACGGCGAGCCGGTAACGCGAAGCCCGCACTCCAACCCGCGGGCCCAGGGTGCCCCGCACCGGGACGCATGCTACACACACAGGGCATGCTCATCCTCGATCGCACCGACGTCGCCCGCCTGCTCGATGACGCGAGCCTCGTTGAGGCGTTGCGCGAAGCCTTCCGCGCGGGGTGCGTCGCGCCGCAGCGGCACCACCACGCGATCGACGTGCCGGGCGCACCAGCCGCGACGCTCCTCCTCATGCCGGCGTGGACCGAGGGCGGCTATCTCGGCGTCAAGATCGCAAGCGTTTTCCCAGGGAACCTAACGGCGGCCAAGCCAGCGGTCGCTGCGACGTACATCTTGAGCGACGCAGCCGACGGCCGGGTCCTCTCTGTCATCGACGGCGGTGAACTCACCGCGCGCCGAACCGCCGCGACCTCGGTCTTGGCCGCAAGCTATCTCGCGCGCCCCGACGCGAAGCATCTGTTGATCGCGGGCACCGGCCGCATCGCGCGCCACCTCGCGCGCGCTTACAAGGCGTGCCGCCCCGCGCTCGAAACCGTGACCGTCTGGGGCCGCACACCAGCGCACGTCGACGCGTTCATCGCCGGTCTAGGCGGGCAGGGGATCGCGGCCGCGCCCGCAAACGATCTCGAACGCGCGGTGCGCGCCGCCGACATTGTCGCCTGCGCAACGCTGAGCCAAAGCCCGCTCATCCGCGGCCGTTGGCTGCGTCCGGGCCAGCACATAGACCTCATCGGCAGCTACACGCCTCTGATGCGCGAAGCCGACGACGAAGCCGTCGCCAAGGCACGCGTCGTCGTCGACACGCTGGACGCGCTCCACGAAAGCGGCGATATCGTGCAGCCGCTGAACACCGGCGCGCTCAGCCGGGACCGCATCACCGACCTCGCCGCGCTGACGCGATCGTCAGAGGTGGCCCGCACTGCTGCCGAGATCACGCTGTTCAAGTCCGTGGGCTGCGCCTTGGAAGATCTAGCCGCAGCCACCTTGGCCTATTGCCGCGCGTGAAACGGCCAGTCGCTCAAAGCCGGCCTCGCACACCGGGGCGCTCCGTCAAATCTCGGGATGCCACGCGCTAGCTTCCGCCTTCCGGTTGGTCCGCCGCGAGTGGAAGGAGAACGCGATCGAGCCCACCGCGCAGGCGAACACCGAAACAAAAACGGCGCCGCTCCACGAGCGGCGCCGCGTGATGCTGGCCGACAGTCAGCTCAGTGCCAATCCCCCGAGCCGACGGCGGTGTTCGACTTTCCGTCCGCGCCTTGCGTTGCGCGCCAAGAGGCGGTGGCGGTCTTGCCTTTATACGCCCCGTTGGTGCCGGTGAATTGGCTCCAGCAATTCGCCATCGTGTTCTTGTCGTTCGCCGGCGCGCACGCGAAGAACGCCGAGAACGATCCGGTCTCGTCGCTGCCTTGACAGGCGGCGTTGACCGTGACGCCGCCACCAGGCGGTGCGGTCCACGAGCCGCATGTGCCCTTGACGGTCAGCTTCTTGCCCGACGCCATCGTCGTCGCGCTTTCGAACGTCGACATCACGACGCCCACCGGCTTGCCCATCGGACCCGGCGCCATGATTTGGTTCGTCACCGTCCCTTTACTTGTGAAAGTGAACGCTTCGGCGTTGGCCACCGCAGTGGACGCAAGTATCGCCGTTACTAGGATCAACAAATGCCTCATAGTATGTTCGTCCTTTCCGTCTCCTTCTTCTTGGGAGACTTGTTCACAATAGACCTGTTATTCGCGGCAGTAACTCTGTTTTGAGCCGCAGCCCGTTGTGCGCGGTGGAGAAGGTTGCCGCGACCCTTTGTGTCCCCAGCAGGAACGCGCGAGCGCGTCACACGCGGAGCGTGCTTCAGCCCGTCGCGCGCAGCGCTCGTCACGCGCCGAAGTGCTGCACTATCGCACCACAACATTGGTGTGAGCGCCGTCCACGATCCACGCCCCCGCCATGGCGGGCGACGCGCTGGTGGAGACGCCCGCGCCCGGCGCAGTTGCGGCGGTGCTGGCGGCTGGGGGAGTGGCTGCCGGTGTTGCCTGCGGCTGCGCGCCGGCGACCGGCGTCTCGCCGTCCTTCTTCAGTTGCTCGAGCATCATCGGCGGCATGCTGAAGAACACTTTGAAGTTCTCAACCACGTTTGCGACCGTCGTGCCGCCAAGCGCGACCGTGATGCGCCCGACATAGAGTTGCTTGCGATCCGCGGTCACCGCGGCGGAAGCAAAGACCTGCGCGAGGTTGAACGCATTTGCACTTGTCGTCGAAAACGTCTCGCCCGTGAACGTGCACTGAATCAGAATGCCGGCACACTTGCCGTCGGCTTTGCAGCTGCGCAACGCGGTCGAGTACTTGATCCCCTCGGCCGTGAAGTTGCGGGCCGGGTTGTCGGCCGATGTCCGCTTTGTGATCTCGGTCGCGCCCACGGCTGCCAAAACCCCATCCAACGTCGCCTCGTCGAACGACGTGACGACGTCAGCGGCCTTAGACATTGGCGCCGCGGCAAGAGAAGCGATGGCGAGCAAAAGTGCCGTGCGTTTCATAACTAAGCTCCGAGCTTTTCCAAGCCGCATGCTTCGCACGAGGCAGCATCTCCTGCCTACGACCTTCGCGCGAACGGCGAGACCAAAGGCGCCCCGCTCACCTCGTGCGTGCGGGGTCTTCGCGCCACGCGCCTCCGAAGAGGTCGCTGCCGCATAGAAGGGCACCCCAAGAGGGCAGGGGGAGATGGTACACGAGGCTGCCTAGGGGTGCGGCCAATCGCGGAGCGCTAATGTCGCGTGATCTCCGCGCGTCCCACCACCATGTGATGCACCTCGTCCGGCCCGTCGGCGAAGCGTAGGTGGCGTTGGTGCGCGTACATCTCGGCCAAGGGGGTCCATTGCGAGATGCCGGTTGCACCGTGAATCTGCATGGCTTGGTCGATGATCTGGCACACGCGCTCCGGCACCATGGCCTTGACCATGCTCACCCACACGCGCGCTTCGCGATTGCCCAGCACGTCCATCGCGCGCGCGGCCTTCAGCACCATCAGCCGCATCGCCTCGATGTCGATCCGCGCCCGCGACACCAACTCCAAATTCTTGCCCAAATTGATCAGCGGCTTACCGAACGCTTCGCGCGAGACGCCGCGCTTGACCATCAGATCGAGCGCCCGTTCCGCCTGGCCGATCGAGCGCATACAGTGATGAATGCGCCCCGGCCCAAGCCGCAATTGCGAAATCTCGAACCCGCGGCCCTCGCCGAGCAGCATGTTGTCTTTCGGCACGCGCACATTGTCGAACCGCAAATGCATATGCCCGCGCGGCGCGTGATCCTCGCCGAACACCGACATCGCGCCCAGAATCTTCACGCCGGGCGTGTCCATCGGCACCAGGATCTGCGAGTGCTGAAACTGCGCCGCCGCGTTCGGGCTCGACTTCACCATCACGATCATGATCTTGCAGCGCGGATCGCCGGCGCCGGAGATGTAGTACTTCTCGCCGTTCAGCACCCACTCGTCGCCGACCAGTTCCGCCCGCATCGAAATGTTCTTCGCATCCGACGAAGCGACGCCCGGCTCCGTCATCGCATAGGCCGAACGGATCTCGCCGTTCAGCAGAGGCTTCAACCAGCGCTCCTTCTGAGAGGGCGTGCCCACCCGCTCGATCACCTCCATGTTGCCGGTATCGGGCGCCGAGCAGTTCAGCGACTCCGACGCCAACGGATGCTTGCCCAACTCGGCCGCGATATACGCGTAGTCGAGGTTGGTGAGCCCGCGCCCGATCTCAGCATGCGGCAGAAAGAAATTCCAAAGCCCGGAGGCCTTCGCCTTGTTCTTCGCCGTCTCGAGCAGCTCCAGCTGCCCCGGTGCCCAAGACCACCGGTCCTTCCGCCCTTCGCCGAGCCTATGAAACTCCTCTTCGATCGGCGCGACGTTTTCCACAATGTGCTTCTTCACCGCGGCGAACAGAGGCTGCGCCTCGTCCGACATCGCAAGGTGGTTCAACCGCGGGTCGAGATGATCGACTTCGGCTGCGCGGTGCTTGTGGGCTTGGCTCATGAGTTCGCTCCAATGGCGTTGTTGAATGGCGATGGGCCACCATAGCGGGAAGAGGGCGTGTCGCAACCACTCGCGTTAGACGGGAGCCGGCATCACTTTGCGCCGGACTGACAGTCGCGCCGTGCGCGCCTTCCGTGGTAGGGCGTGACCTCGCTGCAAGGTTCCGCCCCCCCCCATGGACCGGCACACGCTGTACATGACGACCGCTGTCTCCGTGCTGCTGCACGCGGGCGTCTTGGCCTATGTCATGATGACCTGGGGCATCGCGCCGGCGATCCTGGAAGAGCCGGAACTCATCGTGATGGCCATGGCGCCGGCCCCGCCGCCACCACCGCCGCCGCTACCCGTCGAGGTGACGGACGTAACAATCGAGAAGCCGCGCTTCCGCCCGCGCCCCGTTCCGCCGCCACCGGCGCCGGTCAAACAGAAGCCCATTCGGCTGAAACCGCAACCGCCGGCCGTGAGCACTGCGGACGCCACGATGATCGTGGCCGACAAGCCCGTACCTGCCGAAGCGCCGCCGGCCATCTCGAACGTGCCTCCGCGCGCCGCCTCAAAGCCCCCGCCGACCTATCCGGAGCGCGCGGTCGACGCCGACAAGGAAGGCGTCGTGCAAGTGCGCATCACCATCCAACCGAACGGCGCCGTGAGCGATGCCGCCGTCGTCGCCGCCCGCCCGCAAGGCTGGTTCGAAACCGCCGCGCTCTCGGCGGTGAAACGCTGGCGCTACGAATCCTCCGGCCGCATCAGCACGACCGTCGTCGAGATCGAATTCAAACTGGAATGAGACGGCGTTGCCGCCAAAAAAAGAGCGGCCGGACTCGCGTCCGGCCGCCCGCGTGAATTCACGTCGCTGCTTACGCCGCGCTGAGGTTCACAGCCTTCGCGCCGCGCGCGTCGGCTTCCGTGTTGAAGTTCACGCGCTGACCTTCGGTCAGCGAGCGCATCCCGGCCTGTTCGACCGCGGTCGCGTGGACGAAAACGTCCTTGCCGCCGCCGTCCGGCGCGATGAAGCCGAAGCCCTTGGTCGCGTTGAAGAACTTCACGGTACCTGTATTCGAAGCCATTTCTTTCATTCCTTGGTTCACAAAGCAGTCTTGCGCCCGGGCGAAATGCCAAGACGCGATGAAAAGCATAAACAACGCTTGAAAGAAGGTTTTCGAACCGGGATCGCGGCACGCGCCGTGAGGCGCGCTTTGCGTATCTTAGGCCCACACTTCACAACCGTGCAGCCGTCACTGCTCCAACATATAGGCGTTCCCACGCGGAAATACAAGGAACGGCCGCTGTCCCCGCGCCACGCACCAGAGAAACGACGACATCACAGCGATCCGCCGCTTCAGCGAACCGTCTCCTTCTCCTTCGGCGCCGAAACGCGGCGGGGCTTGCTCTCGGCCTTGGGCTTGGGCAGCAGCCGGAAGCGCGTTTGACACCACGCGAAATCGACGCCCACATCCAGAAGAGCATCGGAACGTCCGCACGGGCAGGCGAACTCCAAGACCTCGATGACGCGGTAGGTCTCTCCGGCGACCAGGGGCACCGGCTGTCCGGTCACATGGTTCGGGGCCGCGTTGACGCAGAGCACCAAGTCGCCAGGGCCGACGGCGTCGCTCATAGCTTCCATCCATTTGCCTGACGCGGAAGACTAGACCTCAAAACGCAAACGGCAAGGCCTGGTTTGCAGCCAACCTGGCGCCCTCTACGCCGCCGCGCGCCCCAAAATCACTTCGCTCGCCTTCTCCGCAATCATGATCGTCGGCGCGTTCGTGTTGCCCGAGACCAGCCGCGGCATGATCGAGGCGTCGATCACGCGCAAGCCCTCGATGCCGTGCACGCGCAGTTGCGGGTCGACGACCGCGCGGGGGCCCCGCCCCATCTGGCACGTGCCGACCGGGTGATAGATCGTGGCGCCGTTGTTCTTCGCGAAGTCGAGAAGCTCCGCGTCGGTCGTCAGCGTGTCTGCGGGCATTACCCCGCGCTGCATGTAGGGCTTCAGCGCGGGCTGGCTCGCAATCGTGCGCGCCCATCTCAGGCCCGCGACGATCACCTCCCGGTCGAGCGGATCGCTCAAATAGTTCGGCTGGATCGCGGGATAGGCCGTGGGGTCGGCCGACTTGATGCGGATCCACCCGCGGCTCTCGGGCCGCACCTGGCACGGCGCGATGGTGAGCCCCGGCTCTTGCTCGAGTTCCATGACGCCTTGGGCCGCGAGCTTCTCCGCGTCGATCGTCGCCGGCAGGATGTGATATTGAATGTCCGGCGAAATCAGATCCGGGCGCGACTTCACGAACGCCGCGATATGCGCGGCCGAGAGCGTCAACAGGCCCTTGCGCTGAAACACATACTTGAACGCTTCTTTCACGAACGGCAGCCCGCGGCTCGTCTCGTTGATCGAGGGCGTGCCCGGCTTCAGCCGGAACGTGGCGGGCACCACATAGTGGTCCTGCAAGTTCTCGCCCACGCCCGGCAGATCGTGCAGGGTCGCGATCCCAAGGCTCTGCAGCAACCGCCCGTCGCCGATGCCCGACAGCTGCAGCAATTGCGGCGAGTTGATCGCGCCGCCGGCAAGGATCACCTCGCGCCGCGCCGTGGCCCTGACCACGCGTCCATCGTGCGCATACTCGACACCGGTCGCTTTGCGTCCCTGCATCACCACGCGCCGCGCCAACGCCCGCGTCTCGACCTTCAGATTGGGCCGACTCATCGCCGGATGCAGATAGGCGACAGCCGCCGATTGGCGCAGTCCGTTCTTAACCGTCAGCTGATAGTAGCCGGCGCCTTCCTGGGTCTCCGCGTTGACGTCGTCGTTGCGCGGCACGCCGGCCTCCACGAACGCGTCGATCACCGCGTCCGAAATCGGATGCCGCTCGGTCACGTCCGAAACGTTCAGCGGCCCGCCCGTCGCATGCCAGCGATCCGCCCCGCGCTCTTGATGCTCCGCGCGCCGGAAATAGGGGAACACGTCCTCCCAACTCCAACCCTCGCAGCCCAACTGCCGCCAGCCGTCGTAGTCCGCCTGCTGCCCGCGGATATAGAGAAGTCCGTTGATCGACGACGACCCACCCAACACCTTCCCGCGCGGCCACATATGCACGCGCCCGCCCGACGAGGCGTCGGGCTCCGTCGGAAACAGCCAATTGATCTTCGGGTCCTTCAGTCCCTGCGCATAACCCACCGGAATATGGATCATCAGGTTCGACAGGAACTGCGACGGCGCCTTCGTCGGCCGGTCATCCGCCCCCGCCTCAAGCAGCAAGACGGTGTTCCGCCCGTCCGCCGAAAGCCGGTTCGCCAGCACGCACCCCGCGCTGCCCGCACCCACAATGATGAAATCGAATTCCAGATGTTCGCTCATGCTCTCCCTTTGCCCCATGATCTGCGCCAGGGCAAGCACGCGTCGCGGCGGCGATCGTTCGAAAGGAGTAGGCGCCGGGCATGAGACGGTCGCTCGCGCAAAATCTGATCAGCGGAGAAGGTCATCACACGTCCCTGGAATTACAGTCCCTTACCGCCTGCGTCAGCGCGTCGATCAGTTGCTCCGTCAGGGACTTGTCCATTGTCACCTCAACGTCGCCATTCGACTCGAGCGACAGGCAAAGTGCGATCTGTCCGCCACCGCAACGCACGATGGCGAGGGCTTGCTGGGCTTCGCTGCCGTCGCGAAAGATCAATTGGGCTACTTGCTTCATGGTGCTTGCCGCTTGATTTCGAAGAGCGATTATTCGTCGAAGCGTTCTTTTGCTTCGACCGTCAGCGATGGAGGATCGTCGGCGATCACGTCCAGGCATGTCCAGCCCGTTAGGAAGCGGTAGTGCTTCGCGTTGGGCGCGGTCGCAAAGAGCGTTGCGGACTGCGACGCCCAGAACAGCGCACCCTCGACACGATAAGCAATGTGGTTCGGTAAGACACCATCGTTTGGAGATGGCTCTTGTTCCGTGCTCAGGGGCATTTCGTCCAGAATTCGAACCACATGTACCCGGTCAAAGCGAACGCGCAGAACTTGATCGCGGAGGGGAAGGGCAAAGTCGGCCACAATTCCCCCCTTCCGCCAAACAAGCGATCTCAGATCGCTGTCGATACACTGGAACGGTTCGGGCACTTCGATAGGGAAGTAACGTGGCATGCTCTCTCGTAGCAGAAAGCGAACCTGCTGTGGTGGTTGATCAAATAATGGGGTCCGGTCCCGGCGAAGTAGTTGGAGCTTTATCTACTCTGACCCCGAACCCCTCCTTGATCGGCGAGCATCGACCCCGTGGCGCCAGTCGATGGTCTAAGGCTCACGAAGCGGACATATCTAGATTAGGACAAAGAAGGCGCTCGGTGCCGATTAATTCTTGCCATAGTTCGCTTTTTGTTCTATATCATCTCAACATAATTAAAGCCGATGGCTCGATGATGAAAGAAGATATACGCGGTGCGCCGGGCAGACCAAGATTTCACAGCGCTCAGTCGGGTTTTCGCCACCTAACTTCCGGGTACATGGGGTTGTTCGCTGAAATTCTGACCGGGTACCCCCCCGCCGGCCGAATTCAGGCGCTATCCCACCGCGCCCCGCCGAGTGATCGGCCGTCAAAGCCGCTGGCCCAACTCGCCGGCCAAGTCCTCGATGAACTGCCACGCCACGCGCCCCGAGCGGCCGCCGCGGGTCACCGCCCACTCAAGCGCCCGGCGCTGCAACTCGCCGGCCTCGATCTTGAGACCGAAATGCTGCGCGTAGCCACTGACGATCGCGAGGTAATCCCCCTGGCTCACATGGTGGAACCCAAGCCACAGTCCGAACCGGTCGGAGAGCGAGATCTTCTCCTCCACCGCCTCGTCCGCATGGATCGCGGTCGAGCGTTCGTTCTCGATCATCTCGCGCGGCATCAAGTGCCGCCGGTTCGACGTCGCATAGAAGATGACGTTGGCTGGCCGCCCCGCGAGCCCGCCTTCAAGCACGGTCTTCAAGGGGCGGTACGCCGCATCGTTCGCGTCGAACGACAGGTCGTCGCAAAAGAGCACCGCCTTGACCGGCGCCTCGGCGAGCAGCCGGAGCAGCGCGCCCAGCGTCGCGATATCCTCGCGATGAATCTCGACCAGCTTGAGCGGCGCTTGCGTCTCCGCGGCGACCGCCGCATGCACCGCCTTCACGAGCGCGCTCTTGCCCGTCCCCCGCGCGCCCCAGAGCAGCGCGTTGTTCGCGGGCAAGCCCTGCGCAAAGCGGCGGGTGTTCGCGGTCAGCTGATCGCGCTGCCGGTCGATTCCTTTGAGCAGCGCAAGCGGCACGCGGGCAATCTTCGCCAGTGGCAAAAGCGCGCGGCTTTCCGCCTCCCATACGAAGCCCTCCGCCGCGCCCCACGCGGGGGCCGCGGGGGCAGGGGGCGAAAGCCGCTCCAAGGCCTTCGCAATGCGTTCCAAAAGGGCCTGTTCGTCGTGCATCATGCGCATGTGATTACGCGATGCCGGAAAGCCCCACCAGAGCGGCCTTGGACCTTGGTTGCATTGCCCCGGTCGCTGGCTATAGTCCGCCCGCAAATCCGGCCATTCCCTCGAAAAAGTTAACGGATCCGACGCCTCCGATGTTCATTTCGCCAGCCTTCGCGCAAGGCGCCACCGGCGCCGCCGCCGGCCCCTCGTTCCTGATCCAGATGATCCCGTTTATCGCGATCATCGCGATCATGTACTTCCTGATTATCCGTCCGCAGCAGCAGCGGATGAAGGCGCACCAGGCGATGATCGCGGCCGTCAAGCGCGGCGACGTCGTCGTTACCTCGGGCGGCATCATCGGCAAGGTCGTCAAGGTGATGGAAAACGACGAAGTCATGGTCGAAATCGCCGACGACGTGCGCATCAAGGTCGTGAAGTCCACGATCGCCGATATCCGCTCCAAGACCGAGCCCTCGGACGCGAAGCCCGCGAACGACTAAGCGCTCCTCCGAAAGACCGTCCCGATGCTTCAGTTTCAAACGTGGAAAGTCCTCGCCGTCATTGCCGTGGTTCTCGCCGGCATTCTCATGGCGGCCCCGAACGTCATGCCGGCCTCCTGGTCCACCTGGATCGCGCGCAACGCAAGCTTCCTGCCGCATCGGCCCGTGACGCTGGGCCTCGACCTGCAAGGCGGCTCCTACGTCTTGTTCGAAGCCGAAATCGAAGTGGCCGTGAAGGACAAGCTGCAGAACCTGCTTGAAGACATCCGCCGCGGCTTCCGGAAAGAGAAGATCCTCTACAACAGCCTGAGCGTCGGCCAGAACGGTCTCACCGTCCGCATTGCCGATCCTGCGAAGATCGAAGATGCCCGCAAGTTCCTGCGCGGCCTGGCCTCCTCCGTCGGCGGCTCGGTCGTGGGCGTCGCCGCGACCGACTTCGACGTCCGCATCGACCCCGAAGGCACCGCCACCGTCACCATGACGGACGCGGGTCGCGAGCAGATTCGCGCGAACGCCATGGCCCAATCGGTCGAAATCCTGCGCAAACGCATCGACCCCGAAGGCACGAAAGAAGTCACGATCCAGCCGCAGGGCGCGAACCGCATCATCGTGCAGGTTCCCGGCGAACAGAACCCGCAGGAAATCATCCGCCGCGGCAGCACCGCCGCAAAGCTCACGTTCCACATGGTGGACGAAAGCGTTTCGCTGGCCGACATCGACGCCAAGCGCATCCCGCCCGGCTCCAAACTGATGAGCGAGAGGCGCGGCCAGCAAACCGTCCCGCTCGTCATCAAGGAACGCGCGATCATCACCGGCGACATGCTGGAAAAGGCGATGGGCGTCATCGACTCCCAGTCGCAGCTGCCGATCATCTCGTTCAAGTTCAACACGCAAGGCGCCCGCCGCTTCGCCGACGTCACCAAGAACAACGTCGGCAAACGCTTCGCCGCCGTGCTCGACGACAAGGTCATCACAGCCCCGGTCATCCGCTCGCCCATCCTCGGCGGCCAAGGCCAGATCGAGGGCGACTTCACCATGGAAGAGGCAAAGGAAACCTCGGTGCTGCTGAACTCGGGCGCGCTGTTCGTGCCGCTCAAGGCCGAAGACCAGCGCACCGTCGGTGCCGAACTCGGCAAGGACTCGGTCGAAAAGGGCCAGTACGCGGCGCTCGCGGGCCTCGTCCTGGTCGTCCTGTTCATGATCCTGCAGTACCGCCTGTTCGGCATCTTCGCCGACGTCGCGCTGCTCGCGAACCTCGCGCTGCTGCTCGGTCTCATGACGTTCTTCGGCGCGACGTTGACGCTGCCCGGCATCGCCGCCTTCGTGCTCACCATGGGCATGGCCGTCGACGCGAACGTGCTCATCTACGAGCGCATCCGCGAGGAGCAGCGCAACGGCCGCCCGATCATGTCGGCCATCGACGCGGGCTTCGAGCGCGCGATGTCGACGATCGTGGACTCGAACCTGACCACGCTGCTCGCAGGGTTAATCCTCTGGGTCATGGGCACGGGGCCCGTGAAGGGCTTCGCCGTCGCGCTCTCGCTCGGCATCCTGACCTCGGTCTTCACTGCGGTCTACGTGACGCGCCTCCAGGTGATCTGGTGGCTCAGGGCCAAGCGGCGGACCGAAATCCCGGTCTAAACCTCAAGAAACCCTCGAATCAAAAGGGCCTTCTTCCCGCTCTGATCGATTGACGGGCGAGCCGCGTGTACACTAAACGCCGTCGTCATTGAGTCGGCGCCTTTGAGGGGAGACTTCGCTTATGGCAGCCATTCTATCCAATCTCAGGAACACGATCATCGCGGGCTTCGTGCTCGCGCTCGTGGTCTTCATCGTCTTCTTACTGATCAGCGGCTACAACGTCGCCGCGATCATGGGCGGCGAGCAGTTCTGGGCCTTCATCCTGCGCTGGCTGCACGTGCTGTTCGGTATCCTCTGGATCGGGCTGCTCTATTACTTCAACTTCGTGCAGATGCCGATGATGCCCAAGATCCCGGACGACCAGAAGCCGGCGGTCTCGAAGTTCATCGCCCCCGAGGCGCTCTGGTACTTCCGCTGGGCCGCGATGGGCACGTTTGTGATCGGCATCCTGCTGGCCCTCATCAACCACTATTTCCTCGACGCGATCACGCTGGGCGCCACGCAGGGCTTCGTCTCCGCCGGCACCACGCTGATCGGCATCGGCATGTGGTTGGGTTCGATCATGTGGTTCAACGTCTGGTTCGTCATTTGGCCGAACCAGCAGCGCGCGCTCAACATCGACAACAAGTTCCCCGATTTGAGCAAGGACCAAAAGGCCGCCCACGCCCGCACCGCGATGCTGTTCTCGCGCACGAACTTCATGCTCTCGATCCCGATGCTGTTCTGCATGGTCGGCGGCGGCATCAACGCGAACCTCGGCTAACGGATCGCGCATCGAAAAGGGCAGGGGGCTGTGCGGCCACGCACAGCCCTTTGTCGTTGGGACCCCACGTGAGCGAAGACGACTGGCGCGAAATCGAAGACACCGTGGCGGCGCATGACCCCGATCGCCACGTCGCGACGTTCTTCGCCCCAGCGAAACTCAGGCGCCCGTTAAGCGCCCTCTACGCCTTCGACCGCGAACTCGCCCACATCGGCGAAGCCGTGCGCGAGCCGATGGCCGGCCACGTCCGCCTCGCCTGGTGGCGCGAACAGATCGGCGCAATCTACGAAGGCCGCCCGCCCGCATCCCCGACCGGCCGCGGCCTGGCTGAAACCATCACCGCCCACGCGCTCCCCCGCGCGCTGTTCGACGCCGTCATCGACGCCCGCGCCCGCGACCTCGAAGAAACCCCCTTCGCCGACGAGAGAGCCCTCGAAGCCCACGCCGACGCCACGACGGGCAACATCATGCGCCTCGCGCTGCGCGTGCTAGGCCTCGCCGACCGCGCCGACGAAGCCGCCCGCCACGCCGCGATCGCCACCGCCTACGCAACCCACATCCGCGACCTCACGCTGTTCGCGAGGCTCCGCCGCTGCCGCCTGCCGCTCACATGGCTCGCGCAAGAGAACCTGAACGCCGAAGACATCTTCGCAGCAACAGGCACGATGCCCGCTTTCGCCAAGCGCGCCGCCACCCGCACGAGAGAGTCCCTCGCCACAGCGAACGCCGCCCGCTTCCCACCGAGTGCAATGCCGGCCTTGAGCTACGCAACACTCGCGCGCGCGACAAAGCAACTCGCACCCTGGCAACGCGTCACATGCATCACCCTCGCCAACCTGATGTGGCGGTTGTGAAGGCTATTAATTTGAAACGCCAAGCACGCCAAACCGTTCGTGAATTCCGCCGAACGCCCGCATCGTGGCGCGGCCGCAAGAAAGAGCAACACGAAGGTCGCGAAGGACTCACGAAGGGCCACGAAGGCACTCGGCCACTGTCGAGTCCTGCTGCCTAATCACCGCGTCGGCGCGAAGCGCCATTCGAAACCTCGATATGGCACGTGTTCAGAAAGAAGGCGCTTCGCGCCAACCATTGTGATTAGACAGCAAGACGCATAACAGCCGCAGAGTCTTCGTGGCTCTTCGTGAGTCCTTCGCGCCCTTCGTGTTGCTCTTTCTCTTCTTGCCTCGCCGCAGCGACCCGAATTCCTGATCGCATGCAGAGCGCGGGCGTGGTACTCTCGCGAAACCACGAGAGAACCGCCCATGAAGCCGTCTTGCTCCCTCCGCGCTGTTCTGTTTCCTGCGGCGGTGTTTGCCCTGTCCATCGCCGGCGTCAAGGCCGAGAACTGGCAGGACACGCATCACGTAACGCTGATTGATGTCGACAGCATCCACAAGGAAGCGGACGGGCTCGTCTACTTCATGGAAAAACAAAAATACCACGACGAGGAAAACGGTCCGAACACGCCCCACAAGGCCGCCGTCGATTGCGTCAAGCGCGTGTCCTACTCGTCCTATTCGATCGAATACGAAAGCGATTGGCGTGCCAAAGGCCAGCCCGTGAATCCGGGCACGATGGGGGCCGACCTGCTCGACTTCGTGTGCTCACGGCTGAAGTGAGCGCCGGGGACGCGTTCTCGTGCCCCGCTGCAGAAATCAGGGGACAGAGATCAAGCGTCACGTAACAAACTCACGCCATTGGATCGAAGATTGTCACGTGTCCCCTGAATTTCGATATTCGCTGCGGTTGAGGGCTTGGAAGACGCGGTCGAGGTAGCGGACGCTTTTGCCCCAATCGTAGTATTGGTGGATTTTGGTCGCGGCTTCGACGCGGGTTTGGTTGCCTTGGCCCTCGACTTTCAGATAGGCGGTGCCTTCGCCCGAGAGAGTGTCGGAAGGGATCGTGGCCTCGATCAGGCAGCCGTCCGGCGACTGTTGGACGTTGCGAATTTCCTGACCTTCCTGCGCCAGCACGCACAGTGTCGCGACGATAGCTTTCCCGGGCGGCATGGGCAGCACTTCGGCGCGCGTTTTCTCGGTCTTGACGCCGATCGTTTTGGCCAACTCCAGTCCGACGCCGCTCACAAATTTCATCGGCACGGGCACGCTCAGGACCTTGTCGGCGAGCTCCATGAACTTCTCGGCGGATAAGCGGTAGCGCTTGGCGGCGGCGGCACGCTCGATCTGGCTTCTGACTTCGGGGATGCGGAGAAGAACATCGTATCGCACTTCGCTCGACCAATCGGCCGGCGGTGGCGGTTCAGCATTCGTCAGCGGTGCTCCGCATTTCGAGCAAAAGTTCCCCTGCGCCGCGGCGCCGCAATTGCTGCAGTACATTGCGTTCGATCCTTCGTGCGGGGGAGTGGGGAGAATCAATCGCGCTTCGTGCAGGGTAACTTGCTTGGTGGGGCTTGTGCGAATCGGGGGCGCGGGTGCGTAACAAACCCGCAGCCGGTCGGCCACGAACGGGTTCGTCCGCCGCTCGTTCCCAACGTTGACGTCGGCCCGTGGTCGGGGATGAACGTCACATCGTCGCCGGCCGCTTCACTCAGTGAGCTTCATCCGCTTGAGCGTCCAGGCAATGCTCTCGTCGACGAACGCGTAGAACTTGTCGCGCAGAGCAGGGGTCTGTTGAGCGGAAGGCAGGGCCTCGTCGCCGGGCCAAAAGCTGTCGTCGATTTCACGGCGCGCTGTCGACGGTTCGAAGATGTTGGTTTCGATGCCGCCCGTGCGATTTTCGATCGTTTCGCCTGTGCGCGCGTCGACGATCATGAAGCGGTAGAAGGCGAACAGGGCCGTCACGTCGTCGAACGGATGCCAGCGGCGATAGAGGACCAATCCGTGCGTGGTGAGGAACGCAGTCATCTCGACCGAGCTTTCGTCGTGGCAGAGCACGATGTAGGCGTCGATGTCGGGCCGTGCCGGCAATTTCGTAACGATGCCGGGCACGTCGTCTTCGTCCAAGATCGGCGTCGCGGGGACAAGCCCCGGCGCAAGGCGCACGACGGCGAAGCGCGGCGCCAACGCCGTCGCGATCGCATTCTCGATCCGGGCGTCGATCGCGAAATCCGGAATGACGAACGGCCGCGTTGCACCTTTCCAAACGGTGACGGGCACGGACGGTTCGGCATTGTAGAGCAGAATGTTGTCGCCCAGGCGCGAGATGACAGCCACCGAGCGAACGGCGCGGCCGTCGCGCGTCGTTAGTTCGCCGGCCATCGCCGGCAAGCTCAGCGAGGACAGACAAAACGTGAGGAGAAGCGCCGTCCAGGTCCGCATGGATAACACCCCTTGAACTTCCTTTGCGTCAGCCTAACGCCGTTCGAGGCTCCGAACCAGCGCGAAGCGCCGCGCAATCCTGGGCATGACAAGGATTCCTTCAGTTGAGCGGCGATAATTCAAACAGAGATTTCTGTTTCGGATCGACGATGATGATGCGCCCGCCGCCTTCATCCATCAAGGATTTCAACAAGGACAGGCGCACCTTGTGTTTTCCCAAGCACAAGTCGCTGTCATGCGAGGCGCTCGCTTCCAGTGCGTTCTTCGAAGGCAAGCGACCGCCTTGTCCCGCCATTCGGAAGTACGTTGGGACCGGTGTACCACCCGCAATCTGCCAACAGCCAGCGGTAGCATTGAACGGCAGGTACGTTGGCCGAATCTTCTCGGTGCCGCTGAGTTCTCGGATCGACTCGCGAAGTCTGGCAACCATTTGCTGATCTCGAACAACTGGTATGGATTCCTTAGCAGCGTCGACCTTATGCGTGGGCGCACCTCCAGCAATGATGGAAACTGATTCGACGCTTGGTAGGGCCGATTTGACCTCCGCCATATCCATCGCAAGAACAAAGAAGGTTGCCACGTCAAATTCGTTGCCTTCGGGGTCAAACGGATTTATCTGCTGCGATAACCGGTACCGCCACCGCGCTGCCGCCAGCCGGCTTTCGGAAACGCGCGCCAGATCGTTAACCTCATGCGCTTCGTCGGACATCTCAAATCGGACGTGTCGCAGTGTAAATTGCTCGCCATCCAGAATGGGCTGAGGGCGCGTAGCGTAGACGACAAAAAGTTCTGACGGCGGCTTGCCTCTCAGCAAAACCACTGTGGGCAGCGCGTACTGCACTCGATCGTCCGACCAAAACCACTCTGCAATTCCGGCCCGCTCTGAACACCCCAGCTCAGGAAACAACACTCCGATCCGCGTCGTGGCGTCGATTGATCTCCAGCCCGAGGGTCGTGACAACACGTAGCCCCGCCTTCCAATGATTGGATCATCTGTCTCGTCGAAGAGGCGTTCTTTCTTCCCTATGGAGATGCACTCGGTACTCCATTCTACCCGGCCGACAACGTTCCCAAGTGAATACTCGATGATAACTCGCGCGTCCTTCATCTTCACGTCGGATCCCGCACCGCAGGACGCTGTGGCGATGAGTGCCAAGAGAAGTGACAGTCTTGGGGTGTGCGGCCAGCTCACTTGGTCACCCGAATTTCGGTGCCACGCGACAAGTTAGAGTAGTCGCAGTCCCGCATTTACAAGGATCGTTCATTATCTTCCCGCATCACGTGTACCGCTTCGAGGTCCGCTGCTCGCCCTCGTCCGCGGTCTCCTTCGCCACCCCGCCATACCCCGTCAACCGATCCGCCACGAAAGGGTTCGTCCGCCGCTCATTCCCGAACGTCGAGGTCGGCCCGTGACCCGGGATGAACGTCACGTCGTCGCCGAGCGGCCAGAGCTTCTCCGTAATCGACCGGATCAGCTGCTCGTGATTGCCGCGCGGGAAATCCGTGCGGCCGATCGAGCCCGCGAACAGCACGTCGCCGACGAACGCGATCTTGGCGCGCTTGTTGTGGATGACCACGTGACCGGGCGTATGTCCGGGCGTGTGCGAGACGTCGAATGTCACGCCTTCGAGTTCCAGCGTGTCGCCGTCCTCGAGATACCGGTCCGGCGTCACGTTGCGCCCGCCGACGATGCCATAGCGGCGCGAACTCTCCTCGATCTGGTCGAGCCAGAACTGATCGTCCTTGTGCGGCCCTTCGACCGCGACGCCCGTGCGCTCGCGCAACGCGGCAGCGGCGCCCGCGTGATCCAAATGCCCGTGCGTCAGCCAAATCCGCTTCAGCGTCAGCCCGAAATGCGTGAGCGCGCCGAGCAACGTGTCGACATCGCCGCCCGGATCGACGAACGCGGCATGCTTCGTCGCCGTATCCCAAATCAGGGAGCAATTCTGCTGCAACGGCGTCACCGGAATGATGCGCAGCTGCATCTTCGGCTCGGGTGCGGATTGGCTCATGCCAATTCGTGTGTCAGCTTTTCTGTGACGGCGCAAGATCGGCCATGCGGGCCATCACGTCCGCCCGCGTCCGATAGCCGGTCTGCGCGCCCGTGACCGTGCAGGAGAGGCTCGCCCCTGCGCTCGCAAACCGCATCGCCTCGCCAAGCGGCGCGCCGCCGTCGAGCGCGGCGGTCAGGTAACCGACATAGGCATCGCCCGCGCCGGTCGTGTCGACGACGGTGACCGGCAACGCGCCGACGCTCCACCGGGCGCCCGTCGCGTCCACCGCGATCGATCCCAGCTCGCCGAGCGTCACGACGCAGGTGAGTTGAAACCGCGACGCCAAAGCGCGCGCGATGTCCTCGTGCCCCGTGGCGCCGATGTTGAACAACGCGCCGAGGGTTTGCGCCTCATGCTCATTAACGACGAGCAGGTCGAGGTCGCTGAGCACCGCCTCATCCACCGGCATCGCCGGCGCGAGATTCAACAGCGTCCGCGCGCCCGCCGCTTTCGCTGCGCGAAGCGCGCGCCAGTTCTCCGCGAGCGTCACCTCCATCTGCAGCACCAGCCAATCGCCACGGCCCAACCGCGGCGTGAGCCCGTCGATCTGCGCGGCGCGCGTTTCCATGCTCGCGCCCGGCGAGGCGGTGATGATGGTCTGCCCTTGGCCGTCGACCGAGATGAACCCGCACGCCGTCCGCAAGCGCCCGCGCGCGACGCACGAAAGGTCCACCGCCGCCGCGCGCACGTGCTCCAGCGCGGCCTCACCCCACGCATCGCCGCCGATCGTGCCCACCAGCGCGACGCGCTGCCCGCTTTGCGCACCGCGCGCCGCCGCCAGCGCCTGGTTCGCGCCCTTGCCGCCCGGCACGACCGCGTAGTCGCGCCCTAGCACGGTTTCGCCGCGCGCCGGCAAATGCGGAACCGGCGTGATCAAGTCGATCGTGATGGAACCAAACGCGACGATCATGAGCAGCCCTCAAGCACCCGCCGCAAGGCCGCGCGGCTTGCGCTCATACTCCCGCCGCCCGATATCGGCGAGCGCGGCGGCGACGTCGAGCCGGGGCACGCTCTGCGGCTCGCGCGCATGCACAAACGCCGCCGCACAGTAATCGTCCACCCGCTCCGCGATCGCAAACGCATGCAGCGGCGAGTTCGCCAGCGGCTCACCAGTCACCCAACCATTGCCGGCGAGCGTGTAGCGCTTGCCCCAGTCCGCCATCAAATGCTCCGCCCCCTTCGGCACCATCAGCGCGCCGATCTGCTGGATGGTCGCGCGCATCTCGCGCTCGAACACCATCGGATCGGGAATGTGCCAACGATAGAACCCGACGAAATCGGGCTTCGGCGGCAGCGGCGACTGCGGATCGGCGGGCGGCGCCACGATCAGCGGCGCACCTTGATAGGGCGTCGCGTGCACGCCCATGCCCCACGCGCTACCCACATAATCCTCAAGCCCCGTGCCGCAATACGTCGGGTGCGTCGTGTCCCCATCGCGAAAGAGCTTGAACTCGCCCTCGCCGTACCAAACCATGTCGTCCGGCAACACGCGCACGCCGACCACGCAACCGAGGAACCGCCCCGGCCCCTTGATCCCCTCGGCGATCGTGAAGTCGCGTTTGAGCACGGTCGGGTTCTCGCGCCGGAACGTCA
>CAZXAQ010000080.1:0-19305 GCA_964638635.1 uncultured Flavobacteriaceae bacterium
GCGAACTATCTCCGAAGCGCGGGATACGCGTAACCGAACGTGGAAAACGCTCTAGAGCGGTTGCACAACTTCCTTGAATCGAAGAATCCAGATGCCGCTAACCGCGCATCCGATGTATTGTTCGAGGCTGCGGCATCGCTAGAAAATGCGCCAAAGAAGGGGCGCCCAATATCGGGCAATCTCCGCGACTACGTTTGGCAACGCCGCATACATCATGCGCTATCGCTTGGACGAGGGACGCCAACTCGTCGTCATCACCCGCATCTGGCACTCGAAGGAGCGACGGCCCTAAGCAGTTTCCTCAAACAGCTCCCGCCCGATCAGCATCCGCCGGATCTCGCTGGTCCCCGCACCGATCTCGTAGAGCTTCGCGTCGCGAAGCAGACGCCCGGTCGGATAGTCGTTGATATACCCGTTGCCGCCCAGCGTCTGGATCGCCTCCAGCGCCATCCACGTCGCGGTCTCCGACGAAAACAAAATCGCCGCCGCCGCGTCTTTGCGCGTGGTCTCGCCGCGGTCGCAGGCTCTTGCGACCGTGTAGACATATGCCCGCGCCGCGTTCATGCGCGTGTACATGTCGGCGAGCTTCGCCTGCATGATCTGAAAGCTGCCAATCGGCTGATTGAACTGCTTGCGCTCGTGCACGTAGGGCAGAACGATGTCCATCGCGTTCCGCATGATGCCAAGCGGCCCCGCCGCCAGCACCGCGCGCTCGTAGTCGAGACCCGACATCAGCACGCGCACACCCTCATTCACGCGTCCGAGCACGTTCGCCTCCGGCACCTCACAGTCCGTGAACACGAGTTCGCCGGTGTCGGATCCGCGCATGCCGAGCTTGTCGAGCTTCTGCGCCGTCGAAAACCCCTTCATCCCCTTCTCGACAATGAAGGCCGTTATCCCACGCGGCCCCGCATTCGGTTCCGTCTTCGCGTACACGACGAGCACGTCGGCGGTCGGCCCGTTCGTAATCCACATCTTCGTACCGTTCAGCACATAGCGGTCGCCCTTTTTGTCCGCCCGCGTGCGCATCGAAACGACGTCCGATCCGGCACCCGGCTCCGACATCGCCAGCGCACCCAAATGCTCGCCCGAGATCAGCTTCGGCAGATAGTGTGTCTTCTGCGCATGGTCGCCATTCTTGCGCAGCTGGTTCACGCACAAATTCGAATGCGCACCGTAGGACAAGCCCACTGCGGCCGACCCGCGGCTCACTTCCTCCATTGCGACGACATGCTCGAGATAACCGAGCCCAGCGCCGCCGTATTCCTCCTCGACTGTGATGCCGAGCAGCCCCAACGCGCCGAGCTTCGGCCACAGATCGCGCGGGAACTGGTTCTTGCGGTCGATCTCTTCCGCCCGTGGCGCGATCTCCGCCGCCGTGAAACGGGCGACCGTGTCGCGCAGCGCATCCGCCGTCTCGCCCAAGTCGAAATTCAGTCCGCGGAACGAATTTGGAATCATCGAAGCAGAAGCCACGTTGCCAAGCCCAAGAACGACAAGAAACCGACCACGTCCGTCACCGTCGTCACGAACACCGGCGACGAAACCGCGGGATCGATGTCCCACCGCTTCAAAGCGACGGGCACCAGAATACCGGCTGCCGCCGCCGCGACCATATTAATCGTCATCGCCGCCGCGATCACGGCCGCAAGTGCCAAATCGCCGAACCAAACCCACGTTATCCCCGCCGCAAGTGCGGCAAACGCCACGCCGTTCACCGCGCCGATCAACATCTCGCGGTTGATAACGCGCCACATGTTCGCCTGATTGAGTTCTTTTGTTGCAAGTGCGCGCACGACGATGGTCAGCGTCTGCGTCCCCGCGTTCCCGCCCATCGAGGCGACGATCGGCATCAAAACCGCAAGCGCCACCACCTTCACAAGCGACGCCTCGAAGAACCCGATCACGATCGACGCCAAAATCGCCGTCAACAGGTTCACGAACAGCCACGAGAAGCGCAGCCACGTGATCTTGCGGATCGGCGCGGACAGGCTCTCGTCCTCCTGCACGCCGCCGAGCGCCAGCACTTCGCTCTGGTGCATCTCCTTCAAAATCTCGACGACCGACCCTGCGTTCAGCAAACCAACCAACCGCCCGCGGTCGTCCGTCACCGGCGCCGACGTCAAATGATAATGCTCGAACAGATAGGCAAACGACGTCTGATCGGTCGTCGCCGGAATGACCTTCATCTCATCCGTCGCGATATCCGCCAGCCGGGCCGACCGCGGCGACCGCAACAAGCGCGCCAGCGGCACGAAGCCGAGCGGCTTCTGATCCGCATCGACAAGGAAGATCTCCTGAAAATCCTCCGGCGTTTCCGGCGCCGCAATCCGCGCCAACGCCTCGGCGACGGTCAGCAACGGCGACAGCGCGACGAACTCGCGGTGCATCAACCGGCCGGCGGAGTCCTCCGGAAAGAGCAGCGCGTCGACGACCTCAGCCCGGTCCTCGATCGGCACCTGGGCCAGCACCTCGCGCTTCTCGGCGTCTTCGAGGTCCTCGATGACGTAGGCCGCATCCTCGACGTCGAGTTCCCGAACCGCCTCGGCGACCGTCTTCGTGCCGAGCGCGCGCACCAACTCCGTGCGCAAATCCTCATCCAATTCGGCGAGAATCTCAGGATCGAAATCGGTGCCGAGCTGCGTTACCATCGCGCGCCGGCTGGCGGCGGGCATCGCGCCGAGCAACGACGCCACGTCGGCCGGGTGCAACGGCCAGATCAAAGCCTTGATCGCGGCGACGTCGCCCGAAGCCGTCGCCTCCACGACCGCGCGCACGAGCTCCGGCGTCAGCACCACCGGCTCAGCCGTCCGGACGTCGCTGATCGTTTCAGACATAGCCGCGTTTTTCAGCTGTTAGCGTTTCTCCCGCTAGCGGGAGAAACAGGCGCGCCGCGCAGCGGCGGCGCCGCCCCCCTTCGCCAAGGCTCCGGGGGGTCTGGTTGACAACAAGGTCCGCCGAAGCTTTCGCGAAGGCGGAATGAGGGAAGTGCTGGTGCGGTCAAGAAGACTCGAACTTCCACGGGTCGCCCCGCTACCACCTCAAGGTAGTGCGTCTACCAATTCCGCCATGACCGCGCCGGTAGGGGCGGCCATGTAACAGATAGAAAGGCGGTTGTGAAGGGTACCCTAGCCCTTGCCGGAAACCCCTATTTCGCCGCTGTCTTCCGCGTTTAACGGGATGCGCTTGGCCAGCGCTTCGAACGCGAGTTTGGCATCCAGGGCACTGCCATAAGTCCGCCCGATCCACACGACATTGTTGCCGTCCGGACCGTCCACCTTGATGTCCGCAGTGGCTGCATCCACAAACCCCACCAACGTGACCCGCCAGTGCTTCAGCAACACGCCGACTGCGATCATCCAAACGCTGTTGTAGGCGAGGGCGTTGGCGAACACGACCAGGCCAAACAGTGTCAGTGCCGGCGCCGAGAGCGTCGCGCCGCCGGCGACACCGGCGATCGCGGTGATTCCACAGGCGCGTCGGAATGCCCGAGTCGCCCCAAATACGCCACTCAGTTGCGTCATCGCGATCGTGATTGCGTGTCGCCGCAATCGCAGGGCGAAGAGGGGACATATTGATCTCCTGACGATCGAACGCCTCCCGGTTGAATTTCGCGAAAGTGCATTTTTTCCTTCCGTGTCGCCGGCTCTAGAAGCAATCTTGGCATTGAATAAGCAAAGGAGAGGGCCATGCTGCGCAAGGTTTCGTCGATCGCACTCGCACTAGCACTCAGTGCGTGTGCCTCGACTGAGGGGTTGTCGGACAGCGCGATCGGCACCAATCTTGAGTTTGAGGAAATTCAGAACAAGACGTTGCTGCTCAATGTCGTGCGCACGAGCTTGCGCCGCCCGCCGGTGTATCACTCGCTGCAGAACGTCACCGGCACGGTGCGGCCGAGCGGCGATCTGTCGGTCTCCATTCCCTTCGGGATGCGTGTTTCGAGTGCGAATTCGGCGACGCTGTCGCTCAAGGGGAACGAAGGTCCGAAAATCACCTCGGCCCCGCTCGACACGCAGGAATTCTATCAAGGCATTATGGCGCCGATTAAGCCGTCCACGATCGACTTCTATGTGCAGCAAGGCTACCCGAAGGGGCTGCTCTACAACCTGTTCTTCGGACGCGTTGAACTGCGGCGCAAGGGCGCTGCAGGCATCACCATTACGAACTATCCAACCGACGATAACGACGTCGACCGGTTTCAAGTTCTCGTCAATCATCTGATGTGGCTGGGATTCACCACGGAGCCTGTGACGGGGACCTCGCTGAAGTACGGACCGTCCCGGACGCGGGAAGAAGTCGCGGATCTTGCTGCAACCGCCGGTGCCGCGACCGCAGGCTTGTCGGTGAGCGAAGTTAAGGAAGAGATTTGCAAGAAGAAGACGAAGAAAGGCGCGTGCCTTCGAAAGGTCGAAGTATCTCGTTTCCGCGTTGCCAAGCCGATTGCCGCGCCGAGCGCGAAGTTCTGTTTTCGTCCGCCGGCATCGGATGAATTGACGGCGGCCCCGGCGGTAGAAAAGCCTCGCACCTGTGATAAGGCGGCCGCGGAGGGCGACAAGGTCAGCCTCAAGTGGAAGCACTTGAGCGCCGTCTTCGATACCTCAGCGGGCGTTTGCGGGACGAATCTCGCAACGGACGAATGCCAGACGCGCCGCGGGAACGGCGATGCGCTGCGCAAGGCCTTGTGTGGTCGAACGGGTTGTACCGACGAAACCGAGATTGAGTTGTCGTTCGTGGTGCGTTCGACCGATGGGATCATCTACTACTTGGGTGAGGTCGCTCGGCGTCAGCTTTATCCAGATATCAGTCCCGCCCGCCCGCTGGCGTATCGCCGCAAACCCAACGCGGCATCTGTACCTTGCGAACCAAAGGACGACGCCTGGTTGGACGACGATTGCTACGCGATTTTCTGGGTCGAGAAAGGCCATATCTCTTCAGGCGAGATCGCGTCGATCGAGTATGAGGGGTCGAGCTTTTCCGTTCCCGGGCGTGTCCCAGGACCCGTTGGCCTGCCACATCCGGGGGAGCGCTCGTCGCAAGTCTTCGGGATTGTGACCCAGCTTCTGGGCCTCAACAAATCAGCGAAGGATCAACCGGCGACCAGCATTCTGAATGTCGTAAGCCCCTAAAGTCCGGAAGGTTGGTAGGGAAATTCCCTATTTTCCGCCACTTGTCTGCACCCATACTTGCAAACAAGTCGCAATAGCACTAAATGAATCCGCGCCAGCAACGACGCGAACGCCCGCTTATGTACGTCTGCAACTGCAACGCCCTCACCGAGAAGCAAATCCGCGAGGCGATCGCCAATCGGCCGCGCGACGCGGCCGGCGTCTATCGCTACCATGGTTGCCAGCCGCAATGCGGGCGGTGTGTGGCCGAGGTTCGCGAGATGCTGAAACAAGCGCGCGACGCCAAAGCCGCGGCTTGAGCCGCCCGTTTCAAACCAAGGGGACCGCTATGAAGGGCGCGAAAGACGTGATCGCGGAGTTGAACCGCGCGCTGACGAACGAACTCACGGCCATCAACCAGTACTTCCTGCACGCACGTATGTACGAAAGCTGGGGCCTCGGCAAACTCGGCAAAAAGACCTACGAGGAATCGATCGAAGAGATGAAGCACGCCGACGCGCTGGTGAAGCGCATCCTGCTGCTCGAAGGCCTGCCGAACATGTCCGACATGCACAAACTGCAAATCGGCGAGAACGTGCCGGAATGCCTGCAAGGCGATCTCGGCGTCGAACGCCGCGGCCGCGACCTGTTGATCAAGGCGATCGAACTCGCCGAAACGAAGAAAGACTACGTCACGCGCGAACTCTTCAACGCGATCCTCGAGGACACGGAAGAACACATCGACTACCTCGAAACCCAACTCGAACTGATCGAGCAAATGGGTTTGCAGAACTACCTGCAGTCGCAGGCAGGTTAAGCCTGGGCCGGGCCCGAAGGACGCGTGTCGCGGCCCGGGCTACGCCTGCCCCCACAGTCTCAAAAGGCAATTCGTCGTTGCCGTATGAGTTTGGCGACCTCCGCAGCACCGCCCGCGGTGAGGTGGGCGCGATCGAACTGCAGTGGCAGTCCCTTCGAATCGAGCGTGATGCACTCGTAGGTTGGACCGCAGAGCAGATCGATCACCGAGATGTATTGAATAGCACCGGAATTCGGAAACGCTTGCGCGAATGCCTGATCGATCTGACGAGGAAGTGCGCTGCGGGCGCGGCGCACGATCTCGCGATCCTGCATGGCCTCGGAACGTGCGAGCAGGCGGGGTACAAAGTCGTCGTAAGTGACGATTGGTCCCATGATGATGACCTTCGGCACGTACTTCTCTAGATATTTCACGGTTGTCCGGAGGTCGTTGAGGTCGCCTTGAGTCCAATAGGCCGAGATGACGATCGCATCGAGTTTGGCGTTTGGTATGAACGTGTTGAGCGCATGGTCAATGACCGACCGGCAGCGGTCTGCGCCTTTGCTTCCGATCGTCGGCTTGCATCCCGACGCGGTCGCCTGAAGAAAATTGACCTCGGGAAGAACCTCCTGAAAGCCGGCCCAATACTGAGCGGCGTGGCTGTCGCCGATGATCAAATAGTTGGGTTTGGACGGAACCATCGCGAGGCACTTGTCGTCGACGTGCGGGTCGCGGGCAAAGGTGCGCGAAATGAAACACACACCTTCGCGAAAAGGTACGCCTTGAGCGTAGTCGAAAGCTGCAAAGCGGCGCACCGCCTCGGGATAGCGAGACGCCAATCCGTTTGTCGCCAGAAACACCAAAGCGCAAGCACTAGCCGCCGCCGCTGCAAATCCCGACCAAGCAAAGATGTTGACCTTTTTGAGGCTGCCGGTGCGAAACGGTTGCTCCACGAAACGCCACGACATGTGTGCGATCGCGACGCTCGCCAGGCAAAGACCTATCTTTTCGATTGTCGACAGGTTGAAACCGGTGTGAGCCCGGTAAAACACGATCAATGGCCAGTGCCAAAGGTACAGCGAGTACGAAATCAGGCCGATGTAAACAAAGGGGCGGCTGGACAAGAGACGGCCCACAAGCGTTGGTCCGCTTCCGCCCACGTGAATGAGGATGGTGGCTGCCAGACAAGGTGCAAGGGCCGCCCATCCAGGAAAGATCGTGCTTCGGTTGAAGATTCCCGTCGCGGCAATGATTGTAACCAACGCGACGGCTGCAGCGCCTTCCCGATATCGCGCGGGAACATCGGGAAGCGCCCGGGTTGCGAGCAGGCATCCAAGCAAGAGCTCCCAAGCGCGCGGAGGGAACAAGAAAAAGGCTGAGGAGCGGTCAAGTTCGACAAGATAGATGTTGAGCGCAAAGGAAACGGCCGCCAACACGGCCACAAGAACAACTGGCCGGATGTGCCCCCTCTTTGTCGCCCACCACAGGATCAGCGGAAAGAAGATGTAGAACTGCTCCTCGACGGAAAGCGACCATGTATGCAGCAGCGGTATTGTCTCACCCGTCCCCGCGAAATATCCTTGGCCGTAGAAGAACAAGATATTGGCGACGAAGAACGTCGCGGTGATGAGCGAGGTTCCGAAATAGGAAAGTTCGTTCGGAAAAAGCAGCAGCGATGCGGCAAGTGAGCTGAAAGCGAAGACCACCGCAAGCGCGGGGAATATCCGGCGCGCGCGCCGGCGGTAGAAGTTCAAGACCGAAAAGGAGCCGGCCTCCATCTCGCGAAGCAGAATCCCGGTGATAAGGTAGCCGGAAATAACGAAGAAAATGTCGACGCCGATATAGCCGCCTTTGACGAAGCCCACACCCACGTGGTGCAGAACCACAAGGGTAACGGCGATCGCCCGAAGACCGTCTATGTCTGGGCGGTAGTCGCTGCCCGTATCTTGTTTCAATTTTTTGCCCCAGTGCTTGGCCCCATTCTGCACGACCGGGTTTCAATTTGTAGAGCCCGCCGGATCACGCCCTCAGTTTGTTAAGCATTTTCTCTGCGGACGTGTGTCTTTGTCTCTATTGACAAAAAGCGCCGGGTGTTTCCACCCGGCGCTCGCTCAGACGCTCGACGAGAGCGTTAGATGTACCGCACGTCCATAACGCGCCCCGTGAAGGGGTTGACGCGCAGCATCACCGGCATCCCGCGGGTGTTGAACGCGAAGGCCCGGTAGCCGAAGCCCCAACGCGCCTTCCGCAATCCGCGCACGCCATAGAAACCTTGGGCTTCCAACCGGCGCGTCAGCTGCCAGTAGTTCAGCGGCTGATGGAACCGGTACTGGTTGTTCCAGTTGCCGTAACCCCAACCACGTTCCCAACGGTCGAAGTTGCCGAACTGAAGGCGGAAGTCGAAGTTCCGGTTGCCGAAGCGGCGGTCGCCGTCGAAGCGGTGATCATCGAAACCACGGTCGCCACGGAAGCCGTCGCCACGCTCGCCGCCGAAGTCGCGATCGCCGAAGCGGTCATTGGGGTCGAAGTATTCGTCATGATAGCCGCCCTGCGAGCCATGCTGGCCCTGGTTCCACTGACCGTTGCCGCGCGGCCCACCGTTCTGCGGACCGTTGTACGGCTGGGTGTAGCCCGGAAGCTGCATGGGTGCGCCCTGCGGCGCGTCGGCCAAAGCCGCGGCCGAGCCCAAAAGGCTGATCGTCAAGGCGGTAAGAGCAGTCGTCGCGAGTTTGCGCATTTGAATTCGTCTCCACTTCAGAAGGGGGAAAATCCAACCCTTGGGATGGAAAGATAGAGACGGCCCCCTGAACGAAAGAGCGGTCGCGCCATTCATGACGCGTTCACAAGCGCCGAATTTCGCCATTTCCTGAATGAACGGGCGACAACGCCCATCACGCCTGCGTGGCTTTAAGCGGCCGCTTTCGGCGGCGCCAAATGCGCTTGCGCGATGCGCGTCAGCGCATCGTACTCAAGTGTGTAGGTGCTCCAGCGAATCTTGACACCGTGCGCATCGCGCGCCGCGAACTGGCCTTCCCACGTCGGCCCAGCGCTGACGAGATCGCGCCACAAAATCGTGCGCGCGCCGAACGCGCCGTGCCAAACGAAGCGCTCGCTGTCCCAGCTCCAACGCTGCGTGCTCAACATCGCAAGCAAAAGGAACAGAAGCGCGAATCCGGCGACGAGCCCGAACCACCACCCGTCCGCGCCTGGCGGTGCAAGAGAGGCCGGATCCAAAATTCCCCAAAGCAGAAACGCCACTGCACACACGCCGCACAGACCGGCCACCACGATCAGTTTCGGTGATTGAACCGTGTGCCCCGCCGCGTCGCTCAGAGCGACGTCGCCGTGCCGCGTCATCCTGCGCGTGAGAAGGAACGTCGCCCCAGCGATCGCGCCCAAGATGACGCCCTTCACGGCGCCTTTGACCGCGGCGTGCTCGAACGCTTGCGAAAGGTACGTCCAAAGATCATCCACGACTCGCATTCTAGGCGCGGTCCGCCCAAACGCGAAGGCCGGCCGACTACACCTAAGTCGGCCGGCCAAATGCGCTTCTCGTCTTGAGGTCTACGTCGGCGGCGGGGGAGGCGGCGGCGCGCACGTCGTCGTCGGTCCCACGCTCTTGAGCAGCAACGTGGGCGGCGGCACGCAGGCGCCCGCGCGCTCCGCTTCGATCGCCTGGAACAGGTCGAACAGCGCGCTGTCCGGATCTTGCTTGCGGTGGCGATCCTTCAAGCTCGCGTCCGGCCCGAAGTAATAGGTGATGCCCCCCATGAAACTGTCGAAGTCGTTCTCGCCGACATAGGCGTCCGCCCGGAGCGCCAATCCCGGCAACGCCGACCCGCCGAGCAGCCACTCCGCGCCCGCATGGCCAAGCACCGCGTCCTCGTCGAACGAAGCACCGGCCGCGAGCACGAAATTGTCCGACGCATAGAAGCTGAGCTCCGCCTCGCCGAACGCCGTGTCGTCGATCAGATCGGCGAACTGATACCCGCCTTTGATCAAGAGCGTCACGCGGTCGAGATAGAACTCGACCTCGCCGCCCACGCGCGTGACCTCGAAGTCGAACTCGTCCTCGTGCGCGTAGGCCACGAACAGCCCCGCGAGGTAGCTGTCCGGATCGCGCTTGAACACGTGGCCGGCGAGCCCATAGGACGTGTCGCCGTCGACGCCGAAGATGCCGGCCTCGCCCTGAACGCCCCACGATTGCGACAACGGCGCGGTCAACCCGGCAGCGCCAAGCCACCCGCCCTCATCGTCAACCGAGCCGCCTTGCGCCGTGACCTTCAAATTCGTCGCCGAAACCGCCGGACCATCCGCCAACGCCGGCGCCGCCAAGCAAACAACAGCCGCCACGGCCAAAGGCGCGCGCAAGCCAAAACCAAACCGCATGAATAATCCCCTCAAGATAAGCGGGTGTAACCGAACGCAAATCACCCACCGCGACTCGGAAGATGCCGAATGCAGAGCCTCGCTCGCCATCCCGCGAATATGGGAGAGGCATCCGGCCCGTGACCGGCATCACACGGGCGGCTGCACGGTAAAGAAAAAATAGAAAGAGCACCACGAAGGCCTCGAAGGTCGCACGAAGGCCACCAAGACTCTCAAGCTATCCAAACGGACACCCGCGCGCGGAACGCGCGCAACAATGCGCTTCGCGCGGGTGCAGCGGCGGAGTCACAGCACGACCATCTTGGAGGCCTTCGTGCGACCTTCGAGGCCTTCGTGGTGCTCTTTCTTGTTCTTACCCCGGCAGAGCCTGCGCGCCCGCGCCGAGCCGCAGCCAGCTGTCGCCCGCCTGCTCGGCCGTGCGCCGCGACGGATCGTTGCGCGCGATGAGCACATTGATCGACGCGATCTCTTCCAAGCCCGTCTTGCGCAGCGGCGTGAGTTCGCCGTTCCGCTCGTCGATCTCGAAAATCTGCAGCCCCGCTGTCTGCAACCGGTCGACCCAGCCCGCAGCCGAGAGGCCCGTGCTCCTGATATGCGCAGGCTCGAAGTCCATCAGCACGATCAGGTTCGGGTTCGCGCGTAAGATCGCCTTCATGCCTTCGACGACGTTCGCTTCCCACCCTTCGACGTCGATCTTGATCATGTCGGGCATCAGGCCGTCGAGCATGTCGTCGAGCGGCGCGATCGGGGCGACGACCGTGCTCGCCGCCCCATCGCCGTGGATCAGCGTGCTGTGCGTGGAGTTGTGCGCGATGGAGAGCGTGCCGAGCCCTTGCTCCGCACCGGCCGCGCGCTCTTCCACCGTGACGATCCCGCCGATGCCGTTCGCATGCACCGTCGCGCGCAGCGCCTCGGCCGCGGCCGGCGCGGGCTCAATCGCCACCACCTTGCCCGAAGGCCCGACGATGCGCGCGGCCAGCAGCGAGAACAGGCCCACATTCGCGCCGACATCGACGAACGTACCGCCGGGCTTCAGATATTTCTCGACAACCTTCAGCGTCCCTTGCTCCGGCAGCACGCCGTCGGCGAGCGATCCGATCGTCGCCAAGTCGTCCGCTGGCACGGCGAGGAACCCCAGCGGATTGCGGCACATCACGAGACCCTGCGCCGTCAGCGGGATCACGTTGCGCGATTGCAGGAACTCGAGCTTCTTCGCCGTCCGCTCGGCCGCCGCTTGGGCGCGCTGCGCCTCTTCGGAGAGCATGCGCCGCGCGCTTTGAATGCTGCTCGCCGTGCCACCTTCGACGAAGGCGTGAACCTGTTCGGTCGAGGGCAGGGCGGCCAGACGCTCGCTGAGCCCCGCCGTCTGCTCCGTGAGAACCTGATGCACCTTCTGCAGGCCCTCGACGACATGCGTGCGCGTGGCCTGAAGCTGCTGCGCGACCGCGCCGCCACCGAGCAACGCCTCGATCTGCTCGGCGGAGGGCAGCGCCGCCAACCGCTCGTGCAGGCTCGCCGCCATTTCGGTGAACGCCTGGCGAACCTTCTGCGTCTCGTCCGCCGTGTGCGCCCGCGCCGACGCGGCCTCCTGCACCACGGTCTCGCCCACCAGCGCATGAACGTCCGCCGCCGATGGCAAAGAGGCGAGGCGGCTTCGCACATCCGCGGTCGCTTCACCCAGCGCATCGTGAATCTTGCGAACGTCTTCCGCCAGCTGCGCCTTGGCGGCGGCGAGTTCTTGCGCCACGCCGGTATCGATCAGCGCATGGATCTGATCCGCCGACGGCAGGCTGGAAAGGCGCTCGTTGAGCGCCTCGCGAACCTTCGCAATCTCGTGCGCCAACTCCTGCCGCGCGGAAGCGAGTTCGTCCACCACCATGCCCCCGCCGATCAGCGTGTGAACGTGCTCGGTCGACGGCATCGCGGCCAGACGCTCGTGCACGCCCGCCGTGTGCGCGGCCAGCGCCTCGTGAACCTTCGCAATCTCATCGCTGAGCTGCGCCGACGTGCCGTGGCCGATCAAGCCCTGCACCTGCTCCGTCGACGGCAGCGACGCCAGCCGCGCCCGCGTGCTCGAGGCCTCCTGCGCCAGCGTCAGCTGCACCTGACGAAAGCCGTCGGCGAACTCCGACCGCGTCGACGCCAGATCCTGCCGCACGACATGGGCGTCCTGCGCGATCTCCGTGAGCCGCCCAAGCGCCGCCTCAAGCCGAACGAACATATCCGTCTGCCGGTCGAGCAGCTTGAGAACATGCGCCTGATCGCGCGCGATATCGCTGACCTGTGCGCTCATGATTTCGATCGCCGCGCCATGCACCTGCGCGCGCCCGTCGAGGTTGCGCAACTGCTGCCCCACCGGCCCGCGGTCCACGAGCGTGGCGGTCTCGTTGACGCCCCACGTCCAAGGATAGGCAAGCCACCGCCAGACGCGGCTCGCGCCGTTCTTGACGGCCTCCGTTCCGCGCGCAAGCGTCAGCGGTTGTTGCGGCGTGCTTTCAAGGGCCATGGCGTCACCTGCGTTCGTTCGCGATCTCGCAAAACCGCTAGCAAAACGCTACGTGGCGCACCAGCAAACGCCGGTTGGGCTGAGCCACCTTTCAACAGCCGCGCCCGCCACCACAGCGTGCGCCGCGCGCAAACCCCGTCGCATTCGGAGAACAAAAAGGCCGCCGGACAAAGCCCGGCGGCCCAAACAGTCAATCTTCGCGCAGCCTAGTTCTCTGGCGGCTGATACACGATCGTCGTTCCGCAGGCCGTGACCGGAGGCGGTATATAAGCGACCTTCCCGGCCGGCTGCTGTACCACCACCGTCTGCTGGCACGACGCCTCGACCGCCTGCAGCAGATCGAACAACGCGCTGTCGGGGTCCTGCTTGCGGTGACGATCCTTCAAGCTCGCATCCTGACCGAAGTAATAGGTGATGCCGCCCATGACGCTGTCAAAGTTGTTGTCGCCGATGTGCACGTCGCCGCGCAGCGCGAGCCCCGGCAACGACGAGCCGGTCCCGACCAGCCATTCGGCGCCGAAATGCGTGACCGCGACTTCGTCGTCGAACGCAACGCCGCCGACCAGTTCGAAATTGTCCGACGCGTACCAGCCGACTTGAACCTCGCCGAACCACGAGTCGTTGATGAAGTTGTCGCCGAACTGATACCCGGTGTTGGCGGTGAGGGTCAGATGCTCGAGATAGTATTCGCCCTCGATGCCGAGACGCCCGGCGTTCAAGTCGAGGTCGTCGGCATGCGCATAGGCGCCGAAGCCGCCGATCAGATAGCGCGACGGATCGCGCGTGAACACATGGCCCGCAAGCCCCCAGGCCGTGTCGCCGTCGCGGCTGAACACGCCGGCCTCGCCCTGCACGCCCCAGGCGCTGCCGAGCGGCGCCGTGACTTGGCCAAGACCGAGCCACGCTCCTTCGTCGTCGATCGGCCCGGCCTCGGCCGTCACCTTGAAGTTCAACGCCGACACCGCCGGCTCGGCGAACGCAGGCGATGCCGCAGCCAAAGCCACGGCCGCAGCCAAGGACGGCCGCACCAAACTACCAAAACGCATGAGATTCCCCTCGTTTAACAAACGCCGGCGACGCACCCGGCACCATGAACGCAATCGTCGTGCGATCCGCACGCCGACTCACTTGACGCAACCAACGATAGGTCCAGCGCGAACAAGTTCCGAGTGATCCAAAAGCACCACTCGCGCGTCACCAAAAATGAAACGCCCCGCACCGAAACAAACTGTCCCCCTTATTCTTCCTGGGCGTGCGGGCGTCAAACCTCTGGCCTGGCAGGAAGGGGCGCGCTCACCAGAGAAGCGTCAAGTTCCGCGAAAGCTTGTTGTTCGTCAGCACGCAATCGGCCGTCTGCGGTGTGAACGAATTCGTCCCCGGGTACTGTAGCGTCGCAGTCACCGTCCAGACGCCCGGTGCGACGCCGGCCGGCACGCGCATCTCGAAGGTGAACGCCTGCGTTTCGTCGGCGCGCAAGGCGCGGAACTCCGCCCGCATTAACTGCGTCATCGGTCCGCGGCGCGCCGGCCGTTGCGAGACGATGACAAACCGCCCGCCGTCGATGCCCCCGGCAGGCTGACGGCCGACATTTTTGACCGCCACGACCATCGGAATGTGGAGCACATTGTCGGGCATGGTCACGTAGGCGTTATCGCCGACGCGAACGGCGCCCGGTGGTGGCACCACCCGCGGATCGGGAACGATCCGCCACGGCACCGGATCGCCACAGTTCGGAATGAGGCCCACAGTGACCGGCGGCGGTTGCTCGTCCTCGAACGTGATGCGGGACGGATTGTCCGGACGCGGCCCGGCAACGGCGACAGCCGCGAACACAGTCACGACGGCTGCAACAGTGAGTGTACACAAACGCATCTGCATTCGTACCTCCAACAAGCCGCCCCGATCACCAAAAGCTAGGCCCGCACCCCGCCGCAAACAAGCGACCGCCGTCACTGCCGCCTGGGACCGCTCCCCACGGCCACTTCCCCAACCCCCAAAACCGATGCACGCTCAGCCCATGCCCACGCTCATCGCCTTCGCAGGCCTCCCCGGCACCGGCAAAACCACGATCGCCCGCGAACTCGCGCACCGGATCGGCGCGGTCTACCTGCGCATCGACACGATCGAACAAGCGCTGCGAACCTCGCGCCCCTTCGCCGGCGAAATCGAAGACGCCGGTTACCGCGCCGCGATCGCCCTGGCCGAAGACAACCTCCGCCAGGGTCTCGATGTGGTAACCGACGCCGTAAACCCGCTCACCATCACCCGCGACGCCTTCGCTGCCGCCGCCCACCGCACCGGCGCGACGCTCCTCGAAGTCGAGATCATCTGCAGCGACAAGATCGAACACCGGCGCCGCATCGAAACCCGAAGCGCCGACATCCCCGGCCACAAACTCCCGACCTGGAACGAAGTCGTCACGCGCGAATACGAACCGTGGAACCGCGAACACGTGGTGATCGACACCGCAGAGCAGAGCGCTGACGATGCGGTGGAGTTGATCTACCAGGCTCTGCAAGGGTCTCGTTAGCTCGCACAACCAACCGCATTGCCCTTCTCTCGCGCGGGAGCGCGGGAGAAGGCGTCACGCCGCACCTCAGTGCGGCGTGACGGATGAGGGCCTGCAGCGTTGATGCAACTCAGAGTCTGTCGTGTGTCCCCAGATTTAAGTGAGGCAAGTTTTGGAGTTCGTCGCGCATCCCCAGACTAGGTGCACATAGTCGATCGGATTCATGCGCAACGGGTTGGGTAGCGAAGTCCTATGGAGTTGGGACGCTACTGCCTTCGTCAAGCGTCTTCCACCGCAGTTGGACCACACCTTCCCGCTCGGATGTGAGATCGACGATCAAATCTCGAAGAGTCTCCTGCAATAGCCAATGCTTGACAACAGTTGTGGCAACGACAGCAGGAAGCGTGCGCAGTGCGAATAAGAAGCACGTTGGCGAGAACGCGGAGTAATCAATTTCGTACTCCAGCAAGTTTGCGTGGAAAAACTCCAACGTATCGAGCAGCGCCCCTTTGGTTATTTGATCGAGTATGACCAGCGCCATGGAGGAGGGGGCGCTCACGCCGACGCGGTTTACGACTCCGGCCCCCGCATCGACGCTAAGAATAACAAACGCGGCCATTGCAAGGCTGACGATAGCGCCGGCAATCGTAACAAGGTTAGTGGGTGCGAGTTGTTTGGCGACCGAGCCGGCAGCGGCGAACATTGCTCTGCGCAACCTCCTCCTCTCACTCTTGGGAAAGAGCGTTGGCCAATGCGGCGCCTTGGCCGGGAGTTCGTTTTCGGCTGGTAGGATAAATTTTCGGTTCGGTGGTCCGTCGTCTTTGGAAGCGTGGGTCTTTCGCCCGGGCGGCGCCGGTTGAAAGTTGTTGTCGGCTTGCATAGCTTTGAACAGAAGCGTTCGCGCCTTTGGGTCGACCTGCGCCAGCGCATTGTCAACCTTCGTGTAGAGCAGGGGGTCACCTAGACCGTTGATTGGGGCAGCGGCGATAAGGAAGCTGAGCAGTAGGGCCGTGACGGCGACGAAGTGAGCCGCTGCCACCGCTGTCAAGGCAGAAGCCGTGTCCGACCAGAGTCCCCAGACCAATGCTGTGCCTAGCAGGCAAGTCGTAACGAGGACTGCGCGATCGCTGAGGCTGAGAACCAGCCTCAGTATGCTGACCAGCGCAGTGAACAATGCGCGAATTTCCTTGAGAACCACCCGCCCAACTCCCCCACGCAGAGTTTGCAGAAGCGTATGGGAGTTGCTAGCGCAAAACTGCTCGCTCATTTCGAAATAACCTATGCGGTCGCCCCAACGGAGAGCGTCAGCGCGCCGGCACGCTCCTTGAGAGACTCTGTAACGCTCACGTACGCACAGAAGTTCGCGTTGCGGGGGAATCAATCTTCGCGATCAAAGCTGCCCGTGATGCTTTGGGTGGAGCGCTCGGTAACAATGCGCCCGACTTGACGGACTCGAATTGCGCAGTTTGAGGCAAGAGTCGCGAGACTTTGAGTTGCATGCACTGTCGCCGAAAGCTCCGGGTGATAAATTCAAGTGCACGGGTTGCTGGGCAGCATTAACTGGAGCGCATCTTACATCGCCTTCACCACGGCCAGTGCGGGCTTTTCGCTCGCATACTGGGCGGGCGCCTTGGGTTCAGCTCCAGGTCGCGGCGCCAACTTCGTTCCGGGCCCCTCCGCGTCGGGCGCCGCCCCTGGAGCGCTACGCTGCCCAAGCACATGCATTCTTGCCAAATTTTGCCAAACGCGCTAGCTTCTCCGCATGGGCACCATGAACATCTCTCTCCCCGAAGCGCTGAAATCCTTCGTTGACGAACAAGTCACCACGCGCGGTTACGGCACGAGCAGCGAGTATGTGCGCGAGCTGATCCGCCGCGATCAGGAGCGCCAGTATCTTCGCGGCTTGCTTCTTGAGGGCGCGGCTTCCGGCCCGGCGCCGCCAGCGAACAAGGCTTACTTCGACGCGCTGCGTAAGCGCGCGCGGCGCAGGGCAAAGTGAAATCAAGACCTATCGTCCCGCGTGCCGCCGCCGTGCGCGACGCCGACGACGCCATCGCATTCTACCTTCGCGAAGCCGGTCTTAAAGTCGCGCTCTCGTTCATCGAGGCACTTGAGCGCGCTTATGGCCAGATTTCGCGCGCGCCGGGCGGCGGCTCGCCGCGCTATGCGCAGGAACTCGAGTTGCCCGGCTTGCGCTCTCGGCCGCTCAAGAAGTTTCCGCACGTCGTTTTCTATGTCGAACGCGAAGACCACGTCGACGTGTGGCGGGTCCTGCACGGCGAGAGCGACATTCCGGCTTGGTTGAGAGAGCAGGGCAAGGTGTGACGCGGCCAGCGCACCGAACACGTCACCCCTTGACCTCCACCAACCACTCCCCAAACGGCTGCTGAAACTCCGGCTTCGCAAACCACCCCGCCTCGCTCAAATCCAAGTGCAGCACGCCTTCGCCCGTAATGCCGTGGTCGAACACGCCGCCTGAAATGCCGGGGTGCGCCACGACCAGGATCGGCTTCTCGCTCGCATAGGCGAGCGCGCCTTCGATTTGGTTCCAGGGCGTCGGGATCACGGTCGAGACCTTGTTCTGCACCTCGGCGCTGCGGCGCACTTCGTGGCTGAACTCGAGTTGCGGGTAGCCCAGGATGATCGCCCCCGCGCTCCCGTTGATGAGATCGATCACCGCGCGCAGCGGCGCCTTCTTCGAAAAATTGCCCCCGCCGAGCCGCTTCAGCACGAAGCCTTGCGTGCCCAGAAACTGCTCGAACTGCTGATAGGCCGCTTCAAACGAAGCGCCGACCTTCGTCGGCCGGCTGAGGAAGATGTTCATGGGGAATCCGTTTGCAGGTGGCCGGAGGTTAGTCGTCACGCGGCCTTTCGGCAAATGAGTCTAAGGGTCTGCTCCCCCGGGAGCGCGGGCAGGGATGCTCGCGCTCCCGGGGGGCCTCACGTTTCCTCGTCAGAGCGACACTCGGTTCGGAGATTATGATTGACTTTATGAGAGATAAGTGATAGATATATTCCTCGGAGGCTCCAGCCTCTTTCCCGCGACGCTCCGTGGGGCTCGCGCGGCTGCGACTTGAACCTGTTGGGATCTTGGAAATCGGACGGCCGTCATGGGCTGCGCCGGCATGATCGCGTGCGGGTTGAGCGGCGGGCGCTCGCGAGCGGACTCGATGCGTAACAAACAACGGATTTGTTACGTCACGGTGACGTCAAAAACTGTGGCGTTCCGCCAATGTTACGCTGTGACGGATTCGATCGCGTCAGTTCTTTGCGCACGCCCTGCGTGTTATCGCGGCTGTTACGCCGCAGCGCGAGGGGGCGTTACAAGTAACGGCGATGTAGCACCGTTGTAACGCCGAAAACGGCCAAAATCCGCCAATGTAGCGGTGTAACGGCAGAATTTATGCTGTTTTGCTGCCAGCGGCACGTTTTCGCGCCAGCATTGCGGGGACACGGTACGAGCTTATTCAGCTGCAGCCTCGGTTTTTCGCCCGAGCCACGCCTCCACGTCGGCGAGCGCGCGGCGCGACATCAGCTGCTTCTTCGCGCGCCCGCGCTCCTTGCCCTTCACGCCGGGCGGCGGCGGCAGCTCGGGCAGAAGGCCGTAGTTGATGTTCATCGGCTGGAACGTCTTCGCATCGGCGCCGCCGGTGATATGCGCGATCAACGCGCCGAGCGCGGTCGTGCGCGGCGGCGGGCTCAGCGTCTCGCCCCGCCGCTCGGCCGCCGCGAACCGCCCGGCGAGCAGGCCGATCGCGGCGCTCTCGACGTAGCCCTCAACGCCCGTCATCTGCCCCGCAAAGCGCAACCGCGGCATCTGCTTCAACCGAAGTTGCGCGTCGAGCAGCTTCGGCGAGTTGATGAACGTGTTGCGGTGCAAGCCGCCGAGCCGCGCGAACTCCGCGCCCTCAAGCCCCGGGATGGTACGGAAAATCCGCGTCTGCTCGCCGTGCTTCAGCTTCGTCTGAAAGCCGACCATGTTGTAAAGCGTGCCGAGCGC
>CAZXAQ010000081.1:0-19289 GCA_964638635.1 uncultured Flavobacteriaceae bacterium
AACGCCTCAAACAAAGGTTAAATCGTGCGGCTAACAGGCGGTGGCGACAAGCGGGGGCCTTCTATCGATCCCCCATTCGAGGTGGTCGCACCGGCGGAACAGACCCTGCCGTTCGTGTTCGCCTCGCCCCATTCCGGGCGGGTTTATCCCAAGAGTTTTTTGCAGGCGACGCGTCTCGATGGGACGGCGATCCGCCGTTCGGAGGACAGTTTCGTCGACGAAATCTTCGGGGCGGCGCCGGCTTTGGGCGCGCCGCTGCTGAAAGCCCATTTTCCGCGGGCGTTCGTCGATCCGAACCGCGAGGCTTTCGAGCTCGATCCGGCCATGTTCGAAGGGCCGCTGCCGCAATATGTAAACGCGCGCAGCCCGCGGGTGACGGCGGGCCTCGGCACGATCGCCCGCGTGGTTCGCGACGGGGCCGAGATCTACTCGCGCAAGCTCAGCTTTGCCGAGGCGCAGGCGCGGGTCGAGGCCTATTACAAGCCCTACCACGCGGCGCTGCGCGGGCTGATCGAGGCGACGCACAAGCAGTTTGGCTATGCGGTCTTGATCGACTGCCACTCGATGCCGTCGGTCGGCGGTCCGCTCGACCAAGACATCGGTGCGACGCGTCCGGACATCGTGCTTGGCGACCGGTTCGGCACGTCGTGCGCGAGGCGCTTGACCGACATGATCGAGCGGGCGCTCGGCATGCAGAGCTTTGCGGTGGTGCGGAACAACCCTTACGCGGGCGGGTTCTCGACGGAGCATTACGGGCGGCCGGCGCTTGGCCTGCATGCGCTTCAGATCGAGATCAATCGCGCGCTCTATATGGACGAAGAGCGCATCGAACGGACGGCGGGCTTGAAGCGCGTGACGACGGCGATGACGACCTTGATCCGCGCGATGGGCGAGGTCGATTGGCGCTATCTGCGCTCGACCCTTCCTTCCAGCCAAGCGGCGCAATGACGTTTTTGGCGCGCGACGCGGAGCCGGGCGACATCGCTCAGCTGCACGCCATCTATGCGCACCACGTTCTCACCGGGTTGGGCACGTTCGACGAGGTGCCGCCTCCGCTTGCCGACTTCGAAGAGAAGTGGCGCACGTCGCTGACCCACGGGCTTTCGTGGCTGGTTGCCGTCGAGGGCGAGGCGGTGGTGGGTTTCGCGTAAGCATCGCTGTTCCGGCCGCGCAAGGGTTATCGCTACACGGTCGAGGATTCCGTCTATATCCGCGACGACCGCCGCGGGCGCGGTGTCGGCTCGGCGCTGCTGGGGCCGCTGATCGAGCGGTGCGAGCGGCTGGGCGTGCGGCAGGTGGTGGCGGTGATCGGCGACAGCGGCAACGCGGGGTCGATCGGGCTGCACGCCAAGCACGGCTTTGCGCACGCGGGAACGGTCGTGGGCGCGGGCTTCAAGTTCGGGCGCTGGGTCGACATCGTGCTGATGCAGCGCGCGCTCAACGGCGGGGCGAGCGGCGTTCCCTCAGCCGGCGAGGGCTGGTGGCGCGGCGGGTAGAAGAAAAAGGGCCGCGAGGCGGATGCCAAGCGGCCCAAGTTTAAGGGAGGAAACGCCCAGGAATGGGCTGCGGAGCAAAGCTTGCGCCTTACTGCGCTGCACAAATATGGGCGGCGCGGAAGAATAAATCAAGCGCTAATTGTTCACTCCGGTTGCGAGGCTTTCCTGTAACTATCTGATTTTCCTCTAGATAACGTCCTTTCCCTGATGCTTATGCCGGGGCCGCCACCAACGTTGGATGGTCACAAATCGTTGCTGCGCTGCAACAAAACGCGACCGGGGATTCCCTTGCGGCATCCGTTGCCCGGTCTCACGAAAGCCTGCGAGATTGGCCGCTGCCGTCCCCTCACACGCCCAAGGCCGATGCGGATACTGATCACGACCGACGCTTGGGCGCCCCAGGTCAACGGGGTGGTGCGCACGCTCGAAACCTTGGGGCGGGAACTGGTGCGGCTGGGGCACGAGGTCCGGTTCGTGACGCCGCAAGGCTTCCGCACCGTGCCGATGCCGACCTATCCCGAGATCCGCCTGGCGTTGTTTGCCCGGCGCGCGGTCGGGCGCGTGATCGATGCGTTTCAACCGGACGCGATCCACATCGCGACCGAAGGGCCGTTGGGGCTCGCGACGCGGCGCAACTGCATGCGGCGGGGCTTGTCGTTCACGACGTCGTTCCACACGCGCTTTCCGGAGTACATCAACGCGCGCTTCGGCATTCCGCCGTCATGGCCTTATGCAGGCCTGCGTTGGTTTCACGGGCCTGCTACGGCGGTGATGGTCGCGACGCGCACGCTCGAGCGCGATTTGGAGGCGCGGGGTTTCAAGAACCTCAGGCTTTGGTCGCGCGGCGTCGACATCGATGTGTTCAAGCCGGGCGCGAAGGACTGGCTCGACCTGCCGCGGCCAGTGTTTCTCTACGTGGGACGCGTGGCGATCGAGAAGAGCGTCGAGGACTTCTTGAAGCTGGACCTGCCGGGTTCGAAGCTGATCGTGGGCGATGGGCCGCAGTTGGCCGAACTTCGCGCACGCTATCCGCAGGCGCGCTTCGTGGGACCGAAGTTCGGACCGGAGCTCGCACGGCACTATGCGGCCAGCGACGTGTTCGTCTTTCCCTCGCGTACGGACACGTTCGGGCTCGTGGTGTTGGAGGCGTTGGCGAGCGGGCTTCCGGTTGCGGCCTATCCCGTGCAAGGGCCGAACGACATCATCGGCGCCAACACGACGGTCGGCGTGTTGAGCGAAGATTTGGGTGCTGCGGCGCGGCGAGCGCTCACGTTGAAGTCCGAAACGTGCCGCGCGTTTGCCATGGCGTTTTCCTGGGAAGCCTGTACGCAGCAATTCCTGACGAACTTGGCGCAGCCGCGCACAAGTTAACGGACTCTTCTGCCTCCGCTGCTATACTACATTCCACACATGTGATTTTGAGATGCGCCCGTGACGCAACAAGCGGCTGGCAACCCTTCGCCCTATTGGCGGCTTTACATTCCCAAGCTCGTGACCGTGCTTCAGGAGGGCTACGACCTTGCGCGCTTTCGCGCGGACGCGGTTGCCGGGCTCACGGTCGCCATCGTCGCGCTGCCGCTGTCGATGGCGCTTGCCGTCGCGAGCAACACGACACCGGATCGCGGCCTCTACACCGCCATCGTCGCGGGCTTTCTGATCTCGGCACTCGGCGGGACTCGGTTTCAGATCGGCGGCCCGACCGGCGCGTTCGTGGTCGTCGTCTTCAACGTCATCGCGACCCACGGCTATGACGGTCTCGTTCTGGCGACACTGATGGCGGGCATCATGCTGATCCTCGCGGGGTTCGCGAAGCTCGGGACGTTCGTCAAATACGTGCCGACGCCTGTCGTCACGGGATTCACGAGCGGGATCGCGCTCATCATCTTCACAAGCCAGGTTGCGGAGGTTTTGGGGCTTCGGCTCGATCACAATCCCGGCGACTTCGTGGAGAAGTGGGTCACCTACACCGCCGCGCTCGGCACGTTCGAGCCGGCGACGTTCGCGATCGCCATGACGTCGCTTGCGGCGATCATCGGGTGCCGCCTCTGGCGGCCGCAGTGGCCGATGTTTCTGATCGCCATCGGTGTGGGCGCGCTCTGCGTCTGGGCGCTCCAGCTTCCCGTGGCGACGATCGGCACGCGGTTCGGCGCTCTCCCAACGACCCTGCCGGTGCCCGATCTACCCGAGGTCACATTGGCGCGAGTGCGCGAGCTTCTGCCCTCCGCGTTCACGATCGCATTCCTGGCGGGTGTGGAGTCGCTGTTGTCAGCGGTCGTCGCCGATGGGATGACGGGCCGGCGGCATCGTTCGAACTGCGAACTCGTCGCGCAGGGCGTGGCCAACGTCGCGAGCGCGCTGTGCGGGGGGATTCCCGCAACGGGCGCCATCGCGCGCACGGCGACCAACATCCGCACCGGCGCCTACTCGCCTGTCGCAGGGATCATGCATGCGCTGTTTCTGCTGCTTTTCCTCTTGTTCCTTGCGCCGCTTGCGAGCTTCGTTCCCTTGGCCAGCCTCGGTGCCGTTCTCATCGTCGTTGCTTGGAACATGGCCGAGATCAAGAACTTCCGGCACTTGATGAAGGCGCCGCCGGCCGATCGCGCCGTGCTTCTCACAACATTCGTGCTGACGCTCATTACCGATCTTACGACGGCGATTGAAATCGGCGTCGTTATGGCGGCGCTGTTTTTCATGCACCGCATGGCGAATGCCGTCGAAATCTCTTCAGCGGCAAAGATGATCGACGAGGATGTCGACGATTTTTCGCGCGAGCGGGCGGTGTACGAACGGCGCACCGACATCCCCGACGACGTCGAGGTGTTTCGTATCAATGGGCCGTTCTTTTTCGGCGCGGCAGCGCGGCTCGGCGACGTGCTTGAGCGGCTACGCACGCCGCCCAAGGCGTTTGTTCTGCGCATGGGTAACGTCCCTTTGATCGATGCGTCGGGCGTAGCGGCGCTTGAGAAGTTCATCGATGACGCAGCCAGGCGAGGCACCTTGACGATCTTGTCGAACGTTCAACCGGACGTGGAAGCGGTCATCAAAGCGCTGGGTCTCACTCAGAAACCCTCGGTCCTGATCGCAAAAAACCTTCAGAAAGCTCTCGCCGCGGCTAGCAAAGCCACGCAACAATAATCTACAAAACGCGCCCAAGGGGCGGATGAACCTACTTTCGATGGTGCAGTTCGGTATCGCCCGGTGGGTGCCCGTGTACCTGCGTCTACGCAGTCTGTTGCCGCCGAAGAGGGAGCCGCATACGCCCAGGTGTAATGTGACTCGTACAAGGGGACCGAATGTCTCTCCGGAATGCAAAACCGATCGATCGACTCATCGAAGGCTACCATAAGTTCCACCGCACGACGTTCGTGACGCAGCGGCGGCGCTACGAAAGCTTGGCCGCGGAGGGGCAGAAGCCAAAGATCCTGATCATCTCGTGCTCAGACAGCCGCGTGTCGCCCAGTATCGTTTTCAATACTCCACCGGGCGCCATATTTGAGGCGCGCAACATCGCCAACATTGTGCCGCCCTACCACCCCGACGGCGGACCGCGCTCGATCGGCGCTGCGGTCGAGTACGCCGTCAAGGTCCTCAATGTCACTGACATCGTGATCCAGGGCCATGCGCGGTGCGGCGGCGTGCAGGCGCTCGTCAACAACGGCAACGGGCTGCCGGATAACGACTATCTGAAACCTTGGGTCGAAGTTGCGGCGCCTGCCCGCAAACTATTACCGCCCAATTTCGAAACTTTGGGCGAGGCAGAGAAGCGGCGCTTGTCGGAGCAAGCCGTCATTCAAAACGGCATGATGAACCTCTCAGGCTATCCTTGGGTCCGTGAGCGCATGGAAGAGGGGAAACTGAGGATTCACGGCATGCATTTCGATTTCGAGGACGGCCGCTTGACCCGGCTCGATCACGAAAGCGGCGAATGGGTTGCGGTGAAGTAGAACTTAGCGCGCGTTTGCTTGAGACTGAAAAGGTTGGGAAGAATCAGCTTTCACCACCAAGCCACACCAAGTTTCACCAAGATTGCCTGCCTTGGCGCGTAGCGTCTGTAACCGTGACTGCGCGCTAACGCGCGCGAACGAATCTACTTGGTGAAACTTTGTGTTTCTTGGTGGCTTGGTGGTGAGGCTGACTCAACATCGATTCCAGGGCAGACGAACCTTGCTCTAAGCCGCTGCGCGGACTTCGCGGCAGGGAAGTTCGACATGAGCGAGCAGGCCGCCGGTCTTCTTGTTTTCGACCCAAACGCGGCCGCCGTGCAGATTCACCAGGCCGCGCACCAGAGCGAGGCCCAGTCCGGTGCCGCCTGCACCGCTTTGGTAGCTGTTGTCGACGCGTTCGAACGGGCGGAAGAGCTGCTTGACCTTCTCCTCGGGGATGCCGGGACCGCTGTCGCCGACGGTCAGGCGTACACCGCCGTCACGCGACGCGACGCAGGCGATGTCGATCGCGCCGCCCACGGGTGAGAACTTGACCGCGTTCGACAGAAGATTGACGAGAATCTGTTTGAACGCGCGTTCGTCGGCGAACGGCGTGGCCGCGGGATCAATCTGGGCGGTCAGAGTTTGCGACTTCTGTTCGGCGCGTTGGGCGACGAGGCGGACGGCGCTTTCCACGATGCTCTTGCCGTCCAAGTACTGGCGATCGAGTTCCATCCTGCCCGCCTCGATCTTGGCGACGTCGAGCATGTCGTTGATGAGGCTGAGCAGGTAGGCGCCGGATTCGCGGATGTCGCGGCCGTAGCCGCGGTATTGCTCCGAGATGTCCGGCCCGACGGCCGCCGACTCGACCATTTCCGCAAAGCCCAAGATCGCATTCAGCGGCGTTCGCAGTTCGTGGCTCATGTTGGCGACGAAGGCCGACTTCGAGGCGCTGGCCGCTTCGACCTCGGCGGTCTTGGCGACGGCATCCGCGCGTGCGGATTCGAGCGCCGCGGTCATGTCCTCAAGCGCAAAACGCGTGCTCAACAGCTTGTCGACCCGGTCGCGGGACGACGTTCCCATGAACCATGCGTAGGCGGCGAAGATGGGCGACACGAACACAAACAGTGTGGCGGCTTGACCCTCGCTGGTGAGCGACAGCGTCCAGAGCGACGCCAGCAGGATGAAGAGGCCCAAGGCAAACATCGCCGGCAGGTAGCCGCGGGTCAGAACCAGCGCCCACATGTTGGCGACAAGGATGAGAGCGAGGAGCGTGTTGTTTGCGTCGTTGCCTTCGATCCAACACAAGGCCGCCGTCAGCGCCCACGTCATTGCGGCGACAAATTGGAACGCGAGCAGCACCGCCAGCAACCGCCGCGGCGACGGATTGAGCTTGAGCGCCCATGTGTTGATTGCGAGCGCGATTGCCGCGGTGGCGCCGTGAAGGCCGACAATCGCGAGCAGCAAAGGCAACGATATGACGCCGAACGCCGGGAACGTCCCGCCGAAGGGAATCAAGAGAAGCGAGGCGAAGATCGGATTCAGGACGGCGCTCAACGGCGGCGACGCGACGATGAGGTCGAGCCGGGCTTTGAGCCAACGGTCGGGTTCGCGTTCGGGCGTTGACAGCGGGACGGGGTTCATTCCGGGCCTTCCTGCCGGAAACACTAGGCCCTAGCGCTTAAGAATCGCCCCTAGAAGCCGTTACCAACGGGTAAAAGGCGCGTCTTTTCGCGCGGGTTTCCTGCCTTGCCGGGGGGTGGGCCAGTGGCTATACCCCCGCCTCACGCGCTTTGGCGCCTTGTCCCACGAAACCCCCGATGAACCTGCGCAACATCGCCATCATTGCCCATGTCGACCATGGGAAGACGACGCTCGTCGATCAGCTGCTGAAGCAAAGCGGGACGTTCCGCGAGAACCAGCAGGTGGCCGAGCGCGCGATGGATTCGAACGAGCTGGAGCGCGAGCGCGGGATCACGATCCTGGCCAAGTGCACAAGCGTCGAGTGGCGCGGCACGCGGATCAACATCATCGACACGCCCGGCCATGCCGACTTCGGCGGCGAGGTCGAGCGCATCCTCTCGATGGTCGACGGCGTGGTGCTGCTGGTGGACGCCGCCGAAGGGGCGATGCCGCAGACGAAATTCGTGACCTCGAAAGCGCTGAAGCTGGGGTTGAAGCCCATTGTCGTCGTCAACAAGATCGACCGGCAGGATGCGCGGGCACACGAGATTCATACGGACGTCTTCGACCTCTTTGCGGTGCTCGGTGCGAACGACGAACAACTGGACTTTCCGACGCTTTACGCGAGCGGGCGTTCGGGGTGGGCCGTGCGCGACCTGGAGAAGGACGAGCGCAAGGACCTAACGCCGCTGTTCGAGACGATCATCTCGCATGTGCCGCCGCCCACAATCGCCGTGAAGGCGACAGCGGATCAGCCGTTCTCGATGTTGGTGCGCGTGATGCAGGCGGACCCTTATCTCGGGCGCATTCTGACGGGGCGGATCGAGTCCGGCATCGTGCAGGCGAACCGTTCGATCAAGGCGCTGTCGCGCGACGGAACGATCGTGGAGCGCGGACGGATCACGAAAGTGCTGGCATTTCGCGGCCTTCAGCGCGTTCCGGTGGACGAAGCCGGGGCCGGCGACATCGTGGCGATCGCGGGCCTTGTCGAGGCGACGGTGGCCGATACGCTGTGCGACCCTGAAGTGTCGGCACCGATCCCGGCGAATCCGATCGATCCGCCGACGATCGCGATCACGCTTGGCATCAACGATTCGCCCTATGCGGGCCGCGAAGGGCAAAAAGTTCAGAGCCGCGTCATTCGCGAGCGCTTGTTCCGCGAAGCCGAAAGCAACGTCACGATCAAGGTGCAAGAGACCGAGAATGCGGACGCCTACGAAGTGGCGGGGCGCGGCGAACTGCAGCTTGGCGTGTTGATCGAGACGATGCGGCGCGAGGGCTTTGAGCTTTCGATTTCGCGGCCGCGGGTTCTGTTCCGCGACGGGCCCGACGGCAAGAAACTGGAGCCGATCGAGGAAGTGACGATCGACGTCGACGATGCCTATTCGGGGGTCGTGATTGAGGCGATGAGCACCCGCAAGGCCGAGATGACGGACATGCGCCCGTCCGGCGGCGGCAAGACGCGGCTGACGTTCTACGCGCCCTCGCGGGGGTTGATCGGCTATCATGGTCAGTTCCTGACCGACACGCGCGGCACCGGGATCATGAACCGCGTGTTCCACGAGTTCGGGCCGCATCGCGGCAACATCGAGGGGCGGCGCGCCGGCGTTCTGATCGCGGACCGCGACGGCGAAGCACAGACTTATGCGCTTTGGTACCTTGAGGAGCGCGGTTTCATGTTCATCGAAGCCGGAACGAAGGTCTATCAGGGTATGATCATCGGCGAGCACAGCCGGGATAACGACCTGGACGTCAACGCGCTGAAGGCCAAGCAACTCACCAATTTCCGCGCCGCCGGCAAGGACGAGGCCGTGCGGTTAACGCCGCCCAAGCTGCTGACCTTGGAGCAGGCGATCGCCTATATCGGCGACGACGAGTTGGTCGAAGTGACGCCGAAATCGATCCGCTTGCGCAAGCGCTGGTTGGACCCGAACGACCGCAAGAAGTACGCGAAGGCGAGCGCTTCCGAGACGTAACGGTTCCTTTTTTGCAACAGTGTGGGCGTTTTGCACGCTCCACTGGTATTTTCAGCAACACCAACTTTGAGTTTTGTCGCCTAAGCGATTGCTTTCCCTCAATTATCCGGGCACCGTGTGGAGTGTCTCTCGCGGCCAACTTTTGGTTGCACCTGCGGGGATTAGACTTAAAGTTGGGTAGTTCGTAACCGACAACTTCGGTTATCGCGAAGCATTGGGGGAAGGCTCGTGAAGAACCCTGTCGATTTGCATATCGGCCAGCGCGTGCGCCATCGCCGCTGGCTGCTGGGGATGACGCAACAACAATTGGCGCTTGCCGTCGGGATTCGCTTTCAGCAGATCCAAAAATACGAGAGCGGTGCAAACCGCATTTCCGCGTCGCGGCTCTGGGATTTGGCCCGCGCGTTGGACATGCCGGTATCGTTCTTTTTCGAAGGCTTGGCCGGTGACAAAGAAGCCGCGACGGCCGACGACGGTCTCTTGCAAAACAAAGAGACGATGGACCTGGTGCGCGCCTACTACGGCTTGGACGAGGGACCGCGCCGCCGGTTGCTCGAACTTGCCAAAGCGTTGAGCGGGGCGGCGGACTCGCCGCGCGCTTAAGTCTTGCGCGATTGACATGAGGTGATGCGGTCCGCGACTGTCGTCGCGATGACCGCACGCCTTGATCCAGCGCAGATATCCGAACTCGCCACGTTCGCGGGAGAGCTTGCCGATCTCTCGGCCAAGGCGATCCTGCCGCACTTTCGCGAGAGCATCGCCGTGCACAACAAGCACAGCCATGGCGGCTTCGACCCCGTGACCGAAGCGGACCGCGAGGCCGAGGCGGTGATCCGCGCCGCAATCAAGGCGCGCTATCCCACGCACGGAATCACGGGCGAAGAGCACGGGCATGAACCCGGATCCTCGGCCCTCACCTGGGTGATCGATCCGATCGACGGGACGCGCGCTTTCATGTGCGGTATGGCGCAGTGGGGGACGCTGATCGCGCTCAACGACGGTGCGCGGCCCATTGTCGGCGTGCTCGATCAACCGTACACGCGCGAGCGCTGGGTTGCTGCGAACGGCACGTGCGATTTCCGCGACGCGCAGGGGTGGCGGCGGCTGCAAACGCGTAAGTGCGCGTCGTTGCAGGATGCGGTGCTGTCGACGACGTCGCCGGTCGGATATTTCGACGCGGCCGAGCAGCGTGTGTTTTGGAAGCTTTCCGATGCGGCGAAACTCACGCGCTTCGGCGGCGATTGCTACGCCTACGGGCTCTTGGCGATGGGATTCATCGACGTGATCGTCGAGGCGACGCTAAAGCCTTGGGATATTCAGGCGCTGATCCCGATTATCGAGAACGCGGGCGGCGTGGTCACGACGTGGGACGGCAAGCCGGCAATGGACGGGGGGCAGATCGTCGCCTGCGGCGACGCGAGCCTTCACGCCGCGGTTTGCGAAGTTCTCGCCGCGGCGGTGCGCTGAGAGACCGGCGTCAAGCCGCGCACAAACGGATCGAAGCAGGCCCAAAACGCGATGCGAATGTCGTCGCGCTCCATCATGATTTCGTGCTCTGCCTTCAGCATGACGTACATGCCGCGCTTGATGCGGCGGATGAGCGTCATGTCGGCGCCCGGAAACACGAGCTGATCGTGGGCCGCGCCGATGAGAAGGACCGGCGTTTCGATGCCTTGGGCGAATTCTTCGCTGGCGACGAGTTCCATCGAACGATAGGCGGCCTCGAGCCAGCCGAATGTCGGCGCGCCGAGCGCCAGCCGCGGCTCAGCCTTGATGCAGGCCATGAAGCGGTTGAAGCGGCCCAGATCCGTGGTGACGCCGTTCGTCTCGAAAGTCTGTGCGAACGGATCCTGCTTCGCGCCGCCGAAGACAAAGGCGTGATGCTGGCCGGCGGCAGTGGAGGCCGTCGCCATGGCGCGGGCGAACCACTGCGGATAGGGCGCGGTCTTCACGGCGAGCATCGGCGCGGTCAGAACCGCGCAATCGAATTCGTGCGGGAAGTCGTGCAGATAGCGCAGCAGGACGTTGCCGCCCATCGAATGCGCGAGGCCGACATAGGGCTTTGTGCCATGCTCCTGCACCACGCGGTTCATCACCGCGCCGAGGTCGGCATCGAATTCCGAAAAGTCGCGGACGTGGCCTTTGGTCGGCTCCGGCAGCGCGCGCGTGGACAAGCCTTGGCCGCGCCAGTCGAACGTGATCACCGAAAGGCCGCGTGCGAGCAGCTCGCCAACGACCTCGAAGTACTTCTCGATGAATTCGGTGCGGCCGCCGATCAGAATGACCGTGCCGTGCGTCTCGCGGGCCGGTAAAATCCAACGCGCCGTGCGCAGCCTTACGCCGTCGCCCAATGTCAGCCATTCGACGACGCCGCCGGGCGGTGCCGGATTGCCCGGCACCGTCACCAGATCGGGTAGTGGCCCGTCAGGGGCCATGATTGATTAGCCGGCGGCCTTGGCGAGGATCGGCCCCAGCTTCATGGCGACCGACATGTCGCCAGCGACCTTCAACTTGCCCTGCATAAAGGCGGTCGTGCCGTCGAGTTCGCGCGCGACCATCTTCTTGAACGTGTCGAGGGACACCGTGATCGTGCAGTCGGCCGGCTTGTTCTCGGTCGAAACCGTGTTCGGGTTCGATTTGCCGTCGATGTAGATGTTGCCGTTGCCTTCGAAGTCGAATTTCAGCGTGGCGTTCAAGCCCGAGTTGCCGCCGCCGATCGCTTTGCGCATGCCGTCGGCGATTTGTTCGATTTCGCTCATGTCAGTTTCCTTCGTTTGAGGTTGGGGTGATCCAACAGATAGTGACGGGCACGGCGCCCGTCAAAAGCGCCCAACCCCATCGGCGGGCGGGGTTATAGCAGGGCTTTCAGGGCGTGCACTAGGGGAGCGTGGCCCCAAGTTACCGTAGGGGTTGTGGGCGCAAGCGGTTGCGTTGCCGGGGGTCGCGGCGGCAGGGTTTCGACGGTCCCGTGAGTCGGAGAGATGGCATGACCGCGCCCGTCGCGCCCCGGAAGATACGCCTTGAGACACCGCACTTCATCTTGCGGACGGTGGAACCCGAAGACGTGACGCTGCGCTGGGCGGCGTGGCTCGCCGATCCGGCGAAGACGCGCACGCTGAACGCGAAGCCGATGACGCTGAGCGTGGAGGACATCCGACGTTATCTTGCGGGGTTCGATCACATCAAGGCGCATATTCTCGGCATCTTCGACCGCGCGTCGGGGAGCATGATCGGGTTTTGGGAAGTGTACGTCGACTGGGTGCATCGCGAGTTCCTGATCAACGTGCTGATCGGCGAACGCGGGCGGGCAAGTTTGGACGCGCGCGAGGAGACGCAGTGGGCGTTGCATGAGTACTTCTTCGACACGCTTGGCCTTGAGGCCATGCGCTGCTCCGTCGTGGCGACGAACCACTTGATCATCCATGTGCTCTCCGGCTACGGCGCCGTGCATGAGCACACGGCGCGCAAGCCTTCGGCGCATGGGCTTGACCCGGTCGAAATCTTCTTCTTCAGGCTAACGAGAGCGCAATGGCCGGCCGCGCAGGCGTTGCGCGCGGAACGATCTCAGATTCCGGCGCGACGCTGACAAAGAAAAACGGGCCCGAAGCCGGGCCCGTTGATTCTGACGCAGTCCAGGCGATCAGTTCGTGTCGATGGTCAGGTTGACCGTCACAGCGTGGTTTACGTTGTCGTGCGTGATCGGGGCAATGTTCTTGCCAGCGAAATACGAAGTGTTCGGGCCGTCGAAGTATCGATAGCCTAGTCCGACGTCCACGCCGGGCGCGACTTCATAGTTGAAGCCCGCGCCAATTTGCCAAGCGAAGCCCGAATTCTCGACGTCGAACTGGTCCGTCCCGAAGAATGGGCCAGTGGCTTCGGCACCTTCATACTTCGTCCGCGCCCAACCTGCGCCAGCCATAACATACGGCTTGATCTTCCAATCCATGTCGATGTCGTAGGCCGCGTTGGCCATGAGCGCGAAGGTCGATGCATTCGCGTCTATTACACCGTCAAACGTGGCAGGTGCCGTGATGAAGAAAAAGCCCGTTTGCCAATTGCCGCCGACGTCGTTGCGGCGATAGGACGCCTCGATTTCCACCCGTAGTCCCTTGGCCCAATTGTCGAGTCCGGCGCCGACCGCGCCGCCCAAGACGAAGCCCGTATCGGCATCGGTATCGTGCCGCTCGAAGGTGACCGGACCCGAGGTCGCGAAATGCGAGTCATCCGGCACAAAGTTCGCGCCGCCGAAAACGCTGACGTACATGCCGTCGGCTTGAGCTGATTGAGATGTGGCGAGAGCCGCAATCGCGGCCGTCGCCAATAAGATTCGTTTCATTCGCATGCATGCCTCCTGACAATTCGTTTTGGTACCAAGCTGCAGACTTGGGTCTTCGTCAGGCCGAACACTCCACCGGGAGATTCCAGAGCGAGCCGTTCGGCTTCTTTCTCTTTGAGAAGGGAACGGGCGGGTTGCCCCTGCCCGTTCCGATTGCGCCTACGGTGATATCGGTCTGAAACGCGGCAATGTGATGATGTCAGGCGACTCAAAGCTTGCACCTTCGCGATCGGCCTTTTGCAGATCATCGCCGCCGCCGAAGTAGAAGCGAACGCCCGCGCGAACTTCGTGACGGTCTTCGTCTTCGCGGCCAGCGAAGTAGACCTCGTTGCTCAGCCCGCGGTACTCGACGTAAGTCGACACGGGAACCGACTTGCCAAAGAGGTACTCCGCGCCGAGCGACCAATTCCATTGCTCGAAGTCGCCGGACGGTCCGCTGTTTGTCGTGTCGCCGTTCAGGTAACCGACACCGCCGGACAGTTTGAGCTTGTTGCTTGCGTAGAACGCCACACCTGCACGTGCGAAACCGGCGTTCTTCACCAACCCAAAGACGGTGTGATCGCTGTCCAAGTAGCCGAGTTGGGCGCTCAACGTCCAAACATTGCAATAGTACTCGCCCTCGAGGCCTGCGGCGAACACGGCACCATCTGCATAGGAAGACGTGCCGCCGATCGCTGCGCGCCCGACTGCGCCAAACACGCCGATCGCGCCGACGCTTGGATCCTTGTAGTTGATATGCAAGCCGGCGCCAAAGCCGCCATAGGACGAGCCGTTGTTCGGGCCGTCGAACGCCTCGTCCAGCGACTCGTTGCCGAAGATGTCGAGCTGCAGATTCACGCGGTCGCTATAGGGTATGTTGACCGACGCACTGCCGTGCAGCGTCGTGTAGTCCAGATCTTGGTCGAACTCACCGCCGAAGTTGTAGTCTTCTCCGGCGTAGCCCAGCCCCAAGTTCACTTTGCCCATGTACTGGCCGGCATTTGCCGGGCCGGCGGCGATGGCCACGAGGGCGGTCGTCGCAAGTGCAATCGTCTTCAAGTTCATTAGTCCCTCCTGAATATCGCCGTTGGCCGCGGAAACGCATCCGCCACCTTCGTCTTCCTCAGAAGGACACCCCCGTGGTTAACGAGGCCTTAGTGGCCCGAATCTTTTTGGTTAACCAGCGACCCGAATATAGGGAATTCGAGATTCGGGAACACAGTGGCGAGCGCACGTTCGCTGCGATCCCCGCACGAACGTGCTTTTCGAGTCACAGGTTTGGCGCGTGGTTTCGCCGTCGCGACAATTAAGGTGCGCGGCGTTAGATATTAGCGCCGGCCGCCTGCATGGCTTCGCGGAGCGGTCCTAAGTGCTTCTCGTAGTTCTTCCAGCGGCCGGCCGAGCGTTTGTAGACCGGCTGACGTACCTGCCAAACGCTGGCGGTGAGGACCGTGCGCTGGACGTCTTGCGGGCGCAGACAGGCGTCGTCCCAGGGCAGGCCCACGAAGTCGATCAGCTTGCGCGAGACCTCTTCCTGGTTTTCGACCAGATCTTCGTAATCGATTTCGAGCATGCGGGACCCCAACACCTCGCGCCAATGCTGCATCAGGTGCAGGTAATGGGCGTAGTGGTGGCCGAGGTCGCTCAAGTTGCGCGCATAGGAGTGCGCGTCGTTGAAGTTCTGCTGCAGGATCGAGAGGCAGGTGTCGAACGGATTGCGGCGCGTGTGGATGATGCGCGCCTTCGGGAACATTAGCGCGATGAAACCGGCGGCCTGGAAATTGTGGGGCATCTTGTCGGTGACGCGGATGGCGCTCGCGTTCTTTGCGCGTACGTCGATCGTGTCGAGGTAGCGCTGCGCCAGCACCTCGGCGCCGACCCAAGTGAGTTGGCGGGCATTTTTTTGGATTCCGTCGTCGCGGAAGACGAGGCCCGCCATCTCGCGCTCGCACTTCTTGACGGTTTCGAGTTCGCCCGCCGGGTGGACCTGCGGGTGGGCGCCGATAATCGTCTCGGTCAGCGTGGTGCCGGAGCGCGGCATACCAACGATGAAAACCGGACGTTCGCTGGGCAGGCCGAAATCGCGGCGGTCCTCGAAGAATTTGCGCGTGTAGGTTTGCCGCAAGTCGGCATAGGCTTGCTCGAGCGCTTTGGCGTCGTATTTACCGCCGGCCGCCTTGTTGGCCAGATCGTAGTAGCGGAAGGCGTCGTCGTAGCGGCCCGTGTCGTCGTACATTTTTGCGGCGGCGAAATAGAGGCCGCGCAGTTCTTTCGCGTTCGTATCTTTGCCCTCGATCAGCTTTTCGACTTGCTCGATGACCGGATCGCCTGCCTTGAACTTGCGGGCGTTCGAGAGATTGACGTAGCCCGCCGACATGCCGGGTGCGGCATTGATCAGCGACTCCGCAACTTCTTCCGCTTCCTTCGTGCGGCCGAGACCGAGCAGCGCGCGGCTGATGCCGGACTTCGCGGTGTGGCTGCCCGGCTTGAACTTCTCCAGGCGGTCGAAGCATTTCAACGCGCGCTCGCCCTGCCCAGCCAAGTTCAGCGTGCGACCGAGGTTCAGCCAAGCATCGGCCATGTCGGGTTTGATCGCGAGCGCCCGCTCAAGCGTGGCGGTCGCTTCTTCAAAGCGGCGCACGAGCGAGAGCGCGTTGCCATAGTTGTTGAGCACCACCGGGTCTTTCGGGCGTGCGGCGACGGCGCGCTCCAGGAGATCGAACGCCGCATCGTGGTTGCCCGCTTCCATTGCGAGCACGCCGAGAAGGTTCAGTGCGTCGGGTTGGTTCGGAACCTTAGCAAGAACAGCGCGATAGACTTTCTCCGCGTCCTCCGCCCTGCCCGCTTTGTGATGTTCGATGCCGACTTCGAGCTGCTTCTGCAGTTCGAACGGGTTCACCGGGTAGTTCCACCCCGCGGGCGCACCGCCCTTTTGCATCGGCGTTCCGAGACCGGGGAGACGGGGGCTTTGCGGATTGGACATGGGCAGCACTCTTGAAAAACGGACGGGGCACACTAGGCCGGATGGGGCCCAGAATCGCTAGGTTTTACGCATAGCACGGCGGCTCGCCTACGGGCTTGAACGGGTGATTTTCTATCCCCATCTGAGACCTGCTCAGCGGATGCCCTTTGGGGTCCGGGGATGAGCAATTTGACCCGAAAATCCGGCCATTTCGGCGGGTTTTCTCCATCATCGCTCACGGAAAAGGATGACAGTCATGCGTTTCGATTTCAGCCCACTTTATCGCTCCACCGTCGGGTTCGACCGGCTCGCCAATTTGCTTGAGACGGTCAATCAGATCGACCCTGCGGTGCCGAGCTACCCGCCCTACAACATCGAACAGCTGGCCGAGAACGACTATCGGATTTCGATGGCGGTCGCCGGCTTCGGCGACAAGGACCTGTCGGTCGAGGTGAAGGAAGGCGTTCTCACGATCACCGGCAAGCGTACCGCCGAAGAGCCGAAGTCGCACTTCCTCTATCAGGGGATCGCCGGACGCAGCTTCGAGCGGCGCTTCCAATTGGCCGACCATATGGAGGTCAAGGGTGCGCGGCTTGAGCACGGTTTGCTGCACGTCGACATCGTGCGGGTGATCCCCGAGGAGAAGAAGGCGCGCAAGATTTCGATCAGCGCCGATAAGCCCGCGGACCCCAGGATCGTCGACGCGACGGTCGCGAACGCGGCCTGACCCTTCAGCAGAAGGCGGGCGGCGCCGAGGTGCAAATCTCGGCGCCGTTTGCGTTACAGGGTGAGCGTGACTTCGACGACACCCGGTTCGGGCGATCCGGTGCGCTCGAAACCGAGCTTTGCGCACATGCTGAGCATGCGGTTGTTCTCGGCGAGCACGTCGCCGAAGATTTGCTTGGCGCCGATGGTGCGGGCGTAGGCGATGATCTCCTCCATCATGCGGTAGCCGAGGCCCGTGCCGATGCGGTCGCTTCGGACCATGATCGCGTATTCGCCGCGGGTGCGGTCCGGATCGAGCGCGAGGCGCACGACGCCGATGCCTTCCGGGCGTTCGCCGCTTTCGTCGATGACGGCGAACGCCATCTCGCGGTCGTAATCGATTTGGGTGAGGCGCTTGGCCAGCACGTCCGGTAGGCGCTGCAGCGTCGAGAAGAAGCGCATGCGGACGTCTTCGGGATCGCTGGAGGCGATGGTTTCTTGGATCGCGCCGGCATCCTCGGGTTTGATCGGACGCATGAGGTAGGTCTTGCCGTTCCGATCGGTGATCTCGTGCGTGAGTTCGCTGGGGTAGGGCTTGACGGCGAACCGCTCGGTGCCGGGGCGCGGTTCCTTGGCGACGCGAATGCGCGCATCGAGGGCGAGCACGCCTTGGTCGTTGGCCCAAAGCGGGTTGATGTCGAGTTCCTTCACCTCCGGCAGGTCGATCGCGATGTCCTGTAGCGCGAGCAGCACTTTGATGACCGCGTTGATGTCCGAGGGCGGGCGATCGCGGTAACCCTTGAGCAAGCGTGCGATACGCGTGCGGTCGATCAGATCGCGGGCGAGGATCGCGTTGAGCGGCGGCAGTGCCAGCGCTTGATCCTTCACGACTTCAACCGCCGTACCGCCTTGGCCGAAGAGGATAACGGGGCCGAACAGCGGGTCTTCGGAGAGGCCGACGATCAGTTCGTGCGCGCCGGCGCGGCTCGCCATCGGCTGCAAGATGAAGCCGTCGATATGCGCATCGGGTGCGGCCTCGGCGATGCGCAGCAACATGGTGGAGGCCGCGCGCGCGACAGAGGGGCCGTCCTTCAGGTTCAGCGCGACGGCACCGATGTCCGACTTGTGCACGATGTCGGTTGAGAGGATTTTTAGCGCGATGGGGAAGCCCATGGAGACGGCCGTGCGATGCGCTTCCTCAGGCGTCTTGGCGACGCGCAATTCGACGGTCGGGATGCCGTAGGCTTGCAGGATCGCGTTCGCTTCGACGGTGGTGAGCCAGTCGCGGCCTTCGCTAAGCGCGAGATCGATCGGTTCGCGGATTGCTTTGACGTTGCGGGGCTCTTCGCTCGTGGACGCGGGTGGGATCTGCATCAGCATTTCTTGCGCTTTGGCGCGGCGCACGAGCTGCATCATGGCGGTCACGGCTTGTTCGGGCGTGTCGAAGACCGGCAAGCCGCTTTCGTCGAGGCGTTTGCGTGCATCGACGACCGCCGCCTCACCGAGCCAGGCGGTGAAGACGGGCGTCGGGTTGCCGGACTCGCGTGCCGTGCGCGCGACGGTGGCGACGGTTTCGGCCGACGCGGTCGGATCGGCAACGGCAACCGGACAGTTCAGCACCAGGATCGCATCGGCGTTGGCGTCGCCGAGCAAGACTTCCAGCGCTGCGCGATACCGGTCCGGACCCGCGTCACCGATAATGTCGACCGGATTGCCTTTGCTCCAGCTTACGGGCAGCACGCGGTTCAGCGCTTCCAGCGTGCCGGGCGCGAGTTCGGCTAATCTGCCGCCTTCGTCGATCAGGTGATCGGTTGCGAGAACACCTGCGCCGCCGCCGTTCGTTAAGATGGCGATGCGGTCGCCGGTGACGCGTTGGTTGCTCGACAGTGCTTCGAGCGTGCCGAACAGGTCGTCGATCGTGAGAACGCGCAGGAGGCCGGCGCGGCGGAAGGCCGCGTCGGCGACGGCGTCGGAGCCCGCGAGCGCGCCGGTGTGGGAGCGCGCGGCGCGGGCGCCTTCGGCGTGGCGGCCGGACTTCACGACGATCACCGGCTTCACCCGGGCGCAGCGGCGGGCGGCGGACATGAACTTGCGCGCGTGGGTGATGCTTTCGATGTAGAGCAGAACGGCATCGGTGCCGGGTTCGGCGGCGAGGTAGTCGAGCATGTCGCCGAAGTCGACGTCGCTCATGCCGCCGAGCGACACGAGGTGCGAGAAGCCGAGGCCGCG
>CAZXAQ010000082.1:0-18942 GCA_964638635.1 uncultured Flavobacteriaceae bacterium
CTTGCAACGTCACGTTCAACGGCAGCTTCACGCTGATCGGCCGGCCTTCATAGCTTTCGACCTTCACTTCCATTCCGTCCTGCAGAAACGCCGCGCGCTCGCCGACGAAGTCCTTCGCGATCTCGATCTGCTCGAACGTCTCCTTGTCCATGAACGTCAGCATGTCGCCGGACTCGTAAAGATAGGTGTACGGCTTGAACTCGAGTTCGATCGCCTCGACCGCTTCCGCCGAACGGAACCGCTCGTTCAGCTTGCGTCCGTCGAACAGATTTTTCAGCTCGACCTGATTGTAAGCGCCGCCCTTGCCGGGCTTCACGGCCTGCGTCTTGACCGCGACCCACAGCGACCCGTCATGCTCGATCACGGCGCCGGGCGAGATTTCATTGCCTGCGATTTTCATGTTGAGACCATGGAGAAAAGAGAAAGGGCGGTGGTGCCGCCCTTTCGATTGGGCGCGGAACCTATCAGGCACGGCCGCCCGCTTCAATGCAGCGAACCCCGCCAAATCGCGAGGAAAAACCGGAGATCGTTAAGAGGTCGCAGACGCTTCCTGGAGCCCCGTCGCGGGGTCGTACTTGCCGACGCCTTCGCCCAGATGCGGGTTGTTCTGCGCGCGCACCGCCGCCGCGGCCTCGTCATAGAGGAACGGCAGGAACGCATAGCGCCGCCCGCGCGTCATCTTCGTCACGCCGTGCAGCAGGGAACAAGAGAACACGACCGCGCCGCCCACCGGCGGTTTGAACGTGCGCGGCCCGTACTCCGGAAACATGATCTCGCCGCCGTCGAAGTCGCCGTTCAGATTGATCGAAACCGCAAACCGGCGATGCGCCGTGCCCTTCGTCGTATTGTCGCGATGCATGTTGAAGTGCCCGCCGTCCTCCGCTGCGTAACAGGCGACGATGTAGCGCTCCATCCGCGTCACGTCGAACTGATGCACCTTCTTGATCTCCGGCACGATCCGCCGTTGCACGCGTCGCTGAATCTCGACCTGCACGTCGCGATCGGCGATTGTAACGTCGCGCCGTACCTTGATCTCCGCGTTCTCTCGCACGACTGTCTTGCCGTCGACCTCGCTCATGAAGCCAGAGAGCTTTCCACCGTGCGCCTCATACGCTTGAATCAAACGTGCGCAGAAGTCGGGCTCGAACACCGACGGCAGTACGATCACGGGCGGCGGTATCTCGATACCCGCGTGTTGCGCCGGCTGCGGCAAAGCTTCGAGATAATCCAGCGCTGTCTTGGCGCTCGCTGCCGGATCGTCGCCGAAGGGCACGACCTTTATGACGCGCAGCATCGGGTCGAGAACGTACCAAACCTGGCGAACCTCGACGCGACCCTCTGCGCGCTTCGCCTCGGGCGAAAGCGCGCCGTAGAGCAGCGCCACTTCGCCCTCGAAATCCCAATAGAACCGAATCCCCGGAATCTGGTCCTTCAGCCCCGCCTGCTGATCCGCACGGTCGTTCGAAACCGCGAACAGCGACGCGCGCGCGTCGTCGAACAGTGCGCGCCGCGAGGCAATCGCCTGCAACGCGGCTTGCGCCCCGGCATCGCGCGTCGACGCAAGGAAGCAAAGCACCACATAGCGCCCCGCCGCCTTGTCGAGCCGCACCGACGGAAAGCTGGTCGTCGGCAACTGCACCCAAGGCGCGGGATCGCCCGGCAAAAGCACGCGATACATCATGTGGTCGAGCTCGATCGTGACCGAGGCAAGTATCGCATGAAATCGCTTAACCGCCGCTTGCCGCCCGCTTCACCGCCGATTGAGCGTCGCCTGCAGGGCCTGGATCTCGCGGCGCAGGGCCGAGATTTCGGCCACAACCGCCTGCTGGCTTGAGGCAACCATCTTCTCCTCCGCCGCGAGTTCCTCCTTCTGCATCTCCTGCATCGAGTTCGTCAGCACCGCGATGAACAGGTTGAGCACCGCGAACACCGAGACCACGATGAACGGCACGAAGAAGAGATAGGCCTGCGGATGCGTCGCCTGTACTTCGCGCGCGATGTCGGCCCACCCTTCGAGCGTCATGATCGCAAAGAGCGTGAACAGCGAGTCGCCCAGCGTGCCGAAGTAAACGGGATGCGCGGCCCCGAACAGCTTCGTCGCGATCACCGAACCCACAAAGAACACGACGCCCATCAGCATCGCGATCGAAGCCATGCCGGGCAGCGAGTAAAGCAACGCCTCGACGACCCGCCGCATCTGCGGCAGCAGCGACACCAGCCTGAGCACGCGCAACACGCGCAGCGCCCGCAGCACGGCCAGCGGTCCGGACGCCGGCAGTAGCGCGATCCCGACGATCACGAGATCGAACACGTTCCAACCCGAGCGGAAAAAGCTCCACCGGTAGACCGCCATCTTCGCCGCCAGCTCCAAAACGAAGACCGCGAGAACGGCCTTGTCGAAGATGAGGAGCGCAGACCCCGCCGCCGCCATCACGCTGGGCGATGTTTCGAGCGCAAGCGTAATCGCATTGACGACGATCAAAATCATGATCGCCGTCGTGAACGCGTTCGATTCGATGAAAGACTTCAACTTCTGCATGTTTGGCTTGAACCCCGTCAGGCCGGATTGAAATGAAGCGCTCGGCCGAAGATTCAAGGGCGCACAAACCGCCGTCCGCTATCGCGAGGCGCGCCCCTGCGCCGCAGCCGCGTCGAAAATCTGATTGAACTGCCGGACCGCGGCCTCAGGGCCTTCTGCGTGCGCCCAGACGCCCGCGGCCACGGCGAGGAAGTCCGCCCCCGCCTCGACCAAGGGCCGCGCGTTGGCGACCGTAATGCCCCCGATCGCGACGCACGGAACCTCCATAATGTCCTGCCACCAGGTCAGAATCTCGGGCTCCGCTCGCGTCTTCGGCTCCTTCGTCGTGGTCGCATAAAATGCCCCGAACGCGACATAGTCCGCGCCCGCCTCTGCCGCCTCCATCGCCAGATGCCGCGAATTGTGACACGTCACGCCGACGACTTTGTCCGGCCCAAGCAACGCCCGCGCCGCCGCATAGGGCGCATCCTCTTGCCCCACATGCACGCCATCCGCGCCGAGTTTCTTCGCCAAGTCCGGCCGGTCGTTGACGAGGAACGCGACGTCGCTTGGCCCCGTGATGCGCATCAACCGCTCGCCGGCGCGCAAGACATCGTCGTCCGGAACGTCCTTCAGCCGCAGCTGCAGCGACGCGACATCACCGCCGCCAAGCGCGCGTTTCAACGCCTCGTCAAACGAGGCGTCGAACGTCGGCGGCGTGATGAGATAGAGGCGACAGCGGATCAGGCGGCTTCCTTCTCAAGACCCTGCGCCCAACGCCCGAGCGCGGCGAGGCCGTTCATGCGCGCACGATGCGCAAACGCGCGCTGTGCGGCGGCGACGTTCTCGCGCTTACCGCTCCAAGCCTTCTGCGGCGCGGCCTGCAGAGCGCGGCCGTAGGAGAAGGTGAGTGCCCAGGGCAGGGATCCCATCTTGTTCATCGCGTCGAGATGCGCCGTCGCCTCTTCGTCCGACTGCCCGCCCGACAGGAACGCGATCCCCGGTACCGCCGGCGGCACGCAGTTCTTGAGCATCTTCACGGTCTTCTCGGCGACCTCTGCGACGGACGCCTTCTTCGCCGACTTCTTACCCGCGATCGCCATGTTCGGCTTCAGCACCATACCCTCAAGCTTCACCTCGGCTTTGTAGAGTTCGCTAAACGTCTCCTTGAGCGCCCACTCCGTCACGTCGTAGCAGGTGTCGATATCGTGCTCGCCGTCCATCAGCACTTCCGGCTCCACGATCGGCACGATGTTCGCCTGCTGGCAGAGCGCCGCGTAGCGCGCCAGCGCATGCGCATTCGCGTGAATGCAGTTGTAGGTCGGGAGCCCTTGGCCGATGTCGATCACCGCGCGCCATTTCGCAAACCGCGCGCCGCGCTCATAATACTTCGGCAGGCGCTTCGAAAGGCCGTCCAGCCCCTTCGTGATCAACTCCTTCGGCGACCCGGGCAGCATCTCCGTGCCTTCGTCCACCTTGATCCCGGGCACCGCGCCCGCGTCCGCGATGATCTTCACCAGCGGCGTGCCGTCGGCTGCGTCCTGCCAAATCGTCTCGTCGTACAGAATGACGCCGGAGATGAATTCCTTCATCGCGGGCGTGCGGAACATCAGCTCGCGATAGTCGCGCCGGCTGGTTTCCGTCGACTCCACGCCGATCGCATCGAACCGCTTCTTGATCGTGCCCGAGCTCTCGTCCGCGGCGAGGATTCCCCGGCCCGGCGCGACCATCTTCCGCGCGATCTTCTCCAACTCCGTCATCCGTCTCTCCCGACTATTGCGCGAGCGCCTTCACGCCCGGCAGCTCTTTGCCCTCAAGCCATTCCAAGAACGCACCGCCCGCCGTCGAGCAATACGTGAACCCGTCCTCGGCGCCCGCATGCGCCAGCGCCGCCAGCGTATCGCCGCCGCCGGCAACCGAAACCATCTGACCGACCTTCGTCAGCATCGCGACATGCCGCGCCACCGCGCTCGTGCCGTTGTCGAACGGCGGCGTCTCGAACGCGCCGACCGGCCCGTTCCACACGACCGTCTTCGCCGTCTCCAACCGCGCCGCAATCGCAGCAATCGAATCCGACCCGATGTCGAGGATCATCCCGTCGTCCGGCGTCTGCGCGATCGGCAGCGTCTTCGCCGCCGCCATCGCCTTGAATTCCTTCGCGACCACGCCGTCGCTCGGCAGCACGATCGCGCAATCGCGCACCTTGGCCTTCGCCATAATCTCGCGTGCCTTGTCGAGCAGCGCAGGCTCATGCAGCGACTTCCCGATCGGCAACCCTTGCGCCTTCAAGAACGTGTTCGCCATGCCGCCGCCGATCACCAGCGCATCGACCTTCGTGATCAGGTTCTCCAGCACCGCCAGCTTCGACGACACCTTCGCGCCGCCGACGATCGCCACGACCGGGTGCTGGGGCTTCTCAAGCACGCGCCCCAGCGCCTCCAATTCCGCCTGCATCCCGCGCCCCGCGTAGGCCGCAAGCCGATGCGCCAACCCTTCCGTCGTCGCATGCGCCCGATGCGCGGCCGAGAACGCATCGTTCACGTAAGCGTCGCCGAGCTTCGCCAGCGCCGCCACAAAACGCGCCTCGTTCTTTTCTTCCTCCGCGTGAAAGCGCGTGTTCTCAAGCAGCAGAACGTCGCCGTCCTTCATCGCGGCCACGGCCGCTTCGGCGTCCGCCCCAATGCAGTCGTTCGCAAACCCGACCGGCTTGCCCACGGCCTTAGAAAGCGACGGCAAAATCGCTTTCAGCGACATGCTCTCGACGCGCTTCCCATCCGGCCGCCCGAAATGCGACAGCACGACAACGCGCGCACCTTTGCCCACCAGATCGCGGATCGTCGTCGCCGCCTGGTCGATGCGCGCCGTATCGGTGACGGCGCCATCCTTCATAGGAACATTGAGGTCCGCGCGCACGAGCACGCGCTTACCCTTCGCCTCAAGCTGTTCGATTGTCCGAAACGCCGGCATCAGATCAGCTTTGCCATCGCAACCGCGGTGTCGCCCATGCGGTTCGCAAAACCCCACTCGTTGTCGTACCAGCTCATGACGCTGACGAGGTTGCCGTCCATGACCTTTGTCTGATCGAGCGCGAACGCCGACGAAGCCGGATTGTGGTTGAAGTCCGACGACACCAGCGGCGCATCGACGATATCGAGCACGCCCTTGAGCTCCTGTGCCGCCGCACGCTTCATCGCATCGTTGATCTCGGCGACCGTCGTGGCCCGCTTCACGACGACCTTCAGATCGACGACCGAAACGTTCGGCGTCGGCACGCGGATCGACATGCCGTCGAGCTTACCCTTCAGTTCCGGCAGCACGAGGCCGACAGCCTTCGCCGCCCCCGTCGACGTCGGGATCATCGACAGCGCCGCCGCGCGCGCCCGGTAGATGTCCTTGTGCATCTGATCGAGCGACGGCTGATCGTTGGTGTACGAGTGCACCGTCGTCATCATGCCCTTCTCGATCCCGACCGTGTCGTTCAACACCTTCGCGACCGGAACCAGACAGTTCGTCGTGCACGACGCGTTCGAAACGACGATGTGATCCTTCGTCAGCTTCTGATGATTGACGCCGTAGACCACCGTGATGTCCGCTCCGTCGGCGGGCGCCGAAACGAGCACGCGCTTCGCACCGGCTGTGAGATGCGCCGACGCCTTCTCCTTCGAGGTGAAGATCCCCGTGCACTCCATCGCGATATCGGTGCCCAACTCCTTGTGCGGCAACTGCGCCGGATCCTTGACCGCCGTGACCTTGATCTTGTGCCGCCCGACGATCATCCGGTCGCCATCGACTTTCACGTCCGCCGGAAAGCGCCCGTGCACCGAGTCGTACCGAAGCAAATGCGCGTTCGTCTCGATCGGCCCAAGGTCGTTCACGCCGACGACATCGATATCGTTGCGCCCCGACTCCACGATCGCGCGCAACACCAGACGCCCGATGCGCCCGAACCCGTTGATGAAAACTTTCACAGCCATGGTTGTCCCCTTAGAGCCGCGCCTTCGCGGCTTTCACGATGTTGTCCGGCGTGATGCCGAAGTGTTGGTAGAGCTTCTCATAGGGCGCACTCGCGCCGAACGTGGTCATGCCGACGACAGCGCCTTCGCGCCCGGTCCAGCGATCCCAGCCCATCGGCGAAGCGGCCTCGACGACGATGCGAACCGTTGACGGCGGAATGACCTTGTCCTGATACGCGTGATCTTCGCCATTGAAAATGTCGAGGCACGGCATCGACACGACGCTGGCGCCGATCCCCTCCGCCTCAAGCATCTTCTGCGCTTCCATCGCGATCGAAATCTCCGACCCCGACGAAATGAGCGTGACGCGATGCTTCGCCTTCGCCGGCGAAAGCACGTAGCCGCCCCGCGCGGAAAGGTTCTCGTCCGTGTGCTTCAAGCGCACCTGCGGCAGGTTCTGCCGCGACAGCGCGATCACGCTCGGGCTCTTGGCCGCGCGCAGCGCCAACTCCCAGCACTCCGCCGTCTCCACCGCATCCGCCGGGCGATACACGAACAAGTTCGGGATCGCGCGCAACGACGCCAAATGCTCGACCGGCTGATGCGTCGGCCCGTCTTCGCCAAGCCCGATCGAGTCGTGCGTCATCACGTGGATAACGCGCTGCCCCATCAGCGCCGCAAGCCGGATCGACGGCCGGCAATAGTCGGCGAAAACCAAGAACGTGCCGGAGTAGGGCACCACGCCGCCGTGCAGCGCCATGCCGTTCATCGCCGCCGCCATGCCGTGCTCGCGAATGCCGTAGTGCACGAAGCGCCCGCGGAAATCGCCGGCCTCGATCGCTTCCATCCCCTTCGTGCGCGTGTTGTTCGAGCCGGTGAGATCGGCTGATCCACCGATCGCCTCCGCCACATGCGCGTTGATCACCTCAAGCGCCATCTCCGACGCCTTGCGCGTGGCGACGGTCACCGGCTTCTCGGTCAACGACTTGCGATAGGCGTTCATCGCGGGCCACAGCGCCGGATTGATCGCGCGTTCCATCGCCCGCTCGAACGCAGCCTTCGTCTCGCCATTCGCAGCGGTCATGCGCTTCAGCCAAGCGGTGTACTCGCCGTGGCTACGTTCACCTGCGGCCAACCACGCGGCGCGAATATTGTCCGGAACCTCAAAGAGCCCATGGCTCCACCCCAGCGCCTTCTTAGCCGCCGCCGCTTCTTCCGCGCCAAGCGGCGAGCCGTGCGACGACGCCGTGCCCTGCTTCTTCGGCGCGCCATACCCGATGATCGTCCGGCACGCGATCAAGGAAGGCCGGTCCGACGCCTGCGCCGACTCGATCGCCGCGGCAATCGCTGCCGGATCATGCCCGTCCACGCGCGAAGCCGACCAGCCCGCCGCCTCGAACCGGGCAACCTGATCGCCCGACTCCGACAGCGACACCGGCCCGTCGATCGAAATCCCGTTGTCGTCGAAGAAAACGATCAGCTTCGAGAGCTTCAAATGCCCGGCGAGCGAAATCGCCTCATGGCTGATGCCTTCCATGAGATCGCCGTCGGAGGCGATCACATACGTAAAGTGATCGACGAGATCGCTGCCGAACCGCGCCTCGCAAATGCGCTCCGCCATCGCCATCCCGACCGCCGTTGCGATCCCTTGGCCAAGCGGCCCCGTCGTCGTTTCGACGCCCGCGCCATGCCCGTACTCCGGATGCCCCGCACAAGGCGAACCCAGTTGCCGGAAGTTCTTGATGTCCTGAAGCGTGATGTCCTTGTACCCGGTCAGATGCAAGAGCGAGTACAGCAGCATCGAGCCATGGCCCGCCGACAGCACGAACCGGTCGCGATCCGGCCACTTCGGATTGCGCGGATCGAATTTCAGAAACTTCGTGAACAGCACGGTCGCAACGTCGGCCATGCCCATCGGCATGCCGGGATGCCCCGACTTCGCGGCTTCCACCGCATCGATCGCAAGCGCACGGATGGCGTTCGCCATATCGCGGTGGGGGACGGAAGATGTGGGGGTGCTCGCCATGGGTGTCCGTGTCTCGAGGCCAAAGCCGCACAGCACACGCCCGCTCAGGCATTGAACGGGTTCCGTGACCTTGAGCGCACTTCAGGCCGGAAAAGCGGGCGGACCATGCGGCGCCAAGCCCGGCACCGTCAACCCCGGAAACCCCCGCGTTTCTGCGACATTTGGGGAGGAAACCCGTAACGAACTGAAACGTTGCCGCCGAGTCCTCGTTTCGTTCAACGATCTGTCGAGTTTCCGCGCGTTCCGGTAACGAGCCCGCCACGCGTTGATCGCACACATCAACATATGCGGGACGACTTTCGTGCTCCAGCGCCAACCCCGCGCGCTTTGGTCCAAGCGTCGCCGCCTGCCAAGCGCATCGGCCGAGCTACGTCAATTGCCGCCTCCAGCGCATTCTGTTTCAATTCCTTGAGGTGTGAGAGGTGTCCGATGGGCGTTGACCTGTATGCTGGCCCGCTTCAGCGCTACTTCACGCGCCGGTGGGAAACGCCAACGCAGGTCTTCGCGCGCCGAAACGGCATCGCTTACACGCTGACGCATGCCAGCGGCGCCGACCGCTTGTCGCTAGCCGATGAAGCGGCGGTAGAGCGCGTACGGAAATTTCGTGCCGCCCTAACACCGAAGCTGAACCTTGATCCCGCGCTGTGGCACGAATCGTTTGATGCGCCGTACGAGGCGCTCCAACTCACGCGCGAGGGTTTGGGTGCACTGCTCCTTTGGGCCGCGTATCGGCACAATCCTAACCTCGTTCGCCCGCGGAGGTTACCTCAGGATCCTTGGGAAGATCCGGTGATCACGGAGGCCTACGCGCGCGGCTACTACATGAGCGAGATGGTATCAATCGAGGCGCACTTCATTGTGCCCGGCGCAGAGCCGCGTGTCGCGACTGAGGTCAACCCAATTGACCAAAACAATATAGTCGCAACGACAGCGGCACTCGATGTGGCGATCGAAGCGCTGGCACCTACGCTCGACCTTGACGCCGCGACCGCGGCGGCGCTTGCCGCAAAGGGCCCCCCGCCGACGCACGACTACGTTATGGTCAAGCGCGAACCCGATGACGGCGAGTGGGAGAAAAAGCCAGTCCCCGTGCCGCTCGACGAGGTGAGGGAGTTTGCGCGCTGGGGCCTCGCATGTTTCATGCAACTCAGTGTCTTCGCCCGCGAACACGGTGCGCCGATAGTGCGTGATGAGTAGTGTGTCGAGCCGCGATGGCCAAAAGGGGTCAGCGCCAGGGTTGGAGAGGTGACGCGCGAACAGCCCCGCAGGCACACCCAATCTCAAGCCGCCCGCTTAGCTCCACGTTTTCCAGACGCCTTCGGTGGCGGCAGTAGAAGCTCGGCCGGCACGCGAAATCGCGCGCGCAGCCGTTGAATCATCGCCATGCTCAGACCCTTCTTACCCTGCAGCACTTCGCTCACACGGCTGGGCGTGCCGAGCAGCGGAACGAGATCGGCTCGCGAAAGACCATGCTGATCCATCAGATAGAGAACAACTTCGGCAGGGCTCGGATGCCGCCGTGGCCACTTTGCCTCTTCGTACGCTGCAATCAACCGTGCCTGCGCCTGTAGACGCGCGACGTCCGCTGGTTTGTTGGACGCCATGAGCCGCTCTACGAGCGCTTGCGCTCGCGCCAATTCGGCGTCGCTGTCGATCACGATCAAAGTTGCATCCATCTCACACTGTCTCCGCATCGATTTCGTCGTACTCGGTGTGCGTCCCGAAAAACCGGATCGACACGACCCCTGCCTGATATTGAACCGCCGCGACCAGCCGGAAGTCGTTGCCCTTGACGTTGAACACCACCCGGCCGCCCTTGAGGATGCTCGCCTTCGGATGCGACACCTTCACGTCCTCCGGATTGCGCCACCGCGCCGCTTCGGCGATTGCCAGCCAAGCGTCGTATTGGGACCGCGCGGCTTTCAATCCCTTGTGACCAGCCCGTGCGCTGAAGAAAGTCTCAACAACCGCCGTGCCGATCACGATCATTCGACACCTATATCAGGATTTCCAAAAATTGGAATAACGTTTGTTGGAAGTGGTGTACGAAACGTTGGCCAAGCCTTAGATACTTGGCGTCGTCGTCGCCATGGGATCGTCTCGAACGCCGGCGCGACAGTGTCCCTGCTGCTCGCCGGCGGCTGGCGCCGCAATGTCGCGCTGACGGCGTTCTCGCGGCTGCCCTGGCGCCCGAATGGGCGCTGTCGCAGGTGACCTGAGCGCGACCGTGGCGACCTGTCCCCAGCCTCGCGTAAGTGGTAGTTTCCCGGCGGGGACTTCGGGGGACTACGTTAATGAGATCGATCCTGCGCATCGTCGGCTACACGCTGCTCGTCGCGATGGCCGGCGGCGGGTTTTGGCTTTACCAGCTGATCTGGGGTTTGCCGTTCAACTTCGATCACTTGATCGACCGGCAGGGCATCTACCTCTTGATGTCGCGGCCGCAGATCTTGACCCAACTCGGGCTCATCGACGGCACGATGCTCGACACCCACTCCGGCAAACTGGACGAAGCCACGCTGGCCGAACGCGATCGCCTTTACGCGGTGACCGAGCGCAACATCGAAGAGATGAAGGCTTACGACCGCGCAAGCCTGACGGCGGAGCAGCAAACGACCTACGACGTCATGCTTTGGTGGCAGGAAACGAACCTGCGGAGCAAGCGTTATCCCTGGGCCACGGCCGGCATGGGCCTCTATCCGATGAACCAGATGTTCGGCGAGCAGCTCGGGCTGCCCCGCTTCATGCAATTCGTCCACCAAATCAAGAACGAAAAGACGGCGCGCAATTACGTCGCCCGCCTGAACGCCTTCGGCATGCATTTCGACCAAGTCTTGAGCGAGATCGAACGCCAGGCGCGCTCGAAGGTGCTGCCGCCGCGCTTCGTCTTCGACGAAATCATCGAAAGCACCGTGACGTTCACGAAGCCGGCGCCGAAGGACAATCCGCTCGTCACGACGTTCCGCGAAAAGCTCGGCAAACTGACCGACCTCGACCCAAATCTGGTGAAGGAGCTCGATGCCGCCGCCGTCACCGCTGTTCAAGCCGTCGTTTATCCGGCTTACGGCCGCATCAAGACCACGTTCGAGCGCCTGAAACCGCAAGCCACCGACGACGACGGCGTCTGGAAACTGCCCGACGGCGCGGCCTATTACGCCGATGCGGTGCGCCTGTTCACGACGACCGAGATGACGCCCGACGAAATCCACGCGCTGGGCCTCGCCGAAGTCGCGCGGCTTGAGGCTGAAATGGAGGCGCTGCTGAACAGCGTCGGCGAAACGAAGGGCACGCTGGTCGAGCGCATGGAGCGCCTCTCGCATGATCCGCGCTTCACCTTCCCGCCGAACGACGAAGGCCGCGAGAAAATCCTGGCCGGCTACCGTGCGCTTCTGGACGCGATGGACAAACGTCTTCCCGAGGCGTTCGTGCACATCCCGCCGCAAAAACTGACCGTCGATCGCGTGCCCACCTATGCCGAAGCGACGTCGGCCGGCGCCTACTACAACGCACCGTCCTTCGACGGCGAACGCCCGGGCACGTTCTTCGCGAACGTGCGCGATCCAGCCGAAACCGCGTCCTGGCAGATGCCGACGCTCGCCTACCACGAAGGCGTTCCCGGCCATCACCTTCAGATCGCGACCGCGCAAAACATCAAGGGCGTTCCCTTCGTCCGCCGCGTGCTGCCGTTCACCGCCTTCAGCGAAGGCTGGGCGCTCTACGCCGAGCGGTTGGCGAAGGACATGGGCCTCTACGACAAAGACCCCTACGGCGACCTCGGCCGCCTACAAGCCGAAATGTTCCGCGCCGTGCGCCTCGTCGTCGACACCGGCATCCACGCGAAGCGTTGGACGCGCCAGCAATCGATCGACTATATGCACGAAAAAACCGGCATGTCGGTGACCGAAGTGACGTCCGAAATCGAACGCTACATCGTCATGCCCGGCCAAGCCTGCGCCTACAAAATCGGCATGCTGAAAATCCTCGAACTGCGCGAGCGTGCAAAGAAAGCGCTAGGCCCGGCCTTCGACCTCAAGGAATTCCACGACGTCGTCCTCGGCGGCGGCGCGCTGCCGCTCACAATCCTGGAACGCCGCGTCGACGCCTGGATTGCCGCGCACAAGAAAGCGGTGTAGAAGCCGTCGATGCCCGAACTCAGCTGCCACTGCGGCGCCGTCCGCATCGCCGTCGACGAGGCGCCGGAAACGGTGACGAGCTGCAACTGCTCGATCTGCCGCCGCACGGGCACGTTGATGGCGTACTATTCGCCGCGCCAAGTGCGCTTCACGCCGTCGCCGCCGCCGACCGACACGTATATGTGGGGCGACAAGTCCATCGTCTTCCATCGCTGCAAGACCTGCGGCTGTGCGACCCACTGGTCGGCGGTCGATCCGGCCTACGACCGCATGGGCATCAACATGCGGCTGGCCGACCCCGAAGTGCTCGCCAAAATCCGCATCCGCCCCTTCGACGGCGCCGACACGTGGAAATTCTTGGACGAATAACTAGGCCTGCACGATCAGCCGCGAGCGCGTGTCGACCGCGGCCAGGATCGTGAGCAGATGCGCGCGCCTGAACGCCACGCACCCCGCCGTCCCCGTGTAGCCCGGCCGCGCCACATGCAAGAAGATCGCGCTCCCCTTGCCCGGCACGACGGGCGCGTCGTTGTAGCCGACGACGACGATGAGATCGTACATGCGATCGGCGCGCCAAAGCTGCTCGGCGCTGGCCGGGTAGGGGAGGCGCACCGGCCTGTTGTAGCGCGCATCGCCCGGCGCATCGCACCAGCCGTCATAAGGCGCAAGCGGCCGCACCGGCAGACGCGTCACCGGCATCGCCAGCCGATCCGGCCGATAGAACACTTCGCGCAGCGGCCATGACCCTGCCGGCGTTCCGCCGTCGCCCTCACGCTTGTCCCGCACGATGCCGGAGCGCCCGACCGCGCAGCGAAACGCGCGTGCACCCACGCGCGCAATCCGCGACCGATCGACGACGATATCGACCGGCGGCGCAGCAACCGCCGGCGCCGCAGCGGCGAGCCCAACGCCCGCCGCCAAAACCGCACGCCGTGTGAGCACCAAACTCACGGCTTCTTCTTCGGATAAGGCGCGATGTCGACGTTTTGCACCGGCGCCTTCTCCGCCCCGCCGAGCGCGTAGTGCCACCACTCGCCCGGATAGTTCTTGAACCCGTGCTTCACCATCACCTCATAGAGCGCGCCGCGCAGTTTCTTTTGCGGCAGCCCGATCCCGCGGCTGTTGGTGGCGGCAATCTCGTCGAAACAATCGAACCCCGTCCCCATATCGAGACTGGTGTCCGGCGCGCGCATCACCGCTGGGCTGATGCAGCCGCCATAGTTCGCAAGCACGTCGAACGGCTTGGCGGGCGCTCCCCCATCGACCACCAGCGTCACGTCCACCGCGATCCCGCGCGAATGGTTCGACACCGGTTCGATATAGCCCTTCTTCAGAAGCTCGCCCTTCGGCGTGCGCGGATAGAACCGCTTCGTCGAACCGCCGCCCTCCGGCGCCTTCGCCCACGCGACGAACGCATCGACCGCTTTCTGCGGCCGGTAGCAATCATAGACCTTGAGCGACAGCCCGCGCCCCTTCAGGTCGGTCTGCGCGCGCTTCAACATGTCGGCCACCGGCTTGAGCAGCATGCACTCGCCCGCGCCATAGCCCGGCACGCGCGAGCCGGTGAAGTTGTCGGCCGTCGCATAGCGAATGTCCTGCACGATCGAAGCGTCGACATCGCGCAAATAGACGAGCGGCGCATCGGCCGCCCGCATCGGCGCCGCGAGAAGACAAAGAAGAAGAGTGGGAACGATGAATCTGTTAGCCATGGGAGCCACACTAGCGCCTTATTCCAAAGGCTCAAATCACCGATGCGAACCCGGTTCTGCGCCAGTCTGCTGCTAGTGTTCTCAAGCTTGGCCGCGGCTGGCCCGATGCCGGAGGGTGTCACCCGCCGCCTCGGCGCAATCCACGCAACATCCAAAGCGCAAGCGATGGTGGCCGTCGTCATCGACGGCGATCGCACCTACGTCACCGGCGCGAACGCGAACGGCCAAAGCCTGATCCGCATCAACTCGCTGACGAAAGTGATGACCGGCGATGTGCTCGCGAACCTGATCGCCGAAGGCCGTATCCGCCTCAGCGACCGGCTCGAAATCTACGCGCCGCCCACCTGGCGCGGGGCCGCGTGGACGCACACGATCACGCTCCGCGATTTGACGGTGCACACGAGCGGTCTGCCGCGCGACCTGCCGCCGGGCTTGAGCAAGAGCGCCCGCTGGACCTGGCTCGCGCGCCAAGGTTTGCTCCATCCACCGGGCACGACCGCGCAGTACTCGAACGCCGCCTACATGTTCCTAGGCGACGCGCTGAGCGCCGCCGCAAACGAAAGCTACGAAGCGCTGCTGAAGCGCTACGTCACGACGCCGCTCGCGCTCGCCGACACGACGCTGACCCCGGCGCCATCGCAATGCGCCCGCCTGTTGCCGACGACGCATCCGTGCGCCCCAACCTATGCGATCGACGCGATGGGCGGCCTCTATTCCACCGCCGACGACATGGCCCGCTGGATGCAGGCGCAACTCGACGCCGCACCCGGCACGCCCCGCGCCGCCGCACAAGAAGCCGTCGTCAGGCGCGGCGCGCTCAAACGGATCATCAATCTCGACATGGCCGGCCGCATGCAGTCGATCGCAATGGGCTGGCTCCGCATGCGCCTCGGCACGACTCAAGTTCTTCAGAAAACCGGCGGCGGCGGCGGCTTCATGAACTACGTGATCCTAGCCCCTGCCGGACGCAAAGGCCTCTTCATCACCGTCAACCGCGTCGACATCGAAATGCTGCGCACACTCACCCGCGACGCAAACGCGTTGATGGCGGAAGAGCTCCTCTAGCGATTCTGCGGCGGAGACTCAGACAGAGCACCACGAAGGGCTCGAAGGTCACACGAAGAACCACCAAGACGCTGCAGCTGTGTGCAGTCTTGCTGTCTAACCACCGAACGTTCTTCCGGGCGCGAAGCGCCCATTCGTTCATCTCTCCGCAACCGCGGTGCTTGCGGAGAGCACCTTGATGGGGCGCTTCGCGCCCAAGAGAACGGATTTAGGTGGTTAGACCTCAGGACTGCGCACAGCTGCAGCGTCTTGGTGGTTCTTCGTGTGACCTTCGAGCCCTTCGTGGTGCTCTTTCCAAACTCTCCACCACCTCAGGCGATGAGGAAACTCACCACTGCGCCGCCGTGTTGATCACCTCGTTCACCGTGGGCGAGCCGCTGTCGTCTTCCTCTGGCGGCAGCTCCGGCGCGTCGCGTTCGAAGAATGTCGTGCTGTAGGCGACACGCACGACATAGGTGACAGGCCGCGTGAACCCCTTCGTCTTCAGCGCAGGCTGGCGCGTCACCGCCACGTCCAGCGCCCGCTTCAACGGCAACGGCACGTCGATCAACGTCCCGCAGGTCGTGCACGGATTGGCGATCGCGAACGGCCCGCTCGACTTGCAGGCGCACACGACCGCGCTCTTGTTGTTCTCGCAGTCCATACCCGCGTCCGCGAGCAGCTTCGGCAGTCGCGTGAACAACGTCTTGTCGCCGACCAGCATGTCGGTGATCGCCTGGTTCGCTTCCCGCGCGACGTCTTCCGACACCGCACAGTCCTTCGCTTCGGGCAGCGCGACCGCCGCAATCTTCTGCAGGCGAACCGCGGCAGGGTCTGTGCGCAACGCCGTCATCACCTTCGCCAAGCACGGCGCATAGGCGAGTTGCCGATTCTGCGCGAACGAATAGGTCGCTGCCCCGACGCTGAGCAAGATCAGCGCAAGCGTGATCTCCCAAGACCACTTCCAGAAAAAAGCCATGTGCACCCCCGTGCGCGTCCCGCCGGACGAATCATTTTGCGGATGAGTCTAGTCGTGCGTTCCCGACAAAAAAACGCGTCATGGCCGGGCTTGACCCGGCCACCCAGGGTTGCAGGCGGCGGCGTCACCGCCAATGACAATGAAGTCGTTCTATTTGTTGATGTTTGTAGCGTCGACTTTGGCACCTCCGTGCTCGTTGCCCTGGGTGGCCGGGTCAAGCTCGGCCATGACGGCTCTGTGGTGTTTGGCATCACCTGTAACCTTGACACCCATCACGCGAGTCAGTTTTGCCGCAGGCGACCAACGCGTCTTCGCCCAGAACCCGACACAAATTCGGCTAAATCCACGCCGAGCGTGCACCTCCGCACTTTCGGAGGAGAGGCACACATGTTCGCCGTCGGACGATACTTGGCCATCGCACTCGCGCTCACCTGCGCATTCGCCTGGAATGCCGCCGCCGAAAGCAGCTGGACGAGTTGGCGCAACAGCCCGCATGCGAAGATGCTGCCGTTCAAGTCCGAGGAAGCGTTCCGCCGCTACCTCGCCGAACGTGCGAAGCGTCAAGAAAAGCGCCGAGCGAAGGACGGCTACTCCGGCATCGCCCCGCAGGCGGCTCCCGCACCGGCCGAAGCCACCGCGATGGACGGCGCCGCCAAAGCGCAGGCCGACGACAAAATCACGAACACCCAAGAAGCCGGCGTCGACGAAGGCGGCATCGTGAAAGTGCGCGGCGACATCCTGGTCATCCTCCGTCGCGGCCGTCTGTTCACGGTCTCGACGCGCAACGGCGAACTGCGCCCCGTCGACTACATCGACGCGTTCCCGCCCGGCGTGAACCCGTCGAGCGACTGGTACGACGAAATGCTGATCGCGGGCGACCGCGTGATCGTCATCGGCTACAGCTACGGCCGCGGCGGCACGGAGATCAACCGCTTCCGCTTGAGCGCCGACGGCCGCTTGCGCTTCGAAGACGCGTACCATCTGAAATCGAACGACTACTATTCCTCGCGCAACTACGCCTCGCGCCTGATCGGCACGCGTTTGATCGTCTATTCGCCGCTCTATGTGCCTTACGACGCCGAAGTCTCGACCGAGTGGATGCCGGCGGTCCGCCGCTGGACCGGAAACCCGCAAGCCGGTTTCCAACGCATCGTCAGCGCCCGCGACATCTACATCCCGCGCCAATGGGAAGACCCGGAACGCGCCTCGATCGACGCGATCCACACTGTCACCGAATGCGATCTCTTAGCGCCCGAACTCCGCTGCCGCGCGACCAGTGTGCTCGGTCCGGCAGGCCGCACGTTCTACGTCTCCGCGCACGCGGTCTATGTCTGGGTGACGGACTACGGCTGGTGGCGCCCGCAGAACGAGCGGAACCAATCGATGCTCTACCGCTTGCCGCTCGACGGCAGCGCGCCCTCCGCGATCGTCGTGCACGGCGCGCCGGTCGACCAATTCTCGTTCCGCGAAGATTGGGAAGAAGGCGTCTTGAACGTGCTCGTGCGCAGCGACGGCGGCGGCGACGCGATGTGGAACCCGGAATTCTCCTCGGGCGATGTTGCCCTGCTGCGCTTCTCACTACGCGACTTCGGCGACGGCACCGACGTGTTGGAGCGCGGCCGCTACCGCGAACTGCCGCACCCGCCGGGCAACGCCTATGCGTTCCAAAACCGCTTCGTCGGCGGCTACCTGCTCTACGGCACCGGCAACAGCTGGGGCGCGCCCGGCGGTACGAACGGCGGCGTCGTGGTGGCGAACCTCCGCGGCCGCGGCGTCACGCAGCTCCCGCTCGGCCACGGCGTCGACCGCATCGAAGCGATGGGCAACGACGCCGTTGTCATCGGCGCCGACCAGCGCAACTTGACGTTCCAAGCGATCGAACTGACGCAAGGCTGGCGCCCGCAACTGGGCGATCGCTACACGCTCGAAAGCGCCTCCCAAGGCGAAACGCGCAGCCAAGCGTTCTTCTTCAAACCCGAAGCAAACGACAACGGCGACGGCACCCCGGGAGTCCTCGGTCTGCCGGTCACGCGCGCAAGCCGCCCCGGCTATCGCCAACTCGTGGAAGGCTCGGCGGCGATCACGTTTTTGCGCCGCGAAAACCGCCGGTTCTTGGCCCTGGGCGAACTCATGTCGGACGAACTCAAGAGCGCCAACGACGGTTGCCGCGCCTCTTGCGTCGACTGGTACGGCAACGCGCGCCCCATCTTCCTGCGCGGCCGCACCTTCGCGCTCATGGGCTACGAATTGGTCGAAGGGGAAATCACCCCTCGCGCGATCCGCGAGCTGCGCCGCACCAATTTCGCCCCCGGCGGGCGCAACTAAAGGAAAGGAAGTTCGGGCGCGAAGCTCAAAGGCACGAAGAAGAATGCCTCACACGATGAAACAATGACACAAAGGGGTCAGAATTTGCGCGCGCTAGCGCGCCGTCCGACTCTGATCGGCGCTACGCGCCAAGAGGGGCTCTCCGCCATTGTGTCATTGTTTCATTGTGTGAGGGGTCTCTTCTTCTTCTTCGTGCCTTTGTGCCTTGTATGTCCAAACCGCTTCGACGGGTAGATTATCTGCCGGGGCGAAAAC
>CAZXAQ010000083.1:0-18375 GCA_964638635.1 uncultured Flavobacteriaceae bacterium
GGTCGAGCAACAGGTCCACGCGGTCGCGGGGGAGCAGCTGGCCGCGCTCTTCGAATTTCTTCGCCGACTTGGCCGAGTTGGCGCGGACCTTCGCTTCCAGACCCCGCACTTCGCTCAATAGTTTCAGGTGGCCTTCGCGGTTGGCGCGCGCGGCGTCGGAGGCAAGATCAACGCGGCTTTCAATGACGGGCATGCAACCTCTTTAAGGATGCATGCGAGATAGCGCGCCTTTCGGCTTGCCGTCAAAGCGGGAAGCCGGCCAAAAGGCGGAACGGCATCAATAAACCCAGGGGAACAGCCGGTAGCGTACGCGTTGCATGTATTCGCGATAGGCCGGTTCCTCGCTCAAGACGCGCTCTTCGGCGTTCATGCGGATGATCATGCAGGTCCAGGCGATCACATAGATGCCGAAGTTCCAGAATGTCGGCGACCAAAGCAGAAAGCCGATATGGGACAGGAGATAGCCCGCATACATCGGGTGGCGCACACGCGAGTAGAGGCCTTCCAAGATCAAGCCGCGGTTTGCGGCGACCAAGCCGAAGCTCCGGCGGAGCGTCAGTTTCGCCGCGACGTGAATGCACAAGCCCCACAGCATCAGCATCATCGCCGGCGTGTGCAGGATCGGCGTTCCGCCCACTTCGACGGCCAACACGGCGAACGACGCGATCGCGGCGATCAGCCAGTCGCCGAGGTTCATCGAAATCTGGTCCGTCTGACGGCGCAGGATCAACACGATCGCCGCCACGCCTTCGGAAGCGAGCAGGATCAGCGCGTACCAAGACTCCTCGGTGAACTCGGTCGGAAAGAGGCGGTAGACCAGCAACCCATAGAGGGCGATCAGCGTGATCTGTTCGGCCAGATCAAGGACGCGAGCCTTCGGCATTGCCAGAATGTTTGCGGTCATGGTCCCCATCCCTAGACCGCTAACATCGCACGAATGCGCTTGATAAACCGTTTACCCCTAATTTGTTCCAGGTCTTGGTTTTGCGGTCTTTTGGGTCCGGCGAAGGCGCGCGCGGTGAGCCTGCCCATGCTTAATGAACGGTAACAAAGCCCTGCCGGCTCTCGACGCGATACGAACGGGGCAACTACACTCGCGCTCTGCGTCAGCTGGGGCATCACGAGTGATTTTTCGCGTTTTCGGTTTTCTTGCCGTCATGACCGCCGCGGGCGTTCTTGCCGCGAGCGCCGCCGACGTGCGGCGGGTCGAGCGGGGCAATCTGGTTCTCGAGAACATACCGGACACGCCCGCCTGGGTGCGCGAGCGGCTTCGGTTGTACCAAGCTGCGCGCGGCGCGGTGTTTTTGGATTTTTCGCCGGACGGGCGGGGCATTCTTATCCAAACGCGGTTTGCCGAGACGAACCAGCTGCACAAGGTGGATGTGCCGCTCGGCATGCGCCGCCAGATTTCGTTCTACGACGAGCCGGTGAATCTGGCGGTCTACCGGCCCGGGAAATGGCCCAAGCGGGAGATCTTGTTCAGCCGCGACTTCGGCGGGAACGAGCTTTACCAGCTCTATCTGATCAACGAGCAGAACGGCGACGTCGTGCGGTTGACCGACGGCAAGACCCGTAACACCAGTCCCGTGTTCTCGCGCGACGGCAAGTGGATCGCCTGGTCGAGCGTCGCCTCCGATTCCGCCCGCTATCGCATCATGGTGGCCGATGCGTCCGAGCCCAGGAAGGTGCGCACGGTGCTGGAGGAGGACGGGAGCTGGTCGCCCGGCGCGTTTTCACCCGACAATCAGACGCTGGCGGTCGTGCGGACGAATTCGATCAACGATCAGCAGATGTGGCTGGTCGATCTGACGAACAATCGCAAGGCGCAGATCAAGCCGTCGCCGGTGAAGGTGTTTCGCGGGTCGCCCGTGTTTTCGCCGGACGGCCGGAGCCTCTTCTACATCTCCGACGACGATTCAGAGTTTCGTCATATCGCGCGCTATGACCTTCGCACGGACGAAGAGGATCCGTTGACGACGGATATTCCTTGGGATGTGGAGGCGATCGATCTGGCGCCGAATGGGCGCACGATCGCGTTCTCGGTGAACGAGGCCGGCGTGTCGCGGCTCTACACGATGAATGCGGGCGGCGGCCGGCGTGTTGCGGGGCCGAAGTTAGCGCCGGGCGAGCTTGAGAACATCAAGTTCGCTCCGGACAGCCGGCGCGTCGGCTACACGCTGAACGGTACAGCGGGGCGCGACGCGTTCGTGTGGGACCTCGGGCGCGGTGCGCCAGTCAAATGGACGGACAGCGAGGTTGGCGGCCTCGATAAGGCGGCGTTCGTGGAGCCGCAGCTGGTCGCGTACGACACGTTCGACGAGGTGGACGGTAAGAAGCGGCGCATTTCTTCGTTCGTCTACAAGCCGAAAGGCGTGACGCGGGCGCCGGTGCTGATCTCGATCCACGGCGGGCCGGAGTCTCAGTTTCGGCCGAACTTCAATGCGTTCATTCAGTACCTGGTGCAGGAGCTGAAGATTGCCGTGGTGGCGCCGAACGTGCGTGGCTCGACGGGGTACGGAAAGTATTTCGTCGAGCTCGACAATGCCAACCGGCGGATGGACTCGGTGAAGGATATCGGCGCCACGCTTGGCTGGATCGGGAGCCAAGTGGATTTGGACGCGCGGCGTGTGGCCGTCTACGGCGGTTCGTATGGCGGGTTCATGTCTTACGCGTCGATGATCGAATACAACGACCGGCTGGCGGCCGGGATCAGCGTCGTCGGCATCTCGAACTTTCTCACGTTCCTGAACAACACCAGCGGGTATCGGCGCGATCTACGGCGGGCCGAGTACGGCGACGACCGGGACGGACGGATGCGGGACTTTTTGCAGCGCGTTTCGCCGCTGACCAACGTGGCGCGGATCAAGCGGCCGATGCTGATCATCCAAGGCGCGAACGACCCGCGGGTGCCGGCGAGCGAGGCGACGCAGATGTTGAAGGCGATACGCGCGAACAAGGCGGAGGCCTGGTACATGCTCGCCAAGGACGAGGGGCACGGCTTCGAGAAGAAGGCCAACCGCGACGCACAGAACGCAGCGATTGCGGCGTTCTTGAAGACAAAGCTATTGGGTCAGCCGTTGCAGTGATCAATCGTCGGAGCGGCGGACGAAGGCGCGGGTCACAACGAACAGAAGCAGGGCCACGCCCGCGAGACCGAAGACGGCGTTCCAGCCGCCGAAGATCGAGGTCGCGACCGTGCCGATCACCATTTCCGCGAACCATTGCAGCAGGTCCCAGCCGCGCGCGACGTAATCGGCAACGTTCATCGTATGTCCCTCAAATGCGCTCACGGGTGCTCTTGCGGAAGCGCACCGTCAGCCCCTAACAAACTGGCCCTTTGGCCCATATAGGGTTTCGATTTAGGCAAATGAACGGCGAGACCATCAAAGACGTGCTCGATCTCCTCAACCTTGAGGCGATCGAGGTGAATATTTTCCGGGGGGTGAGCCCCAAGGATCGCTGGCAACGCGTGTTTGGGGGCCAGGTTTTGGGCCAGGCGTTGGTTGCGGCCTACCGCACGGTCGACGCGCGCGTGTGTCACTCTCTTCACGCATATTTTATCAGGCCGGGCGATCCGAAGGTGCCGATCCTCTACGAAGTGGACCGCGCGCGGGACGGGAAGAGCTTTACGACACGGCGCGTGGTCGCCGTGCAGCACGGCGAGCAGATCTTCAACCTGTCGGCCTCGTTTCAGGTAGCCGAGGCAGGGCTAGAGCATCAGTTCGACATGCCGAAGGTCAAAGGGCCGGAAGGCTTGGAGAGCGAAGAGCAACGGCGGCAGCGGCTTGCGCATCAGCTGCCGGAGGCGGTGCGCCAGCATGTGACGCGGCAGAATCCGATCGAGCTTCGGCCCGTCGAAGACGACGACGATCTGATGAATCCGAAGAAGGCGCCGCCCTATCAGCATGTTTGGATGAAGGTTCGTGGCGAGATGCCGAGCGATCTCGCCATGCATCAATGCGTGCTGGCGTATGCGTCCGACATGACGTTGCTCGATACGTGCTTGATCCCGCACGGGATCAGCTGGTTCTCCGGGCGGCTGCAGTCGGCGAGCCTCGACCACGCGATGTGGTTTCATCATCCGTTCCGCGTCGACGAGTGGCTGCTCTACGCGCAGGACAGTCCAAGCGGGGCGGGGGCGCGCGGGTTCAATCGCGGCAGTCTGTTTACGCGCGACGGGAAGCTGGTGGCTTCTGTGGCCCAAGAGGGCTTGATCCGCGTGCGCTCCTAAATGGTGAATCTGGGACGGGGCGCACCCGTTTGACGGGAAATTAGCGGGCGGCGCTCGCTTTAGTATTTTGTTAAGGGGCCGGCCTTACGCTGCAACTTGTTAGTAACCCGGCCTTCCCCAGAGGCCGGTTTGAGTCCCCCGCCGGCCGAGTCGTCCCCCATTCATCCGGCTCTCCGGCAAAGAGGCGGCCACCCAGCAACCCCCATTGCTGATGGGTTACGGGCGTGGATGTACCCAGCATCCACGCCCCCGCCTGTTTCCTTGCCCGTCCTGGCGTTTTCGCCGAAGCTGTGGGGTGCGCGTCGATCAGACCAAAAGGTACGGCCTGGCTCTTCTCGGGGCCTTGGTGGTGCACGTCTTGGCGCTGGCGGGGCTCGCGCTCTCGATCTCGTTCCAAGTTCCCGTGTTTGACCCGGTAGAGCCGCGGATCGTCGCCGTTGCATCGCCTCCGCCGCCACCACCCGACGTTGAGGCCTTTGGCGATACAGATGCTCCGGTGATGTTACCGCGGTTCCGGCCGCGCCAGCCGCTCGGCGTCACGCCGGAGCGACGGCAGCGTTACGGCGACCCCGCGCTGGCGGTCTGGAAGTATCTCTGCAATCGCGATCTAACTTTGAGCGACGCGGCGCAGCGCGAATGTCCGGAGTTCGACCTGGGGAACGTCGATCTTAGCGTTCGCGACCCGCTGAACCGGCAAGGCGATGCGGGGATCATGCTGGGCAACGGGACGGCGACGATGTCGCTCGACGAGGCGGGTGTCGCGCGCGGTTGGATGAAGCGGCCGCCGCCCAAGGGTCAAAGCGGGCTCGCGAGTACGACGGATCAGGTAGGTCAACCTGAGGGTCCGGAGTTGTTCAAGGATCTGCCGTCGCTGAAACCGCCGACCGAGACGGTGCCCGACTTTCGTTGAATAGTCAGTGCGCGGTGTGGCGCTGACGCTCCGCGTGGCCGGCGCGGGCGAGGGCGGTCGCGATGTTGTTGAGGCGGCCGATCGACTCGAACACCATGTGAATGGCGCCGTTTGTGTTGAGGTCGGTCTCGGGTGCTGCCAGCGAGGTCGCGCGCGCTTCGAGGCGGTCAATCAGCTTGGCAAGAGCAGCGATATCGTTGGTGGCGTTTGGCTGCGGCTCGAACACGTCGTCGTCTTGGTCCGTATCGCGGCTTGGGTGCGTTTGGTTCAGATAGGTGAACAGAGACTCGGCACGCGCGCCGATCTCAATCGCCGATTCGCGCAGCCGAGGGCCATCTTTCGCGCCGTTCGCCTGTGCGCGTGCGGCAATGGTGCGGAGTTCGCCGGTGATGGCGGCAAGCTCGGTGCGCAGGGCGGTCGAAGGTTCGACAGCCGGCATGTGGGATTCAATCTCTTCGGCGTGCTGATCCAGCGCGCGGCCCATCGCCTTCAGCCGCGCAGCGCGGTCGGCGCCGGCCGCCAGATCCTTAACCTCGGCCGCGAACTTGCCGAGCGCGGATTTCAGCGAGGCGGTGTGATCGGTGTCCTCCTGTGCCGCGTTCATTTCGGCAGCGAGGTCCTTAAGGCGCGCCATAATTTCGGCGCCGGGTACGTCGGCGAGGGTGCGCTGCGGCGTGGGCGACAGATCTTCGATCGTGCTGGCGAACGTGCGAGCGGGGCCGGCACCGGAGGTTGCTAGCAACCGTTCCTCGGTCATGCGGATGGCGAGATCGCGGATTTCGCCGCGTACCGTCTCAAGCTGGCCTTGCAAGGCACCGGCCAGCGCATGGAGATCGGGCGCCGTCTCCGCCGTTTCGCGCGCCGGGTTCGCAAGGCGTTCGGCGATTTGGTCGAGCTTGGCGATTGCGGATCTGAGGTCGTCGTTGTCGGTGACGGTGCGCTCCGACGCGCCGGCTGTGGCACTCATTGCCGCCGAGGCTTCTTCGGCCTTGGCACGCAGGCTCGCGAGGTTTGCACTGACGGCTTGTTCCAGCGCGTCGAGAGCCGCGAGTTTGCGGCTTAACCGTTCATCGACGAGGCCGATCGTTTCGCTGAGGCGGGCGGCCAGCGTGCGGACCTCGCCGGTGGTCTTGCCGGCGTCGGTTGCGATCTGCTGGTAGGCCTCGGAAAGCGTACCCGGGATTTGCGCGATGCTTTCCGCCGTCGCTTTAAGCGTTGCGGCCGATGCGGTCAGTTCGTCGGATGCGGCCCCAGCGCCTGCGTGAATGCTCGCGGCCAGATCGGTGATTTGCCGGTGATTTCGTTCGAAACCGGCAGTCACGTCGTCGAGGCGGATCAGGCGGTCGGCCGTGCCTCTGGCAAGTTCGGTGTTCGTCGTTTTGAGTTCGTTCACGACCGTGGCCGTTTCCTGGCGCAGAGTTTGGGCCGCTTGACCCGCATCGTTCGCGGATGCCGACAGGCCCAAGAGCGCCGCATCGAGCTGGCGGCGGTTCCCGTCTTGCAGCTGCTCGAAGTTTGCGGCGGCGGTTTTGAGCGCGCTTGTCGCCATTGTTACGTCGTCGGCCAGGCGCTGCAGCAATAGGGAGGATTGGCCGTCGAGCGAAAGGTGAAGCTGGCCCTTCTCAGCCAGGGTTCGCAGTGCGGTGGTTTCCGTCAGGCTGCGGCGGAGTTTTTCGCCGGCCCGGGCGAGCGCGCCGAATTCGTCCTGGCGGTCCGTGCCCCAAACTTCCTGCGTGACGGCGCCGTCGCCGAGCGAGGAGAGGCTGCGTTCCAAAGTCCTTAAGGGTTGGATGATTCCCAACTGCAACAGGGCTGCGGAAATCAGCAGTCCTACGACCAGCGCGCCGATCGCGGCGACGATCAGCATCTGGCTCCAATTCAGCGCAGAGGCGACCCCGCCGACTTCGCGATTTTGGTTGGCTGTTTGTAAGCGGTCGAGCGCGGTTCTCAGAGCAAGGTATGACGCCTCAAGCTGCGGCGGTTGCGGAAGCACGGCGAGGTCGCTCATCGCCGCTGTGCCGCGCAGGGCGGCGGGGCCCGTTTCCGGCGCCGTTTGCGCGACTTGTGCGAAGGCCTCGCCGATAGTCTCCGCCTCATGTAGCGCGTCCGCGGCGGCGGCGTTGCCGGCGTAGATCTTCTTCAACTCACCGATCGCTCGCGCGGCGTCGATCGTGAAGCGGGTGAGCTGCAGCTGGGCCGTAGCGTCACCGGTTAAGCGATAGGTGCGGTAGGTCTTGAGGAAGCCCGCGTAACCGAGCGCGCGTTCCACTGCCACAATCTGTTGGGCGGCTGCGCGTGGGCTTTCCGGGGCGTTGAGGGCGCGCTGGAGCTCGCCGACGTAGCCGACGAAATACGCGCCGCCCAGCATCAGGACAGCGGCGGCAATGACGGCGCCAACGCTCAAGGCGCGGCTGAATGACGATAACGTCCGCACGGTTCCCCCGGGAAAGCGCCAAATCCAGCGCTTTTTCGTGCCGGTGATTCGCGAGAGATTCTAGGGAATACGCGAGCGGTAGGGGAGGGTGGTCAGCCCTGGGCGGCGCGGTTGCGTTCGATGCGTTCCAGAATTGCATCGGTGCGCGCCATGTGGGCCGCAATATTGGCGACGGTGGTGTCGTGCGCGGTTCGCCACGCGGTCAAGTGGCGCACCAGGCCCGTGTGCAGGGCGTCGAGTTCAACCGCCTCCTGGCGCAGCGCCTTCGTGAAATTCGCTGCGGGCTTTTTTTGTTTCTTCGATTGTGCGGTGACTTGTTTCAAGTTTCTTGCTTTCGCGTGGACTCAAGCGGGCGGGCCGCCGAAGGTTCGTTCGACGGCCCAAGCTAGGCGCACAAGGTAAAGAGTGCGTAAGTGAAACTCAGGGAACTCGTGCCACTTCGACGGAGCGGCGCGGCCGGAGATAAAATGTGTCGGTGATCGTGATGCCCGACGTCAGATACATGCCGAACAGCGTTTGGTATCTCAGCGACACCTCCGCCACGATGACGCTCGCGTTTGGCGGCACGACGCTTGTTGGAACCCACCCCGGCGCGGCGGAGCCCGGGTTGTAGGCTGAGATGCGGCGCGCGTCGCTCCAGCGAACACTCAGCTGGCCTTGATTGTTGGCAACGATCGAGGAAATGCGAATCGTCGACGTCGACGGATCCAGCGGGCGGATGATCACGGCCAGCGCGTTCATGATCTCGTTCATGTCGGCGTTGGAGACGGATGTGTTCTGGGACGTCAGGTCGGCGGCCGTGGACGACACGTTGGCGACTTTGCGCGCCGCCAAGATGTAGTCGCCGAGTTCGGAAACGCCGAAGAAGAAGGCCACCATGATCGGAACAATCAGGGCAAACTCCACGGCGGCCATGCCGCTCTTCGCCTTACGAAACTTTTTGATGAATCCGCGTTTCATGATGTCACCTCAGAACGGCTCGTTACGGAACGCGATCGACGCTTCCAAAAGCCGGTTGCCGCCAGCCATGTTCGAGAACGCGGCGCCGACGCCCGGCGTCAGCACCGGCCAGACGTAGAAGGCGCGGACGACGACCACGTCTTCAGGGCCGCCGGGCTGAAAGTTCATATTGCCGACCAAATTGCCGTTTTGGTCCAATGCCGCGTTCCACTGCACGTTGCCGAAACCGTTGTACTGGCGCACGTCGATGCCGAGGCGCGAGTCGCAGGCAAGCAGCATGCTGATGTCCCGGCAGATCAGTGTGCGGAACTGTTGCTGTGTCATGTTCATCGCCTGGACTTGGCCGGTGCGAATGAGGCGGGCTGCCGCGATGATGCCGTTTTCGAGCGTCGTTGCGGCGAAGAACATCAAGGCGATGTCGAACGTCGCAAAGAGCAGAAGAAAGAACGGTGGCGCGACAAGCGCGAATTCAAGAGCGGACGCGCCGCTCCTCGATTTCTTGAGGCGGCTGAGCAGCAGCATCGTTCGTGGAAACCACAACATCGGGCAGCTCCTTCGTATTTTCCCGCAGAGACGCGCAAAAGGCATCCCGGCGGTCTACACGCTTCGATCAGCGTTCGTACCATCGCCCTGAGGTGCTTGAAAGTTGTTCCGTGTATTAGGTGCAACACGGGGTAAATGTTATCGGCTACTTTTCTTAGCGATCATTTACGCTTTCTTTCCTATACGGAGCGAGTACTTCCGTTTTTTACGCATTGTTAAGCCGCGCAGCCGCACCTTCCGTCTTTGAAGCCTGAAAAGCCCGTCAAGGGGTCGCTTCGTTGTGGGTCAAAGGTGGAGCTGAAGATATGATGCGCTCTCGTACTGATAAGTATCGCACGTTTGCCGGGCGGTTTCGCAATTCGGTCGCCGGCAACGTCGCCATGATGTACGCGCTTTGTTTGGTCCCGTTGGTCTCCGCCGTCGGTGCGGGTATCGACATGACCCAGGCGCTGGTGGTCCGGATGCGGCTCGGCGAGGCGCTGGACGCCGCCGGTCTTGCGGTCGGCGGCTCGATCGGTTTGAGCCAAGCGCAGCTGACGCAAAGAGCGCAGCAGTTCTTCTATGCAAACTATCCCGACGCGGAACTCGGGACGGTGACGTCGCTCACCGTGTCGACGGGCGGCGTCAACAACAACCTGGTCACGGTCGCCGGCACGGCGCGAGTCAATACCGCTTTCATGCGGTTGTTTGGCGTCGGTTACCTGGACGTCGGCGTGAACGTGCAGGTCACGCGCGAGTCCAAGGGTGTGGAACTTGCGCTCGTGCTCGACAATACCGGCTCGATGGGGCAGAGCGGCAAGCTCACCGCGCTCAAGAACTCGTCGAACGTGCTGATCGACACTTTGTTTGGAAACCAGACGACGGCCACGAACGTGAGGATGGCAGTCGTGCCGTTTTCGCAGACCGTGCGTCTGGACCCGACAACCGCATTGAATGGCGGTTGGATGGACACGAACGGTCTTTCCAGCACCGCCCGCCTGAACTTCAACAACAACCAGTATGCGTTCTCCGTGATGGCCGCGATGCGGAACCAAACCTGGCAGGGCTGCGTCGAAGCGCGGCCTGGTACGCTTGAGTTGGACGATACGCCGCCGACCGCGGGCAACGTGAACTCGCGCTGGGTGCCCTATTTCGAAGCGGACGGTCCGGATAACGCCTCGGGCTACAACAACTATCTGAACGACGGGTTGAACGGCAATCCGTCGGCCGATCAACGCCTCATGAACTCCGCCAAGTACACCAACCAGATGGCGCCGAATCCGCAGGCCGACTGCAACATCGCGAAGATCACGCCGCTCAGCAACAACAAGGTTGCTCTGCAACAGGCGATCGGGGCGATGATCGCGTCCGGCAACACGCACGTCGCTCTCGGTGCGGGTTGGGGTTGGCGCGTGCTGTCGCCGACGGAGCCCTATACCCAGGGATCCCAATACGGCGACGACGACTGGATGAAGGCCATGGTGTTGATGACCGACGGTCTGAACACCACGCCTTATGACAACAACATGTGGCACAAGTCGTCCTACACCGCTTACAACTTCCTGGTCCGCAACCAGTTGGGCACGACGAACGGGCCCAGTTCGGAGACGCAGCAGGATACGCGGACGTCGACGGTGTGCCAGAACGTGAAGACCGCGGGCATCCGCGTCTATACGATCTTGCTGATGGAGACCTCGTCGCGCGCGCAGAATCTGATGGAAGGTTGCGCGAGCCCCGACGAAGCCCGCGACAACTCGGTGTCAAAGTGCAACGGCAACCGCGACAAGCTTTGCTACCTGTCACCGAGTTCATCGCAGCTGCAGGGCGTGTTCCAGGCGATCGCCAACGACTTGTCGAACCTGCGCCTCAGCCGGTAAGGCGCCGGGCTTGAACGAACCAAATGAAAAGGCCCGCTGGATGCAGCGGGCCTTTTTGCGTGAGATCGAGCGGAGAAGCGCGATGCTATTTTGCGTTCGAGAGAGCCGCCGATTTCTGGCTGACGTCCACTTTCTTGTCGGCGTTCTGGTAGATGTTGTCCATGTCCGCATCGCCCTGCGTGACCGTGCGTTCGCAATGCGGCGAGCAGGCGAGGTTGCGCTGACCTTGCGCGCCGCGATAGAGCGTCACTTGCGCCATGGTCGGCGTTCCGACGGTGACGCGGCTGTTGAAGATCTCGGCGCCGGTGTCGTCGATCGCGATGAGGTTGGTGTTGCCGAACATGCGTCCGAGAACATAGATCGTCTTCTCGTTCACCAGCATGGCGTCGGCGATCAGCGGGTTGCCGACGAGCACCGTTTTGACGGGCTTGTCCAGGTGAACGACCGTGCTTTGTTCGTAGTCGACGCGCATGTAGCCCGGCAACTTGGCCTCGACACCGTCGGCGAGCGCGGTGCCGGAGACAAGAGCGGCTGCAGCTGCCAAGAGTGCGGCGCGAAATGCAGACATGAAGATGCTCCCACGTTGGGTTTCAGGTTTCCCGGACCGGAGGTTCGCGCAAAGCGATTAAGGATGCGTGAACCGTCTTTGCGGCGGCCGTGGTCGCGAATCACGAGAGGTGTGCCGGTTTGAATCAAGTTCGTGTTCAACCGGTTCAATCTTCTCTTTTGGATTTACTCGCTCTTTATCACGGCAGTGGTTTGTCCTTCGTGTTACTGCGCAGAGCGGTGCGAATACTTGGAAATTAGCGAGTTGTTAGGGGCGCCGGCCTAAGCTGCCCCCGTCTACGCAAGCGGATCGGAGAATCCGTGCGGGTAGAAGGTGTAGTGGTGTCAATTGAAGGAGGCCTCAAATGAGCCGCTTTGTGACTCGTTTTCTGAAGGATGAATCTGGTGCGACGGCCATTGAATACGGCCTGATCGCGGCGCTGATCGCGGTTGTGATCATCGGCGCGGTGACGTCGGTCGGTTCGAAAGTGCAGTCCACGTTTACCTCGGTTGCGGCCGCCCTCTAATCCAGGGTGCCGCCGGAAGGCGTGGGGTTCGCGCCCCGCGCTTTCGAGGTGAGCAGATTAAGCGCCAGTCTCGTGGAAACGCGGGGCTGGCGCTTTTTTTACGAATGTGACCGCCCGTGGGGTTTGCTTAACACGGCGGTAACGCGGGGCGCTCTACCCTCCGCGCTGAGGGAATTAGGGTAGGGAAATTCGACATGGACGGGTCGATGCTGCTGACGGTTGTCGGCGCGATCATGATTGCGGGTGCGGCATACGATGCCGCAACGCTCACGATCCCGAATTGGATTTCGCTGGCGCTTCTCGCGCTGTTTCCTGTCATCGCTTTCAATGCCGGCTTCGGCTGGGCGGAGGCGGGCATTCATGCCGGCGTCGGATTTGCGGCGTTGGTGGCGGGCGCTGCGCTCTTCGCCGCGGGCATCATCGGCGGCGGCGACGCGAAGCTATTCGCGGCCGTTTCGCTCTATATCGGGGCCGGCTGGTTTGCGAGCTATTTGCTCGTGGTGGCGTTTGCCGGCGGTGCGGTCGCGCTCGCCGTTCTCGCGATCCGGTGGAGTGTCGTGTTCGGGATCGGCGCGCGGTTCGGCTGGCTGCAGCATTTGCTCGCAGGGAAGGGCATTCCGTACGGCGTCGCGATTGCGGCCGGCGGCTTGCTCGTTCTTCCGGGGACACGTTTGTTTCTGGGAGCATGACGTGACCTTGTTGCCACGCGCCGACGCGATGCCATGCAACGTTAAATCGGCGCTTACCAAATTAACTCAAACTTGAATCATCGACGCTAGAAACGGCTCGAACGGCGGAATTGCCTCTGCCAGGCAGGAGAACGACCAAGATGAATATGACGCGTATCCTCATCCTCGTCGGCGCGCTGGGCGCGGCGGGTTTGGCCGCGTTTCTCGCGCGGAGCATGATGGGCGGGCAGAGCGATGCCGAAGCCGCACCGAATATGCAGCTGACCGAAATCATGGTCGCCTCGCATGCGATCGAAGTCGGCACGAAGGTGACCGCAGCGGACCTGAAGTGGCAGGGCTGGCCGAAGACGGCGCTCGATCCGAACTTCATCACCAAGGAGGCGCAACCTCAGGCGATCGACGACGCGGCGCAGGGTTCGGTCGCGCGTATGCCGCTCGTCGAAGGCGAGCCGGTCACCGCTCAGAAGGTCATCAAGGCCGACGGCGCAGGTTTCATGGCGGCCGTGCTGACGCCCGGTAAGCGGGCGGTTGCGGTCAAGCTCTCCGCCGAGCGCGGCGCCGGCGGGTTCATCCTGCCCAACGACCGCGTCGACGTAATCATGACGCGCAAGCTCGGCACGGACGGGGCGGGGGCGCCGCAGTACCGCACAAGCACTGTGTTGCGCGACGTGCGCGTTCTGGCGGTCGATCAAACGGCGCAGGAAGAAGGCGGCGACTCCAAGACGATTGTCGGCAAGACCGCGACGCTGGAGCTGTCGCAACAGCAAGCCGAGCTTGCCGCGCTCGCGGAGGCGACCGGCGATCTGTCGTTGTCCCTGCGTTCGTTGAAAGGCGACGAGGAAGCGGTCAGCGAAGCGCCGTCGAAGGGTTTCGGCGGGGGCGATGAAGACGAAGTTACGGTTCTGCGGTTCGGGATTCCCGGTTCGGCGCAACCGTCCACGAACGCAGAATAACGGGTGAAGCTATGACCTTTTTCCGACTTCTGACGACAACGGCTCTGGTGGCGGCGATGACGCTGCCGGCGATGGCCGACGGTGCCGACGGCAAGAAGTCCGCGGCGGCTCGACCCGCGCCGACGCAGACGGTGAAGATCCGCGCCGGCGGCGCCGGTCCGCACTCTCAGCACATCGACCTCGGCATCAATAAGGCGATCATCGTCGAGTTGCCCGAAGACGCGCGCGACGTGCTGGTGTCGAATCCCGACGTGGTCGACGCGGTCGTCCGGACGCCGCGCCAGGTCTACGTCGTCGGCATGAAGGCTGGTCCGAGCAACGCCTTCTTCTTCACGGCGAGCGGCAAGCAGATCTTGAACCTCGAGATCAACGTTCAGCGCGACATGCCGGAGCTGAAGCGGATCATCGAGCGTAACGTCAACGGCTCCGACATCGCGGTCGAGACGATCAACGACAATGTCGTGATCAACGGAACGGTGAAGAACGCCTCGGACGCGGCCGCCGCGAAGGAAATCGCGATGCGCTACGTCACCGATCCGGGCAAGGCGCTGAACAAGGACGGCGTCATCAATCGACTCAGCATCCGCGGCGGCGAGCAAGTGATGGTGCGCGTGCGGGTCGCGGAAATGCAGCGCAACCTCTCTAAGCAGCTGGGTGTGGACTTCAGCGCCGCGTTCGACATCGGCAAGAATCTGCCGATCTCGCTTACGAGCGCGACACCGTTCTCGCTGCTGGGCCAAGCGCTTTCCTCGGGCACGAGTTTCAAGTTCGGCGACAAGCTTTTGGGTAACTCGGTCGAATCCACGGTCAAGGCCTTCGAGCGCGCAGGGTTGGTGCACACGCTGGCCGAACCCAGCCTGACGGCGGTTTCGGGCGAGTCGGCGAAGTTTCTCGCTGGCGGCGAGTTCCCGGTGCCGGTGTCGCGCGATCGCGACGGCAACGTGCAGGTCGAGTTCAAGCCGTTCGGCGTCGGCCTGGGCTTTACGCCGGTGGTTCTGGCGGAAGGCAGGATCAGCTTGCGCATCTCGACGGAAGTTTCGGAGATCACGGGCGAGAACTCGTTTGTGTCGCAAGGCGGCCTCGGCCTCGACGACAATGGCAATGTCATCAGCGTTCCGGGCATCACAATTCCCGGCTTACGCGTGCGGCGCGCGGAGACGACGGTCGAACTGCCGTCGGGCGGCAGCATGGTGATGGCGGGGCTGCTCTCGCAGTCGACGAAGCAGAACATCGACGGCGTGCCGGGCCTGAAGAACCTGCCGATCCTCGGAACCTTGTTCCAAAGCCGGGACTTCCAGGCGGGCGAAACGGAACTCGTCGTGATCGTGACGCCTTTCTTGGTGGAGGCGACATCGGCGAAAAACCTGGCGTCGCCGACCGACGGGTACGTCACGGCAAGCGACGCGGAGACCATTCTGTTGTCTCGTCTGAATGCCGTTTACGGCGAGAAAGGCAAGAAACCCCAGGGATCGCTTAAGGGTCCGATCGGATTCATCGTCCACTAACCGTGAGATACGGCCAGCAAGAGTTTGGCAATTACCGAAAGATTAGGATGAGCGCCATGAACCGCATTCCCCATATTCTTCTGCTCGGTCTGACGGGCCTTGCTGCGACAGCGTGCACGTCGCCGCCGTTGAACAACGGCGCCCGGCAAGTTTATGACGTGCAATCGGAGTACCCGATTACCGTCGAGCCGCAAGTCGCGACGCTCGCCGTGCAGGTCGACAACGGGCTGAACGATCTCGCGCGCGGCGAGGGCGCACGCGTCGCGACCTTTGCTGAACGCTGGAAGGCGCGCGGCCAGGGTCTTATCAGCGTGGCGGCGCCGGCAGGGCTCCACGGCGACGCCGGTGCGCTTCAGCAGGTGAAAAAGATCTTGCGCGCGAACGGGGTGGCCAGCAACGCCGTCCAGTTCACGACCTACACTCCGGCCGCCGACGACGCGCAAGCGCCGATCTCGCTCAGCTTCGTCGCGTATGCGGCGACTGCCGCCGATTGCGGTCACGCCTGGCCCGACAATCTGGGCTTCGATCCGCGCAACACGCCGCATACGAATTTCGGTTGTTCCACGCAGCATAACTTGGCGGCCATCATCTCGGATCCGCGCGATCTGGTCGAGCCCCGGTCGAGCGAGCCTGCGGATGCGACGCGGCGGACCGATGTGGTGGACAAGTATCAGCGTGGCCTGAAAACGCAGACGCAGCGCGACACGTCGGACACCGGCACGACGAGCGACGTGAAGAACAACTGACGCGCCTGCGCCAAAATTTGAGGATCTACGGATGAGCAAGGCCAAGACGCCCGACAAGACCGAGAAGCCCAAGGACGAGCCGTTCGGGACCGAGGTGCAGGACCGTCCGGTTCCGCGCATCTCGATCCATGCATTTTGCGAGTCGCCGGATACCGGCTCGGTCATCCAGCGCGCGGGGCAGGACCGCCGTCTGGCGAAGGCGCATCTGACCGTTCACATGGGCGGCGTGTTCGGGGCGGCGGAGTATTTTCAGGACTCCTCCACGCCGAACGTCATCATGGTCGAGACACGCGTCACCGGCCCGCAGATTCTGTCGGAGCTCGAAAAGCTCGCGCATGTGTGCGATCCGGGCACGAAAGTGATCGTGATCGGCCAGTCGAACGACATCACGCTCTACCGCGAAATGATCCGCCAGGGCGTCAGCGAATACATCGTCGCGCCGCTCAATCCGCTGCAGGTGATTGAGGCAATCGCCGCCCTCTATCATAGCCCGGCGACCGCGCCGATCGGTAAGATCTTCGCGTTCGTCGGCGCGCGCGGCGGCGTCGGTTCGTCGACGGTCGCGCACAACACCGCGTGGTCGATCGCCGAGGACCTGCATATCGCCACAACGATCGTCGATCTGGACGTTCCCTTCGGCACGACCGGCCTCGATTTCAACCAGGACGCCGGTACCGGCATTGCCGAAGCGCTGGCGAGCCCAGAACGGCTCGACGACGTGCTGCTCGACCGCTTGCTGATCAAGCATACCAGCAGGCTCAATCTCTTCGTGGCGCCGGCGCAGCTCGACCGCGAGACGCTTTATCCGCCCGAGTCGATCGAGATGGTGCTCGACGTCGTGCGCCAGGCGGCGCCGTGCGTGGTGGTGGACCTGCCGCATGTTTGGGCGCCGTGGGTCAAGCAAGTTCTGACGTCTGCCGACGAGATCGTCGTGGTGGCGACGCCCGATTTGCCCAGCCTGCGCAACGGCAAAAACATCTACGACATCATCAACGGCGCGCGTCCGAACGACAAGCCGATGAAGATCGTGCTCAACCAGGTCGGCATTCCGCGCCGGCCCGAAATTCCGGTGAAGGACTTCGCGGAAGCGATGTGCGCCGAGCCGTCGCTGGTGCTGCCGTTCGATCCGCAGACGTTCGCCACCGCCAGCAACAACGGTCAGATGGTCGGCGAGCTCAACGCGCAATCGCGTGTCGCGCAGAGCTTTCGCGACTTGGCGCAGCAGCTGACGGGGCGCGAACCGCGCGCCGAGGCGAAGCCCGCCAACAAGCTCAGCTTCGATTTCCTGCGCCGCAAGAAGGCTTGATAAGCGATGTTCGGTAAGCGTCCAGGGGGCGGAGCAGAGACTGCGGTGAAGCCGAAGCCGGCGGCGCCGCAACCGGCTGCGGCCAAAACGGCTGCGCCTCCGCCGCCGCCGGCGACGTCGGCTAAGCCCGCGGGCCGCGCCGCGCCGCCGGCGCCTGCGCCGCTTTCGATCGATTCGCGGTCGGACCAGTACTACGAGATCAAGACGACGATCTTCAACGCGTTGATCGACACGATCGACCTCGCGCAACTTGCGCAGCTCGATGCCGCGTCGGCGCGCGAGGAAATCCGCGACATCGTCAACGAAATCATCGCGATCAAAGCCGTCGTGATGTCGATTGCGGAGCAAGAGCAGCTCCTCACGGACATCTGCAACGACGTTTTGGGTTACGGTCCGCTGGAGCCGCTTCTCGCGCGCGACGACATCGCCGACATCATGGTGAACGGCGCCGAGCGCGTCTTCATCGAAGTCGCGGGCAAAGTGCAGCTCACCAACATCCGCTTCCGCGACAACGCGCAGCTGATGAACATCTGCCAACGCATCGTTAGCCAGATCGGCCGCCGCGTCGATGAAAGCTCGCCGATATGCGACGCGCGTCTGCCTGACGGTTCGCGCGTCAACGTCATTGCGCCGCCGCTGGCGATCGACGGGCCCACGCTCACCATTCGTAAGTTCAAGAAAGACAAGCTGAAGATGGCGGACTTGGTCCGCTTCGGCTCGATTTCGCCAGAAGGCGGCAAGGTTCTGGACGTCATCGGCAACTGCCGCTGTAACGTTCTGATCTCCGGCGGTACCGGTTCGGGTAAGACGACGCTGCTCAACATGATGACCGCGTTCATCGACTTGGACGAGCGCGTGATCACCTGCGAAGACGCCGCCGAGCTTCAGCTGCAGCAGCCGCACGTGGTTCGCCTCGAAACGCGCCCGCCGAACCTCGAAGGTTCGGGCGAAATCACGATGCGCGATCTCGTGAAGAACTGTCTGCGTATGCGTCCGGAACGCATCATCGTGGGCGAGGTCCGCGGACCGGAAGCGTTCGATTTGCTGCAGGCGATGAACACGGGCCACGACGGCTCGATGGGCACGCTGCACGCCAACACGCCGCGCGAAGCTCTTCAGCGTATCGAATCCATGATTACGATGGGCGGCTACAACCTGCCGTCCAAGAC
>CAZXAQ010000084.1:0-18258 GCA_964638635.1 uncultured Flavobacteriaceae bacterium
GAGCGCTGCCCTCCGAAGGCAGAGGTCGTACGTTCGAATCGTACTGGGTGCGCCAGCCTTCGCTCGCGGAACGCGAGGAAGGCTGCCACGCCGAAGCCCTCTTGGGCGAAGGCGGGCGACGTTTCCCGCGAGCTACGGCTTGGCAAGGCGCGTTAAGCTCTGAGCAACTGCCCCAAGAACAACCCCAACGCCAATTCGTCCACCGCGCCGAACGCGTGTTGCGCAATACGCCCCTCGCGGTCGATCACGATCGCTGTCGGTGTGCCGCGCATGCCGTAGGCCGCCATCGTCTTCGGGATCGGCTGCCCCTCGCCCGGCTGATCGACGCCGACCGGAAACTTGATCTGATACTCGTGCAGGAACGCTTCAAGCGACACCGGCGTCATCGCCGCGTGATGCTCGAACACCGTGTGAAGGCCGAGCGTCACGAGATCGCTCCCCTTCGCCATCTCATGCATCTTGCGCGCCAACGGGATCGAATGCGCCACGCAGCCCGGACAGAGCATCTGGAACGCATGCAACACGACGATCTTGCCGCGCAGGCCCTGGAGCGTCACCGGCCCGGCCGCATTGAACCAACGTTGCACCTGAAGCTCAGGCGCCTGTGGCCGTGTACTGTCCATCAATCCTCTACTGCAGCGGCGTCTGCTCGCCCTGGCAGAGCGAACCTTGGCCGTAGGGCGCCGAGGCGTCGCAATTGCTGATGATGCAATACTCGACCGGCACGCTGCTCTCGTTGCGCACGAAGATGCGATAGCTGGCCTGCCCGCCGTCCGTATCTTCAAACCGGTTCGGAATCTCGCAATAGGTCTCGAACCGCCCGTCCACGAACCGCAGCGATGTCTGCGAGCACACCGAATCGTTCCGAAGCGGGCTCACATAGCGCGTGACTGTAACCGTCACTTCTTGCCAGCTCGTGCCCGGGCGCGTGTTCGACGTGTCGTAGCCCGACGACTGCCCGCCCGAATAGTCGTAGCCGAACTGCGGCTGCGCCCGCACCATCACATAGCCGGGTCCGCGCAGCGCAGGCGGCGTCGGGCTCGTCGCGCCGGGATAGCCGCCGGGGCTCGAGTATCCGCCGCTGGTCGAGTAGCCGGCGTTGGGGTCGACCCCACGCTGATCGACATAGGCGACCAGAAACTCGTCTTCCGCATTCGCGTCCAGCTGCTTCGCGCGAACGCTCGTGCCGAAGAACTGCTTGTCGCATTCGGTGCGCACTTGCGGCATCGAGACCCGGCAATCCGTGCACTCGCCGTTCCCGCGCGGGAACAAGAAGTAACCGATGACGAGCCCCAAGATCAGGGCGATGAGAGTCAGGATCGCGTATTCAACAATGCGTGCCATGGTTCATGCCCTCCCCAACGGCACGTTCACTGCGGCTTCGCGGGCACCCGCTCCGGCGGCGCCACGTCGTACGTCCTGGGCTCGTCCGGTTCCGCGGGCGCGGCCTGCGGTGCGGGTGCGGCCTGCTGCGCGGGCGAACTCGGCCAGCGAACTTTCGGTTTCTCGACGAACAGATTGATCAGCACCACGACCGCGACGGCGACGGCTGCCACGATCCCAAGCACCGCCCAGGTCTTCCCGTCCGACCGCTTGAAGCCGTCGTTCACCGAGACCGGTGTCGTAAACAGCTTGTGCTCGTTCTGCGCCATGGACGCTCATCTTTGCTGCGGTGCCCCTCAATCGTCGCACCGCGTGCCGCTCATCCGGAATGGTCCGAAGTCACGGTCGGAACGCGATGTGCAGTCGCCGCCGTAACAGACGCAATGTCCGTGGTCGCACTGTATATCATTGAACGAGGCCGAGCCCACCGCACCCGCCGCCAAGTCGATGCCCGTCCGCTTGCTGTGCGTGATGCGGTTGTCGCGCAAATCCACGGCCGCGCCCGCGCCCACGACGATGCCGCGGCCGGGATGGGCGATACTGACACCCTTTGCCGCACCCCGTGTACCCGGCGCAAAGACGAGCGCGTCGCCATAGCCCGCGATCACGCCGCCTTCGATCGAGAACGACGTCCCCGGCAGACTGGGCAGTGACGGCAAGTCGTCGCCCGGCGCCGGTCCGCCCACGATGATACCGGCCTGTCCCGGCCCGATTTGATAAATCTCTCCCGCCTCACCGCGCAGCACCTGCACGCGATTGAAGACGACGGGATAACGCCCGGTCATCCCGATCCGCACGCCGACCATGCCGCCCTTGATGAGCGTGTTCTGCACGTTGGCGCCGTCGACCGAAAGCTGGATCACGGACTCGGCCCGCGCGCCGCTCGCAAAACCGCCGCCGGTCAACGACACGGTCACGCCACGCACCGCGTTCACCGCCGTGCCGCGCGCGCGGATCGTCGAATCCGTCGATGAGAACGTGCCGCCGTTCAAACGCACCGCATCGCCGGTCCCGCGCGAAGCCAGGTTCACTTCGTTGAAGTCGAGCCGCCCATGCTGCACCACGACGCAGCCGTCGATGTCGATCCCGCGGAACGAAACCACCGAGCTGCCGTAAGCCGGCGCAACCGACGCGCAAGCGCCGCTTCTGAGTTCCGCGCGCGCGCCATAGGCATAGTCGTCCGACTCGATGATCACGCCTTGGTCGATGACGAGGCCGGAGATGTCGCACGCGACGCCGGGACGGACGCGAATGCGTCCGCCTTCGCCGATATGGTCCAACGCCTCGCCAATCGACGAATACGAATAGCGCTGCGGCTCGCCGCAGCTGACCCGCACCGCGCGCGGATCATAGTCCGGTTGGCCAGGACCGCCATGACCCCAATCGGGCCGCGGACGCCGCCTGTAAGTCGGCTTCTTCTTGCAGCAGAGTTCGATGTTCGGAAAGCTGTAGGGATCCGACGGATCGCTCTGCGCCTCCGCTTGCGCGCCGCTATACGCCGCCGCCGGCTTGACGGACGCCGCCCAGAAGAGGCCCGCCGCCGCAACAAGCGCCACGGCCGAAAGACACGCCGCTAGTTTCTCGCCAACACTGTGCCGCATTATCGTCACCCTGTCCCCAGTAGCTCGGCCGCGTGCGCCGTTCACTGTGTTTCCTCGGTTCCCTGCTCAGCCCGTTCGCGCTCGCGCCGGCAGCGGCGCGTCTTGCACTCGCCGCCGTCGCTCTTCGCGGGCGCCGTTTCCAACAAGCGCAGGAACTCGGCTTTCACCGGCGTGAACCCGGCCGCCGCCGAACCCTGGCGGTAGCGAACCGCACGGTCTTCCGACTTGTCGATACCGTCTGCGCCCTGCGTATAGAGCTCGGACAACGCGAACATCGCCTCGCCATCGCCTTGCTCCGCGGCGGCAAGCAGCCACTTCTCGGCCCGCACGTAGTCGGTTATGACGCCGATGCCCTTGACGTACATAACGCCCAAACACCGCTGCGCCCGCGCCGAGCCGCGCACCGCACCGATCTGGATCAAGCGCGTCAGCTGCACCGGCGTCAGCTTCCCGGTCTGCGGATCGCCCAAGAAATCCTGGTACTTCGCGATCGCGCGCGTCATGTCGTCGCCGCGATAGAAGCCCAGGAACTGCAGCATGTCGCGCCGGATCGGCTGCGGGATCAGCTTCTCGCCAAGCGCCAGCGCCTGCGCGCGGCGCGAGTTCACGACACACTCGTCGCTATGCACGAGGCCCGACGGCGTTTCGCCGCGATAGCGCGTCTCGGCCGCATAGAATTCGAACGGCGCGAGCCAGCGCAGCGCCTTCGCCTTCGCCAGCACATCGGAGTTCTGCGGCTTCTGATCGCTGCCCGCGCTGTAATCGCCCGGCCAGTTTTTCAGCGCTTCGATATACGTCTTGGCGACCGGATGCCCGGCCCGATCGGCGAGCTGATAGAATACCATCGCTTCGATGGAGCTCGAAGGGAACACGTTACCCGAGTTGTCGGTGCTGTAGCGTGCGCACGAACTGCCGGGCGTCAACCAGCCCCACCAGTCGCTGCTGCTGCAAAGCTTGCTGCCCCAGCGGTCGGCGCCGAACTGCGACGACGATGTCGTCGAGCCCGGATAGGGGCCGGTCGTTCCCGTCGTCGAACCATAGGGCGAGGGTGCGGGCACCACGCGCGTCGGCAACAAGCCGGTGCCGCGTCCGACCGGCCGGCGCCAGAACGGCTGATCGCTGACGCCCGTCAGCTGCTGGCCGCTCGAGCCCTGATGGCGCTGCGCAATGAACGGATCGTGCAACTGCCCCAGCGTGACGAACCCGTCGCCGCCGCGGCACGATTCGATATAGGTGATTCGATTCCGCACATCGATGCGTTCGTCCTGCAGCAGGTCGCGATAGATTTCGCGCGCCGCCGCGTCGGCCGCGACAAGCTTGCTGACGACGAAGTCCGCCGCCGGATCGAGATGCACGTGATCGAAGATCGCCGAGTTGCGCCCGGCGAGGAAGTACCAGACGAACGCTTCGACCGGATCGTAGTAGCCTTTATCGTCTTGGCGCTTCGCCGAATATATGTCCCCGAGTTTCACCTGCGCGAAGAAGTCGTTGTCTTGCCATGCCGCGCGGCGGCACAAACGAATCGCTTCGTCCTTGCGCCCGTACTGATAGGAACGCTCACACTCCGAGACGTCCGCTTTCACCGGCGTGAAGATCGAAATCGAGCAAACCGTCATCGCCGCGATCAAGGAACGCCTTGCGAATCTGGAAATGCGGCTCACCGCTTTTGTAGAACGCAGCTGCTCTGACGCGCGTTTCGGGTGCATGTGTCGCCTCAAACTGAAGCCGGCGGTACAAACTGAAGGTAGTTTTCGCCGGCAGCGACCCGAACCGGGGGGACGGTCGATCGCGTGCGCGCATTCAGCGCCGGAGGTCGAACGAGTGTCAATATCGCGGAACGTGAAAAGCGCGATAAAATCCGTGTGTTAGGCGAAGTTTCGCACAGCTCACTCGAACTGAATCAACTCTGCCGAGCGCACGTGCAAATGGCATTTCAACACCTCGCTCGGCACTCCGGTTGCACGCGGTTGCAATTTATGGTCGTGGCGTTTTCGGCTTAACTAAGGAAATGCCTTTGCGTGTGGAGAACGATTCCCCAGCGTGGGGAATCGCGGAGAAAACGATGACACTGGAAGTCGAAGTGTTTTGGTCTTTTCGCTCGCCTTATTCGTACCTGGCGACGCCAAGAATGGTTGCACTGGAAAAAGAATGGGACCTGAAATTTTTGGTGCGTCCCGTCTATCCGATCGCGGTCCGGCTCGACGGTTGGTTCAAGAACGCGAACCCGATGTGGCTGCCTTATCTCGTGCGCGACGTGATGCGCGAAGCGGAACGCTATTCGACGCCCTTCGCGTGGCCGCGTCCCGATCCGATTCTCATGGACCTCACGACCGGCGAAGTGTCGAAGCAGCAACCGCACATCCATCGTCTCACGCGCCTCGGCGTTGCTGCCGCCGAGCGCGGCTGCGGTTTGCCGTTCATCTATGAAGTGTCATCGACGCTTTATGGTGGGCGTGTCCAGAATTGGCACGAGGGCAATCATTTGCGCGGTGCCGCGGCACGTGCCGGCCTCGACCTCAACGAACTTGATGCCGCGATCGAGCGCGACGCGGAACGCTACGAAGCGATCATCAAGGAGAACGAAGCCGCACATCGCAAAGCGGGCCACTGGGGCGTGCCGACCTTTGCGTTCAATGGCGAACCATTCTTCGGCCAAGACCGCATCGATGCGTTGCTCTGGCGACTGGAAATGAACGGCCTAAAGCGGCGCCCTTGAGTCAGCCCCACAAGCCTCTCTCGACCAGCACGCGTTTCAGCACCGCAGGCCGGTCCGTCATCAACCCGTGGACGCCAAGATCGATGAGACGGCGCATCTCCGCCTCATCGTCGATCGTCCAGACATGCACCTGAAGTCCGCGCCGTTCGGCCGCCTCGACAAAGCGCCGCGTCACGATGGTGACGCCGCTGCCCTTCACCGGGACCTGCGCGCAGCCTTCCGGCCAACGCGCGAGGGGTAACCCCGCCGACGCCGACTTCAGCTTCAGCACGCCGCCGGGCCCGAGCGACGTGCATACGCGCCCGTCGAACGCGTCTTGAACCTGTTTGATCCGCTTTCCCGAAAACGAGCCGATGCACACGCGGTTCTCCACCCCCATGCGCTTGATCAGGGCCACCAACGGAGCGACGGCGGCGTCATGCTTCGGATCGATGTTGATCCGCACGTCCGGAAAGCGCGCGAACAACTCTTCCATCAGCGGCACCGGCTCGTTTCCCCCGATTCGCGCCCGAGAAACCTCCGCCCATGTCAGCTCTTCGAGCTTGCCCTTGGCGTCGCTCACCCGGTCGAGCTTGTCGTCGTGGAACGACACCAAGACGCCGTCCCGCGTCGCATAGGCGTCCGTCTCCAGATACCGGTAGCCGAGCCCCACGGCATATTCGAACGCCTTCATCGTGTTCTCGGGCGCCTCCAGCGCGCCGCCGCGATGGGCAAACGCCAAAACGCCGGGATGGTCGAGAAATTCGAATTTCGCAGGACGCGCCATGCGGCCACCCTGGCACGCCCGAAGTCGTTTCTCTAGTGTGCCGCCGCCATCAGTTTGAGGGGATCATGACGAACCAAGCCTCCCGCCGCGCCTTCCTGAAGCTCTCCGCGGTAGCGGCCGCACTCGGCCTCACCGGCTGCGTCGATGACATCGTCCGCGCCGACGCGGACATGGCCGCACCGGCCACCAGCGAAGACGCCAAACTCCTCGCCTTCTTCTCGAAGAGCTTCACGCGCGAACTGGAAGAGTCGCCGGAATTCATGACCTCGCTGGGCATGAAGAAGCGCTACGGCGAATGGAACGACTACTCCGACGAATTCAATGTCTACCAAAACAAGAACACGCTCGCCGATCTCGACTACATGAAGAAAGAGGTGGACCGCGCGGGTCTGAGCCCCTCGATGCGCGTCTCCTACGACATCTTTCTGTTCCGCAACGAGCTGCGCGCGGCAAGCCATCCCTACCGCTTCCACAGCTACAGCGTCTCGCACTTCGGCGGCCCGCATCAGGACATCCCAAACCTGTTGATCAACCGCCACCGCATCGACGACAAGTCCGACGCCGAAGCCTACATCGCCCGCATCGCCGGCACGGCCAAGGTAATGGATCAAACGATCGCCTTCATGCGCGAGCAGCAGGCGAAGGGCGTCACGCTGCCGCGTTTCTCCTACAAGCTGATGCTCGACGATGCGCGCAAAGCGGCCGAGGGCAGCGACATCCTCGCCGACTTCAAGAAGAAGGTCGAAAAGCTCGACGGCAAGGAGAAGCTGATCGCCGCCGCCGGAGATGCCCTGTCGCAACATCTGAAGCCCGCCTACGCCCGCTTCATCGCCGCAGCGGAGGAAACCGGCCGCGCCGCCAAGACGGACCACGGCGCGGGTACACTTCCCGACGGCGCCGCCTACTACGATCAGTGCATCGCCGCCCACACGACACTGAAAATGTCGGCGAAAGAAATCCACGAACTCGGCCTCGCCGAGGTCGCGCGCCTATCGGCCGAAATGGAAGCGGTGAAGAAGCGCCTCGGCTTCAAGGGTTCGCTGAAAGCCTTCTACGCCGACCTGCGCACGAACCCGCGCTATCTCTACGCCAACACGGACGACGGTCGCCGTGACTATCTCGCCCGCTCGCTCGACCTCTTGAACAAGGCGAACGCGTCGCTCCCGGCGGCGTTCGGCACGCTGCCGAAGGCCAAGGTCGAAGTGAAGCGCATGGAGCCGTTCCTCGAGAGCGGCCAAACGATCGCCTTCTACAGCCAGCCCTCGCCCGACGGCGCGCGCCCGGGCTACGTCTTCTACAATCTGGCCTCGATGGCGGCACTGCCGAAATGGCAGATGGCAGCGCTCACGTTCCACGAAGGCATCCCCGGCCACCATCTGCAAATCGCCATCGCGCAGGAAACGAAAGCGATTCCGGAGTTCCGCAAGTACTCCTTCTTCACCGCCTATGTCGAAGGCTGGGCGCTCTACACCGAACTCCTGTCGAAAGAGATGGGCCTCTACGCCGACGATCTCGACGAAGTTGGCCGCATCACGATGGAGCTTTGGCGCGCCTGCCGCCTGGTCGTCGACACCGGCATTCACGCCAAAGGCTGGAGTCGCGACAAATCCGTCGCCTACTTCCTCGCCAACACGGCACTCACCCGCGACAACGTCGTGCGCGAAATCGACAGGTACTTCGTTTGGCCGGGCCAAGCCTGCGCCTACCAAATCGGCAAGAACAAAATCTTGGAGCTGCGCGAACGGGCCAAAGCGGCCTTGGGCCCCCGCTTCGATCTGCGCAAGTATCACGACACCGTGCTCGAAAACGGCGGCGTGCCGTTGCCTGTGCTGGAAACGATCGTGGCCGACTGGGTGCGCTCTCGCGCCGCGCCGGCGTGACAGGCCCGCGCCTTGAGCTTCACACCAACGCCGCTTAGCTCTTCTTCAGGGCTCTAACGAACGGAAGTATCCATGCGTTTCCTGACCATCGCCGCCGCAACGCTCGCCTTTCTCACCGCGCAAGCGGCGACCGCCGCCGAAGTCGTCGTCGAGATGCTCAACCGCGACAAGGTCGCGAACATCTCGAACGTGTTCAAACCCGGTCTCGTGAAGGTCAACAAAGGTGACACCGTGAAATGGGTCGCCACCAGCCCCGGCCACAACGTGGCGTTCATCCAAGGCGGTGTTCCCGCGGGCGTGGCGCTCTTTACCTCGGGCTTCACGAAGGAAGTGAAGTACAAGTTCGATAAACCGGGCCTCTACCTCTACAAGTGCACGCCCCACATGGGCATGGGCATGGTCGGCCTCGTTCTGGTCGGCAACGACAAAAGCAATCTCGCCGCCGTCAAAGCCGTCTACGTTCCGCCGCTTTCCAAGAAGCGCTTGGAACCGTTGTTCGCGGAACTGAGCCGTTAACCCTGCACCGGCGCCGTTAAGGTTGCGCAGCATGTGCGATGGTGTGCCCGCGCGCGCCTGCTAAGATGGCCCCAGCGCTCACACGAACAAAGTTTGGGGTAAATCTATGTCGCGCACGATCGCCATTGCGATTCTGGCTGGAGCACTGAGTGCGGCCGCCGTCGCCGCACCGCCGCAACGCCAATTGGTTGCGCCGAATCTCAATCCGGGTTTGCGTACCGTTCCGTTCGTCCCGCAAAGCCAAAGCGTACGCCAAGACGGATCGTGCGAACGTCAACTCGTGGCGCGCGTGGACTCAGGGACAGTGATCGCCGGACCCGACGGCAAGGTCGCGCACCTGACCGGCATGGCCGACAGCGGCACCGGCATGGCGGAACTCGCGATCACCTCGATCTCGGCCGACGGTCTCTCGGCGGCGGCCGACTTCCTCGCCTGCACCTCGCCCTCGTGGGTGAGCCCCGCGCCGGTTTCGGCCGTCATGCCACTGAGCCGCAACGCCAGCCTTGAGACGATTTCGGTCCGCACCCAGTCGAACTCGATCACGCTCAAGACCCGTTAGAAACAAGAAGGCCGCCCCTCACGGAGCGGCCCTCCTTCATTCTCGAGAATTAGGCGCCGTCAGCGAACCCCGATCGTCCGAAGCGCCTCCGGTTGGAAGCGCGACTCGTTGAGTTCGTTGGCCTCGAAGTTGAACGGCCTCTCCTCGCTGACCAGCGAACCGGCGAGATACCGCCCACTGCTCTGCACGTCGTAGACGAGTTCGGCGATCGAGAAGCACAGCGGCACATGATAGAAATTGACCGAATGCAGCTCTTGCACGCGCCACAGACCGCCGCGGCCGTCATAGAGTTCGCCGGCGACCATCGCCCGCGTATCTTCGTCCAGATGGATGACACGCCGCGCATAGAGATGGCGTTGTCCCGGCTTCAGTTTCGCTTCGACCGTCCAAACGCGGTGCGGCTCGTAGCGTGTAACGTCCGGGTTGATGTTCCCCGGTTTGATGATGTCGTTGTACTTTGAGTTGAGCAATTTGTACGCGTTATACGGAACGATCTTGATGCTCTTGCCCACGACCGACCACGTATAACGATCGAGCGCCCCGTTGAACCCGGTGAACGAGTCCGCGGTCGACATGCCGTCGGTGTTGAAGCCCGGATTGTCGTAAGCAATGTCGGGCGCAACGCGCACGCGACGCGTCCCCGGATTATATGACCACGCCTTGCGCGGTTGGACACCGCTGTTGAGCGACTCCTGCACCAAGATCACGTTGCCGGCGAGCCGCGGCGGCGCCACCGTATTCTGCAGGTACATGAGCTGGACGTTGTTGAGGTCTTCCGCCTTCTTCTTCGATGGATCGGTCCAGTTGATGATCGCCTCGTCCTGATAGCGGATGAAATTGAAGGACCCGTTCGCTTGCACCGGCGCTGTCGCATAGGCGCGGTAAAGCTTGTGCGGGAGGAACCGCAGACGGTGGTTCCAAATCATCTCCTTGGCGTCGTTCGTGATCGGGAACGGCGTACCCATGATGCCGCCCGTCACGCCTTCGCCGTCGGGCGTAAGGCCCGCGACCAACGCATTGTTCTTCGTCGCCGCTTGCACAAACTGCGGCACGGTGCAGCTCCGGCGCGATTCATAAACGTTCATCTTGAACGTCGGCAGACGCTTCAGCAGCGCTTTGCTGCCTTCCGTTAGCGTGCCTTCGTACTGCGCCATGTTGGCGGCGGTGACCGTGTATTTCGGCTTGTCGCCAGGAAACGGATCTGGCGGATGCTGCGACTTCGGATCGAACTTCACGTTTGCGGGCGGCGCTTGAATGCCCCCGGTGTAAGCGGGAACGTCACCGGAGCCCGCAGTCTCAGCGCCGTTCCACGTTAGATCTTTCCCCAACCGGTCCGCTTGGGCAGCCGGCACTTTGGCCGATGCAAGCGGTGCAAAGGCGATGAGAACCGCCGAGGCAAGCAGCATGCGTCTGTACGTCATGTGTTTCCTTCCTCCACCAAATCTGGATGCTTAAGTCTTCCCCACACCCCAAATCCCGCCTTCCAACGAAGACGAGAGGCGCGCGCGTTAAGGAGAACCTGGCGCGACCCTAGCCGAAATCGAGGGGTTTCGACAAATCGCCTCAGGGTTGCCGGACCCAACGCATTTTTGAACGGGATGTTGTAGTCTTTTTAGGGGGGCGGACTTAGATGGAAGAGCAATGCTGCTCAAGAGACGCGATTTTCTGCTGGCAACGGGGCTGACGCTTGTCTTCGGCTCGGCCGCAAACGCGCGCATTCTGACCGACGAGCCCTATACGTTCCCAGCCCGTTCCACCCCACGCCGCCTGTCGCTGAAAAATATTCACACCGGCGAGACGTATGATGGCCTCTACCGGGACGCCATTGGCCCCATCCCATCGGCCATGGTGGACTTGGCGCTATTCCTGCGCGACCACCGCGAGAACGTGTCGGGCCCTGTCTACGTCGAAACGCTCGACTTCCTCGCCGACGTGATCGAGCACGCAGGCGTCACCCGGGCGACGGTGCTCTCGGCCTACCGCACGAAGAAAACGAACGAGATGCTGGCCTCGCGCATTTTCGGCGTCGCCGAAAAGAGCAAACACCTCGAAGGCCGCGCGATCGACATCACGCTCGACAAGAACCTCTCCCCCGCCGCCAAGATCGCCCGCAAAATGGCCCGCGGCGGCGTCGGCTGGTACCCGGACAACCACTTCATCCATCTGGACTCCGGCCCCATCCGCAATTGGGTCGTCGATTACAACGAAAAGACGACCGTCGCGGGCAACGACGGCACGAAGGGCGGCCGCGTGTTCCACGTCTTCCAGCCGACGAAGATCGCCGAGAGCGGCCAAGCAATAAAGCGCCCGCTCAGCGTAAGAGAACGCCTGCAACTTCAGCGCGCGGTCGCCAAACACCAAGCCGTGAGAAGCCGTTAGGTTTTGACCGGGCAAACGCTGCGGAGCGAACGCTCGCGCCGCCGAAACAGCCGCGTCGAATTCAAGTATTGACCAATCAGTCATTATTGACTATATAGTCAATTATGACGCTGACCCAACCCCGCACGCTCCGCAAACGCGAACGCACCCGCGCCGAAATCGTGGCGGCGGCCGAGCGTTTGGTTGCCGCCCGTGGCCTCGACGCGCTCTCCATTGACGAGATCACGGAAGAAGCCGACGTCGCGAAGGGAACGTTTTACACGCACTTCGAAGACAAGGAAGACCTCGCGGCTGAGATCGCCCGCAACATCCGTCTGGAACTCGAAGACAAGATCACGGCAACAAACGAAGGTGTCACAGACGCCGCAACCCGCATGGCGAATGGCCTCTCCTCGCTCTGCGCGTTCGCGATCACGCAGCCCGTGCGCGCACGTGCGCTTCTGCGGCTCATCCCCGGGGTCGTCGATCCGGACACGCCGATCAACGCCGGCATCCGCGGTGACGTTGTGCTGGGCGCAAAAACAAAGCGCTTCACGGTCGCATCGGTGAACGCCGCGACGGTCGCAACCCTCGGCATCGCAATGTCGGCCGGCATGAGGCTGTCCGACGAAACGCGCCGCGTCCCGGAACCGTTCGCGTTCGCCGCCGAAGTCGTGGCGACTGCGCTCACGGCCCTCGGCATGAAACAGGCAGAGGCCTTGCGCCTTGCCAAAACCGCCACGGATACTCGCAAGAAGGAACTCGCCCCATGATCAAAGTCGACGACATCGCCTTCGTGCGCTTCACGGCGCCCGACCTGGACAAGATGGAAGCGTTCTTGACCGACTTCGGCCTCGCCCGCGCACACCGCGACGCGGACACGCTCTATATGCGCGGCCAGGGCGGCGATCCCTATCTGCACGTGACGCACAAAGGCGAACCGGGCTTCAAGGGCGTCGCGTTCCGCGCCCGCCACGCCGATGACCTCACCACTCTGGCCAAATCGCAAGACGCGAAGATCGAATCGCTCGATGGCCCCGGCGGAGGCAAGGTCGTGCGCCTGAAGGACCCGGATGGTTTCGGCGTCGAGGTCGTGGCGGCTCGCGAAGCCTCGTCGCCCGCAGCAATCCCCCCGGCGCACATCGTCAACGACGCGCGCGCGCAGCCGCGCCGCAATGCACCAAAGCGCGTGCACCAAGGCGCTTCGCACATCAAGCGCCTCGGCCACTGCGTGCTGAACGTCACGAACTTCCGCGCCAGCGAAGCCTGGTACAAAGAACGCTTCGGCTTCATCACCTCTGACGAAATCAAGATGTCGCCGGAGTTCGCGCTCGGCGCCTTCATGCGTTGCGACCGCGGCGACCAACCTGCCGACCATCACACGATGTTTATGCTGGGCACGGGTCAGCCGAAGTTCAATCACGCCGCGTTCGAAGTGATCGATATGGACGACCTGATGAGCGGCCACGATCTCCTGAAAGAAAAAGGTCACGAGGCCCAATGGGGCGTCGGCCGCCACGTCTTGGGCAGCCAAATCTTCGACTACTGGAAGGACCCTTGGGGCCACGTGCTGGAACACTGGACCGACGGCGACCTCATGACCGCAAGCTGGGGCAGCCGCGAGGCCACGATGCAAGACCTGATCGGCGTGCAATGGGGCATGAAGATGCCCCCAAACATGGGTTGAGGAGAAACACGATGAAACTCGTCACCTTCACCGACGCAGCAGGAACCCGCATCGGCCTCGCCGTCGACAGCGGCATCGTCGACCTGAAGAAAGTGGATCCCGATCTACCACGCGACATGATCGGCCTCATGAACCAATGGCCTGCAGTCCGCGGCGCCATCGAACGCGCCGCCACGCGCAAAGCGGACTTCGCGCAAAGCGCGGTCAAACTCGAAGCGCCCGTGCAACGCCCCGGCAAAGTGTTCGCGATCGGCCTCAACTACGCCGACCACATCGCCGAAAGCGGCCAGCCGACGCCGGCCGAGCAAGTGTGGTTCACGAAAGCCGTCACCTCGATCCATGCCCCGTTCGAGCCGGTGCAACTGCCGAAGGTCTCGATGCTGCTCGACTACGAAGCCGAACTCGTCGCCGTCATCGGCAGACGCTGCAAGCACGTGCCGAAAGAGAAGGCGCACGAAGTGATCTTCGGCTACTGCGCCGGCAACGACGTCACCGTCCGCGACTGGCAGTTCAAAACCCCGCAATGGGTCTTAGGGAAAAGCTTCGACACGCACGGGCCCATCGGTCCCTGGATCGTGACACCTGACGAAGTCGGCGACCCGCACGCGCTCGGCATCCGCGCCTTCGTCAACGGCGAGAAGCGCCAAGACTCGAACACGAAGCACCTCGTCTTCAACGTCTTTGACCAGATCGCCCACATCAGCAAAGCGATGACGCTCGAACCCGGCGACGTCATCTTCACCGGCACGCCGGGCGGCGTCGGCGTCGCGATGAAGCCGCCGCAGTTCCTGAAGGCGGGCGACGTCACCCGCGTCGAAATCGACAAGATCGGCGCCATCGAAGCAACCGTGGTGGCTGAGCCATGATCGACGTTCTCATTGTCGGCCTCGGCCCCGTCGGCGCGACGCTGGCGAACCTGCTCGGCCAACAAGGCTTCCGCGTGCTCGCGGTTGAGCGCGACACGACGGTCTATCCCCTCCCCCGCGCCGCCCACTTCGACGCGGAGATCATGCGCATCTGGCAGGGTTTGGGCCTACTGAACGAAGCGATGAGCGTCTCGCGCCGCGCGCCGGCTTACGAATTCCGCAACGCCAAAGGCGAAATCCTGCTGCGCTACGACCTCGACGAAGTCATCGTCGCGCCGGGCTTCGCCCCAAGCTGGATGTTCAACCAACCCGATCTCGAACGCGCACTCCGCGCCAAGCTCGCCGACTACCCAACTGTCGAAACCCGCCTCGGCGCGCGCTTCGAAGGCTTGGAACACATCGGCGCGGACCACATCCGCGCCACGATCACCGACGCCAGCGGCAAACCCGAAACCGTCGAAGCGCGCTTCGTCGTCGGCTGCGACGGCGCCTCGAGCCCCGTCCGCAAGGCGCTTGGCATCGCCCACTTCGACTACGGCTTCGACGAACCCTGGCTCGTCATCGACGCACAGGTGAAGCGCCCCGAGCGCATGCCGAACCTCAATCTGCAAATCTGCGATCCTGTGCGCCCCACGACCTGCGTGCTCATGGGCCCCGGCCGCCACCGTTGGGAGTTCATGATCCGTCCCGGCGAAGACGCGCAGAGCTTCCTCGACGATCGCCGCATCGCCGAACTCTTGAAACCGTGGATCAACGACGGCGACGTCGAGATCGACCGCAAAGCGGTCTACCGCTTCCACGGCCTGGTCGCGAACGAATGGCGCCGCGGCCGTATCATCTTGGCGGGCGATGCCGCGCACCAGACGCCGCCGTTCGCCGGCCAAGGCATGTGCTCCGGCATCCGCGACGCGGTGAACCTCGCTTGGAAGCTCGCGCACGTCCTGCGCGGTGAAGCAAGCGACGCGCTGCTCGACACCTATCAAACCGAACGCGAACCCCACGTCCGCGCCGTCACCGAAACCGCGATCGCCATGGGCCGCGTCGTCTGCATCGCCGATCCCGAAGCCGCTGCGCAGCGCGATGCCGGCATGTTGGCCGTGCGCGCGACCGGCCAGCAGCCTGTGCCGCCCGCCGATCCCCGAATCGGCCCCGGTGCCTTCATGCCCAACAACAAGCGCACCGGCACGATCTTCCCGCAAGACAAAATCGGCGACACCTACGTCGACGACCTCTTGGGCCCCGGCGCCTGGCTCATCGCCCGACGCGCCAGCGACGTCTCAGGCATCGCGAACCCTCTCCTCGCACGCATCGAATCCTTAGAAGGCGCCGCGTTGAAGCCGTTCGCCGCAAAACTCGGCGCCCTCCTCGATGCGTTTGGTGCAGACGCCGTGCTCGTGCGCCCAGACCGCTACACATTTGGCGCAGGCAACGCGCGCGAACTTTCAAACGCATACACTGCGCAACTCTTCAGCAAGTAACCAGCGCTTCCCCCCTTGAGGGGGAAGCTGGCGAGCCCACAGGGCGAGACTGATGGGGGGCGTTCCACGCGCACTAACGGCCCCCCATTCCACCAACGCCAAAGGCTGCGGCGGACGACGCGCTCACCCAGACCCGCCGAAGCTTCAGCGAAGGCGGGCCGTCTCGCGGCTCCGCTCGCCACCTTCCCGCTCAAGGGGGGAAGGGCTTTTGTTGTACGGTTGCAGTGCACAAATCCCCCTCCGAAAGTTTCGCGCTGCTCATAACGATTGAAATGAACGCTTCCGTTCTTGCGAGGCCAAGCAACACTCGAACGCGCAACGAAGCCTTAGCCCTGCCCCCGCGCCGTCATTGACGCCCGGGCCCCTCGCGCCTATCCACTGCGCCCCAACGAACGGCTGCTTTCAGCGAAACGAGCCCTTGATGTCGACCGCACCCATCCGCCCGAACAAGCCCCAGCTCAAGCTCCACATTCCCGAACCGAAACACCGCCCGGGCGACAAGCCTGACTTCAGCCACATCAAGGTGCCGAAGGCGGGCGAAATCCGGAAGCCCGACATCAACGTCGCCGCGAAAGACACGAACGACATCGCCTACTCGTTTATTCGCGTGCTCGGCGAAGACAACAAGGCGCATGGCCCTTGGGACCCGCAAGTCGACGTCGAGACGCTGAAGCGCGGCCTCAAGAACATGCTGACCGTGCGCGCCTACGACGCCCGCATGTTCGCGGCGCAACGCCAGGGCAAGACGTCGTTCTACATGAAGTGCACCGGTGAAGAGGCGATCGCGGTCGCGCAAGCCGCAGCCCTCGACCCGGAGGACATGTGCTTCCCCACCTACCGCCAGCAGGGCCTGCTCATCTCGCGCGGCTATCCGCTGCTCGACATGATGTGCCAGGTCTATTCGAACGAGCGCGACCCGCTCAAAGGCCGCCAGCTCCCGATCATGTATTCGTCGAAGAAGCACGGCTTCTTCTCGATCGCGGGTAACCTCGCGATGCACTACAGCCAAGCGGTCGGCTGGGCGATGGCGTCGGCTTATCGCGGCGACGACCGCATCTGCGCCGCCTGGATCGGCGACGGCTCGACGGCCGAGGGCGACTTCCACACCGCGCTCACCTTCGCCGCCGTTTACAAGGCGCCCGTGATCCTGAACGTCGTGAACAACCAGTGGGCCATCTCAAGCTACCAAGGCATCGCCGGCGGCGATGAATCGACGTTCGCCGCGCGCGGCATCGGCTACGGCATCCCGGCGTTGCGCGTCGACGGCAACGACTTCCTCGCCGTCTATGCGGTGACGAAATGGGCCGCCGATCGCGCCCGCTCGAACCTCGGCCCCACGATGATCGAGCACTTCACTTACCGCGTCGAAGGCCACTCGACCTCCGACGACCCCAGCCGCTATCGCCCGACCGACGAAGCGAAAGCCTGGCCGTTCGGCGATCCGGTCGAGCGCTTGAAGAAACACCTGATCGCACTCGGCAAATGGTCGGAGAAGGAACACACCGACCTCGAACAAGCGATCGCTGAAGACGTCCGCAACACACAGAAAGAGGCCGAGACCTACGGCACGCTCGGCTCCGGCAAGATGGCGAGCGTCAAGACGATGTTCGAAGACGTCTACAAAGACATGCCCTGGCACATCCGCCGCCAGCGCCAAGAGATGGGGGTCTAAGTCATGCCCACCATGAATATGATCCAGGCGCTGAACTCGGCCATGGACGTCATGCTGACGAAGAACCCCGACGTGCTGATATTCGGCGAGGACGTGGGATATTTCGGCGGCGTCTTCCGCGCCACCGACGGCTTGCAGAAAAAGCACGGCGTGCAACGCTGCTTCGACTCGCCGATCGGCGAAAGCGGCATCGTCGCGACCGCCATCGGTATGGCCGCGTATGGCTTGAAGCCCGTCATCGAAATCCAGTTCGCCGACTACATCTACCCGGCCTACGACCAAATCGTTTCGGCTGCGGCCCGTCTACGTTACCGCTCCGCCGGCGACTTCACCGCGCCGATCACGCTGCGCTCGCCCTATGGCGGCGGCATCTTCGGCGGCCAGACGCACAGCCAAAGCCCGGAAGCACTGTTCACCCACGTCTGCGGCATCAAAACGGTGATCCCGTCGAACCCGTATGACGCGAAAGGCCTGCTCATCAGCGCGATCGAAGACGAAGACCCCGTCATGTTCTTCGAACCGAAGCGCATCTACAACGGCCCCTTCGACGGCCACCACGACCGCCCCGTCCAACCGTGGTCGAAAAACAAGGCAAGCGACGTGCCCGACGGCTACTACACCGTGCCGCTCGGGAAGGCCGCGATCGCACGCGAGGGCAACGACCTCACCGTCATCGCCTACGGCACGATGGTGCACGTGGCACTCGCCGCCGCCGCAGACACCGGCATCGACGCCGAAGTCGTCGACCTGCGCTCGCTGATCCCCGTCGACATCGA
>CAZXAQ010000085.1:0-17653 GCA_964638635.1 uncultured Flavobacteriaceae bacterium
GCGCAGGTAGTTCGCGTGATAGACGATGCCGGAGACGTCGGTGTCTTCGTAGTAGACGCGCGCCGGCAGGATGTGCGTCTTGCCGTCGAAGCGGCCCATTGTGGGCTCAGACATCGGCGTCCTCGTCGCGCGCGGTGTCGAACAGCGTTTGTTGCGTCACCGCTTTCGGGGGCGTGAGGCCGAGGTGCGTGTAAGCGAGGCCCGCCGCCATGCGGCCGCGCGGCGTGCGCTGGACGAAGCCTTCTTGGAGCAGGAACGGCTCGATGATTTCTTCGAGCGCGTCGCGCGGTTCGCCCAAGGCCGCCGAGAGCGTTTCGACGCCGACGGGGCCGCCGTTGTAGTTGTCGATGATGATCTTCAGGTAGCGGCGGTCGAAATTGTCGAGACCGCGTTTGTCGACTTCGAGGCGGGTGAGCGCTTCGTCGGCGGCTTTTGCGTCGACCTTCGGGAGCTTGCTCACGGCGGCGAAATCACGGATTCGGCGGAGCAGCCGTCCGGCAATGCGCGGCGTGCCGCGGGAGCGGGCTGCGATTTCGCGCGCGGCTTCGGGCGTGAGCGGCAGATTCAAGATGCGCGCACCGCGGCTTACGATTTCGATCAAGTCTTCGACTTTGTAGAACTCGAGGCGCAGCGGGATGCCGAAGCGGTCGCGGAGCGGCTTTGTGATCATGCCGGAGCGCGTGGTGGCGCCGACGAGTGTGAACGGGGCGAGGTCAATCTTTACGGTGCGCGCTGCGGGACCTTCGCCGATGATGAGGTCGAGCTGGAAGTCTTCCATCGCGGGGTAGAGGATTTCTTCGACCGCGGGGTTCAGGCGGTGGATCTCGTCGATGAAGAGCACGTCGCGCGGCTGCAGGTTCGTTAGAATCGCGGCGAGGTCGCCGGCGCGCGCGATCACAGGGCCCGACGTCGAGCGGAAGTTCACGCCGAGTTCGCGGGCGACGATCTGGGCCATCGTGGTTTTGCCGAGGCCCGGGGGGCCGGCGAGCAACACGTGGTCGAGCGCCTCGTTCCGGCCGCGCGCGGCGTCGATGTACACCTTCAAGTTTGCGCGGGTTTGGTCTTGGCCGATGAATTCGGCGAGCGTCAACGGACGAAGCGACGCCTCGCCTGTGTCGTCGTCGCGGGTTTCGGGGGTGATGAGGCGGTTGGGTTTGGTCATTTGTCCCGTCCCCACAACAAATACTCCATCATGGCCGGCCTACGAGCCGGCCACCCAGTGTCGCTACCTGAGCGTTGACACTGGGTGGCCGGGTCAAGCCCGGCCATGACGACCTGATTGGAATTCACAGCTGACATCTTCATCACGCCGCACTCGAAAGTGCGCGCAACCCTTCGCGGATCATCGCTTGCAGCGGGAGTTCTTTGCCTTCGCGGGCGACGACGGTTGCGATCGCTTGGCTGGCTTGGGCTTGGCTGTAGCCGAGGTTGACGAGGGCGGAGACGGCTTCGGCGGCGGCGCCTTGGGGTTTGGCGAAGCCCACGACCGTGCCCTCGCCTCTGGCGATGTGAAGGGGGGCGGAGATCGCGGCGGCCTTGTCTTTCAATTCGGCGGTGATGCGGGCGGCGAGTTTGGGGCCGACGCCTTGGGCGCGGCCGACAGCTGCTTTGTCTTCGAAGGCGACGGCGCGAGCTAGGTCGGAGACGCTGAGCGTGCTCAGAATAGAGAGCGCGACTTTGGCGCCGACGCCTTGCACGGTTTGCATGAGGCGGAACCATTCGCGCTCTTCGCTGGTCGTGAAGCCGAAGAGTTTGATCGCGTCTTCGCGCATTTGGGTTTCGACGAAGAGGGTTGCGCGTTGGCCTGGCTGGGGCAAATTCGAGAGGACGCGCGCGGCGCAGTGCACGACGTAGCCGACGCCGCCGACGTCGATGACGGCGAAGTCGGTGCCGATTTCGTCGACGATGCCGGTGAGTTTTCCGATCATGCGGCGGTCCTTTGAAGAGGATTCACGCGAAGCCGCGAAGACGCGAAGAAGAAAGAAGATGCCTCACACAATGACACAACGAAACAATAATGAGCCATTCTTGCGCCGCAGGCGCGATTTCGCGGTTCCAAATGGCGCTGCGCGCCGAGGGGAGGACACACATTGTTTCGTTGTGTCATTGTGTGAGGCATTTCTTTCTTCGCGGCTTCGCGTGAGATTTCTTCCTACCGCGCCCTGGCCATCAGCGCGGACATGCGGTCGCTGGATTCGGACATGTGCGCGTGGGTGATGGCGATGGCGAGGGCGTCGGCGGCGTCGGGGCCTTTGGCGTTCGATTGCGGGAGCAGGATTTTCACCATCGCGTGCACCTGATCTTTGTCGGCGTGGCCGACGCCGACGACCGACTTCTTCACCTGGTTCGGGGCGTATTCGGCTACCATCAATCCGGCGCGCGCGGGCACGAGCAGCGCGATCGCGCGGGCTTGGCCGAGCTTCAGCGTCGCGACCGGGTCTTTGTTCACGAACGTCTGCTCGACCGCGGCGACTTCGGGGCGCAACCGCTCGATCACACCCGACAAGCCTTCGTGCAGCGCGACCAGGCGATCGGCCAGGGCCATCTCGCTATCCGAGGTAACGACCCCGCATTCGATAAAGCTGAGCCTTGAGCCGTCGCGTTCGATCACGCCCCAGCCGGTGCGGCGGAGACCGGGATCGAGCCCTAAGATTCGGGTGGCGCGGGGAAACGACATCGACCGCCTTGTACACGAAATGTTCCACTTAGACCATAGCGCGATTCGATACCAAGTGTTGCTGACTTTGGTGCACAGTGCGTCCAGAATCTAAGGCGTCGCTTCTAACCAAGGAATCATTATGCGCTCTCTCATCGCCGCGGCTGCGCTGCTTGCCGCCGCGCTTCCGGTCACCGCCGCGGAGGTTCGCGAGTGCGACTTCGCCGCCAGCCTGCAGACGCTGGTCGAGCCGTGGGAGAAGAACATCCGCAGCTACTACAACGGACAAGTTCGCGTCGCGCTGGTCGACACGTGGGGCGAGCCCGCGTGCTGCAGCACGCATTTGCTCATCATGATTCCGAACAACGATGAGACGGAGCATTCGCGGATTTGCAAAGTCGTGGGCGATAAGGGCACGAACGGCTATCAGGCCATCGCGATCGACAAGATCAGGACGCGCTATGACGCGGGACGCGGCCTTCTGATCGAGTATCCGTACAAGCGTTACATTGACGGCGCAAAGTTCCAACCCGGCGTGGGGCGCGTGCGGGTGAACTTGCAGAAGGGTACAGTTAAGGTCGAATAGGTCAGCGGGGAGAGTCTTTATGCGCGTACTTGTTGCGGCGGCATCGCTTCTTGCAGCGGCCCTGCCCGCGCTTGCCACCGAAGTGCGGCCTTGCGACTACGCGGCCAGTGTTCAGTCCATCGCAGAGCCGTGGGAGCGCAACACGCGCGGCTTCTACAACAACGCGGTGCGCGTGGCGCTGCTCGACACCGGCGGTGAGCCGGTGTGCTGCAGCCAGCATTTGCTGATCCTGATCCCGGACCGCGCGGGGCATGTGCCTGGCATGGACGAAGGGCGGCTCTGCCGCGTTGTCGGCAACCGGGAGCGGTTGGGGTTCCTCGGGATCGAGTTCCAGCGCCTGCGCGCGCGCTACGACCGCGGCGGCCTCGTGCTCGAGTTTCCCGTTCACATCTACGGCGACGGAATCCGCAACCGGCGCAGCATCGCGCGGGTTCGGATCGACGTGGGCCGCGGGTTGGTGATGCCGGAGTAGAAAGCGAAAAGGGCGCGCCTGACGCGCGCCCTTTATGATTGCGTCCCGACCCGCTATTTCGCGCCGAACTGGCGGATCGCTTCGCCGAGCAGCGTCGTGCGGTTCGTGGCGGCCGCACTTTCGATGCTTTGGGCGGGTGTTGCGGCGACCGGGCGGATGGAACCGACCGTCAAGAAGCCGTTGGCGGCCGCGCTCTTCGCGCTAGCCACGGTCGTGCAGGCGCCGGTGAAGTTCGCGCCCTCGCAGACCTGCCACGCGCCCAGCCCCGAGACCATGATGCTGCCGGTGCGGTCGGCGACGGTCGCCGCCTGTTGTTTGAGAACGCGGGCCACACCTTCGTAGTTGGCGCGCGCAAAGAGGGTCACGACCGACGGTTCGACCGCGGGGCCTTGGACCGTCAGGCCGCCGTGCGGATCGTAGGACAAGAGGATCGCGTCGATGTCCGCCTTCACCCCGTCGAACTTCGTGGCCGGGGACATGCAGCCGACATCGTGAATGCGGCCGGGAAGAATATGCAATTCTTCGCGCGCCTTGAAGCGAAGCACGCCGCCGGTCGTCTGCTTCATCGAGAATTCGGCGCTGACCGTTTGCACTTTGCGGCCGCCGATCGCTTCACGTACCGACGACGCGGCGATCACCACCTCTTGCGCGCCTTGCGCCTTGTAGGACGATTGCCAGAAATCGTTGCCGAGCCCGGCTGCGGATTCGCGATTGATCTCTTCCTGGGTCATCGCCTTCGTCTCCGGCGTGTCGGTGACGCTGACCACGCAAACGGCGAAGAGTTCGGTTTCGCTCTTCTTGGCGAGCAGCCCCGCCGCCTTCTTGTCCGTCGGCTGGCCCGCGATCCATTCGTCGGGAACGCCGATGGCAAAGCGGCCCTCCGGATCGACATAAGCCGATGCCGCATAGAGCGGCAGCGCAATGAAGGTCGCACAGACGGCCGCGAGCGCGGCGGAACGGATGGACATCGCAAGGTCTCTCGTGAGGGGGCTCAACAATGCCCCCAGCGATAGCACGGCGATGCGCCGGCGCGCCTTTGGATTCGCCGGGGGAACGCACAATCGTGTGCGGAACTCACACCGGATGCGCGCGATATTCGCGTGGCGTCAGATGGCTTGCTGCCTATGCGCGCGGGGCGTGCAGCGGTCAGGCCGTCAGCTTCGCCATCGTGGCGTCGGACATTTCGAAGTTGGCGTAGACGGTTTGGACGTCGTCGTGGTCGTCGAGGGCGTCGATGAGTTTGATCAGCGCCTCTGCCGTTTCACCTTCGACGGGGACGCCGGTTTGCGGGCGCCAGACGAACTTCGCCATCGACGGCGGGCCGTACTTCTTTTCGAGCGCGCGCGCGACTTCGTTCAGGTCTTCCATCTTGCAGAACAGGTCGTGCGTCTGGTCGGAGGTTTGGCAATCGTCAGCGCCGGCTTCGATCGCGGCGTCGAGCATCGCCTCGGCGCTCGCGACGCTCAGCGGATATTGGATCTGCCCCAACCGGTCGAACATGTAGGCGACGGTTTCGCCGGCTTGGCCGCCGTGCTTCGTGAACAGCGAGCGCACGTCGCCTGCGGTGCGATTGCGGTTGTCGGTCAGGGCTTCGACGATGATCGCGACGCCGCCGGGGCCGCGGCCTTCGTAGCGGACCTCTTCGAAGTTCTCCAAGTCGGGGCCCGAGGCTTTTTTGATCGCGCGCTCGATATTGTCCTTCGGCATGCTTTCCTTGCGCGCCGCGATGATGGCCGCGCGCAGCTTGGGGTTCTTGTCGGGGTCCGGCAGACCGCCCTTCGCCGCGACGGTGATTTCGCGCGCGAGCTTGGAGAACAGCTTCGAGCGCTTCGCGTCCTGCGCCCCTTTGCGGAACATGATGTTCTTGAACTGACTATGGCCGGCCATACGATTTACTCTGGGAATTTCGGACCGTGATAAAGCGCAAGGGCGTGCGTTCAATCAAGGGGTCAGATCGCCCGTGGCGTCTGTTTGGGGCCGCTGCCTCTTTCGCTTACCCCGCCGGCTGCAGGCACCGTGTCAGCGCGGGTTGGCGCCAGCCAGCGTTTATCACGCACTATTCACGCTTTGCTCCCGCGGGGTTCACGCTGTTGTTCCGGGCGCCTTTTAGGTTGCCGCTCGATCGAGTGCGATGGGCACGATCGAACGAGACCAGAAAGGATCCAACGATGCATAGGAAATTCCGCGGCGAGTTGTTCACGGTTTTGGCGCTGCCGTTCCTCGTCACAATGATGGTGATCGCCGCGCGATTCGTCTATTTGCAGCCAAGCTCTTTGGACGTTGTTGCGACGACATACGCGGCCTCGCCAGTCGCGTGAGCGATGGAAAGCGTTCACCCCCGTTTGCTGAAGCGCCGGAGCGGCCGCTCGCGATTCTGGTCGCGGGCGGCGGCCACATTGCGAAGCCGGACGCCGATGTTAAGGCATCGGCCGGTCAGGCCGGGAATGGAGCCTGATCTCCGGGGCGACCGCAACGGCCGCGGCCGGCACCAAGGACTTCCCAGGATGGTGGTCGGTATCCTTGCGTTCCCAACCCGGCGTTCGACCTTAGCCAACTGCGATTTGCCCAATTCTGTGACAAGCGAAGGAAGAGCACTGCAGACGCTTAAATGGACAGTGCATTACTGGGGACTTGTTGTTATTGTTCCGACCCAAGACGCAGCTGTCCTGGCCATGACACAGGTAGACGTTGTTCAACGGTTTACACTCAATCTCTTCGGCGCATTTCGGTTGCTTGCGCCGGATGGGCAACGTGTCGATATTTCGAGCAAGAAGGGCGTGGCCCTGATCGCGACGCTCGCCATGGCAAACGATGGCGAGCGTACCCGCAGTTGGCTGCACGAAAAACTGTGGGGCACGCGCGAGCCAACTCACGGCCGCAACAGTCTGCGCCGCGAACTGGCCAACCTGCGCAGGAGCCTCAACATCTGCGCGACACCCTTGCTGATATGCGAACACGATCGCGTGCGCCTCGATCTTCAAAGAGTGAAGGTGGACGCGCGCGAGCCGGGGGCCGCGAACAATTTGTTCGAGGGCGAGTTCCTTGAGGGCCTCGACGTTGCAGGCGAGGACGGATTTGAGGAATGGCTCCGCGAGCAACGGCGAAATTTGGAGCGGAGCAGACGCCGCGCCGGACGAGCAGGCGCCGGAGACGATGACGGAACCGCAAACCTCGCTTCCCTTCCGAGCCGGATCGTCGATGTGACACAACCGGCTCCGGGATTCGGCGGCAAGCCGGCGCTCGCGGTCCTGCCGTTCATGAACCTGACCGGCGAACCCGCGAACGATTACATCGCCGAAGGCCTGAGTGAAGAGCTGATCGATCGCCTTTCACGGCTGCGCTGGCTGCCTGTCATCGCACGCAGTTCGAGCTTTTCGTTTACCGGCCGCGACGCGGATTCCGAGCGCATCGGACGCGAGCTCGGCGCGAAATACCTGTTGCAGGGCCGTCTGCGCATCGTGGGTGAAGAGTTCGGGCTTGCGGTCAACCTGTCCGAAGCCAGTACCGGTCACGTCCTTTGGTCGTACCGGCGAACCTTGCCGACGCGTTTCTCGCAAGACACGGTTCAGGAACTCGTCGCCGACCTTGTTGCCGTTCTTGACGTCAGCATCGACCACGCCGAACAAGCGCGCGCACACGCCAAACCGGGAAACGAGAGAGATGTCAGCGAACTGACCTGGCGCGGACGATGGCACATGAATCGCTTCACGCGCGCCGACGCCGAGATAGCGCGCAATTTGTTCGCCGAAGCGCTTGAGCTCGACCCAACCTCGCCCGAAACGCTGATCCAAGCGACATTCAACTTGGGCTGGTCGATCTGGGCAGAGCGCAGATCGGAGGATCAGGTCCGGGAGATGCGTAGGCTTGCGCACCGTGCGATCAGCGCCGACTGCGATGACGGCCGCGCGCACATGTTGGCCGGCATTGCGGAGATGTGGTTGCGACACCCGGCGCAGGCAAAGGCGCTCTTGCAACAAGCCATCGCGTTGAACCCCAGCCTTGCGTTGGCGCACGCCCAATTGGGTGGGTGCCACAACCTCGCGAACGAACCTACTGCGGCGGTTGCAGCACTCAAAACCGCATTGCGTTTGAGTCCGAACGACACGCACCTCTTCTATTTTTTGGGCGAACTGGGGCTGAGCTACAGCATGCTCAGCCGGTGGGACGACGCCATCGAACATGCAAACCAGGCGATCATTAGGCGCCCTGCGTATTGGTACGCTCACATGATCAAGGTCAATGCGTATGTCAGAAGCGGTGACAGGAAGGCGGCAGCAGCCGCCTATGCCGACTTGATGGAGGCGTGCCCAAAGTTCTTGAGCAGTCATCTCGACTGGCTGCCGTTTGTCGATCGTGCGTGGAACGCGCACTTCCGGGAAGGCTTGGCGATGGCGGAACGCGAGGGAAGTGGCTGAAGGCCCGGCGACGGGGCGCTTGGGGGAGCGATGTTCGAACTCAAATACAATGCGAAGATCAGGGCGATGCAGGCGCGCGACGCGGCGCACAAACCCGGCCGCCTTGCGCCTTTCGAATTTCAGCGGCTCGGTATGAGCCGAGGCTGGTTCGCCCGGTTGAAATCGCGCGCGTTTGCACTGTTTCTAAGGTGGCTCTTCAGTTTGCTGCGTGAAGTATGGCCGATCGTGAGAATCGGGCGGCTTGTGATTGTCACGCGCGAACGAGACGTCAAGGAGGTCCTGACCTCCCCCGACGTTCTTGAGGTACCGTTCGGCCTCGAAATGACAGAGCTAGCAGGAGGAACGAATTTTGTTCTGGGCATGGAGGGCATGGAGCATGACGAACAAAATCTGATCATCCGGAAGGCAGTGCGGCTCGAAGATGCTGCGCTCGTCGGCGGGTTCAGCGACAAATTCGCGAAAGCGCTTGCCGACGACTCCAAAGGGCACATCGACGTGATGAAGGACTTCGTCACCCGCGTTGCCGCGGAGACCTGCTGCAAGTACATGGGGCTTGCCGTCAGTGATGCGGATGCTTTTGCGGAATGGGCAATGGCCGTCTCGGCGTTGCTTTTCGCCGATCCGTTCGGCAATGAGGAAACGCGCGCGCTTGCTTTGAACGGCGGGGAACGTCTGCGCTCCGTGGTCGATCTCGCGATCAAGCGCGCCAACGCGCGGGCCTCGTCGCCGGACCATCCGGACACGGTCATCGATCGCCTGGTCGCACTCAAGCCTGACTTGACCGACGACCAGATTCGCTCGATCGTCGTTGGCCTGGTAACCGGCTTTGTCCCAACAAATACCCTTGCTGCCGGCAACATGCTGCAGGAACTGCTCCGGCGCCCGCGCGAACTCAACCAGGCCAAGAACGCCGCCCGGACAAACGACATAGCCAAGTTGCAAGCGATCCTCCTCGAAGCGGCGCGCTTGAACCCGGCCCTATCGCCGGGACAATGGCGCTACGCCAGGACAGACTGCGTCATTGCCAAAGGAACCGGCCGCGACACGAAAATACCCAAGAACTCGGTGCTCTTGGTTGCGACAGCGTCCGCCTTGCGAGATCGCCGGGTATTCTCAGATCCGGGCACTTTCGACCCGCGCCGCAAAATCGAACCGGAACTGTTGTTTGGTCACGGCATCCATGCCTGCTTAGGCAAGTATCTCGCCATGGCGCAGATCACGGCAATGTTCAAGGTGTTGTTTGCGCGCGACGGTTTGCGCACAGCCGGCGGCATCGAGTATGCGGGCCCTTTTCCTCGCCATCTCATCATGAAGTTCGATACGCCTTCAGCGAGCCAGTCGATGATCGTGGTTTCGGCGCCGGTGCGATCAACCACGCCAAGCGATGTGATCGAAGGGCAGATCGACGCACTTGGAAACCCGGCAAGACTGGAAATCGGTCAAACTTTGCACTCAACGGGAATTGTGCATTTCGCTTCCCTGTCCTTGGTTCACGCCGGTGAGGGAAAAGATGCCGAGCGGCGTTTGTTGCTTGAGCTCAATGTCGATGGCCCACAGGATCGCGCTCTACGGATCATCGCAGATCGTGCACACGCCTGGCTGCGCCCGATTTTCCTGCATGCCATGGAAGACCCTTCGGCGGCACCGGCAACAGCCGATGCGCTGGCGGACCTCTTGGAACGGCATGCGCTGAAACTGCATACCTGGCCATGGGGCTCTATCGGGCTCAACTTCAACGGCACGCCAGAGTTTTCAATCGCAGACATCGAAAACGATGCGCGTGTCGCTGCTTTCGCGACAAAAGCGCTCGATCACTATCTCGAGTCCCATTCCGGCTTGAGCGGCCGGGCCGTTGCCGCCGTGCGCTACGTGCGCAAGTTCGTCCATCAGGACGATGTCCTTAGGCGCGCGGCACAGAAGACAACAGACCAGGCCGAGCGCTTACGACTGCAAGATCTGCTGGACGAGGGACGGCAACTGGGAGACCTGTTGGTTCGGCCGAGCGGCCGGCGGCTAGCGCTGTCCGAGTTCATCGAACGTACCAAGTTCACTGCGTTTTTGAAGTTCATGAGGTCGCCCACGGCGCTGACCATCGTGGTGCCGGTGTTGGCAATTGCTCTCATGGCGGGCGGCTTCATCTATATAGCGCTTGGTCCATTGGAGTTGGCCGGCCGCGTTCTATTGGCGGTTAGCGGAGCGATTGTCGTGACTGCGATGCTGGCCGGCTTCGCGTTCGGGCTGTTCGTGTGGAGACTTCGGGCACACGAGATCTCAGACAAATCGATTGATCTCGATCCAAACCTCGACGCCCTCACGGCGATCGTCGAGCGTGAAAATCAGCCCAGCCACGCGCAAAATCACATCATTGCCGTGACGCCGCTCAAGAAGGGCTGGTTCCGGCGCCTGACGCTGGCCCTTGCGTTGTGGGGCATCAAGCAGTTGGTGACGTATATGTACCGGCCCGGCTTCGTGCTCAATATGGGTACGATCCACTACGCGAAGTGGTTTCGGCTGCCGGGTACGGACACTCTTATTTTCCTCGCCAACTACGATGGAAGTTGGGAGAGTTATCTTGAGGACTTCATCACCAAAGCACATCCGGGCCAGACTGCGGCGTGGAGCAACGGCGTCGGGTTCCCGCGCACGCGCTTTCTTCTGTTGGATGGCGCGCAGGACGGAGATCGCTTCAAACGCTGGGTTCGTAGACAACAGATCGCATCCCGCTTCTGGTACAGCCGCTTTCCAAAGTGGACTACAGATCAAATGCGCAACAACGCACTCATTCGCGACGGACTGGCCCGCGCACGCACAGATACGGAAGCGCGCGCGTGGCTCGGCTGTTTCGGGTCGATGCAGCGTCCCGACTACGCGCTGGAAGCCGACGAAATCCAATCGCTTGCCTTCCGGGGCCTTGGCGAACTCAACTTCGTCGCCTACGCTTTTGTGAAGCTGCCTGCAGATCAAGCGCAAGCCAGGGATTGGATCGGCGAAATCCTCGATGGCGGTCGCCCGGGGATTGCTTCAAGCTCAGGTGTTTCCTTCGGAGATCATCCGTTCGGCACGACGCCACACGATCGCGCTAGGTTCATCGCATTTTCGGCAGCCGGGCTCAAAAACCTCGGCATGACGGAAGCGGGACACGACGCTGCTACTGGACTAACGACGTTTCCCTGCGCCTTCAACTTGGGCATGGCCAACCGAAGTCACGTGCTTGGCGATGCAGACGACTCCGCGCCTGAGAATTGGCGGTGGCGCGATGCGCCCTCACCGGGCCTGCAACACGACGGCCTGGCCGCCGATGCGGCGATGTTGATCTATGGGTCGAGCGCCGACGATTGCGCGGCGGCGCTCGACGATTGGCGCAAGCCTCTGGAGGAGCGAGGGGGAAAGCTCTTGGGCCATGTGCTTTCGCGGCCGATTGCGAAGCGCGGCGGCAAGCCGGGTGAAACGACAATCGACCACGAGCATTTCGGTTTTCGCGACGGCATCTCGCAGCCCGTTATCCGCGGCTCGCAGCGCTCGTTGAAGGATATCGCGCCGCGCGACATCGCCGCTCCCGGCGAGTTCATTCTTGGCTACCGCAACAACCAAGAGTTCTTTCCGCCTTCGCCAGCGGTCGGCGCCGAGACCGATTTGGACGACAACTTGCCGATCCCGTCCGCGAGCGAGCCTTCGCGCTTTCCCGCGTTCACGACCCGCGAATCGGATCACGAGATTCGCGATTTCGGCCGCAACGGCACGTTCCTGGTGATCAGGCAACTGGAGCAGGACGTGGACGAGTTCCGCAACTTCACGGAGGAGGCGGCGGCCAGCATTCGCGCGCGCTATTCCAACGTGGGGAATGTGATCGGTGGAGATGCGACGGCGGATTGGGTCGCCGCGAAGATGATGGGTAGATGGTACGACGGGACGTCTCTCATCAATCGCGCGAATCTCGGCGAGATGACCGAACCTGCCAACCTCGACAACGATTTCGCCTACGCGGTCGACGATCCGAGAGGTTTGCGGTGTCCGCTTGGTGCGCATGCGAGGCGCGCCAATCCGCGCGATAGTTTGCAACCGGGCGACCCCTCGCAGCAGGCGATCGTCAACCGCCACCGCCTCATTAGGCGAGGCAGGTCATATGAGACTCCTCCGAGCGGCAGCGGTGCGGCGGAGAAGGGCCTGATGTTCGTATGCCTCTGTGCGGATCTCGAGCGCCAGTTCGAATTCGTACAACAGTCTTGGATCGCGTCACCATCGTTCCACGCACTCCGCGACGAACCAGATCCTATCGTGTCTACGGGCGGCAATGGCGCGACCAAGGTCTTCACGATCCCCACAACCTCAGGGGCTCTTCGAATTAGCGGCATGAAGAACTTCGTCCGGGTCAGGGCCGGTGGATATTTCTTCATGCCCAGCCGGGCCGCTTTGCGCTACTTGGCGAAAGCGGATCCAAAGGTCAGGGCTTACCAAATTTCGCCGTGAGACTCCGCCGCACCGGGCATTGGAGCGATATCCGCGCGTTTCGTACCGTGGCCGCTTGCGAACGTTCTCAACACGCAATCTTTCTACTTCACCACCAACCGCCGCGTTTTGCTTTCGACGAGGTTGCCTTCGGCGTCTTCGGCGACGACTCTCCAGAAGTAGATTTTGCCCGGTGCCACTTGTTCGACCGTGATTGTGCCGGGGGTGCGGCCGGTTTGGACGAGATAGAGTTGCCAGCCGGCCCAGAGGGCGACGGCGAGCGCGAGCAGCTGAACAGCGATGAAGCGGGCGCGGGCGGCGAACCAGAGGATAAGAGCCAAGAGCAGGGCGAGCACGGCGATGAGCGCAAATATGCGCCAATCGGATTGCCACGGCGTTGCGTGCTCGTCGAGCACAGTGCATTTGTTGAAGTCGTAGAGTTGGTCCGCGCTCCACAGGCAGTGGCGAATCGTCAGCCCGTCGTTTGCCTGGGCGACAGGGTTCGTCCAATCGAAGCGCATGTCCGTCGCCGGGATGGTCGCGTTGTTTGCGGGCGTGCGCAGCTCCGGTGCGGCCGGCCGCGGACGGTTCAGTTGTCTCTCGGTTGCCAAGTAGGTTTGCGCGAACTCACGCGCGCCGGTCGCCGTCACGTCGGCGACGCAGTTCTTGCGGCGCTGCGCTTCGACGACGGGATCACAGAGTTTTTCGGCTTCGGCGACGGGGAGCGGTTGCGGCGGCGTGGTCGCGATGGGAACGCCGGGCAGTTGCGGCACGCGGCACACTTGCGGCGCGGCTTCCGGCCAGTCCTTCGCGACGAATGCGCCGGGGCTTAAGCCGGACTCGTAGTCGAACAGCGACGTCGTTTCGGTTACGCGCCAGGCGTCGGCGAATCTCTTGTAGAGCGTCGCGTGGCGCGTTGCGATATCGGCGGGTCGCGCCCCCAGCAGCGTGCCGTCGGGCAACGCGGGCAACCAGTTGCCCGGCGCGATCGCGCCCATGATGCCTTCGGTGGCGCGGGCGCGCGTGATGTTGACGTTCATGTACGAGACGCCGAGCCATGTGCCCGGTGTCACGATGACGGCCGTGCCGCCGGGATATTGCACTTGAATGCCGCCTGCCGCGGTTCTGAGCACCCGGCCACCTCCCTCGAGCGGGGTCGCGCGGCTCGCAGCGTCGACCGGCTTGCCGTCGATACGCAGGATCAGTCCGCCGGGTTGGCGCGACTCTTTCGCGAGGTCGGGTTGGTAGGTCACGCGATGCCTGCCGACCTTGAGGGCGACGGCGCTGTTGATGCTCACGCAGGAGGTCAGGCCCGTGTGCGCGTCGGTGATGGGGTTTGCGGCCGGGACCGGTGTTTGGCGCGCTTGCAGCTCCATGCCCGCGTCACGCAACAGCGTGAACTCGCCGGAGCTTTGGAAGTCGTAGTAGGTGCCGTCGACGGTGTGGAGATGCGGGTCGCCTTCCGTGTAGGGCGTGCTGCCCACGATCCAGCGGCGGATCGTCTCGATGTCGACCTTGCTCAACGGCGGGCCGCCGCAGGGCATCAGGCCCTCGGGGCAGCGTTCGTCGGCGACGTCGGGCGCGGGCCCGTCGGGATCTGCGATGTTGTAGGGCTGACCTGGATTGTAGGGGTGAGCGAGCAAGCCGTCGTCGGTGATCTTCTCGTAGAGCAAACCCGCGGCGACCAGCGATGTGGCCACGTTATACGAGCGTTCAAGTCTTCGCTCGGTGCCCGCTGGGTTTTCGTTCTCGGTGAAGTCGATCGGCACGCCAGGGCCGGCGTAGTTGCGGTAGGGCGGATAGCCGAGGCCTCCGTGGCATTCGATGCAGCTCTTGTTGAAGATACGCTGGATGTCGGTGTAGGTCGGCATCGCGTCGGGTAAGGGGAGCGCTGCGAGCGACGCCGTGACCATCGGCATCACCGCCGTGCAAACATCGGCCGGCGAAGCGGCCGCGGGAATACCCAGACTGTCGCGCAAGCCGCCCGGTTCGGGCGAGGCGAGCGCGGCCAGATAGCTGCCGAAGGAGGCCGAGAACGTGTACGTGCGCGAGCGGCCGCGCACACTGGTCGACCATTTGTCGACGGAGACACCCAAAGGCTCCAAGAAATAGCGAAAGAGGGCGAGCGGCCGGGCGGCCCCAACGAGAGAGAGCGGGGCGGTGTCGGCCGCACTGGCCACAAAGTCGTTGTAGATCTCACGATCGACCAATACGCCGCCCATGACCGTTTGGTCCGGCCCGCCGCGGTCGATGCCTCTGCGAAATACCTCCTGCCGGAGCCGTCGAACATCCGTATCGAGCCCGCCGGTTCCACCGGCCACGCCCGATGTCGCGCCGCCATACTGCAAGATCATGCCGTTTACGATTTCCGGCGCGACCGGCTCCGCCGGCCCCGACGCGCTGAACACATAGGTGTCGCCGGTTCGATCGAGCGTCAGCTTTTGGATGTCCGATTTTCTGAGTGTCAGGCTTGTTTGGCGGCGGCGCGTGTCATCGTAGACGCCGTCGAACGACATGCCGTTGCGCGCGTCAAAGAACGTCTGCGCGGCGGGGGGCAGCGTGATGGAAAGGCCTTGCGTTGCGGTGATGTCGGTGCCACCGGTCGCGGAGATGCAGCCGGCCGCGATGGCGAGCGTTAGGGGGCGGACGTCGATCGGCGTGCTGCCCGTCGCGAAGCGGTGCGTCTTCACCTCGTCGACGACGCGCTTGGTGTTGACGTTGTCGCTCAGGTTGAAAAGAAACATGACACCGCGTCCGGCGTCGCCAAGCGGGCTCGACGTGTGGTGCAGCGTGACCATCTTCGTGAATTGATCCGCCTCAGTCGCGCCGGAATCGCGGAGGACGGTCGTGCCGGCGGTGCCGACGCGGCGGTCGAACTGATAGGTGACCGTGGGGCCCGATCCTGTGGGCTGGGGCTCCGTCGTGACCGGCGGGCCCGGCGCATCGAAGGGGAAGACGATTCGCCCATCGTCCGGTCCGCCGAGCGTGTTGCGGGTGATCCGGTCGTCGACGACGACTTGCAACGCTGGAATCGTGCCGTCGTCGCGGTTGTGCCGGCGCCTGCGCGCGGCGCTGCCATCGGGCACGCCGGGCGGTTGGAATTCCAGTTGTTCGACGACACCCCGGATCGCCGGTTCGTCGCGCCAGTTCCAGAGATTGAAGAGGTGGCGGAACGCGGCCGCTTCGAGCGAACCCTTGTAGATGCGGTCGCGGTTGAACGGCAGCATGCCACCCCAGCTGTCGTAAGCGTCCCAATTCGGCTTCATTTTGACGGGGATGTCGCGCGAGACACCGTCGGTGCCGGGCGTCGTGCCGTTGTTGAAGACGTTGCGCGTGGAGTGGCAAGCGAAGCACTTCGTGTCGTCGATCGACACGCCGCGCGCGCGGCCAAGGAAGCGCGGTGCGAAAACGGTTGGGTCGGGGTTCGTGTCATCCCGGGCGGGGAGCGCCGTCAAGGCGATCTCATGGAAGCGGAACGTCTTCTGCGCCTCGTCCCACTGCATGAACTCGACCGCGGTCGGGTAGGCGGCCGGATACGAGGGTACGTGCGCGGTCGGGTCGGCGGGATTCGACCCATGCTGGCGCAAGCCGACGGCGAAGGCGTTCGTTGCCTCCGCGTTCGGCAGCAGCACGCGTGGCCATGCCGCCATGCCGGTCTGCAGGCTTTCGGACCGCGGCATGAGAATCCAGTTGCGGCGGTAGTCGACGGGCAAGGCCGCAATGAACTCGGCAACCGTGTCGATATCGGTGTGGGCGGCAAGGTAGTCGCCGATGCCGCTCCGCGTGGCGGCGACGTCAGCGATTTGCGTCTCGGTCAGCGGCGTGATCGAACGGTTGAACTGGGCCCGGACGGAGCGGAAGCTTGCGAGCGACACGCGGCATTCGTTCGGACCGGTCGTGGGATCGGCGTCGGGGCAGTCGCCGCCCCAGTTCGCGAAGGTGGAGCCGGGGTTCGCCGTTGCGAGCAGCGTTATGGTGCCGGTGGCGGGTAGGGTTTCGTCGCAGTCGATCGTGCCCGAAACTGCGCCGCAGTTGATGCCGGGTGCGGTGATGCCGCCTTCGCCGAGACCTGTCGCCATGACGCGCACGGTGTCGGCTTGTGCCGCGTGCAGAAACAGGGACGCTATGGCGATGAAGCCTGCGCGCGACATCGGGTGCATGATCCCCTCCCCGCTTTGGTTCGGTTATCTTGCGCCCCAAGTGCGCCACATCGCAAGGCGCGTTAAGGTGTCGGAATGGTCTCCTTTAAGCGGCCGCCGAGGCGCACGGGTTCGATGCGTAGGCTGAGGCCCGTGTTGTCGTCGGTTTCGAGGAAGACGCCGCAGACCGTGGCCGGGCCTTGGGCGGGGGTCATGCGGCCGGTCGAGAGTTTGCGGGTGAAGCGTTGCAGCGGCTCCGTCTTTTCCATGCCGATGACGCTGTCATAGTCGGCGCAGGCGCCGGCGTCGGTTTGGTAGGCGGTGCCGCCGTGTAGGATCTGCGCGTCGGCGGTCGGCACGTGGCTGTGCGTGCCGATGACGAGGCTCGCGCGGCCGTCGCAGAAGTGGCCCATCGCCATTTTCTCCGACGTCGCTTCCGCGTGGATATCGACGATGGCGGCGTCGCAGCCCCAAGCGAGCTTGCAGGCGTCGAGTTCGCGGTCGACGGCGGCGAACGGGTCGTCGAGCGCCTCCATGAAGACGCGGCCCATGGCGTTGATGACGAGCACGCGTTTGCCGTTCTTCGCTTCGTAGAGGCCTGCGCCCCGGCCCGGCGTGCCCTTCGGGTAGTTCACCGGGCGCAGCAAGCGCTGCTCGTTGTCGTAGACGTCGAGACTGTCCTTCTGGTCGAAGGCGTGGTTGCCGGTGGTGATGCAGTCGACGCCCGCTTGAAACAGCGCGGAGCAGATCTCTTCGTTGATGCCGAAACCGCCGGCGGCGTTCTCGCCGTTCACGACGACGAAATCGAGTGCGAGTTTGCGGCGCAACTCGGGTACGTGTTCGACGACGGCGGTGCGACCCGAGCGGCCGACGAGATCTCCTAAAAAGAGCAGGCGCATTCAGGTCCTTTCGAAGCGCCAGACGCGCTCTTCGGTGACG
>CAZXAQ010000086.1:0-16539 GCA_964638635.1 uncultured Flavobacteriaceae bacterium
GGGGATGCCCCGGGTGATTTCGATCGGGCGGCTCGACTACAATTCGGAAGGGTTGTTGCTGCTCACGAACGACGGCGAGTTGGCGCGCAAGTTGGAGCTGCCGTCGAGCGGGTGGATCCGGCGCTACCGGGTGCGGGTGTTCGGAAAGCTGACGCAGGAGGATCTCGACCGATTGCTGAAAGGCATCGAGATCGACGGCGTGAAGTATCAGCCGGTCGAGGCGAAGATGGACCGGCAGCAGGGCGGGAATGCTTGGGCGACGATTGCGCTCAAAGAGGGGAAGAATCGCGAGGTGCGCCGCTTGATGGAGCATATCGGGGTGACGGTGAACCGGTTGATCCGCGTGACGTTCGGGCCGTTTCATCTGGGGCAGTTGAAAGAGGGCGCGGTCGAGGAGATTCCGGCGAAGGTGTTTCGCGATCAGCTCGGCATCAAGAAGGGCGTGGGCTGGGCCTGATGCGGATCGTTGCGGGCAAGCATCGGGGCCTTTCGCTCGCCACGCCGAAGGACGCGCGCGTGCGGCCGACGTCGGACCGCGTGCGCGAGGCGTTGTTCAACGTGCTGGCGCACAACGATTTCGGGGTTGGGTTTTCGATCGAGGGCGCGCGGGTGCTCGACTTGTTTGCAGGCACCGGGGCGTTGGGGTTGGAGGCGCTGTCGCGCGGAGCTTCGTATGTGCTCTTCGTCGACGATCACTTCGAGAGCCGCGGGTTGATCCGGCGCAACGTCGAAGCGGCGCACGCGACGGGGGCGACGAAGATTTGGCGGCGGGACGCGACGGGCTTGGGCGAGATGCCGGGCAACGCCGGCGGGCCGTTCGATCTGGTGTTCCTCGATCCGCCGTATCGGAAGGGGCTGGTGGAGCTGGCGTTGGTCAGCGCGCGGGACGGGAAGTGGTTTGCGCCGAACGCGCTGGTCGTGGCGGAGATGGCGGCGGATGAGGCGTTCGCTGTGCCGGCGGGATTTGTCGCGCTCGACGAGCGGGCTTATGGCGATACGAAGGTGATGGTTCTAACCGTCGCGTCTTGAAGTGGTCTCACACGATGACACGATGGGACGATGTGAGGCTAATCGCGCGCGATAGCGCGCAGTCTGGGGTTGACCGATTGGCGCTTCGCGCCGGGTGTATCTCATCGTCCCATCGTGTCATCGTGTGAGACCACTTCTTGGTGTATACTGCGCTCATGACCGACGAGCCGATTTCGCCGCCGCCGCGGCGGTTGTTGTTTTTGGAGCCGCGCGGGTTGATCGATATTCCGACGCTGTTTGTGGCGGCACCGTTTCTGCTGAGCGCGCCGCGGGGACGGAAGCATGGGGTGGTCGTGCTGCCGGGGTTTGGGGCGGATGACCGGTCGACCTTGCTGCTCAGGCGGTATTTGTCGCTGCTTGGCTACGACGTGCATGGATGGAAGCGCGGGCTGAACGTGCGCAAGCCGGGCGAGGATTTGCCCGCCGTGATCGCACAGATCAAAGCGCTGAAGGCGAAGCACAGTGCGGCGGTGACGCTTGTCGGGTGGAGCCGCGGCGGGATCATGGCGCGCGAGATTGCGCGGCAGGTGCCCGACGACGTGCGGATGGTGATCACGCTGGGTAGCCCGTTCGCCGATCCGAATGCGAACAATGTCGGCGCGATTTGGAAGCTCTTGACCGGCGAGGACGTGCCGCGCAATCCGGAGCGCATCAAGCAACTCGCCGAGCCGATCCCCGTTCCGGCGACGGCGATCTATACGAAGGCCGACGGCGTGGTCGCGTGGCGGGCGTGTCTTGAGCGCGAGGGCGCGAACGCTGAGAATGTCGAGGTGCGCTCGACGCATATCGGGCTCGGGTTTCATCCGCCGGCGCTCTGGGTGATCGCGGACCGGCTCGGGCAGAAGTGGGGGACGTGGAAGCCGTTCAAGCCGAGCAAGTTGGTGGCACCGTTCTTTCCGCGGAAGGCCGGGGTGTATTATGCGGGGTAGTCGCTGTCTTATCCCTACCGCCCCCTCTGAGGGGCGGTAGCGGGACATCTTGGCGTCAGCGCCTTCCGAACAACTTCTCGACGTCCGCCAGCTTGAGTTCCACATAGGTGGGACGGCCGTGGTTGCATTGGCCGCTCAAGGGGGTTTGTTCCATTTCGCGGAGGAGGGCGTTCATTTCTTCGAGCGTTAGGCTTCGCCCTGCTCTGACCGCGCTGTGGCAGGCCATGGTCGAGCAGATTTCGTCGAGGCGTTCTTTGAGGGAGAGCGTGGCGCCGTATTCGGCGATTTCGTCGGCGAGGTCTTGGATGAGGCCTTTGATGTCGCCGCCTTTCAGCAGCGCCGGGACTTCGCGGACGAGGATGGCGTCGGTGCCGAATTGTTCGAGGATGAGGCCGAGTTCGGCGAGTTCGGTTGCGCGGCTTGTGAGGCGATCGACGGAGGGGCCGTCGAGGTCGACGACTTCGGGGATGAGGAGCGTTTGGCGTTCGATGCCTTTGGCGGCGATGGCGCGCTGCATGCGGTCGAGCATCAGGCGTTCGTGGGCGGCGTGCTGGTCGACGATGACGATGCCGTCGCCGGTTTGGGCGACGATGTAGGTGTTGTGCAGTTGGCCGCGCGCGACGCCGAGCGGGAAGCGGTTATCGGTGTTCGGGGTTCGGGGCTGGTCGAGCGGGCGGGCGAGCGGCGGGGCGTCGATGAAACCGCGTTGCGGCGGTTCGTAGAGGGCGGCGGCTTCGCGGAGCAGGCCGGGGCTCGGGCGCGGTTCGGCGAAGGCGTAGGTTTGCGTCGGCGCGAGGCGTTCGAGTGTGCTGGTGGCGACGGTCGTGGACGTGCGCGCTCCGCCGGCGTGGATCGCGGCTTTCAACGCGCTCACGATCAGGCCGCGGATCAGGGTGGCGTCGCGGAAGCGGACTTCGGTTTTGGCGGGGTGGACGTTGACGTCCACATCGTGCGCGGGGAGGTCGAGGAACAGCGCCACGACCGGGTGGCGGTCGCGTGCGAGCACGTCGGCGTAGGCGCCGCGGACGGCGCCGACCAAGAGCTTGTCACGGACGGGTCTGCCGTTCACGAACAGGAATTGTTGCGCAGCGGTGCCGCGGGCGTAGGTGGGCAAGCCCGCGTAGCCCGTGAGCTTCACGCCCTCGCGCGCAACGTCGACGGGCAGTGCGTTTTCGGCGAAGTCGGCGCTTAAGATTGCGGCGAGGCGGCGGAGCCTTCCGTCGAACAGGTCGCCGGGTTCGGCGGCGGCTTTCAGGACCGTGCGTTCTTCGGTGGCGAGGCGGAAGCCGACGTCGGCGCGAGCGAGGGCCAGGCGCTTCACGATTTCGATGACGGCTGCGGTTTCGGCGCGTTCGGACTTCAGGAATTTGAGGCGCGCGGGCGTTGCGTAGAAAAGGTCGCGGACTTCGACGATCGTGCCGTGGGCGCCGTGACCTTCGAACGGCGCGGGGCGCGGGCCTGAAACCCTTCCGCCTTCGACGGAAATCGCGAAGGCTTCCTTGGCGCCCTTCGCGCGCGAGGTGATGGTGAGCCTCGCGATGGCGCCGATCGAGGGTAGCGCTTCGCCTCGAAAGCCTAAGGTCGCGATCGACATCAAGTCGTCCACGCCGGCTTCGTCGCGCGGGAGTTTCGAGGTTGCGTGGCGTTCGACGGCGAGGGCCAACTCGTCCGCGTTCATGCCGATGCCGTCGTCGGCGATGCGGATCAGCGTCATGCCGCCGCCGGCGATCGCGATGTCGATGTTCCTTGCGCCGGCGTCGATCGCGTTTTCGACGAGTTCCTTCACCGCAGAGGCCGGACGCTCGACGACCTCACCCGCGGCGATGCGGTTGATCGTGCCTTCGGCGAGGCGGCGGATGCGTCCGCTCATCCGCCCAGATACTTGCGCGTCAGGCGCTTGCTTTCCTCGACCGCGGGTTGGCCGAACGGATCGACGTTCCAGAGCCGGGCGGCGATCAGCGTTTCCAGGATGAAATGCATCATCAAGGCGCCGAGGTTTCGTTCGTCGAGCGGGTTCGAGAACGCGATGCGGCGTACGGCGCGGCCCGCGTTCGTCAACGTCTCGGCGGTGGCGCGGACTTGCGCGTCGACGACTTCGGACATGCCGCGGCCGGCCAAGAGCGGGAGGCCGTGCTTCTGCGCCCAGGTGCTGCTCGCCTTCGCGTCGGAGACGGCGGGGGCGCCGATCAGCGTGAACAGCTTGTCGTTCGGGCCGTCGAGATAGAGCTGCAGCTGGCTGTGCTGGTCGACGGGGCCTTGCGCGTCGATCGGCGTCGTGCCTTGCCCGTTCTTGCCGAGGCTTTCGGCCCAGAGTTGGCGCCACCATTTGGGGAGCCGCGCGAGGCGATCGCGATAGACCCACATGACGCTTTGGCTCAAGCCTGCATCGCGTGCGGCGACGCTCAAGGCTGCACCTTCGACGGCGGGCACGCTGCCCGCCAGCGCGGCGTCGAGCGTTTCGCGGGCGCCGGCGCGGATCGTCTTCGCGTCGAGGCCCGCGATGAGCGCCGGAATGAGGCCGACGCAACTGAAGGCCGAGAAGCGGCCGTCGAGGTTCGGGTCGTGCGCGATCAGGGGGGCACCCATCTCGGTCAAGATGTTGCGGAGCGGGTTTTCGCCCTCCTGCGCGATGCCGGCGAAGTGGTGCTTCAGGTACTTGCCGCCACCCTCTTCTTCCAGCGCTTCGATGGCGACCAAGAGCTGCATCAACGGCTCCGTCGTGGCACCGGACTTGGAGACGACGAGAAAACGGGTCGTGCGCAGGTCCATGAGCGTCAGCATCGTGCGGAAGACGGCGCTGTCGATGCCTTCGACGATGTGGAGGCGCGGGTGACCGGTGCGGGGCTGGTAGGCTTGCGTGCCCCAGAACGCGAGTTGGGCGAGCGTTTGCGCGCCGAGGCTCGAGCCGCCGATACCGAAGACGACGAGGTCGGTCGTGTTCTTCATCAGGTGCTCGGCGACTTCGGCGACGCGGGCGAGGTCGCTCGTGTCTTCGACCGAGTGACGAACAGCGGCGAAGCGCGGATCGGCGGAGGTGCGCCACTGCTGCAGCGCCGCTTGGGCGCCGGGCAGGCGCTTCTCGAAGGCCGCTTGAAGCGGGCCTTTGGCGACGGCCGCGGAAATGTCGTGGGTGAACGGGGTCATCGGGGCCAGATGTAGCGCCGGGTTAGCGGTGGGGGAAGGGCCCGACGCAAAACGGGGGCGGAAACCCGCCCCCGTTCGAAATCTTCCACAGAGCGTGCGGCTAGAACCAGTCGAACCAGCCGCCGTCTTCCTCGTCCTTGTCCTTCTTCTTTTGGCTTTCCGCGACCGGTTCGCTTTTGCCTTTTTCGATGACGGGGGCTTCGGCTGGTTTGGCGGGCTGCGACGCGTTCAGGCGTTCGGCCTCTTCGTTCGGATCCAGCGGCTGACCCACCTCGCCACGCTTGCCGCGCCAGAACAGTACGCTGTCGGCGTACGACTTGCGCTTGCTCTGTTTCAGGACTTCGTTGCGCAAGGCCTGGCGGACGCGCGGGTCGGCCTTCTCAGCGCCGGCGGTTTCCAGCAACGCTTCCTCGCCTTGCGAAGCGACCGTCTGCTTCGGCGGGCCGCCGAGGACTTTCTGCGCGGCGCTGGCCACATCGGCGTCCTGCGGACGCGGGGCGCCCGGTTGCGGAGCCTTTAGGTCGAACGTCGCGGGCACGACGAGCGGCGCGCGGGTCGTGATCGCGGTTTCGTCGGGGGCCTGCTTAGCCGCGCCGAGCGATTCCTTTACGCCGGTGCAGCCGGTCAGGCCGATCGCGGCCACGGCAACAACGATGGCCGTCTTACGCAGTACTGTCGTCACGTCTGATCCTCCTTCGCGCCGCGGACACGAGAACGCCATTCGGAGATGACGAGGTCAAGTGCCATGATCACGACGCCGATAACAACCGCCGTGTCGGCGATATTGAATACGTACCAACCATAGCCGAAAGCGTGCAGGTAAAAAAAGTCCGCAACCGCGCCATAAAGTATGCGGTCGATCACATTTCCCAGCGCTCCGCCGATAATCAACCCTAGCGAGAGGGCGAGCCGTGTGTCCTTGATCCCGCGCAACCACCAAACGAGGAAGCCGGTGACCCCTAAAGCAAAGAACGCCAGAAGCCAGCGTTCGAAGGCGGAGTCGGCCTGTAACAAGCCGTAAGAAATGCCCTTGTTCCAGACCATGACGATATCGAAGAACGGCAGGACTTCGATCTGCTTGCCGTTCATCGGCTGACCCAGCGTTTCGATCCAGCCCATCCCATACAAGAATAGAGCCTTGCAGGCTTGATCGAGGACGAGCACTGCGGCCGCGACCATGAGGCCGAAGCGCGCCGGGCTTAACTTGTTCCAAACGTTCATCACTTGGCGTCGTGCTCCGCGACTGCGTTTTCGCATCTGAGGCACAGATGGGGGTGCGCCGTGCTTTTGCCCACTTCGGGGAGAATACGCCAGCAGCGGGCGCATTTCGCCCCCGGTGCCTTGGCAAAAACGACAGCGGCGCCCGCCACGTCGTCCAGCTTGAAGGCGCCCGCCGGGGCCGGGGCGGTGGTTACCGCCGCGCCTGAGGTGATCGCGATTTCGGCGAGGTCCAGGGACTTCAGCAGGTCCGCGTCCTTCGCGTCCGCAACGTGGAGCGTCGGGGCGGCCTCGAGGCTGGCGCCAATCGTCTTGTCGCGCCGGGCGATTTCGAGCGCGCCGGTGACGACGCGGCGCAGGTCGCGGACGCGTTGCCACTTCTCCGCCAGCGCTTTGTCGTTCCACTCGGCCGGAACGTGAGGGAACGTGCGCAGGTGGACACTGTCGTGTTCACCCTTGTGGCGCGTGCGCCAGACCTCTTCCATCGTGAAGACCATGACGGGTGCGAGCCACGCGGTCAGATGGTTGAAGAGATGGTCGAGGACCGTGCGCGCGGCGCGGCGGCGAACGGAGGACGGCGCGTCGCAGTAGAGTGTGTCCTTGCGAATGTCGAAATAGACCGCCGACAAGTCTGTGGTGCAGAAGTTGAACACGGCCGTGAAGACGCGGTTGAAGTCGAACGCCGCGTAGCCTTGGCGCACGATGGCGTCGAGTTCGGTCAGGCGGTGCAGGATCCAGCGTTCGAGTTCCGGCATGTCCTTCGCCGCGACGCGCTCGCTTTCCTTCCACTCCATCAGATTGGCGAGGATGTAGCGCATCGTGTTGCGAAGTTTTCGGTAGGACTCGACGTTCGCTTTAAGGATCTCGGGGCCGAGGCGCAGGTCTTCCGTGAAGTCGGATGAGGCCGCCCAGATGCGCATGATCTCGATGCCGTTTTGTTCGGCGACTTTTTGCGGTTCGACCGTGTTGCCCAGCGACTTCGACTGTTTGTAGCCCTTCTCGTCGAGCACGAAACCGTGGGTGAGCACGGTCTTGTACGGCGCGCGGCCGCGCGTGCCGCAGGCTTCGAGGAGCGAGGATTGGAACCAGCCGCGGTGTTGGTCGGAGCCTTCGAGGTAAAGGTCCGCGGGCCAGCCGTGTTCCTTTTCGATGACGAAGGCATGCGTCGACCCGGACTCGAACCAGACATCGATGATGTCGTCGACGCGGATGTAGTCGTCGGCCTTGTACTTGTTGCCCAGGAACTCCTGCACGTCGGTCGTGAACCAGACGTCGGTGCCGCCCTTTTCCACGGCGGACGCGACGCGATCGTTCACGTCGGCGTCGCGCAGGATTTCGCTGTCGCTCTTGCGCATGAAGATTGGGATCGGCACGCCCCAAGCGCGCTGGCGCGAGATGACCCAGTCCGGGCGCTTCTCGACCATGGCGCGCAGGCGATTGCGGCCCTGCTCCGGCACGAAGTTCGTGTCGTCGATCGCTTTCAGTGCCAGTTCGCGCAGCGTCTTTCCGCCCAGGTTCGCGATGGGTTTGTCCATCGCGATGAACCATTGCGGCGTGTTGCGGAAGATGACCGGCGCCTTCGAGCGCCAGGAGTGCGGGTAGTCGTGGCGCAGCTTGCCCTTGGCGAGCAGTGCGTTCGCTTTGATCAGCTCGCCGATGACGGCGCCGTTCGCGTCGCCGTCCTTGCCGTCGGCGTTCAAGACCTTCTTGCCCGCGAAGATGGGTACATGCGGGTAGAACGAGCCGTCTTCGGAAACCGTGAACGGGATTTTGGGGCCGTCTTTCGGATGCGCCTCAGGGTGTTGCATCCAGATGTCGAAGTCTTCCTCGCCGTGGCCGGGCGCGGTGTGCACGAAGCCCGTGCCGGTGTCGTCGGTGACGTGTTCGCCGGCGAAGAGGGGGACGTCAAATTCATAACCCTTGCCGAACAGCGGATGTCGGCAAACGAACATGTTGGGAGAAACGTTAGCTAGTCTTTTCAGCCCAACCTTTGCCGCTTTTGCGACCTGCTCAGCAAGAGTGTCGGCGAGCAGCAGATGCTCCCCAACTGCAGCAAGGCTGTCAGCCTCCGCGCTGATGACTTCATAGCGTCCGTAGTCGATTCTAGGTGAGTAGCAGATCGCGCGGTTGCCAGGAATGGTCCAGGGTGTCGTCGTCCAGATGACAATGCTCGCGGGAAGCCCCGCAGTAACAAGATCTTCCCCAGGCCGACCTCTCGTCGACTCGACCCCAAAACTCTTTACCGGAAACTTCACAAAGATCGTTGGCGAGAGTTTCTCGTGGTACTCGACCTCGGCTTCGGCGAGCGCGGTTTTTTCGACGACGGACCACATCACCGGCTTCGAGCCACGATAGAGCGATCCGTTCATCACGAATTTTTGGATTTCGCGGATGATGATCGCTTCGCTCATCGGCGCCATCGTGACGTAGGGATTGTCCCATTCGCCGGTCGCGCCCAAGCGTTTGAACTCGCCGCGCTGCACGTTCAGCCAGTGGTTCGCGAAGTCGCGGCATTCCTTGCGGAACTCGATCAGCGGGACTTGGTCTTTGTCCTTGCCCTCTTTGCGATACTTCTCCTCGACCTTCCATTCGATGGGCAGGCCGTGGCAGTCCCAGCCATGGATGTAGGGCACGTCTTTGCCGAGCATGCCTTGCGAGCGCACGACAAAATCCTTCAGGATCTTGTTCATGCCGGTGCCGAGATGGATGTTGCCGTTCGCGTAGGGCGGGCCATCGTGGAAGATGAATTTCGGGCGACCCTTCGCGGTTTCGCGCAGGCGCTTGTAGAAGCCGATCTTGTCCCACCAAGCGAGCCATTCGGGCTCGGCCTTCGGCAGGCCGGCCTTCATCGGGAAGTCGGTGTCGGGCAGGAACAGCGTGTCTTTGTATTCGCGCGCCGGTTGGGCGGTGTCGGTCGTCATGGGTGATGCTCTTCGATATATGAGAGTGCGAAAAAGTCCGGCTGCCGCGGGGAACCCGCGGGCTTTGGGGCGATCCGCCGCTTAGGCGGTCGCGCGACTAATTCGTGCCGGTATCCGGAAGAGCGTCATTGTCGTTTCCATTGCCATCCCCCTCGGGACCCACCCTGCCCGCTCGACGGCGAGGCTCAGGTTTGTGGCGGTTGTTCGCGGCGCTTTTAGCAAAGGGACGCGCGGGGGTCAAAGCGGTCGTCCGAAAAGCAAAAGGGCCCCGATTTGGGGGCCCTTGGCATGGCAACAGAGTCGCGACGTCTAACCCAACCGGCCCTCGGCCACTTCTTGTTCGTACATCGCCGTGACGAGCGGGGCATTCAGCTGATCAATCGCTTCCGCCATGGCTTGGCGGAGGCAGCCTTTGAAGATGCGGCGTTCGCGCATTTCGCGGATGTAGGGTAGGCCGCCGCAGGCGTCGGTCGCTGCGTTTCGGATGCGGTAGACCATCGTCTTGGCGCCGGCCGGACGCGAAAGGTCCAAGTCGCCGTAAGGTACGTCGAGCGTGACGCGTTCGCTCGACAGCGAGAGTGTGGACGGGTCGGCAGAAGCGGTCGCGGACATGCCGAGTACGGCGATGGCGCACGCTATCAGTGCTTTTCTCATTGTGGTCTCTCCCTCGGGTTTCATGGGTCCCCAAAAGTCCCCACCTTGCGGAAGTGGGATTGGGGAAGACGACTGTGAAGGCACCTCGCGCTGGGACGTAATCACCATCACGTGTGGATCATGACGTGCTCGCAACTTCCGTGAGCTTGTACAGGCGGGCGCGTGATTTGCTAGTGTCGGTCATCACACCTCACGAATTGGAGAGCATGCATGCGCAAGGAAGCGTTCGAGTACAAGGATGGCGGGACAGTTTGCGAGGGATACATCGCCCACGAACCCGGGCAAAAGCGCCCTTGCGTGCTGGTTTCCCATGCGTGGGCGGGCGTTTCCGATCACGAGCGGGCGCGCGCGGACGAGTTGGCGCGACTGGGTTACGTCGGCTTTGCGATCGACAATTACGGTAAGGGCGTGCGCGGCGATCCGATGGGCGACAACAGCGCGCTGATGGGGCCGTGGCTTCATGATCGCGCAAAGTTGAAGGCGCGTCTGATGGCGGCGGTGGCCGCCGCGAAGGCGCACCCGTCGGTCGATCCGAACCGGATTGCAGTGATCGGATACTGCTTCGGCGGTCTGTGCGCGCTCGATGTGGCGCGGTCCGGGACCGGCGATGTGCGCGGGGTGGTGAGCCTGCACGGTATCTTCGCGCCGCCGAATTTGGGGCCACAAGCGCCGATCAAATCGAAGGTCTTGGTGCTGCACGGCTGGGACGATCCCATGGCGACGCCGGACGCTGTTTTGGGTCTCGCCAAGGAGATGACGGCGGCGAAGGCGGATTGGCAGGTGCATGCCTACGGCCACACGATGCACGCGTTCACGGCGGAAGGCGCGAACGCGCCGGAACGCGGGATCGCCTACAATAAGGCGGCCGACCGGCGCTCGTGGGCGGCGACGACGGACTTCTTGAAGGAAGTGTTCGGGTAGCCAACACTACTTTGTCATCCCGGCCAAGCGAAGCGCGAGCCGGGATGACAATCTAATCTCAGAACTTCACCGAAATGCCCGCTTGAACCATGCGCGGTGCGCCGGGGAGCATGCCGCGGGTTTGGTCGACGACGTAGACTTCGTCGAAGACGTTTTTGATCGTGACGTAAGCTGTCAAGGGCGTGTCGGGGATGTCGACGTTGACCGTCGCGTTCCAGATCAGCGCGCTTTCGATGCGCCCGCGTTGGCCGTCGGCGGTGACGGGGATCGTCTCCAGATCGTCGGTGACCATGGCGCCGGTGTATTGCGCTTCGATTTCGGCCGAGACGCGTTCGTTCCAGTCGTAGCCGACGGCGGCCGAGATCAGCCACTCCGGCGCGTAGGGCAGACGGTTGCCCGTGACGAGGACGCAGGTCGGGCCCGGCACCGGCGGGACGACGCCCGGGCAGTTGAAGCCCGGAACCGTCGAGAAGCGCGTGCCTTCGAATTCGGCGGTCGGCAGATACGTGACGGCGGTGCGGAAGTAGACGTCGTCTTGTGCGAGATGTCCTGCTTCGCGAAGCGAGCCGCGGAGCAGAAGTTCGAATCCCTGTTGCAGCGTTTCGCCTGCGCTCGTCAGCGTCGCGCCGATGCCGCCGGCGGCGCTCGCCGGGATGATCTGGTTCGCGAAGTCCATCCGGAAGTACGTGACGTCGCCGTAGAGGCCCATCGCGATGTCGCCGCGGACGCCGAGTTCCCAGTTGACGCTTTCTTCGGCATCGAGGTTCACCGTGGCACCGGTCGTGTTCGAGATGATGTCTTCGACGCGCGGCGGCGAGAAGCCTTTGTGGACGCCCGCGTAGATCACGGCCTTGTCGGAGAATTCGTATATCAGCCCCAGACCCGGAATGACGACATCGAGGTCGGTTTCGCCGTGGACGCCGGCGATGCGGTTGCGGCGTTCGAACTCGATGTGTTCGAAACGGATGCCGGGTTCGATGAGGAAATCGCCGAGGTCGATCTCGGTCGTAAGGAATCCCGATGTCGCGTAGATGTTGCGGTCGTTGTTTTCGGCAACGACGCCGGGGAGCCTCGCGAAGGGTGTGGCGCCGTTCCACTGGCGGCGGTGCTGATCTTCGAAATGGTAGCGCAGGCCCGTTTCCGTGCGCGTGGGTAAACCGAACAGGGTGTGGTCGAACGAGAGGCGGCTTTCGACGCCGGCGGCAACATAGTCGCGCAGGCGCCCTTCGTTGCCGCAGGTGGTGTTCAGGTTCGCCATGCCGCCGCAGGCCGGATCGCCCGCATCGTTCGGGCGCTGGTTGGAGTTCGAAGACTGGCGCCACCAGTCGCGCGTGAAATAGGAACCGTAGAGCGTCGTTTTCAGCGTCGTTGCGTCGTCGATGAACCAGGCGTGGCCGAGGGCGCCGCCGTAGCGTTCGGCTTCGTAGCGGTCGTTCTTGAACGGATTCGCGTAAGGGTCGGCTTGGAATTCGGCGAAGCGCAGGCCCGAGTAGGTGATCTTGCTGTCTTCACCATAGCGGCTGAGGCGGGCGGTGAGCGATTGGTCGTCCGCGATGTCCCATTCGACTTTGAGCGCAACGTCGTTCATGCGGATGCGCGTGTTGTCGCGTGCGCCGTCGCTTTCCTTCATTTGGGCGTGGGCGAGCGCGCGGCCGCCGAGAAACGGGCCACCCGCCGACGCGTCGACTTCGAAGTAGTTGCGGTTCCCGGCGGCGATCGTCGCTTGGCCGGCGAATTCGTCGGGGGCTTTGGGCGTGATGTAGTTGATGACGCCGCCGACCGTGTGCGGTCCGAAGCGGACTTGGGAGGCGCCCTTCAGCACTTCGATGCGGCTGTAGCGCTCGACCGGCGGATGGAAGTATGTCGCGTTGTCGCCGTAGGGTGCGAAGGCGAGCGGGATGCCGTCCTCGAGTAAGAGCACCTTCGCCGAGCGCGTCGGGTTCATGCCGCGGAAGCCGATGTTGGGGCGCAGCCCCATGCCCTCCTCGTCGCGCGGATAGGCGCCGGGGACTGAGCGCAGTGCTTCGTTGACCGTGAAGACGCGGGCGCGTTCGAGTTGTTCGGCTTCGATCGTGGTGCCGGAGCCCGGGATGCGGAGCAGGTTTCTGCGCTGACCGATGACGACGACATCGGGCAGACGTTGAGGGGTGATCTCGACTTGCTCGACCTTTTTCGGGGTTTGGTCAGCCGGATTCTCCGCCGGCGTCGGCGGAGCGTCCGCTTGGGCGATTGAAGCGCAGAAAACCGCGAAAAATGGAAAGCCACGACGCAGCAACATGATACTTCCAACGAACCTTATTGCGAATGAGTTGCAACTGCACTTAGCAAGTGTCAGGCTGGCGATCAATGCTCCCTTCGAGGGAGCGACGATCCGTCCACCGCAAACACATTCGCTTGAGGGTCATCGCGTTGCGCGACGCGGTGCGTCAGACTTCGCGCCTCACTGGAGGGCTTGATCGATGTGGCGTTGGGTGATGATCGCGGGCGTTATTCTGACCCCGCATTTGGCGTTTGCGGCGGATGCGCCGCCTGCGGTGGATCAGGCGCAAGCGCGGGCGAAGATCGCTGCGGCGGCTGCCGCCTCGCGCGCGAACGCGAAGAGCGCCGAGGAGAAGGCCATCGTCGAAGCCGATCTCGCCTTCGCCGCTGATGCGGCGAAGCGCGGCGCGGCAGCCGCGTTCGGCGATCGCCTGCATCCGGACGGCAAGATGTTTCCGCCGCGTCAGCCAATCGCGGTCGGACCGGACGCGGCGCGCGCCTTGTTCAAAGACGACACTTCGTCGTGGGAGTGGGCGCCGGTGCAAGCGGTCGCGAACGGCGATCTCGGCGTCACGTGGGGGATCGCGCTCATCTCCGGCAAGGGCGAGGACGGTAAGCCATTCGCGGTGACGTCGCGCTACACGACCGTGTGGCGGCGCGACGCCGGCGGTTCCTGGAAGATTTGGATCGACGTCGGGACGACGGGGCCGCTGCCTTAGGGCGTCTTCAAGGGCGGGCCGTTGAATTCCGCTTCGATGATGATGTCGACGTTGTCGCTGACGCCCATCGTCGAGCCCGGCGGCGGCACGCCTTCCTTGACGCCGAAATCGGAACGCTTGAGCTGGCCCTTGGCGGAGAAGCCGATGCGGGCGGCGGGTTCGTATTGATTGCCGGCGTAACCGCCGTTGAACGTCGCGTCGAGCGTGACCGGTAGCGTGACGCCTTTCAGCGTGAAGTCGCCGGTGATGCGGGCGGTGTTTGCGCCGGTGAGTTCGACCTTCGTCGACTTGAACGTCATCTCGGGGAACTTCGCGGCGCCGAGCCACTTTTCGTTCAGGAGTTCTTCGACGAAGCCTTTCGGCGGCGCGGGTAGCGTCAGCGAGCGCGGGTCGATCGTTGCGGTGACGCTGGAGGCCGCTGGGTTCGCCGGATCGAGCTCGAGCTTCGCGTCGAATTTCGCGAAGCGGGCGGTGTAGTTCGAGAAGCCGATGTGGCTCACGCGGAAGTCGAGGCTCGCGTGCGCCTTGTCGAGCGTGTAGGTGCCGGCGGGAGCCTCCGTCTTCATCGGGACGATCGGCGCCGGTTCGGCGGGCGCGACGGGCGCCGGCGCGGCCTCGGCTCTTTCTTCCTTCTTCTCCGGCGCAGGGCCGCAGGCGGCGAGCACGAGCACGCAAGCGATGAGCGCGAGCTTTTTCATCGGGGGATTCTCCGGTTCTGCGGCGACCCTAGCGGCGGTGGCACGGTTGCACAAACGGCGCGGGTTTGGCACGTACGGTTGCATGACACCTATTGTTTCGATTCAGAACCTGACCAAGACGTATGCGTCCGGGTTTCAGGCACTCAGACCTTTGACGCTCGATATCAGGCCGGGCGAAATCTTTGCGCTCTTGGGCCCGAACGGGGCAGGCAAGACGACGCTGATCAACATTATTTGCGGGATCGTGCGGCCCACGAGTGGGACCGTGATCGCGGACGGGCACGACATTCTCGAAGAGTATCGCGACGCGCGGATGAAGATCGGCCTGGTGCCGCAGGAGCTCACCAGCGACCGGTGGGAGACCGTGTTCAACACGGTGACGTTTTCGCGCGGGCTGTTCGCGCGGCCGCCGGACAAGGCCTATGTCGAGAAGGTGCTGCGGGATTTGACGCTGTGGGACAAGCGGAACGATCAGCTGCAGACGCTGTCGGGCGGCATGAAGCGGCGGGTGATGATCGCGAAGGCACTCAGCCACGAGCCGTCGATCTTGTTTTTGGACGAACCGACGGCGGGCGTGGACGTCGAACTCCGGCGCGATATGTGGGCGCTGGTTCGGCGTCTGCGCGACGACGGGGTCACGATCATTTTGACGACGCACTATATCGACGAGGCGGAGGAGATGGCGGACCGCATCGGCGTCATCAACAAGGGCGAGCTGATCCTGGTGGAGGAGAAGGCGACGCTGATGAAGAAGCTCGGCAAGAAGCAGCTGACGCTGGTGTTGCAGGAGCCGATGGCGGCGGTTCCTGCGGGGCTTGCCGAGTGGAACTTGGCGCTCAAGGATGGTGGCTACGAGCTTGAGTACACGTTCGATGCGAATGCCGAGCGCAAGGGGATTGCGTCTTTGCTTCGGCGCGTGACGGACTTGGGCATCGGCTTTCGCGACGTGCACACGACGCAGAGTTCGCTCGAAGATATCTTTGTGAGTTTGGTTTCGGATAGGGGTGGAAAGTCCTGATGAACGCTCCCGCTTTCAACTATCACGGTGTTTGGGCGATCTACCGGTTCGAGCTGTCGCGATGGCTCCGGACGATTTGGCAGAGCTTGGCCACGCCGGTGATCACGACGTCGCTTTACTTCGTCGTGTTCGGGACGGCGATCGGCTCGCGCATGGGCGATGTGGAAGGCGTGAGCTACGGCGCGTTCATCGTGCCGGGCTTGATCATGCTCACCGTGTTTTCGGAGAGCATCTTCAACGCGGCGTTCGGCATCTACTTCCCGAAGTTCACGGGCACGATCTACGAGCTGCTGTCGGCGCCGGTGTCGTCGTTCGAAGCGGTGCTCGCTTATGTGGGGGCGGCGGTCACGAAGTCGGTCGTGCTGGGCTTGGTCATCTTGACGACGGCGGCGCTGATCGTGCCGATCCATATCGAGCATCCGTTCGCGATGCTGGCATTCCTGATTTTGATCTCGGCGACGTTTTGCCTGTTCGGCTTCATCATCGGCATCATGTCGAACAATTTCGAGCAGATGCAGATCGTGCCGATGCTGGTGGTGACGCCGCTGACGTTCCTCGGCGGCGCGTTCTATTCGATCAACATGCTGGCGCCGGCCTGGCAGACGGTCGCGCATTTCAACCCGATCGTTTATTTGATCTCGGGCTTTCGTTGGAGCTTCTTCGGCAAGGGCGACGTCGGCATCGAGATCAGCCTGGCGGCGACACTCGGCATGTTCCTCGTGTTCCTGGGCGTCGTCGCGTGGATCTTCAAGACGGGGTACCGGTTGAAGAATTAGTCTGGGAACGCGGGCGTCCCGCCCGCTCTTTTCTGGCTCTCCAAAGCGCATGCGTTTGAGATGTGGGAAAGAGCGGGCGGGACGCCCGCGCTCCCAGACTATGCAAAGCGCGCCAGCCGCCCGTGAATAATCTCGTGCGCCTGCTTCATGATGCGGTCGATCAGTTCCTTGCAGGTGGGGATGTCGTTGATCAGGCCGACGACCATGCCGCAGGACCAGGCGCCGGCTTCCATGTCGCCGTCCTTCATGATCT
>CAZXAQ010000087.1:0-16127 GCA_964638635.1 uncultured Flavobacteriaceae bacterium
CGAAGGCCCGCAGAAGCAGACGATGGCCAAGGGCATCGACATTCTGGTGGCGACGCCCGGGCGTTTGCTCGATCTCGTCAGCCAGCGCGCGGTCGATTTGAGCAAGACGGAGATCTTCGTGCTCGACGAAGCCGACCGCATGCTCGACATGGGCTTCATCCGCGACATCCGCCGGTTGATCACCTATTTGCCGAAAGAGCGGCAGAACTTGTTTTTCTCGGCCACGATGCCGGAGGAGATTGGGTCGCTCGCGGGCGATATGCTGAAGCATCCGGTCAGCGTGTCGGTAACGCCGTCCGCGACGACCGTCGAGCGCATCTCGCAGCGCGTGATTCACGTGGAGAACGCGTCGAAGCGGGCGCTGCTCATCGAGCTTCTGCGCAACTATGACGACATGCAGCGTACGCTGGTCTTTACGCGCACGAAGCATGGCGCGGACAAGGTCGTGCGCGCGCTGTCGGCGGCGGGCATCGTGTCGTCCGCGATCCACGGCAACAAGAGCCAGAGCCAGCGGGTTGCCACGATGAACGCGTTTCGTGCGGGACGCACGCGCGTTTTGATCGCGACCGATATCGCCGCGCGCGGTATCGACGTCGACGGCATCACGCATGTGATCAACTACGATCTGCCGCACGTGGCGGAGTCTTATGTGCACCGCATCGGCCGCACGGCGCGTGCCGGCGCGGACGGCGTTGCGATCGCGTTCTGCGACCGTGAAGAGCGGTCGTTGCTGCGCGACATCGAGAAGCTGACCCGCCAGGCGATTCCTTCCAGCGAATGGAAGGCGCGTCCGGGCGAGGTTCAGGCGATGGATGCCGCAGCACGCGCGCACGTCAGCGAGGAGCGTCCGCGGCACGGCCGCCCGTATAGCGAGCGCAAGCCTCATGGTGAGCGCAAGCCGCATGGCGAACGTAAGCCGCACGGCGAACGTAAGCCTCACGGCGAGCGGCACGCGCAAACGGCCGGCAAGCCGCGTCATCCGCAGCATGCGGATCGCCGCGCTGCACCGGCGCATGAGGGCAAGCCGCACGGCGAACGTCCGAAGCATGCCGACGCTCAGCGTCCGCACAAGGGTCCGAAGCCGCATCGCAAAGGCCAAAGCCACAAGGCGGCGCAGGCCCATACCGCGGCCGTCGTTCGCGACGCCGGCGGCAACGCCCTGCCCCGCTTCTTGCAGCATCGCGCGCGGTAAGCGACACAGTTGTTGAACGCTATTGCGGGGCCTTCGGGCCCCGCTTTAGTTTGCGCGACCAATTTCGAGAGGCGGTACATGCGCGAGAACAAACTCCGCTCCCTGTGGGCGAGCGGTAAGGCGGCGACGAATGCGTGGGCCCAGCTGCCTGCTTCGTTTGCGACGGAGACGTTGGCGCATCAGGGGTGGGATTCGATCACCGTCGACACGCAGCATGGTCTCGTCGCGTATGCCGACATGGTTGCCATGCTGACGGCGATCGCGACGACGCCCACTGTGCCGATCGTGCGTGTGGGGTGGAACGATCCCGCCGAGGTGATGCGCGCGGCGGATGCAGGTGCGATGGGCGTGATTTGCCCGACCGTGAATACGAAAGAAGAGTGCGAGAAGTTCGTCGGCGCGTTGCGCTATGCGCCGCTCGGCTATCGCAGCCTCGGGCCGAACCGGGCGCGGCTTTACGGCGACGACTATCAGGCGAAGTCGAACGAGACGCTGCTCGCGATCGTGCAGATCGAGACAGCGGCGGGCTTGCAGAACGTCGAGGCGATCGCCGGCGTGAAAGGGCTCGACCAACTCTATATCGGGCCGTCCGATTTGGGTTTGTCGATGGGTCGCGAGGGGCGGATGGACCAGACCGATCCGGTGGTCGTGGCCGCGATCGACAAGATTTTGGCGACGGCGAAGAAGGCTGGGCTAACCGCTGGCATCTACTGCACCTCGGCGGACTATGCGAAGCAGATGTTCAAGAAGGGCTTCGATTTGGTGACGTGCACGTCGGATACGGCGCTGTTGCGTGCGGGCGCGGCGCTGAGGCGCGAGTTCTAGCCGAACTCCCACGTCAGCAGACGATATCCCACGTCGAGCTTGTCCCGATTGAGTAGGTCGGCATTCGCCTTTGTCCACGCGCCGGAAGCGAGGTCGCGAGCCAGTGCGTCCAGTCCGGTTGTGGCGTCGATCTTGGCGAAGGCCGAGATCGAGCGGCGCACGATTGGGTCGAGATACGCCTCGGGCCTGCGCCAATAGGCTGCGAGAAAACCATCGGTGCAGTCGTGGGGGACCGGCACGGTTGTCACCGCGCACGGGCCGAGTGCCGTCGCGAGTTCGCCAAGTGTCGGCATGGACGCTCGATCGAGAGCCGCAATGGCCGGAAGATAGTCGCGAACGAGCCAGAACAGGTGTACTTCCGGGTCGAACGTGAAGAGCACGACGCGGCGGCGCGCGATGCGGCGCATCTCGGCCAAGCCCGCGCGCCAGTTGGGCCAATGGTGGATGGTCAGCGACGCCATGGCGGCGTCGGCGGCGGCGGTCTTTACGGGCAGGTATTCCGCGACCGCCCGGACGCAGGGCGCGGCGAACTTCGGGCGTTGTTCGACCATGCGTTCGGAGGGTTCGATCGCGAGCACTGTGCGGCCCGGCGGTTCGTAGGAGCCGGCGCCGGCGCCGATGTTGATCACCGTTTGCGCGTCGCCCAAGGCGGCAGCGATCGCCGCCGCGATACGCGGGTCGGGGCGGCGTTGGTTCGCGTAACCCTCGCCGATGCTGTCGTAGAGCGGTTTCGTCATGACTTCGTGCCCGTTGCTTCGGCCTGCAGTTTCTTCGGCGCTTGCAGGCGCCAGGCGACGGCGATGCGGTGGCTGAGTTCGGCGTCTTTGATTTTCGAGAGACGGATCAGCACGGCGGGCCAGCCTTTGTAGTGGTCGGTTTCGAAGTAGATTTTCGGTTGGGCTTGCATGAGGAGCTCCTTCTCCTCAAGCGAGCACATCAGCACGAGGATGTCCGGTTCGCGCATGCGCAGGAGGAACTTGCCCTTCACCTTCATGCTGGGCGTGCCGTAGGAGGTCGCCTCTTCGATGGCGGGGAGCTTCGTCGCTTTCGCGGCGGCTTTGACGCGCTTGAAGTCGGGCATCAAGTCGCTTGGTGCCGATGCCGGCTTTGCCGGTCTCTTTGCGCGCGCGGTTTGTTTGGCCATGGCTCTTGCTCAATCAAGCGCAATCGTTTTCAGTCGGCAAGATCATCCGCCATCGTCATGAGGAATTCCATGTCCGAACCCGTCATTCTGGTCGAAAAGCACGGCGAGGCCGCGCTGGTCACGTTGAACCGGCCGCAAGCGATGAATGCGTTGTCGCGCGAGTTGCGGGGGGCGATTGCGGAGACGTTCGACCGGCTTGAGGCCGATCCTGGGACGCGGGTCGTCGTGTTGACGGGCGCGGGCAAGGCGTTTTGTGCGGGGCTTGATCTGAAGGAGTTGGGTGCGGGCGCGAGCACGGTTTCGGGCTCGGTCGAGACGCGCGATCCGGTGACGTCGATGGGGCGCTTCTCGGGGCCGATCATCGGGGCGATCAACGGGGTGGCGATCACCGGCGGGTTCGAGGTGGCGCTCGCATGCGATGTGCTCATCTGTTCGACGGAGGCGCGGTTTGCGGACACGCACGGGCGCGTGGGGATCATGCCGGGATGGGGCTTGTCGCAGCGGCTGTCGCGGACGATCGGCATTTATCGCGCGAAGGAGTTGTCGCTGACCGGCAATTTCTTGAGCGCGCAACAGGCGGCTGATTGGGGGATGGTCAATCGCGTCGTGCCGCCGGCCGAGTTGATCCCGCAGAGTTTGAAGTTGGCGCAGGATATGCTGTCGCTCGTGCCGTCATGCCTCAGTGCTTACAAAAAGATCATCGACGATGGGTACGCGCAACCGTTCGGCGAGGCGATGGTGACGGAGCGGCGGCTCTCGGCCGCGGCGAACAAAGCCGTGAGCGCTGAGGAAATCGAAAAGCGGCGCGAGGCGGTTCGCGCGCGCGGCCAAGCGCAGAAGGCTTGATGATCATGGCAAAGCCGCTCTGGGCGCTCGACGCCACCGAAACCGCGAACCTGATCCGCAAGAAGCAAATCTCCGCGCGCGAAGCGGTGGATGCGCATCTGGCGCGGCTCGATGCGGTGAACCCGAAGATCAACGCCGTGGTGCGTCCGCTGCACGATCAGGCGCGGAAAGAGGCGGATGCGGCGGATCACAAGATGGCGCGGGGCGACGTTTGCGGGCCGCTGCACGGGGTGCCGATCACGACGAAGATCAACACCGATCAAACGGGGCTACCGACCGACAACGGCGTGAAGCTGTTCAAGGATCTGATCGCGACGGAGGACGCGCCCGCGGTCGGAAGCCTCAGACGCGCCGGCGCAATCGTGATCGGGCGCACGAACTCGCCCGCGTTCGCGATGCGGGCGATGACGGACAATGCGCTGCACGGGCTCACGCTCAATCCATGGCGGAAGGACGTCACGTGCGGCGGGTCTTCCGGCGGCGCCGGCGCGAGCCTTGCCGCCGGCATCGGCGCGCTGGCGCAAGGGAACGACATCGGCGGGTCGATCCGCTGGCCGTCCTACTGCAACGGCGTTGCGGGGTTGCGGCCAAGCGTGGGGCGCGTGCCCTACTACAATGTCTCATCGACGGTGCCGCGCGCCTTCGCCGCCCAGCTGATGGCGGTGAACGGACCGATGGCGCGATCGGTGCGCGACTTGCGCTGCGCCCTTAGACTCATGGCCGAGGGCGATCCGCGCGACCCGGTGTGGGTGCCCGCGCCGCTCGATCTGGGGCCGTTGCGCGCGCCGCTCGACGTGGCGGTGGCGATCGACGAGGCCCTGCCCGCGCCGACCAAGGCTGCGCTGCGGCGCGCTGCTTCGCACTTGCGCGAGATGGGGTACGAGGTCGACGAGGTCTCGCCGCCCGACATCGATCGCGCGGCGGACTTGTGGTCCGATCTGGCATTTTCCGAGATCGGGTCGATGCTCCGGCCGTTCATTCCGGCGACGGGCGATGAGGACATGGGGCGCTTCGTCGAGGCGCTCTCCGAGATCAAGGGCACGGCGGATGTTGCGAAGTTCCAAGCGGGGCTGCGCGAGCGCGACGCGCTGGTGATCAAGTGGCAGATGTTCTTGGACAAGTATCCGCTGATCATTCTGCCCGCATGCGCCGAACTGGCACTACCGTTCGATCTCGACAAACAGGGTGTGCCGGCGGTGAAGCGGCTGCTCGCCGCGATGAAGTATCAGATTTCGCTGCCGGTGCTCGGCTTCCCCGGCTTGGCACTGCCGATGGGCACGCATGACGGTTTGCCGATCGGCGTGCAGATCGTCTCGCGCCGCTTCCGCGAGGATTTGTGTCTGGCCGCAGGCGAGCTGATCGAGTTCCGCGACGCGCCGGTCACGCCGATCGATCCGACGTGGTGAAACCCCCTGGGAGACTCTTGATGAAATACTCGGCGCGGCTGCGCAAAGTCGGCAAATCGGTGATGCTCGTGCTCCCGTCGGCCGTTCTCAAGAAACTCAACTTAGCGCCGGGCGCGCTTGTCGACCTTTCCGTCAGAGGAAAGGGGCTGGTGATCGGCCCGCCGCCACGCCCTGTTCATACGCTCCATCAACTGCTGAGCGAGGGTCGGAAGGCGAAGAATCTGCGGGTCAAGGATCAGGCTTGGCTCAATGCACCCCGCATTGGACGTGAGATCATCTAGGCGTCGCTGTTCGAAAACTGAGACATCAATCCATCAGTTTCTGCGTCAGATAGATGTAGTGGCGGGCCCAGCGGTCCGCGTTCATGGCGGGGTCGGCGTCGTTCGAGTGGCCGCCGAAGGTGTTTTCGAAATAGATGTAGGGTGCGCCGAGTTCTGAAAGTTTGGCCGAGAACTTGCGCGCGTGGCCCGGGTGGACGCGGTCGTCCTCCGTGTTTGTCGTGACGTAGGGTTCGGGATACTTCACGCCGGGTTTCAGTTTTTGGTAGCCGGAGTACGCGGCGATGAACGTCCTGTCGCCGGGGACGTCGGGGTTGCCGTATTCGCTGACCCAGGAGGCGCCTGCCGAGAGCTTGTGGTAGCGCAGCATGTCGACGAGCGGGCTTTCGACGACGACAGCGTTGAACAGGTCGGGCCGCTGCGTCATCGACACGGTCGTCAGCACACCGCCGTTCGAGCGGCCGTAGATGCCGAGGCGGCGCGAGCTTGTGACTTTCTTGGCGATCAGGTCTTCGCCGACGGCAGCGAAGTCGTCGAAGGCGCGCTGGCGGTTCTCGCGCAGCGCCGATTGGTGCCAGGCGGGACCGAACTCGCCGCCGCCGCGGATGTTCGCGATCACGAAGGCGCCGCCGCGCTCGAGCCAGAGCTTGCCCATCTCGGGGATGTAGGCCGGGGGCTTCGACAGTTGGAATCCGCCGTAGCCGAAGAGAATAGTGGGGGTCGTGCCGTCGGCCTTCGTCTTCTTCGGGCGGACGAGGAAGTAGGGAATTTTCGTGCCGTCGCGCGAGGTCGCCCAGTCTTGTTCGACGACGTGGGTCGATGCCTTGAAGCGCGCGGGCAGTGCGCGCATGGCGCCGACCTTTTGCGTCGCTGCGTCGGCCCACCAGAGTTTCGTGGGTTCGAGGAAGCTCTCCGAGGTCAGGAACAGCAGCGAGCCGGATTTTTGGCTTGCGCGCACGACGAGCTGCGAGTCCATCGGCAGGTTCAGCCGTTTGCCGCGCCAGCCGCTGCGCGTGCGGGCGTAGACTTCGATCGCGCCTTTGACGTTGTCGAGCAGCTGCACGACGACGTGGTTGCGCGTCAGTTGGACCGCGTCGATGGTTTGGCTGGCGCTCGGCTGCATGACGAGCATCGGTTCGCGCGCGACGTCCGCCAGATCGAGCGCGATCAAGGCGCCGGTTTCGAACTTGCCGAACTTTTCCTGCAGCGAGAAGATCAGATGCCCGTCCACGAGGCCGCGCAATGTCGCGCGTTGCGGCACGTCGAGTTTGCGTTTGTTGCCGCCATCCAGCAGATAGAATTCCGCTTCGAAGAAGCCGACGCGGCGTTCGGCGATCATGGCGGCAAGCTTGCCGTCGGCGTCGCGCAGCACGCGCGGGGCGACGAGCGTGTCTTTGCGGTCGCCGCGGAAGACCTCTTTCGCCTGGGCCCAGGCTTGGCCGCGCTTCAGTTCCCGGATGACGAATGGGTAGCCGGACTCGGTCGTGTCGGCGTCGGAGGTGGGCTTGGCGACAAGCAGCGTGTCGCGGTCGACCCATTCGAGGTTTTGCTTCGCACGGTCGAGGCGGAAGCCGTTCTTCACGAATGTCTTCGTCTTCGTGTCGAACTCGCGGACTTCGACGGCATCGCCGCCGCCGTCGGAGAGATTGATCAGGCAGAGGCGGTCTTCGGGGGCGAGGCAATCGACGCCCTTCCAAAACCAGTTCTTGCCCTCGGCCTTCGACAGCGCGTCGAGGTCGAGCACGGTTTGCCAGCGCGCCTTGCCTGCGCGATACGACGCGAGCGAGGCTTGGCGCCAGAGGCCGTGCGGGTGCTTGTCATCTTGCCAGACGCTGTCGACGCCTTCGGCCCGGAAGTCCGGATACGACAAGCGGTCCTTGGCGGTCAGGATCGCGAGCGCTTCGCTGCGGTAGGTGGCGAAGCGTTTGTCGCCGTCGAGGCGGGCGATCGCCTTGGCGTTTTCACCCTTAACCCACTCCAGCGCGCGGGCGCCGTGGACGTCTTCGAGCCAGAGGTACGGGTCGTCGCCTTCGGCTTTCACGGATGCACACGCGCTGAGGCCCAGTGCTGCGACGAGAAGGAGAAACCGCATGTCATGTCACCGTAAGTCCAAGGACGGTCGCCCTTATGGCCAATGCGCTTCGTCGAGGAAAGGGTGCATTGAATCGCTGGTCACAGTCGCCTCGCGGGGACACAAAGGGCGGAATCGGGCGGATTCCGCATCGCACCATCGGGCGTACGCCGTACAGACCAGACAAATGTGACAAGTGCACCATTGACCAGGTTACCCCCCACCCCCCACCTTTCCCGCAACTGAATAGGGGCAGGGAGGCCCTTTCGCTCATGGATGTTCTGCAAAACAAGAAATTCCTGGCGGCCGGCGCGGCGGTGATCGCGCTTGCGGCTGGTGCGCTTTATTTCGGCGGCGTGTATCCGCCCTCCGGCGATCAGACGGCCGGTACGATCGTCCCGGCGGAACGCTATCAGGCGCCGCAGGTGGACAGCGCGGATGTGCAGCTTGGCGATCAAGGCGTCGCGCAGTTGATGCAGACGGACGCGTTCGAGCTGATGGTCAAAGACGCGTCGTTCCGCCAGCTCGTTTCGGACCCGGGCTTTGCGATCCTTGCCGCGCATCCGAAAGCGCTTGAAGCGTTGGCGCAGAACGCGTCGGCGTTCGAGGCGCTGGCGCGGCACGGCGGTGCGCTGAAAGCGATCTCGGCCAACGCGGATGCCTTCGCGAAACTCTTTGACGCGAACGCGCGCGCCAAGGGCATGGACGCCAACGCGTCCGACGCGAATGCGCGCGCTAAGGCGTTCGACGCCAACGGCGCGGATGCGGCCGCGCGTCAGAAGGCCTTCGATGCCAACTCAGCCGACGCGAATGCGCGGCAAAAAGCGTTCGACGCGAATGGTGCCGACGCCAACGCGCGGATCAAAGCGTTTGATGCGAATTCGGCAGACGCGAACGCGCGGATCAAAGCGTTCGACTCCAATGCTATCGCGGCCATGGCGCAGAACGCGTCGGCGTTCGAGGCTTTCGGCCAGCACCCGGCCGCGCTGGCGGCGTTCGCAAGTCATGCGCAGGCGTTTGAAGCGCTGGCGCGCAACCAAAAGGCCTTTGAGGTGATGGCAAACAACGCTGCGTCGTTCGCAGCCTATGCGAAGGATATGAAGGCGTTTGAAGCCGCGGCCATGAAGGGCACCGACGCGATGGCGAGCGATGCGGCGGCGTTCAAGAAGCTTGCCGCCGACGCCAATGCGATGGCGGCCTTGCGGGCCGACGCGCAGGCGTTCGACGCGCTTGCCAGCAACGCGGATGCGTTCAAGCGGCTTGCCGCCGACGCGAACGCGGTCGCGGCGCTCGGTAACGTGCAGGCGTTCGACGCGATGGCGAAGAACAAGGCGTTCGAGGCGTTCGGCAAGCACCCCGCGGCACTCGCGGCGATGGCGTCGAATGCGGCGGCGTTCGATGCGCTGGCGGCCGATGCGAACGCACGGGCTGCGTTTGCGGCGAACGGCCAAGTGCTGAGCGCGATTGCGTCGAACGCGGATGCCTTCGCGAAGTTCGCGGCGAACCAGAGCGCGCTCGACGCGATGGCCAAGCATTCGGCGCAGTTCGAGGCCCTGGCCAAGCAGCAGGCTTTCGCCGACCTGATCTCGAACGCCTCGTTTGCGGCGGCGTTGCGCGACCAGAGCTTCCAGAAGGCGTTCGCGCAATAGCCACACTCGGCTGATTCGTTAACTCCGCAAGCCGCTTGGGGCACCCCAGGCGGCTTTCGTTTTGAGGCTACCCCTTTCAAGCTTTCCCTGAAGTGATTCGGGGGACGACATGCGCGCGGCTTTGCTGTGCCTTATCGCATTGTGCGCACTCGGCGGGGCTTTGCGCGCCGACGAAATCGAACTCGACCGTCTCGAAACGGAAGATCTCGACCTTCTCTATTTCGATCCGCCGCAGACGTATCTCACGCCCTACGCCGCGCGGTCGGCGCTGAACTCGATCGAGTTTCAGAAGCGCATCTTCGAGTGGAAGCCGTGGGAGAAGATCACCCTCCTCCTGAAGGACTTCACCGACAACGGCAACGCGGCCGCGCGGTCGTCGCCGAACAACGCGCTGCTGATCGACGTCGCGCCCTTGAACCAGTCGTTCGAAACGATGACGGCGGGCGAGCGCATCTACATCCTGATGAACCACGAGCTGGTGCACGTGGCGACGATGGATGTGTGGAACGAGCAGGATGCGTTCTGGCGCCGTCTCTTCATGGGCAAACCGATGCCGATGAACGAGCATCCGGAGTCGATCCTCTACAACTATCTGGCCACGCCGCGCGTGAACGCGCCGCGGTGGTTTCTGGAAGGCAGCGCCGTTTTCATGGAGACGTGGATGGCGGGCGGCCTAGGGCGCGCGCAGGGCGCCTACGACGAAATGGTGTTCCGCGCGATGGTGCGGGACAACGCGCATTTCTATTCGCCGCTGGGGCTTGAGGCCGAGGGGTCGTCGGTCGACTTTCAAGTGGGCGTGAACGCGTATCTCTACGGCACGCGTTTCATGAGTTATCTGGCGCTGACCTATTCGCCGGAGAAGATGGTCGAATGGCTGAAGCGCGGGCCGGACAGCGACGCCTATTACTCGAACCAGTTCGAGCGCGTGTTCGGTCGGCCGCTCGACGACGTGTGGGCGGATTGGATCGCGTGGGAACATACGTTTCAAACCGCGAACCTAGCGGCGGTGAAAGAGCATCCGCTCACGCCGGTGAAGCGCTTGACCGCGCAAGCGCTGGGTTCCGTTTCGCGCGTCTATTACAACGCGTCGCGCGACACGCTGGTCGGCGGCTTTCGTTATCCGGGCGTGATCGCGCATATCGGCGAGCTTTCGCTCAAGACCGGCGACGTGCGGCGGCTCGTCGACATCAAGGGGCCGATGCACTACCGCGTCACGTCGCTGGCGTACGATCCGGCGACGAACACCGCGTGGTACACGACCGACAACAACGCGTTTCGCGACGTCATGCAGATCGATATCGCGTCGGGCGAAGCGAAGATGCTGATCAAGGACGGGCGCATCGGCGATCTCGTCTTCAACCGGGCCGACCGGACGCTCTGGGGGCTTCGGCATCTGAACGGGTTCGTGACGCTTGTGCGCATGGATGCGCCGTACGAAAAGTGGACGCAGGTGCATACGTGGCCCTACGGCGAGGTGCCGTTCGATCTCGACATTTCGCCGGACGGGCAGTTGGCCGCGATGTCGCTGGCGAAGATCAATGGGGCGCAGACGCTCTCGGTGTTCCGGCTTGCCGATTTGAAGGACGAGAAGCCGAAAGAGATTGCGACCTACAACTTCGGCTCGGCGGTGCCGGAAGGCTTCGTGTTTTCGCCGGACGGGCGGTCGCTTTACGGCAGCTCGTATTACACGGGTGTGTCGAACATCTATCGCTTCGACGTCGCGAGCGGCAAGGTCGAGGCGATGTCGAACGCGGAGACCGGGTTCTTCCGCCCGATCGTGCGTGATGACGGATCGCTGATCGTGCTTGAGTACACGGGGCAAGGGTTCTCGCCGGTGCTGATCGCGGCGAAGCCGCTCTCGGATTTGAGCGCCGTCAAATTCCTCGGCAACGAGGTTGTGACGAAGCATCCGGTCTTGAAGACGTGGGCGGTCGGATCGCCGTCGAAGGTTGCGCTTGACGAGAAGATCGTCCGGCGCGGCAAATATGTGCCGTCAAACGAGATGGAAGTCGGCGCCACCTACCCCATCGTGCAAGGCTACAAAGGCTATGGGTCGTTCGGCTGGCATTTGATGCTGGAAGACCGGCTGCAATTCGCGAAGCTCTATGCGACGGCGTCGTATTCGCCGACGGAGTCGCTGAAAGAGTCGGAGCGGTTCCACTTCAACATCGAGTACCGGACCGTCAACGGCTACATCCGCTACTGGCACAACGACGCGGACTTCTACGACCTGTTCGGGCCGACGGAGCGCAGCCGCAAGGGCGATGCTGTGCTGATGGGTTATCGTTGGCCGCTGATCTACGATCCGCCGCACGAGATGAACTTCACGGCCGATCTCGGCGTCTATACGGGGCTCGATACGTTGCCGGGCAATCAGAACGTTCAGGCGTCGGCGGCGGATATCGGTTCGCTCGAGTTCAAGCTCGACACGAAGGACTTCGACAAGTCGCTGGGCGCCGTCGACCACGAGAAAGGTTATGCGTGGCAGCTGGCGTGGGGTGTGGATGTGGCGAGCGAGCAGTTCTTCCCGCATGTGCGCGCCGGGTTCGATTTCGGCTTCCCGATCGGCTGGGAGCACTCGTCGCTTTGGCTCTACTCGTCGGCCGGCGCCGCGGGTGGCAACCGGCACAATCCGTTGACACCGTTCTATTTCGGCGGGTTCAAGAACAACCATGTCGACGACAAAGAGGTGAAGCGCTATCGCGAGTTCGACACGATGCCCGGCTTTGAGATCGACGAGATTTCAGCGGAGCGAAGCTTCGCGAAGTCGGTGCTGGAGTGGAACCTGCCGCCGGTGCGCTTTGAGGATCTCGGTACGCCCAGCCTTTATTTGGGTTCGATCCGGCCGGCGCTCTTCGGCAGCGTGCTGTTCGCCGATCCGGGCTTGTCCTCCGAGCGGACGCTTGGCAACGTGGGCGCGCAGATCGACTTCAACTTCACCCTCGCCCACCGGTTGCCGATGACGTTTTCGCTCGGCTATGCGGCGGGGATCGAGGATTGGTCGAAGCGCGACGAGGAGTGGCTGATCTCGCTCAAGATCATGTAGATTAGGCGCAGTGTCAGCGGCGGCGTCACCCTTGTCCCTTCCCTTCCTGCTTGAAGCTCCGATCGCGCTCTTGCCGACGCTGGCGTTTCTGTTCCTGTTGGATCAGCTCGACAGTTTTCGCTTGGTGAGCGTTCGCGCGGCCGCGATGGCGCTGGCGGCGGGCGGTGTGTTGGCGGTGGCCGCGTACTTCTTGAACGGTGCAGTTATGGACGCGCTCGGCGCCGCGATCGGGCCTTACACGCGCTACGGCGCGCCGGTTGTCGAAGAGGCGCTGAAGGCCGCGGTGATGGCTTATCTCTTCATGCGCGCGCGAATCGGGTTTCTGATCGATGCGGCGATCATCGGGTTTGCGCTCGGCACGGGCTTCGCGCTCGTCGAGAACCTCTACTATCTCTATACGTTTCCAAATGCGAATGTCGGCGTGTGGATCGTGCGCGGCTTCGGCACTGCGATGATGCACGGCGGGGCGACGGCGATCTTCGGCGTGCTGGCGCAGTCGTGGACGGAACGGCATACGAAGTTCGAGCCGGTGCTTTATCTGCCGGGGTTCCTTGCGGCGGTGGGTGTGCATGCGCTGTTCAACCATTTGCTTGGCGTCCCGATGATTGCGACGGCGGTGATGACCTTGCTCGTGCCCGCGATCCTGTTCGGCGTGTTCGCGAAGAGCGAGCATCGGATTCACGATTGGCTGATCAAGGACCACGCCGATCACGAGAAGCTGCTCGCCACGATGAGCATCGAGTTCGCGCATAGCGAGGCGGGGCGGTTTATCTCCGAACTCGCGGACAAGTTCGAGGGCGCGCACACCGCCGACATCTACGCCTATATGCGGCTGCATACGGAGTTGGTGCTCAGAGCCGAAGAGTTCTCGCTGGCGCGCGCGGCGGGAACCAAGCCCGTGGTCAGCGCGGACGACCGGCGGCGCTTCGGCGAGCTGCACGCATTGGAGCGCAAGATCGGCAGGACGGCGCTGCTCGCGCTGTGGCCACATCTGCACTACAGCCGCCAGGAACTCGCGGAACTCTACGAGCTGGAGAGCCGCGCTAAACGGGTGTGATAGGTGTTGCGCCAGGCGCAAGGCACCACTGCCGATTCTGCAACCCAAGCCGGCGACCTTACGTATGGTACGTGGTGTGAGCCCTGTCACTGTACCAAGAGTAGGGTTGAAACGACGGCAAGGACACCGTACTTGCCCGCCACAACGAACAAATCAGGACGCGATTATCATGCAGACCAAACTTCTTCGGACCGCGGCTGCGCTCATGCTGACGACTGCGTTGACCCTGCCGCTCACAGGTTGCTTGGAGGATGCGGCCGGCGACATGCATGCGGGCCATGGCGCCCATGCCGCGCATGGCGGGGCGGCCAAGACGCCGCTGCTCGACAATCTGGGCACGCATTCGCACGAGATCACGACAACGTCGGCGGAGGCGCAAGCCTATTTCGACCAGGGCTATCGGCAGCTCTTCAACTTCAACCATGCGGCGGCGATTGCGTCGTTTCAGGAGGCGCTGAAGCGCGATCCTGCCTGCGCGATGTGCTGGTGGGGGATTGCGTTCGCGCACGGGCCCAACATCAACATGCCGATGATGCCTGAGGCGGTCGCGCCCGCGACCGACGCGATTGCGAATGCGCAACGGCTGGCGGCGGGCGCGAGTGCGGCGGAGCGCGACTACATCGCGGCGCTGGCGAAGCGGTATTCGGCTGACGCCAACGCCGATCGCGCGGCGCTCGACAAGGCGTTCGCGGCGGCGATGCGCGAGGTGGCGCGGAAGTATCCAGACGATCTCGACGCGCAAACGCTCTATGCCGAAGCGTTGATGGACACGTCGCCGTGGGACTATTGGCAGGCGGGCACGACGCCGAAGGCTGGGCTTGAGGCGTTGGTGCCGACGATCGAGGCAGTTTTGAAGAAATCGCCGAACCATCCGGGCGCTATCCACCTCTACATTCACGCGGTCGAGAAGGCCGATCCGAGGCGCGCCGAGAAGTCCGCAGGACGGCTCGCGGCGTTGATGCCCGGCGCGGGTCACATCGTGCATATGCCGACGCACATCTATAACCGCGTCGGGCGCTACAACGAGTCGGTCGAGCTCAATCAGCAGGCGGCGAAGGCCGACGAAGGCTACTTCGCGGCGACGAACGACCGCGGCATGTACGCGGCGATGTACTACGTGCACAATCTGCACTTCGTTTGGACGGCGGCGACGACGGAGGGGCGCTCGGCGACGGCACTCGAATATGCGAAGCGCGTGGTCGATGCCGTGCCGCCCGAAATGGCGCGCCAGGTGCCCAATGTGCAGGTGTTCGTGCCGACGCTGATGTACACACAGCTTAGGTTCGGCAAGTGGGACGACGTGCTGGCGCAACCGGCGCCGGACAAGCAGCTGCAGTTCGTCAACGCGATGTGGCACTACGCCCGTGCGCGCGCTTTCGCCGCGAAGGGCGATGTCGCGAAGGCGAAGGGGGAGCTTGCGCTGATCGCGTTCAGCGACGACGAAGCGAAGCGGTTTGCGGGTTTTGGCATGCCGGGCGCGGAACTCGTCGACATCGCCAAGCATGTGGCGGCGGCCGATATCGCACTCGCGGAAGGCAACACCAAGGCTGCGGTGGAGACGCTCTCGGCCGCCGTCAAGCTGCAGGACGCCCTGCCCTATATGGAGCCGCCGTGGTGGGACTTCCCGGTGCGGCAATATCTGGGCGCGGCACTGCTGCGCCGGAACCAGCCGCAGGCGGCCGAACGCGTCTATCGCGAAGACCTGAAGGAGTGGACGCGCAACGGGTGGTCGCTCTACGGGCTGAAGGACGCGCTTAGCCGGCAACGAAAGGTGCGCGAGGCGCGCGCGACCGATGCGGCATTCCGCAAAGCCTGGGCGCGCGCCGATGTGACGTTGACCGCGAGCCGGTTCTAGGCGCTTCCGACGGCGCTCACCAACCTAAACCTGTCATCCCGGCCAAGCGGAGCGTAGCGAAGCGCGAGCCGGGACCCAGGGGTGACGGGCGCAGCTTATCCGCTCAGCTTGTTTCTCCTGGGTCCCGGCTCGCAAGCTACGCCAAGCCGCTTCGCGGCTGGCTTCGCTAGCGGCCGGGATGACAGATTGTGTTAGGTATCGTGTGTTCCAGTTCTCGGAGGACTCAACGATGCCCGACGCGCCGAACGCCTATCAGCAACTGGTCGACGAGTTGAACGCGCTGCTTCGGCTCAAGACCACCGTCATTGGCATGAAATTGTTCGAGCGCGCGGAGGACATGCTCGCGATCCCGAAGATTCGCCGGCCGAAGGCGGTTCATACGACGGATCAGATCGTGTCGATGGCCTCGCGGCTGGGGTGGACGGTTGGCGTGACGGCGGAGGACCTGGCGGGCGCGCAGTGCCGGGCGGTGATCGGGCTTGCGGAGCAGAACGAGGAATGGCTCTCGGGCAAGCCTTATGTCGGCGTTTGGCATGAGGACGCGGCGAGTGCGCGGGCGCGGCAGGAGGCGCTCTCTGTCGTGCCCTACGGCAAGTTTCAAGCGATGGCGGTTTCGCCGCTCGCGGGCGGGCGGCTCGATCCGCCGGACATCTGTCTCGTCTATGCGACGCCGGGGCAGATGATCATCCTGATCAACGGGCTGCAGTACCGGAACTACAAGCGCTTCGATTGGAGCGTCGTGGGCGAGACCGCGTGCG
>CAZXAQ010000088.1:0-16074 GCA_964638635.1 uncultured Flavobacteriaceae bacterium
CTGACCCGGCAGCGGCTCCGGCCGATCCGGCGGCGGCTCCGGCCGCCCCGGCGGCGGCTCCGGCCGACCCGGCGGCTCCGGCTGAGCAGCCTGCGACGCCGCCCGCTCAATAAGCGGCAGCGACAACAATCCGCTTGACGGAATTGGGCATGCGGTTCGCTAATTGCGGACCGCATGTTTTTTTGTGCCTAGAGTCGACTGGTAAACCTCAAGGGAAGGACTCGGATGAACAGATCCCTGATTGCGATCCTTGCGATCGTCGTGCTCGGAGCGGCCGGCTATTTCTTCTTCATGAAGTCGAAACCCGCCGGAGAGCAGCCGGGCGAAACAGCGCCCATCGAAACCGCATCCGCCGAACCGCTACTCTTCACTTGGGAAAATTGGAACGATCCCCCGTTCCTCGCCGAGTACAAAGAGAAATACGGCGTCGAGCCGCAAACCGCGATCTACGCGGATGAGGACGAAGCCTTCGCGAAAATGCGTACGGGCTATAAGCCGGACGTCATGTGCCCCTGCTCCTACGAACTCGGCCGCTGGCAGGAAGCTGGCCTCATTCAGCCGATCGACGTGACCAAGCTGAAACATTGGAAGGACATCCCGGACTATCTGAAGAATATCCCGGGCATGATGAAGTCCGAAACCGAGGCCTGGTTCATCCCGCAATATTGGGCGAACACGTCGGTGACCTATCGAACCGACCTCGCGCCCGAATACGTCGGCAAGGAGAGCTGGAAGATTCTCTTCGACCCGAAATACAAAGGAAAAGTCGCAGCGCTTGATGGCGTCGACGATACCGTCACCTTGATCGCCAAGACCTGGGACATCGACCCGTACAACATGACCCCCGAACAGTGGAAGACGGTGCAGGAAAAGCTGCGTGAGTTCGTGGCGAACGCCCGCATGATCACGAGCGACGAAACGGCCTTGAGCCAAGGCCTCGCCTCGGGCGAACTCGTTGCGGCGATCACGTGGAACCAAACCCCCGCCGCCTTGAAGCGCGAAGGCAAGCCGGTTGCGTTCATGAAACCGCCAGGCGGGATGTTCACATACGTCTGCGGTTTGGTTCTGCACGCCGAATCGAAGAACGTCGAAAAGGCCTACGCGCTCATCGACAGTGGCATCGCGCCGGCGGCGATGAAGCACCAGCTTGAACAGCTGAACAACGGCCCGGCGAATGTCAGCGTCTTCGCCGACTACACCGACGACCAACTCAAAGAGATGGGCTTCATCCGCGACGTGAAGGCGTTCCTCGAGTCCGGGACCTTCCAAGTGCGCCTAAAGAACAAGGACGAGATCGTCAAATTCTGGGCCGAAATTCGCGGCGGCGGCTAGCTGCAACACGTTGAACTCGTTTAGCGGGCGCCGCCATCAGCCGCGGCGCCCGTTCTTTTTTTGGCCCAAAGGGGTGACAGCGGCCGCCAAGCCCCCATATTTACGCCCCCTGAAGAAGATCGCACGGATGAAACACGCCGCCACCGCCGCACCGGAACTGCCTGAGCACGCCGTCCAAGGCGTGATCGCGCTCGCTCATCATGCGGGCGCCCGGAACTGGATTCCGGCGACAAGCGGCAACTTCTCCGTCCGCATTGACGCAAACGACTGCGCCATCACCGCGTCCGGCAGCGACAAGACGAAGCTTGCCCATGACGGCGTGATCCGCGCCCCGTTCACCGGTGGCGCGCACCCGCGCCAATCGGCGGAAGCCCCTCTGCACTATCTCATGTACCGCCTCTCGCCTGCGATCGGTGCGGTCACGCACGTCCATGCCGAGCCCGCAGTGCTGGCGTCTCTCGCCCTCGCGAAAGACCACCGCGTGCGCATCGAAGGGCTTGAGCTCCTGAAGGCCTTCAATGGCATCAAAACGCACGAGACCCGGCTCGACGTGCCGGTGTTCGACAACGAGCAAGACATGGACGCGCTGGCTCGCCGCGTGGAAGCCCGTCTCCAGAAGGACGGCCTAGGCTGGGGCTTCCTGCTGGCCGGCCACGGCATCTACGCATGGGGCAAGGACGTGACGGAGGCGCTTCGCCATCTGGACGCCTTCGACTATCTTTTCACCGTGATGCTGAAGCTGAAAGGAATCCCGGCATGACGATCATGACCGTCTACGACCTGACCAAGGGCAAGACCCCGCGTGACGCCACACGCGACGACCGCGAAATCCTCAAGGCGCTGATCCCCTTCGATGTCCGGTTCGAGCGCTGGGAAGCGACGAAGCCGCTCGCCCCGGGCGCCGGCCAAGACGCCGTGCTTGAGGCCTACGCGAAGGACGTCGAACGTCTGAAAAAGATCGGCGGCTATCGGTCTGTCGACGTCGTGCGTATGCACCCCGAGCATCCGGACCGCGACGCGATGCGCGGTAAGTTCCTGTCCGAGCACACGCACGCCGACGACGAAGTCCGCTTCTTCGTCGAGGGCGCCGGCGCGTTCTACCTACGCAACAACGAACACGTCCTGAAGGTCGTCTGCGAAGCGGGCGATCTGCTCTCCGTGCCCGCGCACACCCGCCACTGGTTCGACATGGGACCGCGCCCCTTCTTCGCGGCGATCCGTCTGTTCACGACGCCCGAAGGCTGGGTTGCATCCTTCACCGGCGACAAGATCGCCGACACGATCCCGAAATACGACGCGTGAAGGCGGTTCTGCTCGACATCGAAGGAACGATCGGGGACATCGCGTTCGTACGCGATGTCCTGTTCCCGTTCGCCCGTGCGCGCCTTGCCGACACGCTCAAGGCCCGCTGGGTTGACCCGGAAGTCGCCGCAACCGTCGCTGCCGCCCGCGAAGCCACAGGGCTTGGCCTCGTCACGCCGGCCGAGGCCGCGGCGCAGTTCCTCGCCTGGATGAACGAGGACAAGAAAGTCACGCCACTGAAAGCTCTACAGGGCATCATCTGGCGCGAAGGCTACGCGACCGGCGAACTCAAAGCGCACCTCTATCCCGACGCCGTCGACGCTATTCGCGCCTGGCACCGCCACGGCCTTGGCGTTTTCATCTATTCGTCCGGCTCCCTCGAAGCGCAAAAACTCTACCTCGCCCACAGCGTCGCGGGCGACCTCACGCCGCTTATCGGCGGCTATTTCGACACGACGACAGGCGCGAAAGGCGACGCGGCCTCGTACACCAAGATCGCAACAGCCATCGGCATCGAGCCGTTCGAGATGACGTTCTTCTCCGACGCGCCCGCGGAAATCGACGCAGCCCACACGGCTGGCGTCGCCGTCTATCGCATCGACCGCACCAAGCCGACGTCGTTCGAAGCCGACGACCGCGGCACCGCCGTCATCGGTTCGTTCAACCCGGTCGCCGAACGCATCCACTGATCAATTGTAGAGCGCGAGCTTTCCTATCCGCGCATCGATCTGTTTCACCACTGCCTCGTAGGCAGGCGAGTCCACGTCGCCATAGCGCGCCTTGAATACCTCGTCGCTCAAACCCTCGGGCAAGTCGCTGACGCGTGGAAAGAAGTCCGTCTCCTTGGGCCCGGCTGCAAGCGCGCTCTGCAACGCGCGCGCGGAGGCTTCCGAGGCTGTCGCCACTTCCGCAAACCGAATACCTGCGCGGTCGGCCGCGATATCCGTAAAGCTGAACCCTGAAGGGCCGTCGGTATCGTCCACTTCCTTCGCCTCCCCGATCAAGTTCGAGACGCTGCTGCCGGCGGCAACCTGAAGCGCCGCCGTTGTCGTGAAGTGCCGCACCCAATCGTGCCGCCGCTCCAACTTCACCCGCGCGATATCGAACCCGCCGTCGTTGACGTCGTCGGTCTTCACATTGCTGAGCAGCGACTGAAACCGGCTGTCGCCGAAATACATCGCCATCGCAAGGATCAGCGCACGGTTCTCCGCCACCGGATCGCCCGACTGCGACCGCTCCTGAGCGACCGAAAACAACGGCCCCAAATAGGCCGCCAGCGAGACCGGCGCCTTGCTCTGAGAGAGACTGGTCTCCACCACCGTCAGATAGTACGAGCGGATCGCCTCCGCATTGTCGAGATTCAGCGCCTTGCCCGCCGCCGCTTTGACGTCGGAGACCAGATCCGCCGGCGGCTGCACGCCGACCGTGATCACATTACCCTCGACCTCGACCGAACGGATGCTGGAATAGATCGGCTCGCCCTTCCCCTTCCCCACGAACCAATCGAGCAGGTAGATCGACACCGGCTTGATGATCCATCCGGGAACGCTGATCGAACCGACCGACAGGCTCGAAACGTCCAGCCCCGACGCCGACGGGGCGATCTTCGCCTGGACGTTCAGATACCGGCCCAAGAACGTATCCGGGATCGGCAGCACCGCCGTCCCCTGGAACACGACGCCATCCGCCGCCGTCTGCACCCGGCCATGCGCAGCGCCTACACGCGAAAGCGCCGCGCCGATCGCGCCGCTGATCTCCGCGTCGCTGACGCTGATCTTCGTCGTCGTTTCGCTGCTCAACCCCCGCGGGTCGAACCGCCGCAGAATCTCCGTGGCGTCGCCGATGCCGTCGAACGTCTGCTGATCCCCCTCCGTGATCAGCGGCTTTCGCTCGATCGCGAGCAACGGCACGATGATCGGGCTCAAGCAAATGAGCGAGACGACCAGGCGGATGACGTTTTTCAGTACGAAGAACACGCGTTTGTCCCTTGCGAACAGCTGGGTGCGACCCTAGGCGATCGGCCCCGATCATACCACCAACCCCCGGGGGAGCGCCCGAGCGCGATATGGCGCCCGCCACGTAGCTTGGCTATCGTGCCAGGGTCCCCCTCCCGAGGAGCACCCGAAATGAACGCCAGCGAAGCCGTCCTACGCGAACTAGCCGACCTTGGCGTCGAGGTCTGCTTCGGCAACCCCGGCACGTCGGAGATGCACTTGGTCGCAAGCTTCGACCGCGTCGGCGGCATCCGGCCGATTCTAGGGCTCTTCGAAGGCGTTTGCACGGGCGCCGCCGACGGCTACGCGCGCATGGCGGGCAAGCCGGCTGCGACGCTGCTCCATCTCGGCCCCGGTCTCGGCAACGGCCTCGCGAATCTGCACAACGCCAAGCGCGGGAGCTCGCGCATGATCAACCTGGTCGGCGATCATGCGACCTACCACCGCAAATACGACGCGCCGCTGCAAAGCGACATCCACTCGATCGCGAAACCCGTCTCCGATTGGATCGGCGATCCTGTCTCGGGCGAAGACGCAATCGCCAAGACGCGCCAAGCCTTCGACGTCGCCATGCGCCCGAACGGCGGACTGTCGACGCTCATCGCACCGGCGGACATCATGTGGTCCGAGATGGCCACCCCCCCGGCTACGGCACGCGCAAAACGCCCTCCTGCAAAACCCGTCGACATGAATCTCGTCCGCGAAGCCGCGGATGCCTTGCGCTCCGGCGAACCGGCAGTGCTCCTGATCGGCGGCCACGCGGGGCTCGAACGACCGCTGGCCTTGGCTGCGGCAATCGCCGAGAAGACCGGCGCGCGCCTCTTCGCAGACACGTTCGTACCGCGCCTGGCGCGCGGGCGCGGCCTGCCGAGACCGGACCGCGTGCCCTATCTCGGCGAAATGGCGACGATGATGATGCAAGGCTTCCGCCGTGCCGTGATGGTCGGAACCAAAGCGCCCGTGGCGTTCTTCGCCTACCCCAACAAACCGTCCACGTTCCTCGCGCCGGAATGCAAAACCTACCAGCCGTGGGACAGCGAAAACGACGTCCTCGACGTGTTGACCGCCTTGGCCGAAGAAGTCGGCGCCAAGGTTGCCGCTGCACCCGCTCACGGCGCGCTCCCGGAGGTGCCGACGACCGGCAAACTCGGCGTCGAGAGCTTCGGCAACGCGTTCGCGGCGCTGCTGCCGGAAGGCGCCATCGTCTCCGACGAGGCGGTGACCTCAGGCACCTGGGCGCAAATCGCGTCACAAAACTCGGCGCCGCACGACTGGCTGGCGCTCACGGGCGGGGCGATCGGCGACGGGATCCCGATGGCCGTCGGCGCCGCCATCGCCTGCCCCGGACGGCCCGTGATCAACATCCAGGCCGACGGCAGCTCGATGTACACGATCCAAGGCCTGTGGACGGCGGCGCGCGAAGGCCTGCACGTCGTCACGATCCTGTTCAACAACAAGTCCTACGGCATCTTGAACATGGAACTCGACCGCGTCGGCGCGACAGCGCAAAGCGAACGCTCGCGCTCGCTGCTCTCGCTCGACAAGCCCGTGATCGACTTCACCGCGATGGGCCGCGCGCTCGGCGTGCAAGCCGTGCGTGCCGAAGACGCCGCGAGCTTCGTGACGGCCTTTAAGCGCGCGCTCGCCGAACCGGGCCCGCACTTGATCGAAGCGATGATGGCGTGAAGCACAAATAAAAAGCGGCAGGTGTCGTTGGGGGCGAACACCTGCCGCATTCGACGCCTAGGCGATGGGTTCGACGGGAACGCTTGGGTAGGGGGGCATCCCGTCTCTAGGCGCGAAAGAATCACTGCAGTGAGTCGACTCTAGCAGCCGCGCCGGATCGCAATAGAGGGCCACTGTGGATGAACGAGTCTACGACAGGCAGAGAGAGCCGAAGCCGTCCGCACCTGACCTTCGTCACACCACAACCGCATGTTTGGTGGACCGATTCGTCTTCCGCCTCACACGGTCGCCGTTTTCGGCGCTATCGCTCACGGAACACATGCTATCTAATAGAGACGTTCCGTATGAGATTGCCACTAAGCACAACAATCGCTCAATCACCGCGTGCACTTCGCCGCGCATCGGACGTTGACGCCCGCGCACCACAGCCCGCATGGTTTTCCACATGAACGTGTCCCCGATAGCGCTCGACGGCCCCTCACGGCGCCTCACGGCCCTCTGGATTGCCGTCTCGATTCTGTCGGTCGCGTCGGTTGCTGTCGCCCCAATCGCGGCCTTCGTGCTGATGATCAGCGCCTTCGGCCTGCCCCACGTCCTCTACGAACTGCGCTACGTCGACGAACGCTTCAGCGCCCGGCTCCAGCCCGCCCCGCTGGCCGCCATTGGCGCCCTGGTGGCCCTGATCGCCGCCGCCCGCATCGCGAACGGCATGCACATTCTGATGGGCGACCTGTTCCTCTGGATCGAGCTGGGGCTCGGCGCCGCGTTGGCGTTCACGGCCACGCTGCTGATGCGCCACAACAAGCTCCTCGGGGCGCTCATCGGCACCGCGTTCGCACTCGGCGCCATCTTCGCGCCGATCCCGACGTTCTTGATCTGGGCTTGGCTGCACAATCTGACGCCGCTCGGCTTCGTTGCCGAAATCACCGAAGGCGAAGAGCGGCGCCGCTGGCTACTGACGCTTTCAATCCCGTTCTTCGTCCTGCCGGCCCTGGTCGCCACCGGCGTCTTCCACGACCTGGCAAACGCACTGTTCGCCATCGCCGAACTGCAATGGACCTCGATGTTCGGCGCCGGCGACAAGCCGCTACTCTCATTCTTGCCGCCGGACTCGTGGGATCTGAACCTGTTCTCCGCCGCAGTCGTCGCCCAGTCGATGCACTACGTCGCCGTCATCGTGCTTCTGCCGCAACTCCTGCGCGCCAAACAAAGCGCCCCCACCCAAACGATCGTCCCCTGGCCCTCCTGGCCGGTGTTCGCCGCCGCCGTCGCCGCAATCGCGGCGCTCGCCTTCGGCATCTACGCCGTCAGCTACACCGACGCGCGCGCAGCCTACGGCGTCGCGGCAGCCATCCACGCCTGGATCGAACTGCCGATCCTGCTGCTCGCGATCGGCCAAGGCTTCACGTCAGCGCATAAATAACCTCGCCGATCCACCACGACGCCGCGTTTGCAAGCACCGAGAACAAAGCCGCCTCATCCCACCGCGGCGTCGCGAGCAGCCGATAGGCAATCGTCTCCGCTGCCATCACGGCGGCTTCCAACACGGGCGTGGAGAGCGGCCCATACGCCGCCTGCACGTCATAGAACACCGCCCACAAAATCGGATGCGTAACCGTGCTCCCCGCAACCGCCGCCGCGGCACACATCAACACCGCGCGTCCAAACGCCGGCGCAACCGCAGCCGCGACCGCCGCCTCGATGGCATAGGTCAACGCCATCGCCTCAAGCTGCGTCACCGCTTCCACCCGAGGCCGAGCACTGTCGCGGCGTACGCCGCGAGCGTGATAGTCCCCAAAATCGCCACATAAACGAGCGCACGCTCGAACGTGACGCCATCAAGCGCCATCAGCAACGGCTGCGCCACCAACGCTGCAACCAGCCCCGCAAACAGTGTCGCCCCGACAAAACGCAAAGCGTTATCGATCAACCGCGCATCCACGCTGAGCATCCCGCGCACCCACGCGAAGCCGCCCAGCACCAACACATTCACCCAAACGCCCACCGTGGTCCCGAGCGCCAAACCCTCGACGCCGAAGTGCAAGCCCACGATTAAGCCGAACTTGACGGCCAGATTGCAAACCATCGCGACGCCCGTCGCGATAACGGGCGTCTGCGTGTCACCCTTCGCATGGAAGAGCGGCGTCACGGTCCTTAACACCACGAACGCCGGCAGCCCCGCCGCATACGCCACCAACACCGACGCCGCCGCCTGCGCCGCCGCAACGTCGAACGCGCCGCGCGCGAACAGACCTTCCATGATTGCGTCCGGAAAGACGAAGAACGCCGCCAAGCACGGCATGGTAAGCATCAGCCCCATTTCCGTTCCGCGGTTGAACGACCGCGCCGTCTGCGCGGTGTCGCCCGCTTGCGCGCTACGCGACATCTCCGGCAACAACACCGTCCCCAGCGCGATCGCAATCACGCCCATCGGCAGCTGGTTCACGCGGTCGGCGTAGTAGAGCGACGTGTAAGAACCAGCGCCTAAAAAACTCGCCAAGATCGTGTCAGCAAAAAGCGCAAGCTGCACGCCGGCCGCACCCAATGTCGCGGGCCCAAAGCGCGTCAGAAACGTGCGCGCATTCTCGTCCGCCACCGGCGCCGCCGGCGCTACAGGCAACTTCGCGGACCGCGCCGCGAAGACGAGCAGCAAAAGCTCGGCAACGCCGCCCGCCACCACGCCCCACGCCGCCGCGTGCCCCGCACTCGGAAACAAGAACGCGACGCTGAGCGCCCCCGCCATCGCAATGTTCAACAAGATCGGCGCGGCCGCCGCCGCCCAAAACTTCTTCTCCGCGTTCAACATGCCACCAAGATGGGTCACCACCGCGATGCACAGCAGATAGACGAACGTGATCCGCGTGAGATCGACCGCCAGCGACATCTGATCGGGCTTGCCCACATAACCCGGCGCCAGCAGCGCCACGAGATAGGGCGTCGCCACGATCGCCACGAGCAGCAACACGACTTGCACCGCGATCTGCCAGCCCAGCATCACGCGCGAAAACCGGTGCGCGCTTTCCTCGTTCTCCGCGCGCAGCCCCGTGTACATCGGCACAAACGCCGCGTTGTACGCGCCTTCCGCAAAAATCGTGCGGAAATGGTTCGGCAACCGGAACGCGACAAAGAACGCATCCGACAACGCGCCATGCCCCAGGATCGGCGCCATGACCATGTCGCGAACGAGGCCGGTCAGACGGCTCAAAAGCGTAAAGCCGCCGACCGAAAGAAGGGAACGAAACATCGCGACCCGTGTCGAATCTCTGACCTAAATCCAGCCCACTCGTTACAGGCTGGCCACCCAAGCTGCAAAAGCGTCCAGTATCTCCGCCCGAACCTGGGCATCTTTGCGGCCGCTCTTGGCCGGAACGTGGAAAGAATGATCCGCGTCCGCCACGAGATGCAGTGTTGCCAGCTTGCCCAGCTTCTTAACCAGCGGCTTCAGCAACGAGACATCGGCGAGCGCATCCCGCGTCCCCTGCAGGAACAACATCGGCACAGCCACGTCGAACAAGTGCGCCGCCCGCTCATCCGACGGTGCACCCGCCGCGTGCAAGGGGAAGCCGAAAAAGGCGAGCCCACGCACACCCATCGGCGCCAACGCCTCCGCCTGCGACGTCATCCGCCCGCCAAACGATTTGCCACCCGCGACAAGCGGCAGCTCGGGCATCAGCTCGCGCGCCTTCGCGACGGCAGCCCGAACCACCGCATGCGCGACCTTTGGCGGATCGGGCCGCTTTCCGCCCTGCTCCATATACGGAAACTGATACCGCAACGTGGCAATCTGCCGGTCCGCGAGCTCCTCGGCGACCGCCGCCATGAACGGGTGCGCCATCCCGGCACCCGCCCCATGCGCGAACACGTAGCCCGCCCGCGCGCGAGGCGGTGCCAGAAGCAAGCCCGAGATTCGCTCCTTAGGACGCCACTCGATCGTGATCTTGCGTACACTCATAACGCAAACTCTAGCATCGCTTGGCGTGGCGCCCCAGAGGCGTGCTAACCCTTCGCCTCGACACCGCTAAGGGAATCACGGGAACAGGATGACGACGCCAACAATCTTGAGTCCGAACGAGACACTAGGCCTCGCCGGCGCCGCCCTCGACAGCCGCGTGCGCAAGGCCGCAGGCCACATCAACGACCTGAGCTTCGCCCAGATCGGCCAGCGGCTGCGCGCCGACGCCCAGAAGAACGAACTCACCTACGAACGCGACGGCCAGTTCGAGCCCATTCCCGTGATGCTGCGCCCGCTGCTCGCGATGAACGAACAGTTGGCCTACGTCCAACACGTCTGCCAACGCCTGACCGATGCCCTGAAGCGCCTGCCCTCGCTCTACCTCAGCGACCCCGACGTGAAAAAAGTCATCGCCATCACACCCGGCGAAGAGGGCTGGCTTCGCGACACCTGGACGCCCGCGCACGAACGCAACAACACGGTCTACGGCCGCCTCGACGCCGTCTGCGATTTCACCGCCGCCGGCTGGCAAGACACACTGCATTTCATGGAGGCGAACCTCTCCGGCGTCGGCGGCATCAACTACGCCCCGCTCGCCGAACAGCTTGTCATGCGCGATATCGTGCCGACGCTGCTCGACCACGACCCGGCGCTCAGGATCGAAATGCCCCGCGACCAGCGGGATCTGTTCATTCAAGTGCTGATCGACCACGCCCGCGCACTTGGCCGCACGAAATGCCGCCTCAGCTTCGTCGAACCGAAATACGCCGAAGACGGCATCAACGAACAATCCGTGCTCAGCGAATACCTCGCCAAGCGCCACAACCTTACGATCACGCACGCCGACCCCAGCGAGCTGCGCATGAAGGACGGCGACGTCTACTACGGCGACGACTGCGTCGACGTCGCCTACCGGGACTACGAAGTCCGCGACCTCATCGAACTCGAAGAGGAACTCGGCAAGCCGCTGGAAGCGATGCGCCACCTCTTCAAACAGAACCGCGTCGTCTCCTCGCTCGTCGGCGACTTCGACCACAAGAGCTGCTGGGAGGTGCTGACCGATCCCGCCATCGCCGAAAAATACTTCAGCGCCGAAGAATGCCGCCTCTTCCGCCGCCACGTGCTGTGGACCCGCATCGTCGGCGACCGCAAGACGACGCTGCCCCACAACGTGGAAGGCGACCTCCTCGAATATCTGCGCCTGCATCGCGAAGAACTGGTGATGAAGCCGAACCGCGCCTACGGCGGCGAAGGCGTCACCATCGGCGCCTCAACCTCGGCGGCCGATTGGGAAAAGCTGATCGACGAAGCGGTCGCGAACACGCACGACACCGAAGAGAACTGGGTCGTCCAAAAGGCAACGCGCCTGCCGGTGCACGAATTCCCGATCGTCGGCCAAGACGGCCGTGTGTTCGCCGAACCCTTCTACGCCGTCATGGGCTTCGCCCCGACCGAGAACGGCCTCGGCATCATGTGCCGCGTCAGCCAAAAGCAGGTCGTCAACGTGGCCCAGCACGGCGGCATGGCGGCGGTCTTGGTAGCCCACCCTCCCCGTGAGCTGCGCGTGCCCAAGCGCTCGCAAGGCGGCCGCAGCGACGGCGCGGCGGAAGCGCTGCGCGCCAAGATCGGTGAACTGCAACATTTCGACAACGCAATCGCCGTCCTCGAATGGGACGAGGAAACAATCCTCCCCGATGGCGGTCGCGACGAACGCGGCGAACAACTGGCGACGCTCGAAGGCGCCCGCCACGCGCTGCTCACCTCCGACCATCTCGGCGACCTGATCGAAGAAGTGGCGCTTGCGCACGAAGGCGACGAGCGCTGGCGCCGCGAAATCGAACTGCTGCGCGACCTGCGCGCCAGCGATCTGGCGCTCCCCGCCGACCTCGTCCGCGCCTACGCCGGCGCGCGCGCCCGCGCCACCGCGGCGTGGGAAGACGCCCGCGAGGCCGACGATTTCAAACTCCTCGCCCCGGCACTCGGCGAACTCGTCGCCCTCGCTCGCGAAACCTCGAAGACGATCGATCCGGACGTCGATCCCTACGACATCCTGCTCGACGAATACGAACCGGGCATGACGCGCGCGCGCCTCGAACCCGTGCTGAACACGCTACGCGATCGCCTCGTTCCCATGGTGAAAGATGCGACCCGCAAGACTGCGTCATGGCCCGACACCATCACGCGCGCCGTGCCCGAAGCAAAACTCTGGGAAGTCTGCAACGAGGTCCTGGAGTTCGTGGGCTTCGATTTCACCCGCGGCCACCTCGACCGCGCGACCCACCCCGGCACGACCGCGCTCGGCTTCGACGACGTTCGCCTCGCCCTCCGCCCAAACCACGAGAACCTGCTCGAAGCCGTCCTCACCACACTGCACGAAGGTGGCCACGGCCTCTACGATCAAGGCTTGGCGCCCCAGGACCGCGCCACGCTGCTCGCGCAAGCCCCATCGATGGGCATGCACGAAGCCCAGGCAAGGCTTTGGGAAAACCACGTCGGCCGCAGTCGCGCGTTCTGGACGTTCCTGTTCCCGAAACTCCGCGACGCGCTCGGCCCCCTGATGCAAGGCCTCGACGGCGAGAAATTCTTCCAAGCCGCCAACCGCGTGCGGCCAAGCCAAATCCGTGCCAGCGCCGACGAACTCTCGTATCACCTGCACGTTCTGCTCCGCTACGAACTCGAAGTCGCCATGATCTCCGGCGATCTCAAGGTGAGCGATCTCGCAGGCGCCTGGAACGAACGCAGCGTCTCGCTGATCGGCATCAAACCAACGAGCGACCTCACCGGTGTGCTGCAAGACGGCCACTGGGCCTCCGGCATGTTCGGCTACTTCCCGACCTACACGCTGGGCAGCCTCTACGCCGCGCAACTGACCGAGGCCTACGCCAAGACCGCCAAGCTCGACGAACAAATCACGCGCGGCGAGTTCACCCCATTGCGCACCTGGCTGCGCGATAAGATCTACATGTCGGGCGACCGCATCCCGACTGAAGACCTCGTCACACGCGTCACAGGTAAAGGCCTCGACGTGGACGCCTATTTCAGACATATCGCCACGAAGTTCGGCTGATGCCTAAGCCGCTTCAATCGCAGACCGGATTTCCCGCTGACGCACTGCGTCCAGCGGGAAGTTCCACATCATCGCCATCGCAACGAGCTTCAGCGCCACCGGAACGGCCGCATAAAGCATAGCGAGCGCGAACAGCGCCTCCGGTCCGTTCGCCGACTTCCCGGCCGCGTCGAAGGCAGCCGCATCGAAGCCAACCCAATGCAGGATCGGCAGCGAGGCGGCCGCGAGCGCGAACGACAGCTTCGTCGCAATCCCCCACAGCGCAAAGAACAACCCCGTCCGCTGCTCGCCCGATGCTTTTGTATCGAGATCCACAACGTCGGCCTGAATGGCGCTCGGCAGCACCAGATCGGCGCCGAACCCTATCCCCGAAACGATCGAGATGATGAGGAACGGCACCACGTCGCCCTGCCCCACCACAAACGGCGTAAACGCGAAGGCGCCGCACGCGACCACCATCGCTATCACCCAGGTGCGATGCTTGCCCAACCGCCGCGCCACGAGCGACCAAAACGGAATGCCCGCAAGCCCCGCCAAGAAATAGGCAAGCAACAACGGACCGTACGCTTCCGGCGCGCCGATCACATGGCTCACGAACAGAAGAAACAACGTCGCCGGCAAACCGTTCGCGAACGCATTGATCAAATAGGCGAAGATCAATCGCCGGAACGGCGCGTTCTCCGCGATCGCGCGAAAGCCGTCCCGCAGCGACACCCGCACATGCGTCAAAGGCGGCGGCTCCGGCACCTTGATGAGCAACCACGCGACCGTCGGCACCATCAGCACGGTGACCAACACCGCCAGCGCCGCCATATGCACGCGTGGATCGGTGTAACCCGCCGCCGTCAACGCCGTCGGCATCGACGCGGCCAGCAACGTTCCGAACATCCCCACCCCTTCGCGCACGCCGGTGATGCGCGTGCGTTCATTGTAATCGCCCGAAAGCTCGGCCCCCCACGCGCTGTAAGGCAACAGCAGCATCGTCCAGGCGAGCGTCAGCGTGAAAATGCCGAACGCGAATTGCCCAAGCGAAGGCTCCGCCCCCGGCGCAAACAAAACGACCACGGCAAGGATGGCGAGCGGCGTGCCGGCGAGAATCCACGGCTTACGCCGCCCGAATCGCCCCGGCGTCCGATCGCTCATGTAACCGATGACGGGGTCCGTGAATGCGTCGAAAACGCGCGAGAGAATGATGACGTACCCGATCCAGTCGAGCGGCAGCCCCAGCGTCTGCGTATAGAATCCCGGCAAAAACACGTAAGGCGGCAACAGCAAGATCGCAAAGGCGACGGCCGGCGCCCCATAGGCCGCCAGCACCCCCACCTTGAGCCGCTCCCCGGTCATGGACGGGTGATCCGCGAGGGGGTAAGTCCCGTAAACCGACCATGGCCAACATCGCGATCATCGGCAGCGGCATTGCGGGGCTTTCCGCCGCCTATCTGCTTCAGAACCAGCACTCGATCACCCTTTACGAGAAGGAGCCGCGACTCGGCGGCCACAGTCGAACCATTACGGTCAAACACGGCGATCGGATCATCCCCGTCGACACCGGGTTCATCGTGTTCAACGAGCGCAACTACCCGAACCTGACCGCGCTCTTCGCGAGGCTCGGCGTCAAGGTCAAGGCGAGCGACATGACCTACGCCTTCACCATGCGTGACGGCTGGTTCGAATGGGGCGCGAAGGACCTGAACACGATCTTCGGCCAACGCCGGAATCTGCTGCGCCCGTGGTACCTCAAGGTCGTGAGCGAAGTCCTGCGCTTCAACCGCGAAGTCGTCGGCCGCGTCGCGAACGAACCGAACATCACGCTCGGCGCCCTGATCGACGCGATGGGCCTCAGCGAAAACTTCAAGCGCTATTACCTGCTCCCCATCTCGGGCGCGATCTGGAGCTGCCCGCCGCAGCAAATGCTGGCGTTCCCGGCGCAGGTCTTCGTCAACTTCTTCAACAACCACAGCCTGCTCACCATGGACGGCCAGCCGCAATGGCTCACCGTCGACGGCGGCTCGCAGCAGTACGTGCAAAAACTCGCCGCCACACTGAAGCGACGCCCGCAGCCCGGCCGCGCCGTCGTCCGTGTCATTCGCCAAGCCGCCGGCGCGCGCGTGCACGACAGCAACGGCCAGGACACCGCTTTCGATCACGTGGTCTTCGCCTGCCACACCGACGAGGCGCTCGCCCTCATGGCCGATCCGAACGACGCGGAACGCAAAGCGCTTGGCGCCATCCGCTATCAGGAAAACCGCGCCATTCTGCACAAGGACCCGCGCTTCATGCCGAAGCGCCGCCGCTGCTGGGCCGCCTGGAATTACCACGCCGCCAGCGAAGGCAAGGAACCGGCCGTGACCCTCACCTATTGGATGAACCGCCTGCAGGCGATCGACGAACGCTACCCGCTGTTCGTCACCCTGAACCCGGCCACACCGATCGCCGAGCAGGACATCTTCGACGCCACGACGTTCCACCACCCCGTCTTCGATACCGGCGCGATCGAAGCCCAGCGCACGCTGGCGCTCATGCAGGGCGAACGGAACACCTGGTTCTGCGGCGCCTACATGCGCCACGGCTTCCACGAGGACGGCCTCATCAGCGCCATGGCCGTCGCGGAACGGCTAGGCGCCCGCGCACCATGGTTGCCCGCATTGCCTGTCGAGCCGGAGGAGTTCGCGGCCGCCGCCGGCGCCTAGAGCGTTTTCCACGTTCGGTTACGCGTATCCCGCGCTTCGGAGATAGTTCGC
>CAZXAQ010000089.1:0-16006 GCA_964638635.1 uncultured Flavobacteriaceae bacterium
TTCGCCAATTTACCTGCAGCCCGGCTCGCATGGGGGTGCGCCTTGCTTGCCGTCACCATATGCGCCGCCGCCAGTCGACAAGCATCCTGTGCCATGACACAGGTTGACGGCGCGCTGTTAGCCGAGAAGCATCAAGCGGATCGCGGCTTCGCGCAACGTGCGTACATTCAACTTCTCTTTTGCGTTGTCGAGGTGAAACGAGACCGTTCGCTTGCTGATGCCGAGAATTCGACTGATTTCCCAATGCGACTTCCCGGACGTCGCCCACTGCAAACATTCAAATTCGCGCGGCGTCAAAAGTTGGACGACACCACCGCCGATGCTCGCAAAGATCGACTGTGCCTGCAGATGAACCTGTGCGCCGACGAACATTATCGGCCAGCGATAGAGCGCGACCGTTCTTCGAAGTACGGCCGGATCGTCTGCGGTAACCACAAAGCCTGCGAACTCATTGTGGGCACCGCGGAAAGGCACGACAAACGCTGACCGAAGCCCATAGGAAGCGGCTTCCTTAAACAGTTGAAGTTGCCGCGCGGATGAGTCTGCGGGCGCAGAAACTTGTAGCAGCGGCGTTGTGCTTTTGCTTGCGTGCAAAAGAACCGGATCGATAAGGTCGTAACGCTGAGTCAGGTATCGCCTGAGCCACGCGCTTGGGACAGTCGTCACGAGAATATTGCCTTCACCAGGCGTCTGTGGCAGCGAAAAGTACGTGAAGACTTTGATGTCAAACGCTTCGAGCACAGCGCTCGTGACTACCCGCAAGCTATCCGCGTCTTTGCTCGCGCGGATACCTTCGCTGAAACTTTGAAACGCAAGTTGCACGAACGCGATCTCCGATCGCGTTACAAGCTAGGCGCACCTGTGCGTCTTGCAACGCGTACAGCAGCAGAAGGCTCCGCGCCCGTGTCACGCCGTGATTGCGGTCACGGCGGTTACCTTAACGAGCGCCCTTGGACCAGCCGAGAGAGGAAGATGCGGCGACGGGCGGCGCCGACAACGGTGAGGCGCTGGCCAAAACAAGGCCGCGCCAAGCACGAACAGAATTGATCAGAACGCCTACCCATGAGAGCGGCGCAAGCTGACGAAGGCGTGTGCGTGTCTTCTTGCGATAGTGCTAGATTATCGCAGTGTGTCGATAGAGTTTGCCGAGCAGATCACGCGTTTCCTTGTCAGCGACATGAGGGGCAGCATGGCCATTTTTCCTCCCAGCACGAACGCAGACTATCACGGAGCAAAGAGTTCCGCGTGGTTCCTCATGTTTGCTGGCGTAATGCAGTTCGTTCCGGGCTGCATTCATTATTTCCTGCCTGACGGCGGCGCGGGCGTGATCGCTGGTATCGATCTCTCGACGCGCGGCGACACGATCATCGCGATCTTCGCCTGGTTTGGCGCGCTGCAGATTCCGTTCGCTTTGCTGCTAGTCACGATCGGCTGGCGATACCGTACACTCGTGCCCCTCGGACTACTCGCCGTGGTGATCGAGACCGGGCTCATGGCCTATGATGCTTGGTTCGGCAAGGCGTCGCTCAACGGCCATCACCCTCCAGAACACTTCGGCAGCCCCGCCGTAGCTTTGCTTGGGCTCTATTTCCTGATCCTTGCGCTTGGCAAACCGCCAACGGAAAGGAACTCATCATGACAAATCGCCCTCGCGGCAGGCCAAACTCTCGGTCGGCAGTGAGCGCAAGCCGGCGCCAATGACATCCGCGCGTGCACCAGCGGCCAGCGCTCTTGCTGCGGACGCGACATACACTCCATCCCTAGTTCGGATCGATCAAGAGCGTACGTAACGGTGATGTAAGTGCATGCCGGTATTCGGCAGTGTCTCGCAGCCATGACACAAGCCGACATGCTCTTACTCACAATCGCCGACGTAAGCGCACGTCTTCGGATACGCAGTGCGAATCCCTCGAGGGCGGTCAAAAGAATTGTGAAAACTCTTGGAACGCCATATCGTCGAATTGGCGGTCAATGGCGTTTCACAGAGAACGACTTGGCCGCGTTGGTGGAGGCACTGAAATGCTCACGCTTCGCAAACGCGGGAAATTCTGGCATGTACGAGGTACGGTCAAAGTTGGCCGCACGGCGCTTAAGATTGAAGAACACAGCACCGGATTTGCTGACAGAGCGTCTGCAGAAAGCTATCGCGTCAATATCCAGGTCGAAAAGCAACAAGAGCTCCTCCACGGGGCGGTCTCGATAAGCCGACAAATAACCTTCGACGACGCGGCTTTAGCGTATCTCGAAGTCGATCGTCATCTTTCGGAGGTGCTGCGCGTCCGTCAGCTGCAGCAAACCTTCAGCGGAAAGAGACTGTCAGACATCGATGCCGCATCCTTTGCGAAGTTTACCAGGGACGTGCTTCCTGGCAGATCACCAAATACCCATGAGCGCGTTCGCGTTGTGCTCGCCGGCATCTTCAAGGCCGTCGGCGTCAAGTCACCCGAGATACCATCCTACGAGGCATACAAAGAACGCATCCGCTGGCTCTCATTGGGCAAGTCCGAATGGCTCCTTCGCTGGTACAACAAACGGGTCCAGCCGATCGCGCTGGTGGCAAGGGAGTGCGGCCTGCGGGCCAGCGAAAACATCCTCATGGATGTGGGCCGGTGTGATCCGTCCTGGGGAGCGCATGGCGCATTCCACGTGGCCCATCCCAAGAACGGCCGCGATCGAATTGTGCCCTGGACGGCCGACGTTCGCGTTTCCGTTCTCGAACGGATGAGGGGCCGGAAAGACAGTGAACGGCTCTGGACAGGCCTGCGCGGCGACTATGCGGACACGCGCCGTAAAGGTGGAAATCCGGTGAGGAAGGCCCACGAGACCGCTTGCCGCGATGCTGGTATCGCCGATTTTACGTGGCACGATTGGCGCCATCATTGGGCGACCTGGGCGTTGCGACCGGTCGAGAAAGGCGGTTTCGGTTGGGACCTGTTGCAACTGCAAAAGGTCGGGGGGTGGGAGGACCTGTCGAGCGTTCAGCGCTACGCCGCGGTCGTGCTCGACGACGTTGCAGCATCGCTCGAAGATTTGGGCACCCGGTGGGCAAAGGCATCATAGCCCGTTTAGAAACATAGGTGTATCAATGCCTTGCGGTTTGAACCCCTTGCTTTCGGGAGGCAGGGGCCGGAGGTTCAAATCCTCTCTCTCCGACCATTCATTTCCCGCCCGCCTGCCCTGATGGAGCTTGTAATGAAAACGACGAAGTTTGCGGCCGTGCTCGTGCTTGCGGGCGCCGTGATGTTGAACGCCTGTGCGCCGTCGACCGAGGCCGATGAGGCGGCCATTCGCGCCGCGAACAAAGCCTGGCTCGCCGCGATTGTCGCCAAGGACGCGAAAGCGATTGCGGCAATGCATGCGGAGGATGCGCAGATGCTGCCGCCGAACGCGGCGAAGGCCGTCGGGCGCGAGGCGATCGAGAAGGGGTGGGCCGGGTTCATGGGTATGCCCGACATGACGCTGACGTTCGAGACCGAGAAGTTCGTGTTCGCGAAGAGCGGCGATTTGGCGGTCGATATTGGAACCTACAAGTTCACGGCGGGTGGGCAGACGGACACGGGCAAATCGGTCGTGACGTGGACGAAGCACGACGGCAAGTGGCTGGTGCTCACCGACATGTTCTCGAGCGATTTGCCGCCGCCGCCCCCTGCCCCGCCGGCGGCACCTGCCGAGCCGGCTGCCGTGACACCGGCGGCTCCGACGGCGCCGGTTACGCCGCCGGCGCAGTAGTCGCGCAATCGTAGCCGCTGAACTCTACCGCCCCCTCGGAGGGGGCGGTAGGAACTTGTGAGCGGCACCGCTTTTTCAAAACGAGATGTGCACCCGCCGGTTTTGCGGTTCGCGGACGCCGTCGGCTGTGGCGACGGCCGGTTCGCTTTCGCCGCGGCCGGAGATTGAGATCGTGTTGCCCGCGATGCCCTCGCCGATGAGGGCTTTCTTCACCGATTGGGCGCGGCGGACGGAGAGCGCTTTGTTGTAGGAAATCGAGCCCGCGCGGTCGGCGTGGCCGATGACGCGGATTGCGGCCGAGCCCGACTGGCGCACGGAGCCGACGGCTTTTCGGATTGTCGACAAGGCTTGCGGCGTTAAGTCGGAGCGGTTGAAGCCGAAGAAGACGATGAACTCGCGTTCGAGCGGCACCGGTTGCGGCGTTGCGGGCGGTGGTGGCGGCGGCGGGGCGGCTGCGGGACCGGCCAGCGCGAAGCGGACGCCAGCCGTTGCGGCATGCTTTTGGAACTCATCGCCGTCGATCGTATAGTTGGCGGCGGGTTCAAGATTGATGTCGCGCACGTTTGCAAAGCGGTAGTTGACGAAGAGGACCGTCATTTCGGTGAGCGCGTAGTTCACACCGGCGATACCTTGGTACGCAAAGCGCCAATCGCCTTCGTCCACCGGCCCCCAGCCGGTGCCCATCTGCACGTTCGCATAGTCGCCGCCCACACCGAGGCCGATCGTGAGCGAGAAGCGGTCGAACAACGGCACGTCGTAGAGCACGTTGACCATGGCGGAGATTTCGGTGAGTTCGCCGTCGCCGTCCGCTTTCGGGCCCCACCACTTCAAGACGTAGCCTTGCAGGTCGTTTTGACGGTAGCCGCCTTCGACTTCGACGCGCCAATTGTCGATGCCGAAGCCTGCCGCGCCAAAGGCTGCCCAACCGGTGCCGAATTCGGCCAGCGCCTCTTTGAATTGCGGGCCGCAATAGGTTTCGAGCGTGCGGAGCTGCTCCCACTCCCTAACCCAGCTGCCGCCGCCTTCGACGCTGAGGTACCAGCCCTCAGTGGCGGCGGCGGGCCACGCGCACATAAGCGACAGCACCGACGCGAAACACGCGCGCTTCGTATTCATTCGCACACCCCAGCACCACGTTTTGTCTTGCTCGCGAGGGTGAGCGCGACGGTTGTGCCCCGCCTTGATGCTCCGCCCCCGCGAATCGTTCGTCGTTCGGAGAAAGTGTACGGGTGCGTTGCGGATTGCCGTTACGCGCAGTCCGCGTGAGCGGCGGCGATTGCGGCGCGCGCGTGCGCACCGCTTTCGTGCATGTGCGCCGCGGCGCGCAACAGCGGTTGCGTGATTCGCGAGAGCGCGAGCGGTATGCCGGCGCGGCGCAAGTTGCCGGCGGTTGAGCAATGCGCCGTGCAAGTAGCAATTCGATGCGATTTGCGTCGAATGAACGCGATCGGCCGAACGATTGCAGTGCGCGTCGTGCGGGCGCTAGATCTTCAGCGTACGGAATTATTTTTGCGGGACGGCGCGTGCGCTATTGGCGCGCGCGCCGTATCGCTCGTTAAGCGGCGTCGCGAACCGCTTCGGCGGCGCTTGGCGGCCAGAGGGCTTCGACGTCGGCTTGCGCGACTTTGAGGGCGATGTATTTCACCGGCTTCTTCGCCTTGCTTGCCTTCGGTTCGGTCGCGACGTTTTCGCGGCCCATCAGGAACGAGAGCGGTTCGACGAACGCGGTCTTCCAGTATGTGGCTTTGACGAGCTCCCACGCGGTGGTGCCCTCAGGGCAACCCCAGATCGCGAGTTCGCCGGAGGCTGCCTTTTCGCGGAAGACTTCGAGGCGTTCGGCGCCGCTGGCGTCCTCGGGCGGTGTCCACACGCTCGACCATTCGCCCTTCAGGCTGAAGGCGATCGCATCGGAGAGCCAAATTGCATCGTCGGGTAGGTCTGCGGATTTCTTCGGCGCGGCCTTCTTCTTGGTCGCGGTTTTCTTCTTGGCGGGCGCCTTTGCCTTTTTCGCGCGCTTGGCTTTCGGCGCGGCGACGGCTTCTTCCGCAACCGGTTCTTCGATCACAGGCTCGGCTTCGGGCTGTGTTTTCTCTTCCATGACGGCGGCGGCCGGGACTTCCTCTTCGACCACCGTCTCGACTTGAGCGACGTGCTGCTCGAGAACAGGTTCTTCGAGCTCCGTCGTATCTTCGGCAAGCTTGGCGATGTCCCATTGCAGGATCTCGACGTCGTGCTCGCCCTGTTCTTCCACCTCGGCGAGTTCGATCGCGGGCGCGTGTTCGGTGAGGAGCGGCGCCGGCGCTTCGGCAGCGAACGTCGCCGGCTCGGCGAACTCTTCAACGCGCGCGATTTCAGGTTCCGCGACGGCGGGCTCGACCTCCTCGCCGGCGATTTCGGCCGCCGCTTCTTCGATGGCTGCCTGCAGTTCGAGCACCGGCTGGGGCGCTTCTTCGTGCGGCTCCTCGGGCGCGGCGGTCGGCGTTGCGAACGCCGCCTCCATCGCGCGCTTCAAGTTTTCGCGGTGTTCGGCCGCCTCGCGTGCCTCACTCTCCGCCCCAATGTCACGCGTCAGCGCCTCCGTTGCCGGTTGCGCCCGCGATCCCCCAAAAATCTGCCGAAACAAGCGGCTGAACGACGTGATCATGATTCGAAAGATAACTGATTCGTTTACGCAGAATGGGGATAGGTTCAACGTAAGCGAGCGGCGTGAGGTATTTGCAACGACGCGACGGTTCGTATGGACGCGTTAACGCGGCTCACCAGAACTTCCACCACGGCTTCTTCGGCGCGCGCCCGATCAGCTGTTCCATACGCCCCGTTGCGCGCGCATAGCAGGCGAGCACGTCGTCGAAGGCGTTAACGTCGATCACGCGGTCGAGTTGCGGGTCGAAGACTTCGTAGCCGCACTCGCGGCAGATGATGTCGATCATGGCCCAAGCTTGTTGCAGGACGCGGCGCGCGGCGTCGCCGTGATGCCAATAGGGGATCGTCAGCGAGGCGTTGTCGTCGAACAGCGTGATTTGGATGCCGGCTGACGTGTCGTTCAGCTCGAGATGACGGAAGCGTTCGTAGGCTTCGTCGACGCGCATTTTGTGAAGCTCGGCGATGTCTTCGAAGTTTGGTTTGAAGAGTTCGAGACGCGCATCGTGCGCGAGGAGCGCGTCGGCGAGTTTGCGCTTCGTCGCTTCCGTGGCTGGATTGCGCGGACCGCGCGCGAAGACCTCGCCGTCCTCATCACCAATGATGTCGCGCACGTCCACACCCGGGCGCGGCGTGAAGAAGTGAAAGTTGTAGCTCATGCGCTACAGGCCCTCATGATGCGCCCGCGATGTAGCGTGCGACCAACGCGGGCTCCTGCATCGGGATGAAGTGCGTGAGGTGAGGCAGGTAGACGTCGTGCGCGTTCTTGAAGACGCTCGCGAGCTTGGGCCACGTCGGCGAGTCGGAGAAGTCCATGCGTTCGCGCGGGCCTGCCAGGCGTTCTTTGGCGCGCAGGATCGTGACAGGGGCTTCGACTTGGCGCACGGCGTCGTAGATATCGGCTCCGAGCGAGCCCATGTAGATCGAGGCTTCGATGTCCGGCGGGCACGCAAGTTCGAAGCCGCCGCCCGCTGCGGGTTGCAAGCCATAGCGGCAGTAGTCTTCGAGTACTTTTGGATGCCAGAGCGAATACGGGGTACGGTCTTTGAAGGCGTCGAACATTTCTTGCCATGAGGCCCACGCGTTGCGGCGGCGGGCGACGGGGTGCACCGTTCCGGGCGGGAACATCGCGGTGCGCTGCGCGTACATCTCGGGTGCCATGATCACAGGATCGACCAGCACGAGGCGCCTGAACGCGCGCGGGTGCGTGGCGGCGATCTGCACCAGGCAGTGGCCGCCCATCGAGTGGCCGGCGCCGATCGCGCCTTCGAAGTTCAGGTGCTCGACGAGCTCGGCGATGTCGTGGCCGGGCTCGGCCCAGTTGGCGATGGGGCCGGTCTTCTCGCTCCGCCCATGGCCGCGCATGTCGACGGCGATGACGTGGAAGCCGGGCGGTAGGGCATGGACGACTTCACCCCAGCAGCGGCCATGGAAGCCTGTTGCGTGTAGCAGGAGAACGACGGGGTCCCCCGGCCTGCCCCATTCGGCATAGGCGATGCGGGCAGTGGCGGCTTCGAACATTCGCTCAGCGGGGGATGCGTATGGATGATACGGGGACATATTAAAATCGCGTTAGAATCGGCGAAAAAGCTGTGAGATCGGGGGAATCAACCGGCGGGGTGACAGGCATGAATTCCTCGCGTGTACCGGGCAGTCCATGCACGTAGAATTTCCACAGGCAATTATCGGTTGAAAACCACCACCTTGCCGCGCAGAAGCTCAAGAAAAATAAGCACGAAAATGCATGTTGGGCCTTTGCTGTGTCCCCGGCGTGACATAGGGAAGGAGCTTCAAGCGTTACATTGCCGTGCATCCCCCGGGCGCGCCCCCAAGGCGGAATACCGCCACCCGCGTCCACTGGCCCCTCGCGACTGACAAGGTAGATGGTGAGAGTAATGACAACGAGAACGCTCCTTTTGGGAGCCGTGGCGACCATTGCGTTTGGTTTCGCCGCAAACGCTCAAGAACGGAACGGTTGGTACATCGGCCTCGAAGGCGGTGGCGTTTGGGTGAGCGACTTGGAAGGCACCCGGACGTTCGATCCTGATGCGCCAGGACTGACCACGACGGGGCCGCTGTCCGTCGACATCGATGTTGGTTGGGCTGCGCTGCTCACCGCCGGTCATCACTTCGGCGGCAACTGGCGCTGGGAAGTCGAGGCGGGTTACCGGCACAACGAAGATACCGGCACCGGCAAGCTGACCGAGTGGTCAGGCATGTTCAACGTGCTGTACGACATTCCGCTCGGGCGTTCGTTTGCGCTGTCGCTCGGCGCGGGCGCCGGCGGCGACAACGTCGAAGTCGAAATTGGCTCCACCGGATTCCAGGATCGCGATTGGAATTTTGCTTATCAAGGCATTGGCGGTTTGACGGTCGCGGTGTCCGACCGCGTCGATCTGTTCGCAAACTACCGGTACCTCCGCGTTACCGGACCGGATTTGACGAGCCGCACGATCGGTCCCGCGGGCCTGACGACGTTCAACCTCGACGACATCGAGAAGCACACGGCCACGATCGGCTTGCGCTACAATTTCGGGGCCAAGGCCGAACCGCCGCCGCCCCCGCCGCCGCCACCTCCCCCGCCGCCGCCACCGGCTGCGCCGAAGGAGTTCATCGTGTTCTTCGGTCACAACAAGTCGAACCTCACGCCTGAGGCGCTCGACGTGATCCGTCAGGCTGCGTCGGCCGCGAAGGAATACGGCAGCGCAACGGTCACCGTCGTCGGCCACGCCGACAAGTCGGGTTCGCCCGCCTACAACGAGAAGCTCTCTCTGCGCCGCGCGGATGCGGTGAAGGGTGCGCTCGTCGGCGAAGGCATCGAGGCCGGCAAGATCAGCACGTCGGGTAAGGGCGAAAGCGACCCGATGGTGCCGACTGAAGACGGCGTACGCGAACCGCAGAACCGGCGCGTCCACATCAATCTCTAAGTTCATCCCGATTGAGGGGATGACGATAAGGGCGGAGGCCCAAGAGCCTCCGCCCGTATCTTCCGGGGGGAAGATTTTGTTTCTAACGGCGGACTATCGCCGATTACGTCTTTTGGCCCCTTGAGACCCAAGAAAAGGAAATGGTGAGAGTTATGACAACGAGATCGCTGCTTCTCGGCGCTGTCGCGTCGTTGGTGTTTGTGTCCGCAGCAAGCGCCTATGAACGGAATGGCTGGTATATCGGCCTGGAAGGCGGTGGAAGCTGGGTGGACGACCTGGATGGAACACGGCGCTTCGACGCCAACCCGGCAGGCCCGCCGATCGTCACTGCGACGGTGTCGTTTCCGGTCGAAACGGGTTGGGCTGCGCTTGGGACCGTCGGCTACGGCTTCCGTAACAACAACTTCCGTGTCGAGCTCGAAGGGGGTTATCGCGACAACGATCTCGACCCCAGCGCCACCGGGTCGCTCAGCGAGTGGTCGGCCATGCTCAACGTGCTCTATGATATTTCGTTGACCGACAGACTCGGGCTGTCGATTGGCGCCGGTGCGGGCGGCGATCACTTCACGTTGGAGCGGCTGCCAAACAATTTTGACGAGGGCGACTGGCAGTTCGCTTATCAGGGCATTGCCGGCTTGAACTACATGCTGACAGATCGGCTCGATCTGTTCGCCAACTACCGCTATTTCCGCGTCAACTCGCCCGACTTGAGCGGTCCGGGGAACGTTGGGGTCCCGGCTGGGACGATCGACTTCGCTTTTGACGACGTCGTGAAGCACACGGCGACGATCGGGCTGCGCTATCACTTCGGCGCGCCGGAAGCGGTACCGATGGTGGCACCGCCGCCGCCGCCCCCGCCGCCGGCTGAGCCCGCAGCGCCGCCGCGCGAGTTCATCGTCTTCTTCGGCCATAACAAGTCGAACCTGACGGCGGAAGCGCAGGAAGTGATCCGGCAAGCCGCGGCCGCCGCGAAGCAGTTCGGCTCGGCGACGGTGACCGTCGTCGGTCACGCCGACCGTTCGGGCTCGCCGAAGTACAACCAAGGCCTCAGCCAACGCCGTGCGAATACGGTGAAGGGCGCGTTGGTTGCCGAAGGTATCGAGGGCGGCAAGATCACGACCTCGGCCAAGGGTGAGAGCGACCCGATGGTGCCGACGGCGGACGGCGTACGCGAACCGCAAAACCGGCGCGTGCACATCAACCTGTAACTCCTGAATCGCAGGGGATAGTACTGAAGGGCGGAGGCGTTACCTCCGCCCTTTTTCGTTGCGGGCTGCCCAGACAGAAAAGTCGTCTCCAGGCATGCGCCTTAGGCGGCTTGTTTGAGCTCGGTGATCGTGATCGCTTCACCCTGCCCGCGTTCGGCGTGGACGTCGGGACGTGAAAGAGCGATCAGCTGTCCCATGTGGGAGCGCACCATGCCCCAGAACGTCAGCACGTGGTGGGGCTTTCCGAATTCACGGGCGCAGGCGGCGACGACGCGGCTGAGCTTCGCGTTGTGGCAGTGCGCGGCCTCGGGGAAGAGGTGGTGCGCGGCGTGGGAGTTGGCGCCGCCGGTGATCGCAATCGCGAGGCGGCTTTCGGGTGACCAGTCGACCGCGGTCATCGCCTGGTGCGTTGCCCAGTCGTGCGCGATGGCGCCGTCTTTTGTCGGGTCAACGAAGGCCGCAACGTCTGCGATATGCGTGCCGATGTTGATGACGACGAACATGGCCGAGGTCGTAGCGCTGGCCAGCGCATAGCCTAAGAGGATGTTCAGCGCGGGTGCGTCGATGAGGGCGAGCGGAAGGGCGATCGCGACGGCGATATGAAACAGCTTTGCGGCGGCGAACTCCACGAGCGCGGTCCACGTCTTGAACTCACGCGGGGATTCGCGGCGGGCCTCGCGCAGGTGCAAGAAATCTTCGTAGAACGCGAGGTGGGCGAGCACGAAAAGATAAAGAATAGGCGCGTAGTATGGCTGGTAGCGATGCCACGGACGCCATGCGCGGTGCGGTGTGAGGCGCACCATGCTGGTCGAATCCGCGTCGATGTCGGTGCCGGCGACATTCGGGAACATGTGGTGCGTGCGGATGTGGCGCCGCGCCCAAAGCGCGCCGGAGACGCCGGTGATCGCGAAGCCTGCCGAGACGGCGAACGCGTTCACACGACGCCGGCGCGACAGCGAGAGATGCGACGCGTCGTGGCAGAACGTCGCCTGGGTGATGTAAGTCAGCACGCCGCCGGCGATTGCGAGCGCGTACGATCCGGCCGTCGGCGGCAAGAGCAGAATTGCGGCGTAGAAGGCGATCAGGGCGCCGAGCGCCCCGAAGCCCCGCAGCCACTGATCGCGGTCGGCGTAGCGGCCGGTCGGCGAAGCGGCGAGGATTTCGGCGCCGCGGGCCCGCAAGGCAGCGCCGTAAGCGGAACGTGGGGCAAAACGGGGCATGTCGCACCTCCCTCCACGAAGGTGGGACTGCCTATGTAGTGCGCCGGTGGCGTGGGTGTCTTGCGACGGCGCTCACATCGGGCCGTAAACCCATGCTTGAAATTGGGCGGACAAGTCACGTTTTGCTGAACGCTCGAACGCCCGCTGCAAGTCTTGCGCGCGGACGGTCTTGTCCCAGTTGGCGCGCGTGTAGGTCTTGATACCGCGCCAGAATGCGTCCTCGCCGAGTTCGCGGCGCAGCGTGTCGAGGAACACGACGGACTTCGCGTAGGCCATCGCGCGTTTGAGTTTGAGCGACGGGTATTTGCCTTGCCAACTCAACGGTACGTCAAAGCCCTCCGCCTTCGCGGCGTTCCAACGCTTGTTGGCGAGTTCGAGTTCGCGGTCGTAGTTCGCCCTGCCCCAGCGGTGTTCCTTCCAGGCGGCGACCATGAAGACGGTGAGGCCTTCGTTCAGCCACAGCTCCGACCAGTCGGCGCAGGTGACAGCGTTGCCCCACCATTGATGCGCGAGTTCGTGCGCGATGACCCAATCCTCGTGCGGGTTCTGGAGAATGGGCGCGATGTTGTCGAGGCCGATGATGGCGTGACTCCACGCCTCCTGCGCCTCGGCGCCCTCGACGAGCACTTGGGTATAGGCTTTCGCGGCCAAGCGGACGCCGGCTTTCTGTTCGAAGAACGCCATCATGCGCGGCGCATCGGCGAACATGCGCGTGACCCCCTCGACGTTACGCACCGCAGCCAAGATTCGTGTCGCGTGGCGCTCAGTCGAGACGTCAACGCCGAGGAACCGGCCCGCAGCGAATCCCAGCAGATACGCGGAGGCTGGACGGCGCGTTGCGTCAGGCGAAACGACATCCATGCCCTGCGGCCCGACAACGTCGAACGTCACGCGCGCCTTGTCGGCGGGGCGGTCTTGGTCGCAGATCTGGTAGTCGCAGGTGAAGTAGTTCGCGTAGACGGTTTCCTTCCCCCAAACGAGGCCCTTCGGCGCCTTGCCTTTGAATGTCACGGTGAGGCGGCCGGTCTGGCCTTTTCGCATCGGGCGCGGCAAGTGGAAAAGGCGGCGGTCGCCCTGCACCACCGTTTCGACCATCTGCTCGCCATTTAGCGAGGCGACAACGTCGAGCGTGTTTGCGCTGAAGGAGAGCGATCTCAGGCCGTCCGCGGTGCTCTTGAAGCGGATCACGGTTTGGCCGCTGACGGTCTGCGTCGCGAAGTCGGGGGCGATGCGTACGTCGTACGACAGGACGTCGAAGGCCGGTTCCTCGGCGCGAGCCGGCGCGGCATACAGAGCTGCTAGGCATAAGAGAGCGCGTGCGGGGGTCATAATTTCGGCGGCAAGCCGTAGTCGGCCGGGTTGCGGCCGTCGGTGGCTATGCGTTGCGTCAGGCGGGTGATGTAGGCGCGGTCGCGCGCGTCGTTGACCCAAGAGCCGTCGCCGAACTCGGTAACTGCGGTCCTCATCATGCCGGCGCGGAGTTCGTCGATGCCGTCTTCGATCAGCATTTGATGGAACAGTTTGTCGGCGGTTTTCTTCGCCACTTGGTGGGTGTGGTAGAGCCAATCGTGGAAGACAGAGGCGCCCATCAAATGCGGGCTGAACGGCGTGCCGAAGATCGGCCAGGCGGGCATCGGCAGGCTGGAGCCGTCGTACTGGAAGAATTTTGGGATGCGGATCGTGATGTTGCCGACTGCGCGCATCACATCGGCGGCGACTTCGTAGGCCTCGCTGAGCTTGGCGTGGTCGGGTTTGACGACGGGGGAGAGGAGAAGGCTTTTCACACGGCGGCTCCGGAATGGCGGGTTCGGAGCGTAACGTCTGGTGTCGTTCGTGCAACTCCCCGGGGGCTTCGTTCATGCGCTGAGGTTGTGGTGGCGCTGTGAAGAGCACCACGAAGATCGCGAAGGATGCACGAAGGCCACAAAGATGCTTGAGGCGGGAACCCGGTTGTCGCCTACCTCCCGGTACCGATTGGCGCTTCGCGCCGAGTTCTCCACGGCGCGAAGCGCCAATGGGAATGTCTTGGGTAGCAACCGCCACTACACACCGCTAGCGTCTTCGTGACCTTTGTGCATCCTTCGCGATCTTCGTGGTGCTCTTCACAGCGCGGCCACAACCTCTCGCTCGAATACGGCGCGCCACACAAAAAAAGCCCGACGGGGGGCGCCGGGCTTGGAGGTGGGAACGCGGGCCGTTGTCTGCGGCCCTGCGTGTTGGCGTGTTATTGGACTTGTTGCCAAATCGCGGATTTGACTTCGCCGGGGATGAAGAGGCCGTCGGCGCCCGCTTGCGCGACGAGCTTTTGGAACGACACATCGCTTTGCAGTTTCTGGCGCATCTGATCCCATTCGGTGATGCTGTCGTAAGTCGCCGACAGGACGAAATGGCCCATCGGGCCGCCGAGCTGATTCAGGATGCGCAGTTCGGTGCCGGTGATCTTCTTCACCTGGCGCACGACGGTATGGAAGTACTCGTTCGCCTCTATGTTCTTGCCGGGCGCGACCAGGAACGACACTGTTGACGTGATCATTGCTTCGTCTCCTTGTTGTTGTGGCTTCTACGGACTGACGCGAGCGTGTTGCCGCTCAAGCTTTACGATGTGGGGTGAGGGGGCTCGCTCTGGAGCCCGAAAAGCCCACCGAACATGGGGCCGGACGCTACGCCCGCCTTCGCGGCCAAGGCAAATCACATCTTGCATTTGCATTTGCGCGGGCGGGGCGGCAACACTGCCCCCGTCTCTATTGAAACTGAGTAGCAAAACCATGACCGATGTTCTGACGGAGCTGGCCGGGCGGCTGGGGAGCAAACTTGCGCTCGTGGACGACCGGCCGGGCGGGCGGATCGTGACATGGACGTTTGCGGAGCTTGAGGCGAACGCGAACAAGCTCGCGCGGCTGCTGTTGGACTTGGGCGTCAAGCCGAAGGACCGGATCGTGAGCTGCGGGCAGAATTCGTGCTGGCTGGTCGCGATGTCGAACGCGGTCCGCAAGATCGGCGCGGTCGGCGTGCCGCTGAACTATCGCCTGACGCCGGAGGAGGCGACCTATGTCGTCGACAATTCGGACGCAGTCGTCGTGTTTGCGGATGCCGAGTTCGCCGACTTCTTCGCGAAGATCCGGCCGGAGACGCCGAAGGTGCGCGAGACGTTGATCTTCGACGGTGCGCCGGCCGCGGGACAGAAGAGGGTCGAACCGTTGCTGAGCGGGTTGTCGCCGGCGCCGGTTGTCATCGATGGCCCGCCGCTTGAACCGATGACGATGATCTATACGTCGGGCACCACCGGCAAGCCGAAGGGCGCTGTGCGTTCGTCGCTCGGCAATCCGGCGCAATCGGCGGCTCTGTGGGCGGAAATCGGGTACGTCGCCGACGACGTCTACATCACGACGGGGCCGCTTTATCATTCGGGACCTGGCGGGTTCCTCACGACAGCGCACCGGCTCGGCAACACGGCCGTGTTGCAGCACAAGTTCGACGAGGAAGATTGGCTCCGGCTCGTCGAGAAGTATCGCGTGACGACGACGTTCGCGGCGCCGACGCCGATCCGTCGCATCTGCCAACTGCCGGATAACGTGTTCGAGAAATACGACGTATCGTCGATGGCGCGGATGGTGGCGAACGCGGCGCCATGGTCCTATGCGTTGAAGCAGCTGTACCTGTCGCGGTTTCCGAAGCTGTCGCTGTTCGAGGTGTACGGGTCGACGGAGCTCGGCGTGAACACTGTGTTGCGGCCGGAGCATCAGCTGTCGAAGCCGGGCTCGTGCGGGCGCCCTGCGCCTGGCGTCGAAATCCGCTTGTTCGCAGAGGACGGCAGCGTCGTGACGGCCCCGAACGCGGAGGGCGAGCTCTACGTCAAGAGCGCAAACATGTTTTCGACCTATCACAAGGCGCAGGACAAATTCGAGGCCGACCGGCGCGACGGCTGGCAAACGGTCGGCGACATCGCGTACTACGACGAAGAAGGCTTCTACTACATCTGCGACCGCAAGAAGGACATGATCATCTCCGGTGGGGTGAACATCTATCCGGCGGAGATCGAGGCGGCGCTGGAGCAGCATCCCGACATCAACGACGTTGCCGTGTTCGGCATCCCCGACGACGAATGGGGCGAGGCGGTGCACGCGATCGTGGTCGTGCGGCCGGGGGTGACGATGACGAAGGATCAGATCACGGCATATGCGCGCGAGCACCTCGCCGGTTACAAGGTGCCGCGGTCGATCTCGTACCTGACGGAGATTCCGCGCACGGGTTCGGGGAAGATTCTGAAGCGCGACTTGCGCAA
>CAZXAQ010000090.1:0-15985 GCA_964638635.1 uncultured Flavobacteriaceae bacterium
CCGGGGTTTGCGGCTGTTGCTCCGGCATTTCGGCTCAGCGTCCAGTTACCTTGCGTGTCGGAAGACAAGTACAAATTGGTCTGTGACAGCGCCGTTTGCAACTGGTCGACTTTGCCCACGTAGTCGAGACGCACGCGCGCCCCGCGCATATTTAGCTCTTCGACCGCCAAAACTTGAACCAGCTTCGTGGCTTCGATGCCACGCTTCGTGGCCACCCACTCCGCCAGACTGTTGAAGGCGATCGATGCCGTGATCGAGGACTGCTGCCCATAGTCCACCGACGTCGTGCGCTTCCAGTCCTCCTGCAGACTGTCGGCGATCACCCCCGCCGCGCGGTTCGCAAGCGCAAACTCGTCCTCGCCCCCTTGCGGCGCATAGCTGCCGCTGCGCGGCGTACGCCCGTCCGGCTTGATATGGGCGAGGTTTACGGCGATCCCACTGCCGCTCTTGCCCGCGGTCGCCACCAGCACGGACGAAGCGCCATAACGGTCGGCCAGCGGCTTCACCAGCGCCCAGTCGGCTGCGGTCGAAATCGTGGCCAAGGCTGCCCGGTCCTGATCGTCGCCGCGCGGTACCGTCACCGGTACCAGGCGCCCGCGCTGCGACTGGGCGGCCCAGGCCTTGCCCCAGGCGGAGTCCGGCTGCCAAGCCGAACCGCTCAAGGCCACCACCAAGACGGGCTTCGCTTTGGACTCGCTGAACTGCGTGCCGCTCTTGCGCAACGCATTGCGCACCGCCGTCGGATTGAAGACGTACGTGACGGTCGCGAGATACCGCGTGCTCGAGTGCTTCTCGTTCGCGATGTCGAAGCTCTTGACCATCGGTTCCAGCTCGGCGTCGGTCAGCGGCGGCTGCGCCTGCCACTGGCTCGACGGCGTGATCCGGCGGAACACCTCCATCCACGCCTTCTGCCGCCCTTTGGTGAGCGCCGCATCCTTCGCGGCGGACGGGCTCGCCCCCGTGGCGTCGACGGGGACGTTCGTCACCGTCCACAAGTCGGCGGGCTGAGCCCAAGCGGAACCCGCCTGCATAAACACGAACGCGGCGGCCGCAACCACCGCCAAGAAGGCTTCACGCAATGTCATGACAAACCTGAGAGCACTTTTGTCGGGCGCCAAACCTACACGATCCGCTTCGATACAAGGAAGGCCCATCGCACACGCGCAAAGCCTGGGGATTCACGCGCATGCACCTGACTATTCCGAGGGGTTTGTTGTTTTCGACCCGACTCACCGGCTACCATCCGCGCCAAGGCGATTTGGCCGGAGAAGCCGCCGTTGAACCTCCAACAAAACCTGATTGCGGGCGTCTTGACGCTGCTGCCGCTGGCAGCCGTGTGGTTCGTGCTCAAGCTCATCCTCGACGCACTTTCATATATCGGCAGCCCCTGGGCCACCTGGGTCACCGCCCAGACGGAGCCGTTCCTGCCGAGGCCGGCCTACGAGCTGCTAGCAAGCCCGCTGTTCCTCTATGTCGTGGGCACGGCGTTCGCGCTCTTCATCATCTACCTCGTGGGCTCGCTCGCCACCCGCATGATCGGCCAGCAACTGCTGACCAGCTTCGAAACCCTGCTCGAACGCGTGCCCTTCGTGCACATGATCTATTCCTCGACGAAGAAGGTCGTCGCCGCCCTCCAGCCGAAGTCGGAGAACGTTCAGCGGGTCGTTCTGATCGACTTCCCCAACGCCGACATGCGCGCGATCGGCTTCGCCATGCGCACGTTCACGGAGACGACCACGGGCCGCGAACTCACCGCCGTCTTCGTGCCGACGGCCCCCAACCCGACCAGCGGCTACCTGGAGATCGTGCCGTCCGAGAAGGTGATCCCCTTGGACATGACGGCCGACCAAGCGATGGCCATGATCGTCTCCGGCGGCGTCGTGGGCCCCGACAAACTCACCTTCCTTCACCGCCCCGCCGCCTGACCGCCCGCTGACGGCGACCGTCCACAGCTGATAGTCGGGTTGTGACTTCGGAGACCCACCGCTCCGGGACATAATCTTCGGCCCCCAGGACCCCGCCAAGGCCGCCGTCGGCTTCGACCCCGAACGTGGCCGCCGCATCGTCATCCCATGCTCGCCTGCATCGACAAAACGCAAGGGCGGCAAGAAATCTGACGAGCGCCCCTTCGAAATCGAAGGCGTCAGCCGCGTCGAGCGCGCGAACGCTTAAGCACGACGTCTTGGAGTTTCTCTATTCGTCGCTTACTCGATTCCTGTCGATCGGTGCCCGCAAGTACGTCGGCCGCGACGAGCTCTCTACCGAACACGACCCCCGATGCCCTCGTGATGACTTGAAGGGAGCGTTGGAACGGCGCGAACTCGCCCGCATCGAACACCTCAAGACCATGCTTCTTGATGGTGCTCGATTGCTCCAACATGAAGCCATACGCGCGCAAGGTGCCGTTCGAGCTGCCGTCATCCTCCGCGACGACAATGACTTTCCAAAATTCCAAGGGAATCTGAACTTCCCCTTCGCCCCAATTGTGGACGAGGTCGTTCGTGTTATCGAGCACCGGTCCAGCAAAGATGATGTACCTTTCGCCGGCGGCGGGCGCTTGCTCGGTGATGTGGTTCTCCAACCTCCCCCAAAGGCCGTTCAGATTTGAGCGATTGAAGCTCTCGTGCTGTGGTGTGCAGTTCGTCCAGTGGAACGTATCCGCGTTCGCATACGAGATTTCCTGGCGCGTCGCCCCCCAGGCTCCGTCCTCGCGCCTCACGATGTGTCCGCGGTCGAACTTCTTTGCAGGACCGTAGAATTCTGCATCGGCAAGCTGCAGCGATTCCGGAATACGCGGATCCGCAATCCATGTATCCGTGCCGAGATCTTTGCGGCTCACACCCGGCTTCATCTTCGGGCTGTAGTCGACGTTTGCTGCCGACCACATCTGAAGCCGTCGCTTCTTATTCATCACAAGCGAGTAGTGATGATAATCCAACACCAACGGCTTGCCGTAACGGTCGTTGTAGATCTCCCTGCGTCGCGCAGGCGCTACGCTCGGCAGATCAACGGAATGCCCGCGCAGGAAGTCGGACTGATAGCCGCTGCGGTTACCGTAGTCGGGATCGAACACCATCTTCTTCTCTTGCGCGCGGGACTCCTGCGCTTGAGCTGGCGCGCTCGCGCCCGGCACCCCGCCACCGATATTGATGGTGGTATTGCCTGTGACGGTGATGATTGCACTGCTGTTGGCCGCACTCATGGTTGCACCCGATGCGATTGGTAACGTTGAAAACATGCCTTCGCCCGCAGCTTCCGCTGACTGGCCGACGATCGGCGACGGCGAAGTGCTGAAAATCGCGCCAAGCAACGTCTGCTGTTTGGCGCTGGGTAAAGCGACGCTTTGTAGAAAATTCAGGATGCGGCTGATGCGAACGCCCTCATTCGCAATCCAATTGATCTCGTCGTCACTTTGCGAATTCCCATCCCAGAACCGGCCCCGGCGATCCAATATTCGGCCGTCGCGCATCTCCGGCACACCGGAATGGTGCAACGAGACGACCTCCCAGAGCTGGCTAAATGTGGGCGATCCCGACGAGCCGGGTAACGTATCCGTCTGGTAGTGCAGATACGATTCGAGGACATCGAGGAGTTTGTTCTCCGAAACTGCGTACTTCTTGGGTCCACCCTCCGGATGTTGGATGATGTTGATCGGCTGCCCGATCAGAACTTTCCCTGTTTGCCCGATGAGCTTGTGGAATCCGAATTTCTCCAGCGTGTCGCCCGTCAAACTCGCACCCTTAACAGCGACAACGGCAAAGTCGAGTTGCTCGTCATTGAAGAATAAGTCGTCGGGCGCCAGCTCGAAGATTTCGCCCTCGTTAATGCCGTCAACGCCGCGCTCGTAACCGAAGTTGATGCCGATGCCAGCGGTGTCGCGCTTACTCGGCAGCACATGATGGTTAGTCAGCATCAGGCCTGGAGCAATCATGAAACCGGTCCCGAAACCTTCCGGCTGTGTCCCTTTGCCCTTTATCTCGACGACACGTCCCACAGGCCGACCCGCCTGCCTTGACGCTGAATCGGGCGGCCGGTCGGTGAAGTCGAGCGTCGGCCCGATAATTCGTTCTTGAACCAGCTCCGATCTCGTCGAACCTGTCGACCGGAACTTCATCCTGTCGCGAAACGCTTGGACGCGCTCCGGCGTGTCGGCGCCTGCAGGCCCGAACCGTGCAGCTTTGAGCAGCGCCTCCTGCCGTTCAGGGAGTCGTTCCAACCACCGCCGGCCCGCCGCTAGCCCGATTTCGCGGCGCAGCTTTCGCACATCATCGAGCCTTGCCATCAGAAAGCTCCTGCTGCCTAAGCTAGCTTAGACTCCCACTAGCTCCGACAGCGACACATTTTTCAGTTGTTTTTCGATTTCCACGCCGCCCACAACTCGCAGACGAATTTCGGAGAAAGTGCGATCAGATACGGCGACAGTATGGTCGGTCGCGGGGCAAGACCCGACGGCCGCCTAACGCCTTCCCGAAATTCAGGGACGACGTGCACCGTCCATCCACCGCCGCTTTCCCAACCTCGGTCCCTGTCAGACCAAGACCGCGGTCACTCCCCCGCGGGCGCCGGCGCCTTCCGTCCGTGCCCCTCGCCAGCCGTCACGCCTGGGTTCGCGCGTTCCCACGCGGCGATCTCGGCAGCGATGGCGCCGGGGGAGCGGGTGAAGCGGGCGAGCAGGTCGTAGAACACGGGCACGACGTAGAGCGTGAGCAGCGTCGAGAAGATCACGCCCGCGAACACCACGATGCCGATCGCAAGCCGGCTCTGCGCGCCCGCGCCCTCGTAGAGGATCAGCGGCAAAGCGCCCATCGCGGTTGCCAACGACGTCATCAGAATGGGCCGGAAGCGCGTGATCGACGCTTCGATTAGCGCATCGCGTATCTTCAAGCCCTCGTCGCGCAACTGGTTCGCGAACTCCACGATCAGAATGCCGTTCTTGGCGGCCAAGCCCACCAGCATCACGATGCCGATCTGCGAATAGATGTTGAGCGTCGCCCCCACGGCCCACAAACCGAACAACGCCCCCGCGACGGCCAGCGGCACGGTGAGGATGATGATGAACGGGTGGATGAAACTCTCGAACTGCGCCGCCAGAACCAGGAACACGATGAGCAGCGCCAGCCCGAACGTGAACGCGAGCGTCGAACTCGATTCTTTGTACTCAAGCGACTGCCCGCGATAGTCGATCTGCGCGGTGGCAGGCAGCACGTCGCGCGCTGTGTCCTCCAGAAAATCGAGCGCCTGCCCCAGCGTCGTCCCGGGCGCGAGCCCCGCCGTGATCGTGATCGCGCGCAAACGGTTGAAGCGGTTCAGGTTCGTCGCCGTCGCGCTCTCGTTCGACGTCACCAGATTCGACAGTGGTATCAGCGCGCCGGTCCGCTGCGAGCGCACAAGGATGTTCGTGAGATCGCTCGGTTGCCGCCGGTTCGCTTCCAGCCCCTCGACGACGATGTCGTACTCCTCGCCGCGATCGACGAACGTGCCGATCCGCCGCGTGCCCAGCATGGTTTCCAACGTGCGCCCGACCGTCGCGACCGAGACGCCGAGATCGGCCGCACGCGTCGGGTCGATCCGCACGTTCAACTGCGGCTTCGTTTCCTTGTAGTCGGAATCGACGTTGACGAGCCCCGGAAACTGTTCCGCTCGCGCCATGATCTTGTCGCGCCACTGCACGAGTTCGGCAAAGCTCGACCCGCCGATCACGAACTGCACCGGATTGTTGCCGCCGCCGCCCCGCCCGAAGCTCGACCGCGCGACCGCGTTGGCGCGCACATTGGCGAACCGGCGCAGCGTCTTCGACACCTGCTCAATCACGTCGGCTTGCGGCGGCCGCGTCCCCCACGGCCCCAGCACCACGATGCCGCGCCCGCCGTTGAAATCCGACGACGGCCCGAAGCTGCCCGGCACGCGGATGATGACACGCGCCGCCGTGCCGTCTTTGACGAGCGGCAGGAGCGCCTTTTCGATCTCGATCATCTGCGCATACGCCGCGTCGTAGCCGGTGCCTTCCGGCAGCGACACGCTGATGTCGAAGATGCCGCGATCTTCCGTCGGCGCGATCTCGCCCGGCACCGCGCGGAACAGCAGCACCGCCGCACCGACCACGGCCGCAAAGGTCAGGAACACGAGCCACGGCCGCGCGAGGCTCGCCTCCAGCGACCGGCGATAGAGACCGCCAAGCCACTGCGTAGCCCCATGAATGTTGCGCGACAGCGCGCCCTCGCGGCCAACCGGCACCAGCAACTGCGAACACATCATCGGCGACAGGGTGAGCGCTATCAGCGCCGAAATCGCAACCGCCGCCCCAAGCGCGATCCCAAGCTCCGAGAACAACCGCCCGATCGTGCCTTCCAGAAAGACGATCGGTGCAAACACGGCGATCAGCACCGCCGTCGTCGCCAAGACCGCGAACGCAACCTGCCGCGTCCCGCGCACCGCCGCGATCCGCGCCGGCTCGCTCAAGTCCACGCGCCGCTGCACGTTCTCGAGCACAACGATCGCATCGTCCACGACAAGCCCGATCGCAAGCACGAGGGCGAGCAGCGTCAGCAGATTGATCGACGCTCCGAATGCGGCGAGCAGGATCATCGCGCCGAGCAAACACACCGGCACCGTCACCGCCGGCACGATCGCGGCCCTGAGATTGCCGAGGAACAGAAAGATGACGAGCAAGACCAAAGCGCCGGTAATGGCGAGCGTGATGTAAACCTCGTGCACGGACTCCTCGATGAAGACCGAGTAGTCGACCGCGACGACAAGCTCGATATGCGCCGGCAAATTCGCCTTGATCGCGTCGACCTCCTTGCGCACGCCGCGCGCAACCGCGAGCTGGTTCGACGTCGACTGTTTGAAGATCGCAATGCCGACCTGGTTCTGCCCGTTGCCGCGGAACGCCGCCCGCCGCTCCCGTGCGCCGATTTCGACCCGCGCCACCTCGCCGAGCCGCACCAGATGCTCATCCTCGCCGCGCTTGATGACGAGGTTGCGAAAATCCTGCGCCGTCTGATAGCCGCGCTCGACGCGGATCGTGAGGTTCCGAGCGGCCGACTCAAGCCGCCCGGCGGGCAGCTCGATATTCTCCGCCCGTAGCGCCGCCTCGACGTCGGCGACCGTCAGCCCACGCGCGGCGAGCGCGACGCGGTCGAGCCAGATGCGAAGCGCCCGCTGCTCGCCGAACGCGCCGACACGCGACACCCCGTCCACCGTCGAGAGCCGATCGACGATATAGCGCTCCGCATAGTCCGTCAGTTCCATGCGGCTCATCGTGGTCGACGTCATGTTCAAGAACATGATCGGCGAGCCATCGGCTTCGGCCTTCTGAACTTCCGGCGGATCGACCTCTTCCGGCAGCTGCCCCAGCACCCGCGACACCGCGTTGCGCACATCGTTCGCCGCCGCCTCGATATCGCGCGTCAGCCGGAACGTGATGTTGACCGACGACGACCCGTCGCGGCTGGAGGAGGAAATCGTGTCGATCCCCTCGATCCCCGCGACCGCGTCTTCCAGAGGCTGCGTCACCCGCGTCTCGACCACCGAAGACGACGCGCCCGGATAGCTGGTCTGCACGGAGACGACAGGCGGATCAATGTCCGGCAGTTCCCGCAAAGGCAGCCGCTCGAACGACAGCACCCCGAACGCCACGATCAGCAAGCTGATGACAATGGCGAACACCGGCCGCTTGATGCAGAGTTCGTAGAGGTTCACGACCGCGGCCCTCCGTTGCCGCGCTCCCACTTGCGCTTCTTACCCGGCTTCTCGTCCTTCGCGTCGTCCGCGAACTTGACGTCGGCATCCGGCCGGAGTTTCAACGTGCCCTCGACGACGACCTTCTCGCCCGCTTTCAGACCCGACAGAACCTCCGCAAACCCAGGCTGTCGCGCGCCGATCTTGATCTCACGCCGCTCCGCCGTCTTCTTCGACGTCACCAGATAGACGTACTGCTTGCTCTCAAGCGGCACGATCGCCTCTTCGGGAACCGCCAGAATCTTGCGCTGATTGGTGATGAGATTGACCGTCATCAGCATGCCGGGTTTGAGCACGCCGTCGCCGTTCGCAATCTCGGCGCGCACCGCGACCGCCCGCGACACCGGATCGACCCGCGTATCGATGCCCGCAACCTTGCCCTCGAACGTGCGCTCCGGATAGGCGGCCACGGTGACCTTCACCGTCGATCCCATCTGCAAACTGCCGATGAACGCTTCCGGCACGGTGAAGTCGAGCTTGATCAGCGAGATATCGTCCAGCGTCGTGATCACGTCGCCGGGCCGCACCAACCCGCCCATGCTCACGCGCCTAAGCCCCAGCACGCCGCCGAACGGCGCGCGCATCAACCGGTCGCTCACCCGCGAGTCGAGCGACCGCACTTTGGCCGCCGCCGAATCCCGCACCGCCAGCGCGCCGTCGAGTTGCGCCCGCGTGGCGAATCCTTTGCGCGCGAGATCGCTGATCCGCTTGTAGGCCTTCTCGGCCTCCGCAAGCGACGCCCGCGCCGCGCCCAGATCGGCTACCTGCTCGCGGCTCGTCATCTCCGCGACCACGAAGCCCTTCTCGACGCGCTGCCCGTCGGTGAAGTTGAGCTTGCCGATCGTGTCCGCCGACTTCGCGGTGATGTCGATGCTCTCGTTCGCCTTCGCCGTGCCGACCGCCTCGATGACGTCCGCGAAGTCGCGCGTCTCGACCGGCGCCAGCGTCACCAGCACCGGCCCGCCGCCGCGCTCGCGTCCGCCGCCATCGCCGCCGCTTCCCCATAGGAAATAAGCGGCCGCCAAAGCTGCGACCGCCACCACGCCGGCAATGATGAATTTGCTACGCGAACCCATCGCCAATCCCATGAAGCGGGTCAATATAGGCGCGCCCGCCCGAACCGCCACCGCGGAAACCGGCGCTTACCCTAATGCGCCGCCGCGACAAATCGGCGGACGTTCACCATCGTCTCACTCGAAGCGCAACGCCTCGATCGGGTCGAGCCGCGCGGCGCGCAGTGCCGGGAAAAACCCGAAGATGATGCCGATCACGGCAGGTACGCCGAACGCCATTGCGACCACTTCCATCCCAAGCACGAACGGCACCCCGATCGCCCCGCAGATGAGGTAGGCGGCCCCGATGCCGATCAGCGCGCCCATCACGCCGCCCGCAACCGACAGCACGGCGGACTCGACCAGAAACTGCATCGCCACGTCCCGCGCCTGCGCCCCGATCGCAAGCCGGATGCCGATTTCGCGCGTGCGCTCCGTGACCGCCACCAGCATCACGTTCATGATCCCGATGCCGCCGACGATCAGGCTAATCGCGGCAATGCCGGAAATACCCATCGACATCAACCGGAGCGTCGAGGAGACCGCCTCAATCACCTCACGCACATCGAGCACTTCGAAATCGTCCTCTTCGCCTTCCTTCAGCTTGCGCAACTCGCGCACGACCTTTGTAACGGCCTCCTTCGCCGCGTCGATCTGCCCGCCCGCGGCCCGCATCCAGATGCGCCGCACATTGTCGTTGCCCGAAAGCCGCCGCTGCAGCCCCAAGATCGGCATGACGATCAAGTCGTTGACGTCGTTCGACAACGCCGAGCTTTCGCGTTTCGCGAACAAGCCGATCACCTCGCACGTGAACGACCCCGACCGGACGCTCGCGCCGACCGGATTCTGCTGCCCGAACAGCTGCTCGCGCACCGTGTCCCCGAGCACGCAAACCGGCGCGCCACGCTTCTCCTCCGCGTCGCTGAACGCGCGCCCGCGCCCGATCTCCCACTGCCGGATCTTGAGATAAGGCAAGGTCGACCCGACGATCTCCGTCTCGTAGTTACGGTCGCCCACCGTAAACAGCAGATACTCGCTGTTCATCGGCGCAACCGCATCGACGAGCCGGACCTCGCGCGCGATCGCTTCCGCGTCGGCGATTTTGAACGGCACCCAGCGCCCGCTCATCGGCCCGTTCCGGCTCATCTTCGGCTCCGCGCGCAACGCGTTGTGCCCGCGCGAGGAAATGTCGTTGACGAGCTGCGTCGACACGCCCGACGTGATCGTCACGACAATGACGACCGCCGCGACCCCGATCACGATGCCGAGCGTGGTCAACCCGGTGCGAAGCAGGTTCGCCCGAAGCTCGCGCAGCGCCATCAGCATGCAATTGAAGAACATGGGGGCCGACCTTGGCGCAGGCTTAAGCCCCGCTCAAGTCACGCCCCCGACATTGCCTAACGCCCGCCCTTGCGCTACCAACCGCAGCGAACGCCGGATTAGCTCAGGGGTAGAGCAACCGCCTTGTAAGCGGTAGGTCGTGTGTTCAATTCACACATCCGGCACCAGCCTTCGCTCGCGAAGCGTGCGAAGGCTGCCGCGCCGTAGCCCGTCTTCGGGCGTAGGCGGGCTGCACCCGCGAGCTACGGCTCGGCAAGCCCAGCAAGCCCCCCAAGTTCCGCAAGTCAGCGCGTCCTTCGAAAATCGCGAAAATCCGCAGTTGCAAAAATGGACGCAATCGAATCCGTAACAACGTAACATTGGCTTTGTTCCGCCATTTCTGACGTAACATCCACGTAACTTTGACGTCGTTTGTTACGGTTACAGCATGCAGCCGGACAAGCGGTTCAACCCGACGGCGCGATCCCACCGCAGCGCACACTTCTCCCGCAAGCCTCACCGGCGCACCCAGCGCCGGGGCAAAGAGTCCGATCAACAGTGTCAAGTCGCAGCCGAGATCGCTGCCCAACGGGCCCAATCCGGAAAAGAACAAAAATAGAACATTTTCTGGAAGATGCAAGCCGCATTTCGCCCTGCGGCGATAGGCGCATCGATTTCAGGGACACCGTCACCCGGCGAGGCTAGGACTCCGACCCAGCCAGTTCGACATCGCGCTTCGCGACAATTTCCGTCACGATCGGCATCAGCTCCGCGCGCAGCGCCTCATACTTCGCGATCAGTTCCGCATCGTTCCCGCGCGCCCGCTCGGCCGTCAGCAGCCGCTCGTTGTCGGCGAACTGGACCAGGAAGGCATCTTCGACACGCTGCCGCAGGCTCATGCGTTTCCCCCGGGGCTCGAATCGACCCCGATCAAGGCTAGCCGCGGCACCGGCTCGGCGCACGGCAGCGGTGCGTGTATCCGCGCCGCCCTACCCGCAACGGTCTCAACGAGATGCGCGGATTTCCAAGCAGCCTTACACCGCTACGGTCCCGGTCGCCACACGCGATATTCGACACCGCCAGGCAAAAGCCGACCTTCGCCGATGGAAAAAAGTTGTGTTCAACCAAGCGTAGCGCTTGTCGCCGGTCTCAAACCGCGGATTTGTGAAGAAGTGCTGATCGCCGAAATTCGTGCCCTGCCCCAATTCGTAGACGAGCTTCACGTGCCCACTTTCACCTTGTCGAAGTCGCTCGCGTCATGCCGCTCCGGCAGCTGGCTCGCCGGATCGCCCCACGCGCGGTTGACCATGCGGCCGCGTTGCACCGCCGGGCGCTTGGCGATCTCGTCCGTCCAGCGTTGGACGTTTTTGTATTCGTGCACGCTCAAGAACTCGCCCGCTTCGTAGAGCAAGCCCTTCGCCAACGCGCCGTACCACGGCCAGATCGCCATGTCGGCGATCGTGTACTCCGCGCCCGCCACGTATTCGCTTTCCGCCAAGCGGCGATCGAGCACGTCGAGCTGGCGCTTCACCTCCATCGCGTAACGGTCGATCGCGTACTCGATCTTCTCTGGCGCATAGGCATAGAAGTGCCCGAAGCCACCGCCCAAAAACGGCGCGGAGCCCATCTGCCAGAACAGCCACGACAGACACTCCGCGCGCTTCGCCGGGTCGGTCGGATAGAACGCGTTGCCGAACTTCTCGGCGAGATAGACCAAGATGGCCCCGGATTCGAAAATGCGAACCGGCTTGGCCGGGTTCGACCGGTCGAGCAGCGCCGGGATCTTCGAATTCGGATTGACCGCGACGAAACCCGAGCCGAACTGATTGCCGGCGTTGATCGGGACGATCCAGGCGTCGTACTCCGCGCCGGTGAGGCCCTTTGCCAGCAACTCCTCGAACATCACGGTCACCTTGACCCCGTTCGGCGTCGCCAGCGAATAGAGCTGAAACGGATGCTTGCCGACCGAAAGCTCCTTCTCATGCGTCGGCCCCGCAATCGGCCGATTGATACTCGCAAACCGCCCGCCGGACTCCTTATTCCAAGACCAAACCTTCGGTGGCACGTAAGGGGCGGGGGCGTCGGTCATAGTGTGTGGCTCCGGTGAATGATGATCACTTGGGCATTACCATCTGCGGACGCCAGCTTCCAGCGCCGTTCACTCACTCTCGGTCTACGAGGCGCTCGCCCGAACAAGCAACCGGGTGAGGACACGGCCGGGCGCCTTTCGGAATTGGGACGGCGAAAGGCCGTAGTAGGCCCCAAACCGCGCGGCGAAGTGGCTGTGGCTCGCAAAGCCAAGGTCGAGGCCCAGACCTGTCAAGTCGGCCTGACCGCCCAACAGCCGTTCCGCAGCGGCGGTCAGACGAAGACGCGTGCGCAACGCGTGCATCGGCTGACCGTGCACGGCACTAAACGTGCGTGCGAGGTGAAATGGCGAAGAGCCCGACTGACGCGCGATCGCGCTCAGATCAAGTCGCGCTGCCGGATCGGCGGCGATCAGCTCGGCGGCGCGCCGCGCGGCGGTACGCATTCGCGCGGTAGATGCAGCCGGACGCCGTGCGCTGGCAGGCTCTGTGACCTTCAAGAACGCAAGCAGGGTCTCTTCTGCCTCAAGCGTATCAGCGCGCTTTTGCTCCATCGCATGAAACAGCGTCTGCGCCGCCAAGCTCGCACGCGGTGGCGGAACGACGATGCAGACGGCGTCAGGGGGCGCGGCGACGTCATCCAGCACATCGGCTGCGTAAGTCAGGAACGTACAATCGTCGCCGTCCGCGGTTGGATGGCTCGAGCGAAATCCCTCGCCCGCGCGAAACAGCGCAACCGATCCGGGCAGCGCGATTGCCACGTCGGCCGCCCGATGCATCCGAAACGCACCGCGCCTGACGAACGCCATGCGATGTTCGCCGTAACAAATCTCGTGAGAACAACCGAGATGAGGCGGCCGGCAGGTGACGTTGGCAACGCTGACGAGTGGCGACCGCACCAGCTCTTGCCAATGCGCGCCCTTGCCCCTCGCTTCGAAGCGCAAACCACCTACGCTCATTCGTACCCCGGACACTTCACGCCATTCGCGGCGGCGATTGGCAAGAATTTGACAGTGCGTTGGCGAGCCACTGGATAGCTTTCGCCTAAGCGGAGGAGGAGCTTATCCATGGCAGAGCGTACCAAACCACCTTTTTCAAGAATAGCCTTGCCCGCGGTCGTTGCCGGCATCGCAGCAGGCGTCGCCCAATCGGGCGGAAGAGATCTCGAACAAACCGCGATTGTAGCGGGCGTTGCCGCAGGTGCCGCGCTAATCGCAGCGCTCGTCGTGCACGCGCTCATGCGTTAGACGCGGGCGATCAATCGGTCATCCCCGCCAACGGGCCACTTTGCGGTGATGCTTTGGGCGGCTTGGCTGCCCTACCCCCGCAATGCCAACACCAGCGCGCGCGTCGCAGGCTGGCGCATCTGCTGCGTTTCGGCCATGAGCGCGGCAAGGGCATGCCGCTCGTCGCGCTTACGACCAAGATCGTAAAGAAACGCCGCATGTGCGATCGCCTCGCGCTGTTCGGGCGACACCTCTGGCGCACCAGTCTCCGGCTCGCGCCAACGGCCAGCGTGAAACGATGTAGTCACTTTGGGTTGATAGCCGGTGATGTAAGAAATGAAATCGTAGCTCGCCGACACGTTCTTGATGTCGGTATCAGGTATCAAGTCGAGCCAATCTTGCTGCTGCTGCCAGCGCCATGTGTTCGGACTGTTCTTCGTGCGGCCCCGCAACCCGACGATCTTCAAGCGCCGCTGAACCGCGTTCCAGTCGACAACCTGGCCCCGCGCGATGAGAGACAGGATGTTGACGAAGTTCCGCATCGTACCGCCGTCCGCGATCATATCGACGAGAGCCAGCGGTCGCTCGCCGTTTGCGATCGAAGCGGGATCGACGCCCTCGTCCTCGAAATAGCTCCGCAACGCGGCGATGCTCTCCTTGCTAAGCGCGCTGGTGTCGCCCGGCTCAAGCCACCGCAGCGAGAACTGCACGAGGTAGAGCCGCGGGCCCTTTTCGGTATCCGCGAACGCACCCGAGAGGTAATCGTTCGCCAGCGAACCCAGCTGCTCGCGCTTGGCGATGCTCCACCGAAACGGTTTGGTCATAATTTGCTTTTTGCAACGCCGCACACGGCCGATCAAGCCACGACGCACCCTGACGCGTCCGGCATCGTAAACGCAGCCTCAACCATTTCGTTCTAACTTGTCGGCCAAGAAACGGCCCCAAGAAGAGGCCGGCGAAAGGGGGAGACCAACGCCATGCAAAACGAAACCACCGTCACGTCCTACAATGCGCTGCCGCCCGCGGTGTTGCGCACGATCCGCGAGACGTTCGAGACCACGATCGGCGAATTGGAACAGCGTCACGGCAGCCATGCGGTGACCGACTACACGCGCGCCGCCCTTGCGCGTCAGATGGTCCGCCTCGCCCGCGCCGGCATCTGCAACCCGCGCCGCTTGCAAGCGCAAGCGCTGAGCTTCGTGCACCTGTAAGCGCTAAAGCAGCTTCGCCAACGCGGCCGCTTGATAGGCGGCCAGCGACAGCACGACAATGCCGACCGCGACGCCGAGCACCGTGCGCGGCAGCACGGACACGAACCGCCCGGCGATCGGCGCCGTGATCAGCCCGCCCACGATAAGCCCCGCAATCGCCGCCGCGTGGTTGACGATCTCGGCACCTTCTTTCCAATGGCCGGTCACGAACGCCCAGATCAGCGCGCTGCCGATCGCGAGCGTCACCAAGAACTCCGACGCGTTCACCGAGCCGATGACGAAGCGTGGCTCGCCCCCGCGCCCGACCAGCGTCGTCGTCGTGATCGGCCCCCAACCGCCGCCGCCGATCGCGTCCAGGAAGCCACCGATCAGTGCCACCGGCGCCACGTTGAAGATCGTGAACTTCAGGTCCGGCGTCTTTCGGAGCATCCGCCAGAGAATGAACACGCCCATGCAGGCGAGATAGAAGATGATGAACGGTTTGATGATGTCGCCCGGAATGGAGGTCAGCACATAGGCGCCGCCGATCCCGCCCAAGGCGCCGGCAACCGCCAGCCGCCAGAACAAACTCCAATCGACGTTGCCGTGCCGCCAATGCGCAGCACCCGACGCGGCGGTCGTGAAGAACTTCGCGATATGCGTGCTGGCGGACGTATGTGCCGGCGGCACGCCCGCCGCCAGCAGAAACGACGACGCCGTCACGCCATAGGCCATGCCGACGGCTCCGTCGACGAACTGTGCCAGCGCGCCGACAAGCAAAAACAACAGAAAATCTTCAACCATCAGCGTCCTTAGGGGCGCGGGTCCACGCACGCCCCATCGAGGGCCCCGCGACAAAGTAGGGCACCCCGAATCTGATCGCTACAACCTAACAGTTTGTTGACTCTCGCGGCAGTGGTGCAGGCCGTTACGTCACCCGCGTTAATCTTTGAGCGCGTCTTGCTCCCGTTTGATGCGCTTCATCAGCAGGATGCGCTTGCGCTCGGCCGCCGCGTCCAACGCCTCCAGCTCGGTCTCGACCGCCCGCTTGCGCTTCGCGATCTCGGCCCGCTCCCTTGCCGCATCGCGTTCGAACGCGCGCAACTCTTGCTCGGCGGCGTCGAGCTTCGACGTGTCCCTTTGTTTCAAGGGCACCTTCTCCGGTTCAACCTTCGCCGGACGCGCCGTGGCGAGCCTGACGACATTCGACCCCCTGCCCTTTTCCTCAGGGACGACCACGCGCCCCGGCGCCGGCACCGGCAAGCCCGGCGTCTTCATCGCCAGCGCCACGTGCGTGGCGTCGTTCGTGACCCGTGCCTCGCCTGTGGAGAACAGGTTCCTGTGGACGTCCCACGCTTTGAGCGCAGCCT
>CAZXAQ010000091.1:0-15776 GCA_964638635.1 uncultured Flavobacteriaceae bacterium
ATGCGGCGGGTTTCCGTCGCATCGGCCTAGTGACAGAGCCTCCGCGTGGCGAGAGTAAGAAGCACAAATAACACGCCGGAATCCGACTCGCTGCTCGGCGCAGCGTTTCTGTCGGCGCTTCTGCACGCGGCAGCGCTGGCGGGCGCATTCATCGTGTGGCCCTACGTCGCCCCGCCGCTCGAGATGCAATCCGACATTGTGCCCGTCGATCTTCTGACCGTCGCCGACACGACGAACATCGCCCCGCAGGAAAAAGCCGACGAACCGAAGCCGCCGGAGCCGCAGCCGGTGCCGATCGAAATCCCGCCGCCGCAAGCACCCGAGTTTGCCGCCGCCGAGCCGCCGCCACCCCCGCCGCCGGACGACGACGCGCCCGCGCTCGAACCAGAGCCGGAAAAGAAAGAGCCCGAAAAGCCGAAGCCGCCCGAACCGCCGGTCCAGAAATTCGCGCTCGCGACCCCGCGCGCGAAACCGAAGCCCGAAAAGCCGAAGGACGAATTCGACGTCGACAAGATCTTAAAGAGCCTCGACAGCACGCCCAAGGAAACCAAGGCGGCGCCCGCGAAGGCGACGGCCGACCGCAAAGTCAGAGGCGCGGGCGCCCAATCGGCGCTCACCATGACGGAAATCGATGCGCTCAGAAGTCAGCTCGCGAAATGCTGGAACGTGCCGGTTGGCGCGCCCGATCCCGCGGCACTCGTCTTCCGCGTGCGTGTGTTCCTGAACGAGGACGGAACGATCGCCTCCGCGCCGGAGCTGATTGATAAGGGCAACCTCAGCGATCCCTACTTCCGTGCGGCCGCCGATTCGGCTATTCGCGCGGTGCACATCTGCGGCCCCTATGAACTGCCGCCGGAAAAATACGCGTCGTGGAGCGAGATCGTGATCAAATTCGATCCGCGCGAAATGGCCGGCTACTAGGAACGAAGACGAGGACGACATGAAGAAACTTGCAACGACCATCTTCGGCGCGCTGGCGTTCACGCTCGCAGCCTTCACGGCGCCGGCATACGCCGCCCTCGAAATCGACCTGAACAAAGGCGTCGTGCAGCCGATCCCGATCGCGATCACGGACTTCCTGGGCGCCACCCCGCGCGATCAGCAAACGGCAGCCCAAGTCGCCGGCGTGATTCGCGGCGACCTCGAACGCTCCGGCCTGTTCCAGCCGCTCGACCCGCGCTCCTATATCGAGAAGATCACGAACTTCGGATCGATCCCGCGCTTTGGCGACTGGCGCACCATCAACGCGCAAGGCCTCGTCACCGGCCAAGCCCGCCAGCTCGCCGACGGCCAGCTGCAAGTCGACTTCCGCCTCTGGGACATCTTCGGCGAACAGCAGATGATCGGCATGACGTTCAAGACGACGCCGGAGAACTGGCGCCGCTTGGGCCATCTCGTCGCCGACGCGATCTATGAACGTCTGACCGGCGAAAAAGGCTACTTCGACACCCGCATCGTTTTCATCTCCGAATCTGGCCCGAAGACCAAGCGCCGTTACCGCCTTTCGATCATGGATCAAGACGGCGCGAATCCGTCGTTCCTGACCGGCGGCGACTTCATCGTGCTCTCGCCCCGCTTCTCGCCGACGAAGCAGGCGATCACCTACATGTCGTACGAGCGCCAAACGCCGTCCGTCTTTGTGTTCGATTTGCAAACGGGCCAGCGCGAGGTCATCGGCCAATATGCCGGCATGACGTTTGCGCCGCGCTTCACGCCGGACGGCAACCGCGTGATCTTCAGCTATTCGCGCGACAACAATGTCGACATCTATGTCGTCGATCTGCGTTCGCGCCGGCCGCAGCGCTTGACCAGTGATCCCGGCATCGACACCTCGCCGTCCGCGTCGCCCGACGGCTCGCGCATCGTCTTCAACTCCGACCGCGGCGGCTCGCCCCAGCTCTACGTGATGAACGCCGACGGCTCGGGCCAGCAGCGCATCTCGTTCGGTCAGGGCCGCTACACGACACCGGTTTGGAGCCCGCGCGGCGACCTCATCGCCTTCACGAAGCAGGTCGGCCAAACCTTCTCGATCGGCGTCATGGCGCCGGACGGTCAGCGCGAACGAATCTTGACCTCGAGCTATTCGGAAGAAGGTCCGACGTGGTCGCCGAACGGCCGGGTGATTCTCTTTACGCGTTCAACTCCTGGTCGCGGCGGCCAAAGCGGCAGTTCGTCGATCTGGTCGGTCGACCTAACGGGTACGAATCTCCGCAAGGTTATTACGCCGGGCGAGGCGTCCGATCCCGCCTGGTCGCCGCTGAATCGGTGAAGGTATTGCGACATTCATCACGTGGATTAACTGGGTTTTATGCAAAAATCCCCCTGCGTGCTTGCGCTTCGCGATGGCGGCGACTACGCATCACGGATAAGGTTTTGGTGGGTCCGCGCGGGGGCGTGCGGACCGTTGTTGGGTGAGGGAGAGTAAGCGGGATGTTTCGTGCTGCAATGAAAGTGGGATTCGTGGTTCTCGCGAGTTCCTTGGCTCTGACGGCGTGCTCTTCCACGAAGGAAGAGGCGAAAGCGCCGGTGACGGTAACGAACCCGTCGTCGATCAAGCCCGGCTCGGCGGAAGATTTCCGCGTCAATGTCGGTGACACGGTGCTGTTCGATCTCGACCAGCATTCGATCCGCCCCGACGCGCAGGCGATTCTGCAAAAACAAGCCGCCTGGCTGAAGCAGTATCAGGCGGTCCGTCTCATGGTCGAAGGCCACTGCGACGAACGCGGCACGCGCGAATACAACCTGGCACTCGGCGACCGCCGCGCTTACGCGGTGAAGGAGTTCCTGGTTTCGCTCGGCGTCGACGCCGCGCGGCTGCAGACGAAGAGCTACGGCAAAGAGCGCCCGGTCTGCGCGGAGGCTGACGAAAGCTGCTGGCAGCAAAATCGCCGCGGCTACTCTGTCATCTCTGCCGGGGCCGGCTCGTAAGGCATTTAGGGCGAAGGATTCTCCGGGCGCGCGAAACTTGGCGTTTCGCGCGCCCTCTGGCATTTTGGGGCCGCCTGCCTCAATTTCGTCACCCGTCCGGGCGATCACACGCCTCTAAGTTTGTGCGAGCGGAGTTCACGTCATGATGTCATTTCCGAAACTGCTGACCGCGGCGGCGCTCGCCACCGTCTTCGCCTTCTCGATGGCGCCCGCGTGGAGCGCCGACGTCGACGACCTCGAAGACAAGCTCGACCGTGTGGAGCGCGACCTGCGCGAACTCCAGTTCGACGTTTACAAGGGCAACCCGCCCGCAACTTCGGGCGGCCTCGCCGGCGGACCGGCGGGCGGCGTCAGCGCCGGCGGCGCGCGTCTGAACGACATGGAACAGTCGCTGCGCGAGCTGCGCGGCCAAGTCGAATCGCTTTCGTTCCAGGTCAAGCAACTCACCGAACAACTCGATATCGCTCGCAAAGAATCGAACTACCGCCTCGGCGCGCTCGAAGGCGGCGCGCCGGCGAGCGCGATTCCGGCGCCCGGAACCGCCAGCGCCGCGCTTCCCGCCCAAAAGGCCGCCCCGCCGGTCGCGCTCACCCGCGGCGGCAGCAACCAAGCCGGCAAGGCGCCGGGCAACCTCGGCTCGATCCCGGCCGACGCGTCGGTCGAAACCGCAGGCGGCCTCTCGCCGCAACAGCAATATGACGGCGCGATGGACCTCTTGAGCCGCGCGCAATATGCCGAAGCACAGGGCGCCTTCCGCGCCTTCGTCGCCGCAAACCCGGCGGACCAGCTCGCCGGCCCCGCGCAGTTTTGGGTCGGCGACATAGCCTTCACGCAGAAGGACTACCAAGGTTCGGCCAAGGCCTTCGCCGACGTGTTGAAGCGCTATTCCAAGACGGCCAAAGCGCCTGAGGCTATGTTGAAGCTCGGCCTGTCGCTGCTCGAACTGGGCCAAAAGAAAGAAGGCTGCACCACGCTTGGCGCGCTCAAAGCCAAATACCCGACGGCCGCAAAGCCGCTCCTCGACCGCGCCGCCAAACGCTCGGCCGAAGCGAGCTGCGGCAAGTAAACCAGCCAGTGCTGCCGAGTTCGACGCGGCGCTGACAAGCCTCGACGTCAAGCCGCCGTTCGCGGTCGCCGTCTCCGGCGGCGCCGACTCGCTCGCGCTCATGTTCTTCACCGCGGCGTGGTGCAAAGCGAACAAGCACCCGCGGCCGCTTGCGCTCACCGTCGATCACGGCTTGCGTCCGGGATCGGCGATGGAAGCCGCGCGCGTGGCGCACTGGGCGAAGATCCGCGGCATCCCGCACGAAACGCTCGTCTGGATCGGCCACAAGCCGGCCGAAAACATCCAGGCCCGTGCCCGCGAAGCGCGCTATCGCCTGATCGGCGAGCGCATGCGTACCGCCGGCATCGGCGTCCTGCTCACGGGTCATACGCTCGACGACCAGGCCGAAACGTTCTTGCTTCGCCTCGCGCGCGGCAGCGGCCTCGACGGGTTGAGCGGCATGGCAAGCGTTGCCCCGTTCCCGCTCCGCGCGTTTCGCGACCTGAAGATCGCGCGGCCGCTGCTCGGCATAACCCATGTGCGGCTGATGGGTAGGCTCGGCCAACTCGGCGAATCCTGGATCTCCGATCCTAGCAACACGAACGACCGCTTCGCCCGCGTGCAAATCCGCAACGCGATGAAACCCCTCCACGACGCGGGGTTGACCAACGAGCGCATCGCCGCTGCCGCCGCGCATCTCGCCCGCGCACGCCAGGCGATCGAGACAGCGACGGCGGCGCTGCTGGCCACCGCCGTCGACGTGACGCAATGGGGTTACGCGATGGTCGACGCAGAGCGTCTCGCCGCCGCGCCGCGCGAGGTGGCGTTACGCGCGCTCGCGCGGGTTCTCGAAGGTGTCGGCGGCGCCGTCTATCCCCCGCGCTTCGAACAAACCGAAGCGGCCCTTGACTGGTTGATCGCGAACGCGAAGCCGAGCGGCCGCACGCTCGGCGGCTGCCGTTTGGCGCGCCGCGACCGAAGAACGGTGCTCGTCACCCGCGAAGAGGCGGCGCTGACCAAAGAGGCGCCAACCCTCACGATCGAGCCGGGTGGGGCAGGGCTTTGGGACAATCGCTTCCACATCGCCGTCCCGCGTACGGCGAAGGGCGCCGTGGAGGTCAAACGCCTGGGCCCCGCTGGACTGAAGGCCACCGGCAAGGCGCCGCAACTTCCGCCTGTCGAACCGCGCAGGATCGCCGCTGCACTGCCCGCACTGTGGCGCCAGGACCGCTTGGTCGCAGCGCCGCTGATCGGCTTCGCGGGCGACGAACCCGCGATTTCCGCCCGTTTCGTAGGGTTTGCAGGAACTTAAGGAGTTTCCTGCACAAAACCTTGCTAAGGTTTGCGCTGGCGAAAAGCGTGCGTCGCACCTATCTGAACTCTTCGACTTGGCGCCAAAGCCCCCTTTCTCGAACTGGAACCCGGTACCCTCGAATGAACGGCAATCAGAATCTGCGCAACATCGTGGTTTGGGTCGTGATCGGCCTGTTGGTCCTGGCGCTGATCAACCTCTTGTCCCCGACCACGCCACAAACGAAGCCGACCGACATCCCTATTTCGCAGGTCATGCGCGACGCCGAAGCGGGCAAGATTCAAGAGGTGACGTTCCACGACCAAAAGATCACCGGCAAGTACCGCGACTCGAACAAGGAATTCACCAGCAACAGCCCGAAAGACAACGGCGAGCTTGTGAACGAGTTGGAAGCCAACCACGTGAACGTGACCATCGCGGACACGACAAACGAAACGCCGTCGCTGCTCTCGATCATCGCGAACTGGTTCCCGATTCTGCTCCTGATCGGCGTGTGGATTTTCTTCATGCGCCAGATGCAGGGCGGGGGAGGGCGCGCCATGGGCTTCGGCAAGAGCCGCGCGAAGCTCCTGACCGAACGCCACGGCCGCGTGACGTTCGAAGACGTCGCCGGCATCGACGAAGCGAAGGAAGACCTGCAGGAAATCGTCGAATTCCTGCGCGACCCGCAAAAGTTCCAGCGCTTGGGCGGCAAGATTCCGAAGGGCGCGTTGCTCGTCGGTCCTCCGGGCACCGGCAAGACGCTGCTCGCGCGCGCGATCGCCGGCGAAGCGAACGTGCCGTTCTTCACGATCTCGGGCTCCGACTTCGTCGAAATGTTCGTGGGCGTCGGCGCCAGCCGCGTGCGCGACATGTTCGAGCAGGCGAAGAAGAATGCGCCGTGCATCATCTTCATCGACGAAATCGACGCTGTCGGCCGTCACCGTGGTGCGGGCTTGGGCGGTGGTAACGACGAACGCGAGCAGACGCTGAACCAGTTGCTCGTCGAAATGGACGGCTTCGACACGAACGAAGGCGTGATCCTGATCGCGGCCACCAACCGCCCCGACGTGCTCGACCCCGCGCTGTTGCGCCCCGGCCGCTTCGACCGCCAGATCGTGGTCCCGAACCCCGACATCATCGGCCGCGAGAAGATTCTGAAAGTGCACATGAAGAAGGTGCCGCTCGCCCCCGACGTCAACGCGAACGTCATCGCGCGCGGCACACCCGGCTTCTCGGGCGCTGACTTGGCGAACCTCGTCAACGAAGCGGCGCTGCTCGCCGCCCGCCGTAACAAGCGCCTCGTCACGATGCGCGAGTTCGAAGAGGCGAAGGACAAGGTGATGATGGGCGCGGAGCGCAAGTCCATGGTCATCACCGAGGACGAAAAGCGCAAAACCGCCTATCACGAAGCGGGCCACGCGCTGGTGGCGTTGCATTGCCCCGCCTCCGATCCGATCCACAAGGCGACGATCATCCCGCGCGGCCGCGCGCTCGGCATGGTCATGCGCCTGCCGGAACGCGACAGCTATTCCTATGCGCGCGACAAGATGTACGCGAACCTCGCTGTCGCCATGGGCGGCCGCGTGGCGGAAGAGATCATCCTCGGCTACGACAAGGTGACCTCGGGCGCGTCAGGCGACATTCAGATGGCAACCGGCCTCGCCCGCAGCATGGTCACGAAATGGGGCATGAGCGACAAGCTCGGACCGCTGCTCTACGCACAGAACGAGGAAGAGGTCTTCCTCGGCCACTCCGTCGCCCGGACGCAAAACGTGTCGGAAGCGACCGCGCAAATCATCGATCAGGAAATCAAGCGCCTGGTCGAAGAGGCGCTCGAAAAGGCGCGTCAGATCCTGAACGACAATCTGGAGGATCTGCACAAGATCGCCCAGGCGCTGCTCGAACACGAGACGCTGTCCGGCGACGAAATCCAGGCGATCCTGCGCGGCGAGAAGGTCGTGCGCGAAACCCCGCCGGACGAGCCGCAAACGCCGCGTCCGCCGGCGTCGTCCGTTCCGACGGCTGGCCGCCCGCGCGGTCCGGACCTCAACCCGGAGCCGCAGCCCGGCTAACACGTCAAGAAAAATATCGCACGCGAAGGCCCCGCAATTTGCACGGCGGGGCCTTTGCTTTTTGACGCGCGTTGCACATCTTCCCCGTCCTTCACATGTGGGGTTTTGTGATGCGCTCGTTCCTCGTGATTGCCTTGGCTTTCGCCGCTGCCGCCTCAACCGCTACGGCCGGCGAACTCAGCTGTCCCGCCACGCTCGACGGCGACGACACCGCCGGTGGCCTGCCGCAGTCGCACAAGTTCCGCTATGTCTCGTTCTTCGACGGCGACCCGCGCGAAATGGCCGACCTCGCCCCCGAAGAAGGCCCGAATCCGAAAGTGCTGGAACAGCGCTGGCAATTCACCCGTGCCCCGGGTCGCCCGATCGTCATGGTCTGCCGCTACCACGGCACCGACCAAACCGTGACGAGGGAAGTGCCTTCCGACGTGCAAGAATGCCGCCTCGAAGGCCTCGTCAGCGAAGACGGCGAAGTCGTGGGTTCCCCGACGCTGACCTGCCGGTGATTGCCGATGTGGTGTATGGTGACCGCCAATGGCACCAAGCATCTTCGGCATCGTCAACGCGACGGCGGACTCGTTTTCCGACGGGAATAAGTACCTCGCGCCGGAAGCGGCGATCGCGCACGCGTTGAAACTGACCGCCGACGGCGCCGATGTCATCGATCTCGGCGCAGCCGCCTCAAACCCCGACGCCGAACACGTGCCACCCGAGGTCGAAATCGCGCGCCTCACACCCATCGTCGCGGCACTCAAAGACAAGGTCACGCTCTCGATCGACACGTTCGCACCGGAGACGCAACTCTGGGCGCTGAAGCAGAACGTCCCTTGGCTGAACGACATCCTGGGTTTCCCCGACGCCTCGATCTATCCCACACTCGCCCGCTCAAGCGCGCGCCTCGTCGTCATGCACAACGTGGCACCACGGGGCAGGGCGGAGCGTGTGGCCACCGATCCCGCCACGATCTTCGACCGCCTGCTCGCGTTCTTCGACGCGCGCCTCGTAGCGCTTGAGAGCGCAGGTATCGCCCGCGCGCGGATCGTGCTCGATCCCGGCATGGGCTTCTTCCTCGGCACCGATCCGGAAGTCTCGCTCACCGTCTTGCGGCGCTTGGGTGAGTTGAAGGCGCGCTACAATCTGCCCGTCCTGATCTCGGTCAGCCGCAAGTCGTTCATCCGCAGACTCGCGGGCGTTGAAGTCGCCGCCTCGGGCCCCGCCACGCTTGCAGCCGAACTCTTTGCCGCACGCCAAGGGGCGGACTTCCTGCGCACCCACGATGCAGCAGCCCTCAAACACGCTCTTTCCGTGTGGGCGGCGCTCGAAAGCCGTCAAAAACCTTAACAATTCGTGAGATTGCTCCGTCCCCGGACCTTTCGGGTTCGAAAGCACTTCGTGCTAGATTCACCGTTCGAATTTTGAGGGGATTGAATGAGCCGGAAGTACTTCGGAACCGACGGGATTCGCGGCAAGGCGAACACCGCGCCGATGACCGCCGAAACCGCGCTGCGCGTCGGCATGGCCGCGGGCCGCTATTTCACCCGCGGCGAGCACCGCCATCGCGTCGTGATCGGCAAGGACACGCGCCTCTCGGGCTACATGATCGAAACCGCGCTCGTCGCCGGCTTCACCTCCGTCGGCATGGACGTGCTGCAATTCGGCCCGCTGCCGACGCCCGCCGTCGCGATGCTGACGCGCTCGCTCCGCGCCGATTTGGGCGTGATGATCTCGGCCTCGCACAATGTCTACGAGGACAACGGCATCAAACTGTTCGGCCCCGACGGTTACAAGCTCTCCGACGATGTCGAAACCGAAATCGAACGGATGATGGACAACGGCCTCGCCGACCATCTGGCCGCGCCCGACAAGCTCGGCCGCGCCAAGCGCATCGACGACGCGCAAGCCCGCTACATCGAATTCGCGAAGCGCACGTTCCCGGCGCACCTGCGCCTCGACGGGCTCCGGATCGTGCTCGACTGCGCCAACGGCGCCGCCTACCGCGTCGCCCCTGAAGTGCTCTGGGAGTTGGGCGCCGAAGTCATCTCGATCGGCGTCGAACCGAACGGCTTCAACATCAACAGCAAAGTGGGCTCCACCTCGCCGGACGCCATGTGCGCGAAGGTGCGCGAAAGCCGCGCCGATCTCGGCATCGCGCTCGACGGTGACGCCGACCGGGTCGCCATCGCCGACGAGAAGGGCCACATCATCGACGGCGACCAAATCCTGGCGCTGATCGCCCGCTCTTGGAACAAGGCCGGAACGCTGAAAGGCGGCGGCGTGGTCGCGACGGTCATGTCGAACCTCGCGCTCGAACGCTATCTGAACGCCATGAACCTGCAACTCGCGCGCACCGCGGTCGGCGACCGCTACGTCGTCGAGCACATGCGCGAAAAAGGCTTCAACATCGGTGGCGAACAATCCGGCCACATCGTCTTGAGCGATTTCTCGACTACGGGCGACGGCCTGATCGCAGCGCTGCAAGTGCTCGCCGTCATCGCCGAAACCGGCCAGAGGGCGAGCGAAGCCGCCCACCTGTTCGAACCGCTGCCGCAAATCCTGAAGAACGTCCGCTTCCGCGCCGGCGCGAAACCGCTTGAAAATCAAGACGTCGCAACCGCGATCCAAGACGGCGAAGCCCGCCTCGCCAGCAAAGGCCGCCTCCTCATCCGCAAATCCGGCACCGAACCCCTGATCCGCGTGATGGCCGAAGGCGACGACGAAAAACTCGTGACGACCGTCGTCGGCGACATCGTCAAAGTCCTCGAAAAAGCCTGCGTCGCTTAAGGTAGGGCAGTAGGGCAGCTCGGCAGTCTGGCCGACCCATCGTGCCCTATTCCCCTACTCCCCTATTGCCCTACATTCCCCGCATGCAACCCACCCGCATGCGTGGCCGCGTTCTGATTGTTGCCGGGTCCGACTCCGGCGGCGGCGCCGGCATTCAGGCCGACATCAAGACCGTGACCGCGCTCGGCGCCTACGCGGCCACGGCCGTCACGGCGGTGACCGTACAGAACACGCAAGGCGTGAGCGCCATCCATCCGATCCCGCTCGACATTGTGCGCGGGCAAATCAAAGCGGTGCTCGACGACATCGGCGCGGACGCGATCAAGACGGGCATGCTCGCAACAGCCGCCGTCATCGAAGCCGTGATGGCCGCGCTGAACGGAACCCGCGCGCCCTTGATCGTCGACCCCGTGATGGTCGCGAAAGGCGGTGCCGCGTTGCTCGAGTCCGACGCGGTTGCGGCGCTGAAGCGCCACGTCCTCCCGCGCGCAACCTTGATCACGCCGAACCTACCCGAAGCCGAAGCGCTGACCGGCCGCACGATCGCGACGCCCGAAGCGATGCGCGACGCACTGAAACATCTGCTCGATCTCGGCCCCAAATCCGTGCTGCTGAAAGGCGGCCATCTCCCCAGCGACGAGATCGTCGACATCTACGCGGAGTCCGGCGGCACGCAGGAGTGGCGCGACACGCGCATCGCAACGCGTCACACGCACGGCACCGGCTGCACGCTTGCATCCGCCGTCGCGACAGGCTTCGCTCAAGGTCTGAGCGCCGCCGATTCGATCGCCCGCGCCAGGCGCTATGTGCGCCGCGCGCTCGAGACGGCGCCGGGTTTGGGGCAAGGCCACGGGCCGCTCAATCACGCGCACACGGTTCGTCCGTTCACGGAGGAATGATCATGGAACTGAAAATCTGGAAGCTCGACGCCTTCGCCGACAAACCGTTCGAAGGCAACCCCGCCGCGGTCGTGCCGCTGACGCACTGGCTGAGCGACGAGCAGATGCAGGCGATCGCCGCCGAAAACAACCTCGCCGAAACCGCGTTCTTCGTCGCAACCGGCGCCGGCAAATACGACCTGCGCTGGTTCACACCCGAAGTCGAAGTCCCGCTCTGCGGCCACGCGACGCTGGCGAGCGCCTATGTAGTGTTCCACCATTTGGCGCCAAGCCTTTCGCGCGTCGACTTCGCCACAAAGAGCGGCACGCTCACCGTCGACAAGGGCGATGGCGGCCTGCTCGTCATGGCGTTACCGGCCTACAAATCGGCACCGCACCCGGACGCTGAGGACTACCGCGAAGCCCTGGAAGAAGCGCTGGATGTGACGCCCACCGAGATCGTCAAGGCGAACTACACGATCGCGCTCTTCAAGACCGCCGACGAGATCGCCGAAATCGACGCCGACGCCGTCGCCGACACGCTGCAGGAATTCGACGAAGAGTGCCTCGTCGTGACCGCGCCGGGCACCGACATGGGTTTCGATTTCGTCTCACGCTTCTTCGCCCCCGGCAAAGGCGTCAATGAAGACCCCGTCACCGGCTCCGCCCACGCGGGGTTGGTACCGTTCTGGGCCAAACGCCTCGGCAAACCGAAACTGCTCGCCCGCCAGATCAGCACCCGCGGCGGCACGCTCCACTGCGAAGAGCAGGGCGAACGCGTGATCCTGAAAGGCAAAGTCGCGCCCTATCTCGAAGGCGTGATCCGCATCTAGAGATAGGCGACCACCACGAAGCCGAGCACGATGATGGCGGCGAATGCCGTCGTCACCAACGTCAAGTGCTTCTCGACAAACACGCGCGCGGGCTGCCCGATCACATAGAGCAGCCCCGCAACGATATAGAACCGCCCACCACGCGTGACGAGCGATGCCAGCCCGAACGTCAGCAAGTCGAAATGCGCGGCCCCACTGGCGATCGTGACGAGCTTATAGGGGATCGGCGTCAGCCCTTTGATCAGAATGATCCAAAGCCCGTACTCGTTGAATTGATGCTGAAACTCGGCGAACCCGCCCTGCAGCCCGTAGAGATCGATCACCCACTTGCCGAGCGTCTCAAAGAAGAAGTAGCCGATCGCATAACCTAAGAATCCGCCGACGACGGATGCGATCGTGCACACGCCCGCAATCAGCCACGCCTTGGCGCGCTGCGCGATGATCATCGGAATGAGCATGAGGTCGGGCGGGATCGGAAAGAACGAACTCTCCGCGAACGACACGCCCGCCAGCACCCAAAGCGACTTCGGGTGCTCCGACATCCGGATCACCCAATCGTACCAACTGCGAAGCATGCGGACCCCTCGAAGCACTGACGGCAACTGGGTTACCGGATCGCCGGAGCCGCGGCAATCCGCGATTTTTCCGATAGCTGCCTCGCATGGACAGAGAAGACATCCGGCATTGGTTTTCGAGGTCTCTTTCGGCGACGCTGCAACGGTCAGAAATGTGGAGTTACCCCATGTCCACCGCCAGCATGATCAGAGATTGGACCTACGTCGCCGTCGTCGCCCTGTTGCTCGCCTCTTATGGCTACAGCCTCTTGGCCAAAGGCTTCACCGCGCATGCCGCCGAGAATAACGGCGTGTGCGTCTTGTCGGACGCCTCAGCCGTGAAGACGAACTGAATCGGCAGCGCCGCGCGCGTCCTCAAGCATCCGTCCCGGGATGAGGCCGCGCAACGCATTGCCGAACCAGACCTTGCCCCCCTCAAGGTCTTCGGGCCGCAGCACGCTCTCCACCACGCGCTGCGGCCCGTTCTCGACCAACTCCCGGCGCAAGCATCCGTCGAGCAGCCCTGACGACAACGGCGGCGTCAGCCATACGCCATCCCGCTCGACGAGGATGTTGGTGCGGCTCCCCTCCGTCACCTCACCGCGCTCGTTCACAAACACGACCTCGTCGCAGCCCTCCGCGGCAGCCAGCGCCTCATCGTAGAACGCGCGCTGCGTCGTCTTGTGATAGACACGCCAGTCGCCGGAGTTCACCGGCACTGCGGCGAACGCATAGCGCCACGCGGCATCGGCCGCAGGCAAGACGAACGGCGCCGCCTCAACCTGCGTGTCGCCGCGCACACCGAGCGTCAGCCGCACGCGTTGCAAGCCGTCGAGGCCGGTCACCACACCTGCCAGCGCACGTCGGATCGCACGTCCATCAAACAGAAAGCCGAAGTAGCGCGCCGACGCTTCCAGCCGCCGCATATGCCGTTCGATCAAGTGGAACCCGCCATCGGGGCTCCACCGCATCGTTTCGATCAAGCGGAACGGCTCCTCGGCGTCGACCAGGAACCGCGCTTTCAACAAACACTCCGCGTACTCCGAATCCGGCTCGCTGTCCCAAACGATTCCCCCGCCGACGCCCATCTCGGATCGGCCGTCGCGCAGGGTCAGCGTACGAATGGCAACGTTGAAAGCCATCCGATCCGGCGCCGCATATCCGACCGCGCCGCAATAGACGCCACGAGGTTCGTCCTCGACCTCGCGAATGATCTCCATCGCGCGGATCTTTGGCGCCCCCGTCACGGAACCGCACGGGAACAGCGCCGGCAACAACCGCGCAAGCGCCGCCGGTTCCCGCAATGTCGCCTCGATGCCGGAGGTCAGCGTGTGAAAGCGCGGATAGGTCTCCACCGTGAACAGGTCGCTCACCTGCACGCTTCCCGTCTCCGCGACGCGTGCAAGATCGTTGCGCAACAGATCGACGATCATCAAATTCTCGGCGCGCTGCTTTTCATCGGCGACAAGCTCGCGCCGCCGCACCGCATCGCCCGCCAGATCCGGCGCTCGTGCAACCGTACCCTTCATCGGCCGCGCGGAAATGTGCCGACCATGCACTGCAAAGAACTGCTCCGGCGAAAGCGACAGCACGTCCTCATCCGCAAAGCGCAAGAACGCACACGCGCCGGCGCGCGCCTTCTCGCGCAGCGCCAAATAAGTCGCGAACGGATCGCCGGCCGCACCACGCAGCTTGAACGTGAGATTCACCTGATAGACATCGCCGTCGCCGATCAGCTCCCGCACGCGTGCCACCTTCGCGCGATGCGCCGCCGCCGTGAGCCCCGCCGAAACCTCGCCTGAGACCGCCGGACCCTGCACCCGCTCCATCAGCCACCGCGTCCGCGCCCGCGCGCTGAGCCGCTCTTGGGTTCTGAACAAATGAAACCGCAGCAACGGCCGCCCGGTCTCCGGCAAGAGCGGCAACAGGCGCGGCTCGAACACATACCCAAGCTCATAGGCGCAATAGCCCGCCGCGATCAGCCCCCGCGCAACCGCCACATCGATCGCGGCCAAGGCCGGCGCAACCTCATCCGGCGCACGCGCCTCCACAAGCCCCACCGCGCCGGTAAGGAGCAGCGCCCCCCGGTTCGGCCAGGTCGCATCGTCGATCAGGGCAAAATTCTCGGTCTCTGGCAGTGTCATCGAGGTGCGGGTGGCGGGGACGGCTTGAATCAAAGCCGCGCCTCGCCCAAATCCAAGTGTGGCGGGGGAGGGTGGTACTTTCGCGCTCATATAGCGTGGAGCCAGCCTCATGTCGCGACTCGGGCCCTTCGGCCATCCCTATTGCCTCGGCTTCGACGATGTCGAACGCCTGGTCGAACGGCTCGCCCGCAGCCAGACGGACGCCTACCCGCCGATCAACATCGAGGAGGTCGCTGAATGCCGCCTGCGCCTGACCCTGGCCGTCGCTGGGTTCGCCCCGGATCAACTGTCGATCACGCTCACCGGGCGCGAACTGACCGTCAGGGGCGAGCGCACACAACCGCCGGAGGGTCGAACCTACTTGCACAAGGGAATCGCCACACGCGGCTTTCAGCGCGGATTCCTCTTGGCCGAAAACCTCGAAGTCGAAAGCGCCATGCTGACCAACGGTTTGCTGCGGATCGAATTGAAACGCCGCCTCCAAACCCCCGAAATTCGTCAGATTCCCATCACATTGGGGTGAGAGCGCCGCCTATTCCCTTCCGGCTGGTTAACACCCACATAAATGCCATGAAGGGTCGCTAAGTCGGTTGCCAGGTCGGGGCCGAAGCGACGGCTTGAAGGAGTAAAGACAATGTCGATGGAGACGAAAGAGTTCAGCGGTCTCCCCCATGTACTGAGCGCGGAAGAGATCGCCCGCATCATCGGACCGAACACGGTCTACGTGCGCGAAGTTGCGGTCGCGGAATTGAAGGGCTCGGGCGTGATCCCGGTCGACGCGCCGATCCCGCCGTCGCAAAAGTTCTTCGCGCTGCACGCCGCCGACGGCCGCCGCGTGGCGGTCGTGGACAGCCGCGACATGGCCTTCGTGGCCGCCCGCCAGCACGAACTGGAGCCCGTGAGCGTGCACTAGCGCTCGTCGAGTTAGAAAGAGCAACACGAAGGCCTCGAAGGTTACACGAAGCGCCACGAAGACGTTTCGGCTGCCCAGAGTCCGGCTGTCTAACCACAGAGTGATTTCTTTGGGCGCGAAGCGCCCGATCCAACTGCCTTAAGGGCTTTGAGTGTCGCGAAGGCGAGAACGGGCGCTTCGCGCCAAGAACCTCTGCGGTTAGACAGCCGGACTCGACGCAGCGAGGCGTCTTCGTGGCGCTTCGTGTAACCTTCGAGGCCTTCGTGTTGCTCTTTCTAACTACTAGAGCGTTTTCCACGTTCGGTTACGCGTATCCCGCGCTTCGGAGATAGTTCGC
>CAZXAQ010000092.1:0-15345 GCA_964638635.1 uncultured Flavobacteriaceae bacterium
CAGCATCACATACTCGAACGTGATCCGCCGCGCATTCGACAAGCCCGGATAGGCCCGGCAAGCCGCGAGCAGTTCCTTGATCGGATATTTCTTATTGAGCGGCACGATCACGTCGCGCACGTCGTCGCGCGGCGCGTGCAGCGAAATGGCCAGCATCGCCCCGATCTCTTCGCCTGCTTTCGGGATCATCGGCACAACGCCGGCCGTCGAGAGCGTGATCCGCCGCTTCGAGACCGACAAACCCTCGCCGTCCGCGATCACATTGATCGCGTCGCGCACGTTCTCGAAATTGTAGAGCGGCTCGCCCATGCCCATCATGACGATGTTCGTGATCTGTCGCTCGTCGGAGTTCCGCCCCGTGCGCGGCCATTCCATCAAGTCGTCGCGCGCAACGAGCACCTGCGAAACGATCTCTTCCGCCGTCAGATTGCGCACCAGCTTCTGCGTGCCCGTATGGCAGAACCGGCACGTCAACGTGCACCCGACCTGGCTCGAGATGCAGAGCGTCCCCCGATCCTCATCCGGAATGAACACGGTCTCGACCTCGATCCCGGGTCCGAACCGGATCAGCCACTTGCGCGTGCCGTCTTGCGAGGCCTGCGCGGTCACGACCTCCGGCCGCTTCATCGAAAACCGCTCGGCGAACTCCGCGCGCAAGGGTTTGGCCAGCGTCGTGATCGCGTCGAAGCCCGTCGCGCCCTGAACATAGGCGGCGTTCCAGATCTGCCCCGCCCGCATCGACAGGTGCTTGGGCTCGACGCCGGCATCGGCAAGCACGGCCTTGAGGCCCTCGCGCGTCAACCCGATCAAACTCTTCGGCGAACCCGTCATACCCGTCCAAATGCAAAAGGGCGGCTGAACGTCAGCCGCCCTTGAAAAGGCTCTGAAATTCGACCGCTACGGCCGATCTATTTGCAGCCTTCCGCCACTTTGTCGAGTGCGGCCGAAAGGCCCTTCAGCGAATAGGTATCCGTCGTCAGCGTCCCGCGCTTCGAAATACCCTTAACCCGCATCTCGCCCGCGCCGCGCATGGCGGTGACGAGCCGCTGCTCGTCCTGCTTGCTCTGCAGCCAGGCGCCGTCGGCCTTGGTGAAGAACGTGAACTTGTCGGAGCCGACCTCGACGGTCGCCGTCGCGCCGTCCTTGAACTGATAGCCGATCACGACCGACGGCTCGTTCGCGATCGAAGCCTTCGGCCACGTCGTAATCAGGAAGTAGATCGGATCACGCTTTGCGGTCGCCGGCTCCTTCGCCTGCGGCTGCGACACCGCCCAGCAAACCGCACCGCGCCCGTCGCTGTTCTTGTACGCTTCCCAAGCGTCTTGGCTGCCGAGCAACGTCGGGCTCTGCTGAGCCGCCGCGACCCCAAGACCGGCGACCACCGCCAACGTCGCCAAACCAACCCGGCCGAACATAAGAGACATCGAGACTACCTTTGCTTGAAACGACACCCCAAGCACCGTGCGAGAGAATCGCCCGGCACGTGTTTCGCCACAACCATATGTCTCGCCCATCTTGGGCCGTTTTGTGAAGCCCCCCAATATTGACGACCTCTGCGGCGGAAATGGCGATTTCCGGGCGCCGAGCGGTTTTGCTAGGGTCGCCCCATGCGAAGCGCGACAGCCGCAGAAACCGACACGCTCGACCGTGAAGCCCTGGCCGATTTGGTCGAGGCCATCGCGGCCAAGGCCGACAAGGCGTCGTTCGCGGCGCTGTTCCGCCACTTCGCGCCGAAGATCAAAGGCTACCTCATCAAGATCGGCACCGACCGCGGGCAAGCCGAAGAATTAACGCAAGAGGTCATGCTGACCGTTTGGCGAAAGGCTGCGACCTTTGACAGGCGCCAAGCCTCGGTCTCGACCTGGATGTTCACGATCGCCCGCAACCGCCGCATTGATGCGGTGCGGAAAGAAAAGCGTCCGGAGCTCGACCCGTCCGACCCCATGCTCGTGCCCGACGCGCCGGAAGCCGCCGACGACCGCCTCGACACGCTCGACCGCGAAGCCCGCATCACCCGGGCGTTGAAAACGCTGCCGAAGGAACAGGCCGACCTCGTGCACGAAGCGTTCTATCTCGCGAAGTCGCACAGCCAGATCGCTGAAGAAACAAAGATTCCCTTGGGCACCGTGAAGTCGCGCCTGCGCCTGGCGTTCGGCCGCCTGCGCAAGGCGATCGAGGGAGAAGAAATCCAATGACCCCCTCGCACCACCCCGACCCCGCGCTGCTGACCGCCGCCGCGACCGGCGCGCTGACGCCCGCCGTCAGCCGCATCTTGAATGCGCACGCAGCCCTCTGCCCGCATTGCCGTGCCGTGATGCACGACGTCGAAACCGTCGCTGGCGCCGCGCTCGATGATGAGACAAATGCCGACGTTGCGCCCGACGCCCTCGATCGCGCGCTTGCAAATCTGGGCCCGCAAGAAGGCCGCGCGCGCCTCCCCGACGCGCTGGCGGTCTTGCCTGACGAGGTGAATGAGATCGTCGCACCGGCGTTGGGCGGCACCTGGTATTCCGGCGGCGTGGGTCTGAAAATTCTCGACCTCAAACTCCCCGCGACCGCGGACGGCGAGACATTCCAACTCTTCCGCATCGAGCCCGGCTCGGGCCCGCCGAAGCACAGCCACGGCGGCCAAGAATTCACGCTCGTCCTCACCGGCGCCTTCAAGGACGAAACCGGCCTCTACCGCGCCGGCGACATCGCGATCGGCGACGCCTCGGTGACCCACCGCCCGGTCGCCGAACCCGGCGAAGTTTGCTTCGCCCTCGCCGTCACGACGGCACCGCTAAAGTTCACGGGCCCGCTTGGCGTCCTACAGCGCATGTTCAACCTGGGCCGCAAATGACGAACCCCGTCCTCGTCGAAGTCACGCGTGGCGGTATCGTCGAAAGCCAGCACCGCGGCGCCATCGCCGTGTGCGACGCGTCCGGCAATGTCGTGGCGCAGTGGGGCGACGTAAACAGCGCCATCTTCCCGCGCTCCGCGTTCAAGTCGCTGCAAGCCTTGAGCCTCGTCGAAACCGGCGCCGCCGACGCGTATCGCCTGACCGACGAACACCTTGCGCTCGCGTGCGCCTCGCATTCCGCCGAGCCGATGCATGTCGAACGCGTGCAATCTTGGCTTGCCAAAATCGATTGCCGCGAGGGCGACCTTGCGTGCGGTCCCCATCTGCCGTTTCACGAACCGACGGCGCACGCGATGCTGCGCGCGGGCGAACGCCCTTGCAAACTGCACAACAACTGCTCCGGCAAACACACAGGGTTCCTCACCGTCGCCCGCCACCTGAAGATCGCGACCGAGGGCTACGAACGCCCCGATCATCCGGTGCAGGTTCTGGTGCGCCAAGCGATCGCGGACGTCTGCGGCGTCGAAGCCAACAAAATGACCGTCGGCATCGACGGCTGCGCCGCGCCGAACTACGCGATCCCGTTGACCCACCTCGCGGCCGGTATGGCCCGCCTCGGCGACACAGCAAAACTCGACGCAACGCGCGCCGCTGCCGCCAAGCGCATCGTCGCCGCCTGGAAAGCGCATCCGTTGCTGGTCTCAGGTACGGGCCGCGCCTGCGCCGACTTGATCGAAGCCGCCCGCGGCCGCGCCGTGGTGAAGACCGGCGCCGAAGCCGTGTTCATGGCCGTGCTGCCCGATCAAGGCTTGGGGCTCGCGCTCAAAATCGACGACGGCACCACGCGCGCCGCCGAAACCGCGATGGCGAAACTGCTCACGCTGTTCGAAGCCGCGGACGAAGCCGCGCCGCAAATCGCCAAACACCTGAACCCGCCGATCAAGAACTGGCGCGGCGATGTAGTGGGCGAACGCCGCACGACCGCGGCGCTCGCGAAGCGTCAGTAGGCGGCCGGCGCCGGCGCGTTCTTCGGCGGCAGCAGCGCAATCGACTTGATGAAGCAGCGGTCGACGAAGCCGTTCCGCCCCGCGACGATCACATCGCCCGGACGCAGACAAATGCCCGGCCGCGACTCGACGCGTGCCGACCATGCCCATTTGAGCTCGCGGCAGCTGTTCACGAACGTCACGAGATAGCGCTTGCTCGGCCCCGTTTCGATGATCGCCGAGTAATTGTCGACGGACTGAAAGTTGTCGATCGTACGAACGAACGGGCAGGGGTTCGGCGAAGGTTTCTTCGCCTCGTCCGCCGTCGCGGGACCGACCAAGGCGAGTGCTGCGAATGCAACCGCAGTGCCGCTGACGAATGACCTGGTCGTGGGGGTTTCTCCAAGCTTCCGATAGGGGAGCCGGGATTTTCGCGCGCAGGGGCCTGAACGGCGACTGAACGAGACCTCACGCCCCGCTTGGCCTTTGCAAACGCCTCGCATAACGTCGCGCCCGAAAAGCACATACGCCAACGGAGATTGTTCATGAAAGCCATGCTCTGCAAAGCCTACGGCCCGCCCGACAGCCTGGTCCTCACCGACCTGCCGAGCCCGAAGCCGGACGCGGGCCAGGTCCTGATCCAGGTGAAGGCCGCCGGCGTGAACTTCCCCGACGTGCTGATCATCCAGAACAAATACCAGTTCAAACCAGCGCTCCCGTTCGCGCCGGGCGGCGAAGTCGCAGGTATCGTCAAAGAACTCGGCCCCGGCGTCACGAACGTGAAGGTCGGCGACCGCGTGATGGCCTCGACCGGCTTCGGCGGCTTCGCGGAGGAAGTCTGCGCGCCTGCCGCGCGCTGTATTCCGTTCCCGCAGAACATCGACTTCGTCGAAGCCTCCGCCTTCGTGATGACCTACGGCACCTCGCACCACGCGCTGAAAGACCGTGCGAACTTGAAGAAGGGTGAGACGCTGCTCGTGCTCGGCGCCGCCGGCGGCGTCGGTATCGCCGCGGTCGAGATCGGCAAGATCATGGGCGCGCGCGTCATCGCTGCGTGCTCGTCTCAAGAGAAAGTCGACTTCTGCAAGGCGCACGGTGCTGACGAAGGCATCGTCTATCCGGAAAACCCACTCGACCGCGACGCGCAAAAGAAGCTGTCCGACGACCTCAAAAAGCTCATGGGCGGCGACGGCGCGAACGTGATCTACGACGGCGTCGGCGGCGACTACGCCGAACCCGCACTTCGCGCGATCGCCTGGGAAGGCCGCTATCTCGTCGTCGGCTTCCCCGCCGGCATCCCCGCGATCCCGCTGAACCTCACGCTGCTCAAAGGCTGCCAAATCGTCGGCGTCTTCTGGGGCGCCTTCACCGCGCGCGAGCCCAAGCGCAACGCCGAAAACCTGCAAGAACTCATGCGCTGGATCCAAGAAGGCAAACTGAAACCCACAGTCTCCAAAACCTACCCGCTAGCCAAAGCCGCCGAAGCCCTCAACGACATGGCCGCCCGCAAGGTGAAGGGCAAAGTGGTGCTCGTCACCTAGCGACGCCTAGTTTTCCTCCCCCGCTTCAGCGGGGGAGGGGGACCATCCGGCGTAGCCTTGGCGAAGCCGGATGGTGGAAGGGGCGACGCAGCGCCTCGCGACTTCCCCCCTTCGGACCGCCGCCGTTGGCGGCGATCCGCTTCCCCCGCAAGCGGGGGCAGAAACCCAAAAAGAAAGGGCCCCAACCTGGGGGCCCCTCTTTTGCTGCACTGCAGCAGGGGTGGTTCAGCGGATGCCGAACAAAATTCCGAAGAACCAGCTGAAAACACCCCGGTTCGATGAGTGACGCTCATCACGGTGAGCCATATACAGCGGATACGTTCTATACATTGGAAGCCTCGCTTTTCTCATTGAATGACTTATCTGAGCCAAAATATGGCATTCCGGCCGCGTTAATTCAAACGAGGACTTCTCATTGAAGTCATGAGAGAAATTCATATACTAAGCCGATGCAGCGCAGACTTCCGCCCCTGAATTCCCTCCGCGCCTTCGAATCCGCGGCCCGTTTGCTTAGTTTCACAAAGGCGGCCGATGAACTATCGGTCACCCAAAGCGCCGTCAGCCACCAGGTCAAGGGCTTGGAGGATTGGGCGGGCTTGCCCCTGTTCCGCCGCGACGGCCGCGCTGTAGCCCTCACAGAGGCCGCCCAGAAGTTCCTCCCCGCCGTGACCCAGGCCCTGGACCAACTCGCCCTGGCGGGCCGCAAGCTCCAAGCGGTTGACCCAGGCCAGGGCTGGCTGACCGTCGCCGTCATGCCCTCTTTCGCCGGCAAGTGGCTGGTCCCGCGGTTGGCCGCCTTCCGCGCCAAGCACCCGAACATCGACGTCTGGGTCGCCTCGTTCGAGCGCCAGACGGGTGGCCTCGATGCCGAGGTCGACATGGCGATCCGCTATGGCCGCGAGGACTGGCCGGGCCTGACCCGCATCAAGATCCTGGGCGAAGAACTCTTCCCCGTCTGCGCGCCGGCGCTGGCCCAGCAACTGAAAGACCCAACCGACCTCGCCCGCGTGACACTCCTGCACGACGAACTGCGCGAAGATTGGACGATGTGGCTCCGCACGGCCGGCGTGACCACCGTCGACGCGACGAGAGGCCCGGGCTTCGACGACTCGGGTTTGCTCATCCAAGCCGCAATCGAAGGCCTAGGCGTCGCCCTCGGCCGCAGCGTTCTCGTCAAAGGCGACCTCGAAGCCGGAAGACTGGTCCGCCCCTTCGCCACCGCCCTCCCCAGCGAAAGCGCCTACTACCTCGTCTACCCACCCGAACTCGAGAACGCCCCGAAAATCAAAGCCTTCCGCGAGTGGCTGCTCGCGACGGCGGAGCAGACGGCATCGTGACCCGCGTTCTCTTCATCTGCAGCATGAACCGTCTGCGCAGCCCGACCGCCGAACAGGTGTTCGCAAATCATCCCGGCATCGAATGCGACTCCGCAGGTTTGAACAACGACGCGAACAACCCCGTCACGGGCGAACTCGTCGCGTGGGCCGAACTGATCTTCGTGGTGGAAAAAGCGCATCGCACCAAGCTCGCGAAGCGCTTACGCAAACACATCGGCAACCGCCGCGTCGTCTGTCTCGACATTCCCGACGATTACGAATTCATGGCCCCGGAGCTTGTAGAGCTGCTCAAACGCAAGGTAACGCCGCTGCTATCGTCTCGTCGCGCCGGGCGATGACGCGCAAGCTCGTCAGGCGCGACGCGCGCCGCCAGTCGCGCGTGCACCTGCTCGCGATAGCCCCGGCTCATGCGCACGTCGGTCCCGTCACAGAGCCGGATTGAGCCGTCGCCGTTTGCAAGCGGGCTGATGGCCGCAATTTTCGCAACGCCGACCAACCGCGAGCGGTGCACGCGAACGAAGGCGGCCGGATCGATCTTCGCTTCGAACGCCGAAAGCGTTTCCCGCAAAAGATGCGCGGTCGCGCCGCAGTGAAGCGCAACATAGTTCCCTTGCGCCTCGATCCAATCGACGGTGCCGAGATCGACAACGCTGACGTGCCCGCGCGATCTAACCTGCACCTGAGCGAGATAGGATTTCGCGTGAGCAACGGGCGCCTCGCCAAGATGCGTTGCGCGATCGCCGCGGTAAAATGATCGAATGGCGTGCAAGAGCGCCGTAAGACCGGCAACGCTGAACGCAAGCAGCAGCCAATTCGCCGCCAGATGATCGGGCAGGGCGGTCAGAAACGGTCGCGTGTCGCCTACCTTCACGAGCGGCGCTAGCGCGCACGACGCAGCGATGAGTCCAAGAGCGATGGCCGCCGCGCTCGCACCGTGCACGGCAAGGTGCCTTCGAACGAAATCCCCTTCGATGGGAAACCGCCGCATCAGGAACGCAACGGCGGGCGTCGCGAGCGCCCCAAGCATCGCCGCCCCAACGATGCGCAGCACCTCGTGATCCCAGGCGAGCGGTGCACCGGCCGCAACGGCGCGCGCGACGTTGCCCGGCTCAAGCGCGATCAGGAACGAGAGCCAATAGAGGAACCCAAGGCCGATCTCGTGGCCCCTGATCTTCGAGAGTGCGCGTGCGTTGGTCATGAGCAAGTCTGCGTCCCGGCAGCCCCAGCGTCCAGACACACTGCTCTCCCTTTTTTGTGATGAGCCGTCGTCGTTCAGGGACGAACCGGTGACCCCAAGGGCTGAATTTTCCCGCGCAATTCCCAAGATTTCGTCGCATGAGCAATCGAGGTGCCGTCCCGTGATCAGAATTGGTTTTGCAGCAGCCGTTTCGGCCTTTTGCCTGCTTTCAACTGTGGCCTACGCCACCCCAATTGCGACAGACGGGGGAGCGCTCGAAGGCGTTCGGGACAACGACGTCACCGTCTACAAGGGCGTCCCCTTCGCAGCCCCTCCGGTAGGGCCCTTGCGCTGGCGTGCGCCCGAGCCGGCGGCACCGTGGGCCGGCGTAAAGGTCGCCGACCGCTTCGCCCCGATCTGCATGCAAAAGGGCTCCTACCCAGAAGATGCCCCGCCCGAGCCGATGAGCGAGGACTGCCTCTATTTGAACGTTTGGGTGCCCGCAGGCGCCGCCCCCGGCGCCAAGCTACCCATCATGGTGTGGATCTACGGAGGCGGCCTCATGAACGGCACCGCCTCAATCCCGCTCTACGCAGGCGACGTCTTGGCCCGGCGCGGTGTCATTGTGGTGACGGCGAACTATCGCCTGGGGGCGCTCGGCTTTCTCGCCCATCCGGAACTCTCGCGCGAGTCGCCGAACAAAGTTTCCGGCAACTACGGTCTGCTCGATCAGCTCGCGGCCCTCACCTGGGTGAAGCGCAACGTCGCGGCGTTCGGCGGCGATCCCGCGAACGTGACGGTGTTCGGCCAGTCGTCGGGCTCGATCTCCATCAGCGTGCTCTCGGCCTCCCCACTCGCAAAGGGTTTGTTCCATCGCGCGATCGGTCAAAGCGGCGGCTTGTTCGAACCGGTCGAGATCGCGCCAGAATTCGCGCTCGACGGCGCAGAGAAATACGGCGCGGCATTCGCAGCAAAGCTCGGCGCCCCATCGGTCGCGTCTCTGCGCGCAAAACCCGCCGCCTACATCGTCGCCGCGCGGTACATGCCCAACCCCGTAATCGACGGCTATGTCCTCCGCGAGCCACCGTTCAACACGTTCGCCGCCCGCCGCGCGAACGACATCGATCTCCTGATTGGTTCGAACGCCGAAGAAGGACTCGAGTTTCTTGGAAAGCGCAATGTCACGGTCGCAACGCTGCCCGACCTGTTGCGCCAAGACTTCCCGTCCTTCATCGTCTCGCTGATCGGTCCCAAAACACCCGCGAACGACAAAGAGGCGCTCGCGGCCTTCGTCGCGTTCGAAGGCAACATGCGCTTCGGCTGGGACATGCTCGCCTGGGCACGCCTCCACACGGCGACGCGGCGCAACACGTTTCTCTATCGGTTCGAACACACACCGCCCGGCGAGCAAGGCGCCCGCCACGGCGTCGAGATGCAATACGTGTTCGGCCATCCGAACCCGAAAGCGCCGTGGACCGACACCGATCGCAAGCTCGCGCATACCCTGGCCGCCTACTGGACGAACTTCGCCAAGACGGGCAACCCGAACGACGCAAGCCTCCCGGCGTGGCCCGCGTTTTCGCGAGCGCGCGAACACGCCCTTCTGATCGGCAACGAAATTCGAGTTGGCGCGCTGCCGAACGCTGCCGATCTCACCGCAATCGATCGGCTCTACGCGACCGTGCGCTTCGTGCTGAACAACGCCTACCTTGTCGGTGGCGCGGCTTTGATCTTGCTCCTCGCGCTGCTGGTCATCCTATGGCGGATCATTCGCCGGGCGTTTCGGAGGCGTGCCGCCTAAGCATTGCGCAGAGCAAGGCATTGGCAACGCGACGCACGATCCGTAGAACGTCGCGACCAAGGAGATCTGAAAATGCCCGCGCTCTACCGCATCTTCGGCGCCGAGATGTCGCCGTACTCCGTGAAAGTCCGCGCCTATGCGCGGTACAAAAACCTGCCGCACCAATGGCTGAACCGCGGCGGCGAGAACGCGACCGAGTATGCAAAGTACGCGAAGATTCAAATCGTTCCGCTCGTGGTGACCCCGGACGGCGAAGGCATCCAAGACTCGACCCCAATCATCGAACGGCTTGAGCGCGAACATCCCGAACCTTCGATCCACCCAAAAGACTCCGCGCTGAACTTCCTCTCCGCACTACTCGAAGAACTTGCCGACGAATGGGGCAACAAGTGGATGTTCCACTACCGCTGGCGTCGCGAGATCGACCAGAAGGCCTGCGCGATGCGCCTCGCACTCGCGATGAACCCCGCGATGGACGAAGCGACGCAAGCGGGCTTCGCCGAACAAATTCGCAACCGCATGGTCGGCCGCGTCTGGTTCGTGGGCTCAAACGAAACCACGGCGCCCTTCATCGAAGAAACATTCCACGGAGCCCTCGCTCAACTCGATGCCCATCTGAAAGGCCGCGCCTATCTCTTCGGCGCGAGACCGTCCTTCGCCGACTTCGCGCTCTGGGGCCAGATCTACAACATGTGGACCGACCCGACGCCCGGCGCCATCATCGAAGCCCGCGCTCAAGACGTGCTCGCCTGGATTCAACGGATGCTCTGGCCGAAAGCCGAAGGCGATTTCGAGGACTGGCGCGCGCTGGAGCCGACGCTGTTCCCCATCGTCCGCGATTGGGCAGGCCAACTCTTCCTGCCCTGGAGCATCGCGAACGCCGCGGCGCTCAAGAGCCCCGACGAAGAATTCGAAGTCACGCTCCGCGGCAAACCCTGGCGTCAGAAACCGCAAAAGTACCACGCAAAATCGCTCGACGCCCTCCGAGTCAAATACGCGGCCGTCGCAGACCGCGCCGCCCTCGACGCCATTCTCGACAAAGCCGGCATCCACGGATTGAAGTGACACAATGTTCTATGAGCAGGCGCTCCAGGTGCGAACGTTACCCCGCCCGCGCCTTCGCCCGCTCATACGCCGGCCGCGCCATCATCCGGTCGCGATAGGCGCCAAGCTTCGCCGACGGTGCCTGCCCCAACGCACCCTGCCGCATGCCGAGCGCCGTCGCGATCGCAATGTCGGCGAGCGAAAACTGCGCGCCCGCCAAATACGGCGCGTCGCCCAGCAGCTGCTCGACATAGGCGAGCGCCTGATCGACCCGCCCCTCCGTCGCCTTCACCGACCAATTCTTCTTGTCCGCCTCCGGCGCCGCGAAATGCGCCATCATCAGCGTGTTCAGCCCGGCACCCAGCGTCGCCTCGCTAAACACGCAAAGCTGCATCACCCGCGCAAGCGCCGGATCGTCGCGCGAAGGCAACAACGGCGTCGGCCCATACCGCTCGGCGAGATAAAGCATCACCGCCACCGACTCGTTGATCGCGACCGCGCCATCCTCAAGAAACGGCACCGATCCCATCGGGTTCAGCCTGCGGTACGCCTCGTCCGTCGGAAACGTCACCTTCGCGACGTCGTAGCCAAGCCCCATCTCTTCGCACACCCACATCGCGCGAAGCCCGCGCGCGCCGCGCGGAAAATTGTAGATCTTGATCGTCATCGCCTGCTCGCCTCCGCCAGTTGCCGCGCGTGACCCGGCACGGCCTGCCGCACATTGTTTCCCGCAAAACCACAAAAAGCGCCAGAGCGCTCCCGCGCCCAATCGGCCAGCCGAAAGCAAGAACGGCGCGGGAAAATGTCCGCGGTTTCAAGCTGACGGATTGTCTTCGCCCATCCAGGGCTCCAAGCTCGCGTCTCATGAGCCCAAGTCCGGCAAAGCTCGCCAATCTCGGCATCGACGCGCCGCCGCGCGGCTTCACGGTTGCGCGCGTTATGATGCCCGCGGGCGTGACGGAGAATCCGGGCGCGCGCTTTCATCTGATCAGTCTGCACGCCGGCCCGCCCGTGCGCGCCAGCTGCGTGCGCGGCGGGCTTTCCTATCAATCGCTGCAAACGCGCGGCGACATCGAGATCATTCCCGCAGGCGAGGCTGGCCGCTGGGTCGACGAGTCGCCCGCCGAAGTTCTCTGGATGCGCATCGACCCCGGCTTCCTGGCGAAGGTCGCCGCCGGGATCGACGTCGACCCCGACACGATCGACGTGCTGCCGCGCGTTCAGGCGCGCGACGCGCAGTTGGAACATCTCGGTTGGTCGCTCGAAGCGGCTTTTGCGGAAGGCAAGAAGCTCGAACCGCTGTTCGTGCAGGGTCTGGGCGTCGCGGTCGCAACCCGCATAATCAAGAACCACGCGGTGACGCGTCCCGCGCGCGTACGCCGCGCGCTTACGCGCAAACAGGCCGCCATCGTTTGCGACTACATCGAAGCGAACTTGAGCGGGGATCTTTCGCTGGCAAAACTCGCGCGCATGGCGGGCGTCAGCGCTTCGCACTTCAAAGCGCTGTTCAAGGCGGCACTCGGCGTGCCGACGCACCGCTACGTCGTGCGCCGCCGCGTGGCGCGCGCGGCCGCGTTGATCAAGGCGGGCGGCATGCCGCTCACCCAAGTGGCGCTCGAAACCGGCTTTGCCCACCAAAGCCACCTCGCGCGCGCCATGCGCAGCGTGATGGGTCGCACGCCCGGCGCGCTCGCCCGCGAATATCGCTGAAGCGCATCCGTTTCGGCGCAGCCGCAGCCGTTTCGGCGCGCGTGCGCAACGGCACGCGCCTTACCGTGCGTCGGGGAGCACCGGCGCAATGACCAGAACGGCATCAATTCTGACGGGCGGCTTGGTGGCTGGCACGCTCGACCTCCTCTACGCGTTCATCGCGTACGGTCCGTTGAGCTACGGTGCGTCGCCCGAACGCGTCTTGCACTCTGTTGCAGCCGGATGGATCGGCCGCGACGCCGCCCGCGCCGGCGGGATGGAAACGGCCGCCCTCGGCCTTTTGTCCCACTTTACGATCGCTATGCTCATGGCGGCGGTCTTCGTTGTTGCCGCCACATATGCGCCCGTCCTCAAACGGCGCGCCGTGGCGGCCGGGCTCATCTACGGTTTCGTGCTCTACGTCACGATGAATTACCTCGTTGTCCCGCTCTCGGCGGCGCATGTGTCGCAACAATTCGCGACCGGCATCGACGACATCGCGGCGCGCCTGCAGGCCGCCTTCGGCGCGATCCGCCCCGAAAATCCGATCGAACTCGCCGGAACGCTCTTCACGCACATGGCGCTGGTGGGCCTTCCGATCGCGCTGATCGCCAGACGCATTGGAGCTTGAAACGCCCTGGCCGGATGTAGTATAATATAACTTATATGTGAATTCGCGGCGAACATGTCAAAGACGCCGCTGCGTCATCGGCCGTCGAACCAGAAATGCCCGTGCCAAACGACATTCACCGGATGGAAGGCGTACGCCGCGCTCAAGGTGATCGCATGCGTAACAAAATACGCTTCAGTGACGTCACTGTTACGTCAGAAATGCCGGAAGTCCGCCAATGTTACGCTGTGACGGATTCGATTGCGTCTGAAGATTCGAAGTGTCTCGCGGCAGCGCACGCCACAACCTATTGTGTCCCGTGCTCAGCGCGCGGGCGCTTCGATCAGCAAGGCGCGCTTCGCCTTCTCGCGGTGCCACACCCGGATATGCGCGCCCGCCACCGCGATGGCGGTCGCAAGCACCGTCGCATCGTCCGTGAAGCCGAGCCCCGGGATGAAATCCGGGATCATGTCGAGCGGCGTCACGAAATAGGCGACCGCGCCCAGCAGCACGGCGCGCGCGGCAATCGGCGTCCGGCTGTCGAACGCGCAATAGTACGTGGCGACCACATCTTCCGCGAACGGAATGCGGCCGACGAAACGGCGCAGCTGGTGCCAAAAGCCTTCGCGCACAATGCGCTCGTCGCGCGCCATGCGTTCGGGCGGCAGGATTTCGCCTTCAAGCGGGGGTGTCTGCGTGGTCATTTTCGTAACAACCAAATCCCTAGCGTCAACACGGCGCTGATGAGGAGGCATGTGGTCACCGGAATATAGAGCGTAAAGCCGTCGCGTTCGATCACGAAATCGCCGGGCAGCCGGCCGAGCCCGAGGCGCCCGAGATACGGCCAAAGAAACCCGAGCGCAACCAGCACGAGACCGGCAATGATGAGGAACCGTCCAAAATCCATCGCGCTCTGGCCTGAAACGAGAAGCGCCGCTATGTAAGCGCCGCACGAATTCTAGCAAAGGAAACGCTCTCATGCAGCTCAATCGCTCCGTTACGGCCGTCATCACCGGCGGCGCCTCCGGCCTCGGCGAAGCCACCGCCCGCGAACTTCATGCGGCGGGCTGCCGCGTCGCGATCTTCGACCGCGACAAGGCGCGCGGCGAAAAAGTCGCCGCCGAAATCGACGGCGTCTTCTGCGAAGTCGACGTCACGAACGAGCAGAGCGTGGTTGACGGCTTCAAGAAGTCGCGCGCGGCGTTGGGTCAAGAACGCATCATGATCAACTGCGCAGGCACCGGCATCGCGATCAAGACGGCGAGCCGCAAGAAAGACTCGACCGAAATCGCCGCCCACCCGACGGAACATTTCGACCGCCTCATCCAGATCAACCTGGTCGGCACGTTCCGCTGTCTCGCGAAGTCGGCCGCGGGCATGCTGTCACTCGATCCGGTGACCGAGGACGGCGAGCGCGGCGTCATCATCAACACCGGCTCCGTCGCCGCCGAGGACGGCCAGGTCGGTCAAGCCGCCTACTCGGCCTCGAAGGGCGGCATCGTCGGCATGACGCTGCCGATCGCGCGCGACCTGTCGCGCGACGGCGTGCGCTGCTGCACGATTTTGCCGGGCCTGTTCAACACGCCGCTAATGGCGGGCGCACCCGAGGAACTGAAGAAAAGCCTCGGCGCGCAAGTGCCGTTCCCCTCGCGCCTCGGCCACCCTTACGAGTACGCAAAACTCGCGCGCCACATCTGCGAGAACTCGATGCTCAACGGCGAGGTCATTCGCCTCGACGGCGCGATCCGCATGGCGCCGCGCTAAAGCGGCGTCAGATTGACACAGGCGGAACCGCCCCGCCTGTGTCGCCGGGCACAAGAAAACCCAAGCATTCTTGCCCGCTTTGCAGCCCTTCGCATAAGGTCCGCGCCAGAATCGCGGACCTTCAAGAAGGGGACTCTCATGAATCGCAATGTGGTCATCGGCGGCGTCGCAGGCGTCGCCGGCATACTCGGCGTCGCCGGCTGGTACTTCCTCTCGGGCCCGGGCGCCGGCCCCGGCGGCGGCGCGACGACGGAGCCGACGGGCCCGATGACGTTGAACGCCGTCACCGTGGTGACCGAGCAAGAGGCCAGCCAATCGCCGGACGGCCGCATGCTCTCCGTCACGTTCCCGAAATTCGAACTCGTCGCGAAAGCGGGTGAGACAACATCGTCGGTGTTCTCGACGACCTGGCACCTGAAGCTCGGCTCGAACGAGCGCGCCGTCGCCGCGATCGCCTCGCTCCAGGGCTTCATGAAGTCGGCAGGCACCCCGCCGCCCGTTCAGCCCGCGCCGGCACCGGTCGCCGACGCAACCGCGACGCCCGCGGCCGACGG
>CAZXAQ010000093.1:0-15269 GCA_964638635.1 uncultured Flavobacteriaceae bacterium
ATCATCGTGTTGATCGCGACCGACTTACCCGAACCCGTGGTACCGGCGATCAACAGATGCGGCATGCGGGCCAGGTCCGCGACCACGGATTCGCCGCCGATGTTCTTGCCAAGCGCCAGCACGAGTTCGGTGTTCTGGCTTTCGTATTCGTGGGTCGCGAGCAGATCGCGCAGCACGACACGGTCGCGGCGCATGTTCGGCAGCTCGATGCCGATAACGTTGCGGCCGGGGACGGCGGCGACGCGCGCGGAAACCGCGCTCATCGAGCGGGCGATATCGTCGGCGAGCGAGATCACGCGGCTGGAGCGGATGCCCGCGGCCGGTTCGAATTCGTAGAGCGTGACGACGGGACCCGGGCGTACTTGGGTAATCGCGCCGCGCACGCCGAAATCGGCGAGCACGTTCTCGAGCATGCGCGCGTTCTGTTCCAGCGCTTCGTCGGATTCCTTCGGGCCGCTGGAGGCCTTGCCCTTTTCGAGCAGGGTAAGCGGCGGGAGCTGATGTTCGCTCGGTTCTTCGAGGCGCAGGCCCGGTTGCGCGTCGCGCTGTTCGCGCTGGCCGCGTTTGACCGGCGCCGAGCGCAGGACGCGCGGTTCTTTGCGCAGCGTCACCGGTTCGTCGCCTTGCGCTTCCGGTACGATGTCGACGTCTTCGTCGACCACGCGCGGTTCGCGGCGGCGCTGAATGCGCGGACGCGGGCGCGGCATGAGCATGTTGCCCAGGGCGCGGACCATGCGGCTGAAGCCGACGCCGATCGCGACCAGCGGCAAAGCGGGCAGGGTGAGGCTCAGCGGGTTGAGACCAAGCGCCCAGATGTAGAGCATGGTGCCGATCAAGCCGGCGGCGACTCCCGCAACGACTTTCGGTGTCGGTAGACCTAGCGGCTCAAGCTGGGCTGCGGCGGCGGTGGACAAGACATCGCCGAACGCGCCGCCGAGGCCGGTGGCTGCGCCGGCGCCGAAGAGCTGCGGGAACAGGCTCAAGAACATAGCGATCAGCAACAAGCCCACGCCCCACGCGAACGTGCGGCGCACGAGCTTCAAGCCGATGCGGCCATCGACGAGCCAGAGGCCCCACGCGAACGGCGGGATGGCGATCAGCCATGCGCCGAGACCGAGGCTTTGCCAGATCGTGTCGGCGATGTTCGCGCCCCAAAGGCCGAGCGCGTTTTCGGCGGCGGCGCCGGTCGCGTTGTTCCAGCTTGGGTCGGTGGGTGTGTAGGTGACGACCGACGTCGCGGCGGCGATCGCCGCGACGATGAACGAAAGTCCGATCAATCGTACGAAGAGACGTTTCATCGTCGTCCCGATGGCCGCACGCCAAGTCGTCCATTCTTCTCTCGAGAGAAGAAGGGGCACACGTTCGGTCGCGCCGAACACGCCGAAGGCGGATTGCATCTCGCTCATCATTCCCACCATGCGCTCCGCAAACCAACCCGGTCGCGTGGCAAGGGGCGCGACTCAGAGGATGCGGGCAAGCCTCTCAAATGCCTCAGATGTGCTTGCGGAGTCGTTAACTAAGGCCACGCGAATGAACGATTTTCCGGGATTGGCCGAACCGACATCGCGGGCGAGATAGAGACCGGGCAGAACCCTAACACCTCCTTCACGCCAGAGCCTAGCGGCGGCGGCTTCGCCGTCGCCGACGTCGAGCCACAGGAAGAAGCCGCCGTCGGGGATTCGGAAGCCGAAACGGTTGCCGATTTTCGCCTTCGCGAGTTCGAATTTTTCTGCGTAGAGGTCGCGATTTCGTTCGACGTGGGCCTCATCGCTCCAGGCCGCGGTCGACACCGCGGCGATCGGGAGCGGCAGCTGTGGGCCCGCGACGTTGCGGAATTCGCGGAAGCGGGCGATCAGGTTCGCGTCGCCCGCGATGAAGCCCGAGCGTAGGCCGGGCAGGTTCGAGCGCTTCGAGAGCGAGTGGAACGCGAGCAGGCGGGTGAAGTCGGGATGCGTCTTGCGACGAACTTCGAGCGCGCCGGTCGGCGGCGAGCCCACGTAGATCTCCGAGTAGCACTCGTCGGCGAGTACGGTGAAATCGAACTCATCGGCGAGCCCGAACAAGCGGGTCCAAGTGTCGGCGTTCGCCGCGCCGCCTTCGGGGTTCGAGGGCGAGCACATATAGACGGCGGCGGTGCGGGCGAGCACATCGCGCGGCACGCTCGCGAAGTCGGGCAGGAAATTCGTCTCGCGCGTCGCGTTGACGTAGACCGGCTCAGCCCCCGCCGACAGCGCCGCCGCCGCGTAGCACTGGTAGAACGGGTTCGGGATCAGGACGACGGGCTTCTTGCCCGCCTTCTCCTCCGGGATCGTCACGAACGCCGCGCTGAACAGACCCTCGCGCGTGCCGACCAGCGGCAGGATGTGGCGTGTGGGATCGACAGCGGTGCCGAGTTTGTAGCGCCGCCCGAGCCAGGCTGCGATTGCCTGGCGCAAATGATCGGGGCCGATGATCGGCGGATAGCGCCCGAAGTCGGCGATGTGCTTGGCGAGGATTGGACCGACGAACGGTGGCACCGGATGCTGCGGCTCGCCGATGTGCATGTGGATCGGCGGCTGGCCAGGCGCGATGCCGTCGAGCAGCTTGTTGAGGCGGGTGAATGGCGATGTGGGCAGGCCATCGAAACGGGACATAGGGAATATTCGCGCGCGGAGGCACCCGAAGCAACTTTTGTTTGGGGTTCCGGACTCAGGCTCAGGCAGGCGTAATCTGCTTCGACCCGTGGGCCGCCTGGCCAACACCTTGGTCAGCAAGCCGACAGAATCCGATCGACAACGCGGGCGATTGGCGCTGCGGCGTCAATGACGATACCGCTGCGCGGGATATCTTCCTTTGTTGCATGCAATCGCGCAACGAGTTCCTTCTCTTCTGGTTTTCCGCCGAAGTCAGTTGGGTCGCGTGCCACACGCTCATCGAGCCGTCGATACAATGTCTCAAGGTCGGCGACCTCAAGAACAAAGACGCCGTCAAGCAAATCGGCAAAGCGGGAGAAATTTCGAGAGCCGCCGCACAAGAAGGAGATTGCGTGGCTGTGATCAGCGATCACGGATTTGATTTTATCGATATCCCAAAGCAGGTGCTCGTGCCGCCACAAGACCTTGTCCATTTCACTCTCATGGACAGGTTCGGCCAACGGCGCGCCTGTCTTTGGATCGCCCCGATACCTCAATTCCCGATCGCCGTGGAGGACGTGGTAACCCCGCCGCTGCAGCTCTTCAGCCACCGCGGTTTTACCGGTGCCGGAAACGCCTTCGATCAAATAGTTTCTGATTCCCATGTCCGCGTCGACTGATCGGGTAAGAGCCCAGCTACTTCCGCATCACCGTACCAAAGTACTCGCGGAAGAACCGGTCCGCATCCACCTCCATCGCCACCTCATGCGGGCCGTCGGCCGCGTCCTTCCAGTGGGTCATGCCGCCGGCGCGGCCTTGGCCTGGCTCGACCTCGACACGTCCGCGCTGCAAGGTGCAGACTCCCGGATCGAAGATCGACACCGCGGCCAGGGGATCGTGGAAGATGACGTCGCGGGCGGTGTGCTGGCGCCAGATGTCGCAGCAGTCGGCGACCACGTCGAGCGGGCCGCCGGCGGCGCGGAATCTTTCGACGGCGTCGGCGAACTTCAGCCTTACCTGCATGGTCACGTCGAGGCCGATTGAGCGGTGCACCGCTACCGGTGCGCGGTAGACCGCGCGGCAGGCGCCGGAGTCCTGCAAGGCGTTCCACTCGCGCGGGCCGACCCCCGGCAGACGGTTGGTGAACACACCGCACATGAGCACGAGAGCTTTAAGCTTCTTCGGCACCTCGGGATCGATGGTGAGCAGGGCACCGAGGTTGCTCATCGGGCCGATCGCCAACAAAGTGAGTTCGCCCGGGCGCTCGTCGATCGTGCGGCGCAGGTACTCGACCGCGGTGTTGGACGGGAACTCTTCGGCCTTGCGGTGAGGGTACTTGGTCAGTGCGGCGTACTGCTGCACGTCCGGTTGCACCACCGTGCCCTCGTCGTAGCGCACCGAGACGCCGGCGTGGATTGGGATGTCGCTGCGACCGGCTTTGCGGCAGACAGCGTCAACGATGCTGGCGCGCTGCCGCGGATCGCGGCCGCTGACCGTGGTCACGCCAACCAGTTCGCAGCGAGGTTGCGCCAGCAGGTAGGCCAGGCAGATCGCGTCATCGATGTCGGTGCCGAGGTCGGTGTCGAGGAGGACGGGGATGAGATCGCTCATGGAGTCTTGCCATTGTCGGATTTGCCGAGACACTAACACGGAATGCGACATGGCTCGCATTTGGAGGTTAGTTCTCTCAGACATTGGTCAATTGAATGTGCCGACGACGGTACTCTCCGCAAAGCAAAGGGCGCCCTTTCGGGGCGCCCTCTTTCTTCGCTTGTTGGCAGGAGGAAAGAACCTAGTGAATGCGTTCGCCGTGTTGGGTGAGGTCGAGGCCTTCGACTTCCTCGTCCTTCGTGACGCGTAGGCCGATCGTGTATTTGATCGCCATCAGGATGACGTACGTCGCGATGGCGCAGTAGATGCCGGCGTAGAGCAAGCCTTCGATCTGCGTCCAGATTTGGCCGGGGTTGCCGTCGATGGCGCCGCTACCCAGGCTGTTGATGCTCTTGAGCGCGAAGACGCCGGTCAGGATCGCGCCGGTCGCGCCGCCGATGCCGTGCACGCCGAAGGCGTCGAGCGAGTCGTCGTAGCCGATCTTGTGCTTCAGCCAGACGGCTGCCGCATAGCAGACTGCGCCGGCGATCAGGCCGATGTAGAGACTGCCCGAGGGATCGACGAAGCCTGCGGCCGGCGTGATCGCGACGAGGCCCGCGACGGCGCCGGAGAGCATGCCGAGGACGCTCGGCTTCTTTTGGATGATCCACTCGATGAACATCCACGACAGCGCGGCGGCGGCGGCGGCGATTTGCGTGTTCGCCATCGCGATGCCGGCGAGCGCGTTCGCGGCGACGGCCGAGCCGGCGTTGAAGCCGAACCAACCGACCCACAATAGCGCGGCGCCGATCAACGCGTAGAGCAGGTTGTGCGGAGCCATGTTCTCCGTGCCGTAGCCGTGGCGCTTACCCAGCACGAGCGCGCAGACGAGGCCCGCGATACCCGCGTTCAAGTGCACGACCGTGCCGCCCGCGAAGTCGAGCACGCCTTTCGTGCCCAAAAAGCCGCCGGCCCAGACCCAATGCGCGATCGGGGCATAGACGAGTAGCAGCCAGGCGGTGATGAAAATCAGAAGGGCCGAGAACTTCATACGATCGGCGAAGGCGCCGGTGATGAGCGCCGGTGTGATGATCGCGAATGTCATCTGGTAGGTCATGTAGACCGACTCGGGGATTGAGGGCGCAAGATTGTGCGCAACCTCGTTACCCATGCCGGCGAGCATGAAACGGCTCATGCCGCCGATTAGCGCATGGCTGTCGCCGCCGTTCGTGAACGCGATCGAGTAACCCAAGATCGCCCAGAGTACGGTGACGAGTGCCGTGATCGCGAAGCTTTGCGCGGCGGTCGCCAGGATGTTCTTCTTGCGCACCATGCCGGCGTAAAAGAGCGCGAGGCCTGGCACCGTCATCATCAGAACGAGCGCGGTTGAGGTGAGCATCCAGGCCGTGTCGCCGCTGTTGAGGGCGAGCGCGATAGCATGCGCCGGCAGTGCGGCCGCGGGTGCCGTCGGTGTAGGATCGAGCGGGGCGGCTTCCGGCGCGGCGTCGGCCCAGGCGGCTGCTGCGGCTGCAAACGAGAAAGCGGCGGCCGACAGGCGCGCGAGCGTGTGTTTGTTGGTCATTCTTTTTCCCCTGAGTTTAGAGCGCTGCGGCGTCGGTTTCGCCGGTGCGGATGCGCAGGACGTGTTCGAGCGGCAGCACGAAGATTTTGCCGTCGCCGATTTGGCCGGCCTTCGCCGCCTTTGCGATCGTTTCGACGACGCGATCGGCGAGGTCGCTTGGGACCGCGACTTCAATCTTGATCTTGGGCACGAAGCTGACCGCGTATTCGGCGCCGCGGTAGATTTCGCGGTGGCCCTTTTGGCGGCCGAAGCCCTTGACCTCGGTGACGGTGAGGCCTTGGACGCCGATTTTCGTCAGCTCTTCGCGGACCTCGTCGAGTTTGAACGGCTTGATGATGGCCGTGATGAACTTCATTTGATCCTCGCTTTCGGCGTGGGTTGACGGGGGCGATGATCGGGGGCGGCTTTCGCAATTGCGTGCCTCAAGTAACGGCAGTTTTTTCCGGCGATTGCCGTTAATTTGGGCAGCGGTGCTGCGGCCCTTGGCGGGCTTGGCGGTGCGAGGATTTGGGCCTATCTCGTTGATCGGAATGACGAACGCACAAGAGAAGTTCGACGTTGTCGTGGCCGGCGGGGGCATGGTCGGGCTGACGCTTGGGCTGGCGCTCGCGAAGGCGGGTGTCGCGACGGCGGTGGTCGATGGGCTCGATCCGGCGCTTGTGGTCGATGCGAAGTTCGACGGGCGGGTCAGTTCGTTTTCGCCCGCGTCGCGGCGGTTGCTCGAGGCGCTCGGACTTTGGGCGCATCTCGAGCTTGTCGCGCAGCCGGTCACGGACATCATTGTCGGCGACGGATCGGTGCGCGAGGGCGCGTCGGCGGCGCTCCTGCACTTCGATCATCGGGAGATGGGTTCGGCGCCGCTCGCGCATATGATCGAGAACCGGCATTTTCGGATGGCGTTGCAGCGTGGGGGCGAGGATGTCGGGGCGCTGACGTTGATTGCGCCGGAGCGTGTGGCTTCGGCGGCTGTTGAAGGCAATTTTTCCGTCGTGACGCTGGGCTCCGGGCGGCGGCTTAAGGCGTCGCTTGTGGTGGCCGCCGATGGGCGCGACTCGCCGCTCCGCGAGGCGGCGGGGATCAAGACCGTAGGGTGGTCGTATAAGCAGACCGGGATCGTTGCCACGATCGGGCATGAGAAGCCGCATGAGGGGACCGCTTACGAGCTGTTCTTCGGATCGGGGCCGTTTGCGATTTTGCCGATGACGGGGAACCGCTCGTCGATCGTGTGGTCGGAGCGGGCGGATCAGGCGGGCGCGTTCCTGCAGCTCGACGACGCGGCGTTTCTCGCCGAAGTGGCGCAGCGGTTCGGTGATCAGTGGGGGCGCTTGTCGCTCGACGGCCCGCGGTGGTCCTACCCGTTGTCGATGCATCTGGCGATGTCCTATGTCGCGCCCCGCTTTGCGCTTGCGGGCGATGCGGCGCATGGGGTGCATCCGATCGCGGGGCAGGGGCTCAATCTGGGCCTGCGCGACGCGGCGGCGTTGGCGGAAGTCGTCGTCGAGGCGCGTTCGCTCGGGCTCGATATCGGCTCCGAGGCCGCGCTCGCGCGGTATCAGTCCTGGCGGCGGTTCGACAACGCCTTATTTACGGCCTCGTTTGATGCGCTCAATCGGCTGTTCTCGAACGACATCGCGCCGCTCGCTGCGGTTCGGCGGATGGGGCTCGATGTCGTCGACTCGATCGTGCCGCTCAAGCGCTTCTTCATGCGGCAGGCGAGCGACGGGGCAGTGGCGTTGCCGAAGCTCATGCGCGGTTAAGTCTGCGGTCCCCTGATTTTGTGGCCCATGGTGCGGTCTAAGTCCCGGTAGAAGTCGCGGGCTTGCGTGATGACGTGGCGCCAGCGGGCGGTGTCGGCGTCTTCGCGGGTGGCGTAGGTTTGGCCATTCCAGCGGGCTGTACCGTCTTTTTGCGGTTCGACGGGCGGCGTTGCGTCGTTGAATTGGTCGACCGACTGGCGGAAGTGGGCGTTCGGGTTCATGCGGTCGGCGTAGGCTTGCAGGTCGGCGTCGCGGCGGCGCTGGTCGTGCGCGCGGACGGCGCGGACCACGCGGTCACCCCAGAGGCGCCAGGCGACCATGGCGATCAGGACGGCGACGAAGATCCAGAGTTCACGCGGCATCGCGGCTGAGGCCCGCTGCTTTCAGGCGTTGTTCGTACTCGAACCAGCGCTTCGCCTTGTCGCGGCCGAGTTGGTGCAGGTAGTCCCAGGAGAAGAGGCCGGTGTCGTGGCCGTCGTCGAAGACGAGGCGGACGGCGTAGCGGCCGACGGGTTCGATGCGTGCGATTTCGACGTGTCTCTTGCCGGCGACGGTGACCTTCGTCGAGGGCCCATGACCTTGTACTTCGGCGGAGGGGCTTTCGACGCGGAGATACTCGGCGGGAAGTGCGAATTTCGTGCCGTCTTCGAACGTGACCGTCAGCGTCCGATCGGCCTTCTTATAATGCAGATCCGTGACCCACGGGGCGTCGCTCATCTGAGCTCTTCATCCGTCAGTTCGCGTGCTTCGTCGGCGAGCATGATCGGGATGCCGTTTTTGATCGGGTAGGCGAGGCGGGCGGCCTTCGAGATCAGCTCTTGTTTCGCGGCGTCGTAGGTGAGGGCTGCTTTCGTCACCGGGCAGACCAGGATTTCGAGCAGCTTCGGGTCAACGCGGGTTTCGGTCTCGCTCATTGCAGCGTGCCTCCGTGGCTGGTCGCGGCCATCTCGATGAAGGCCGTCAGGAGTTGCGCGCGATCGGCAAGCGTCGGGGCTTCGAGCAGTGCCTGCTTTTCCACCGGCGCGAACGGGCAGATCATCGACAGCGAATTGATCAGCGTTTCCGCCGGCGCGCGTTCGATCAGCGAGAGGTCGGCTTCGATGCGCTTCTGTTCCATGTAGCTCTTCAGGCAGTGGCCCAGGCGTTTGCGGTCGATGAAGTTGTCGTCGTCGGCGTCGTTCAGATCGCCGGCGTAGGGTGCGAAGTCCGGCTCCACCTCGCGGTAGGGCGTCGACGTCTTCAGTTCTTGCGCGATGCGGAAGCGGATGATCCCGGACAGCGTGATGAAAAAGCGGCCGTCGCCGGTGTCGCTCCACGAGGTCAACCGGCCGAGGCAGCCGACGGGATAGAGTTTCGGGCGGCGTTCCTCTTCGTTCGTCGGCTGGACCATGCCGATGACGCGGGTTTGGCGGAGCGCGGTGTCAACCATCGCCAGATACCGCGGCTCGAAGATGTTCAGCGGCAGGCGTCCGCGGGGGAGAAGCAAGGCGCCGGCGAGCGGGAAGACCGGGATCGTTTTGGGCAGGTCCGCCAAGCTTGGGATGGGTACGCTCGGCATGGCCCGCCTTTTACGAGAAGAGCAGCGAAGAAAGCTTCCGGCGGCCCGCTTGCACGGCGGGATCGGCCGCGCCCAGCGCCTCGAACAGCGTCAACAGCTGCTTGCGCGCGGCGCCTTCGTTCCAGGCGCGGTCGCGGCGGATGCTCTCGAGCAGCTCACCCACGGCGGCTTCCGATTGGCCGCGTGCGGCGAGCGCGGCGGCGAGATCGAGGCGGGCTTGGTGGTCGGCCGGGTCCTTTTGCACTTTCGCGTGGAGTTCGGCGACGTCGCCCGCGGCTTCGGCTTGGCCTGCGAGTTTCAGCTGCGCCTGAACGGCGGCGACCGCTTCGTGGTTTGCGAATTCCGGCGGGACCATGGCGAGCGCCTGTTTCGCGCGCTCGATGTCGCCGGTGGCGAGGTAGCATTTCGCGAGGCCGCCCAAGGCCACCGGGTTCTGCGGGTCTTCCTGCAGGATCTGCGCGTAGGCTTGCGCGGCCGTGCCGAGGTCGTTCGCGGTCACCGCTTCGGCGGCGATCGCGAGCAGTTCGTCGACCGGCGAGGGGCCTGCTTCGCCGCCGAGGCGCTTGATGAAGTCGCGCACTTGCGATTCCGGGAGCGCGCCCATGAAGCCGTCGACCGGTTGGCCGTTCTTGAACGCATAGACGGCGGGGATCGACTGGATGCGCATTTGGGCCGCGATCCGCTTGTTCTCGTCGATGTTGATCTTGACGAGTTTGACGGCGCCTTTCGCCTCTTTCACGACCTTTTCGAGCACCGGCGTGAGCTGCTTGCAGGGGCCGCACCAGGGGGCCCAGAAATCGACCAGCACCGTCGCCTCGCGCGAGGCTTCGATGACGTCGGCGACGAAGGTGCGTTCGGAGCTGTCCTTGATCAGGCCGTCCGCGGACGCTGCACCGTCCGTCTTTTGTCCTAGAATTTGCATGGCGAAAACGTCAGCCCCTTACCCGGTAAGTCATTGTCAGGTCTCGCTTATAGCCTCAGCCGTACGGCGCGGAAAGCGCAAGGTGCGCGGTTCATGCCCGCAGGCGGCCACGAATTTCAGAAGGTCTGCACTCGAAATGGCGGTTGTCGCCGTGTTTTCAAGCGGGTGGAAGTTCAAGGGGTTCACGGCCAGCATCGCTTCGTCGAGGACGGGCGTCACCGAGTGGGTGCGATCGTTGAAGAGCGCGAACGGGGTCACCGATCCGGGCTCGACGCCCAGGTGCTCGCGCAGCAGGTCGGCGGAGGCGAACGACAGGCGGCCGCGCGCGCCGATCAGCGGCCCAAGCGCGGTCAGATCGACGGGGACGTCTTCGAGCGTCACCGCGAGGAAGAGCCGGTCCTTTTTGTCTTTGAGAAACAGGTTCTTCGTGTGACCGCCGTCTATCTTGCCGCGCAGTTGCTTCGCCTCCTCGACCGTGAAAACGGGCGGGTGGGTGATCGTCGCGTGGGCGAGGCCCAAGCGGTCGAGTTCAGCGAAGAGGGCGGTTGGCGAGGACTTCATGGGCTGGATGCAAAATCTTATCCGTTTGATCCGTATGCAAGGCTGATTTCTGCGGAAACATCCGTATGGAATCCGTCTGGTATCCGTATGGTTGGCGTCTGTGACATTCTGTGTGCGTCGTTTTGGCGGTGTTGGCGAGAGGCTTTCCGATCGCCGCATTCGCGACGATGCAAAATCGAATCCGTTATATGCGTTAGATCGGCAGAGTTCTGCGGTTCCATCCGTTAGAAATGCGTTCGATATCCGCTATGTGTGCGTTAGGGCGCTGTTCCCTTATGCATTTTGACACGGGCAATTGCGGCATGCGCGACAGAAGAAGAATCTCTGATTTTCATTCAATATGAAGTATATATATATCCTTGACTTATTTTCAATGAGCGATTGGTCGCGCTGAGTGCGGCAGGGTCGACGCGCGATGCAGTGGGCGCCAGAACTGGGGGTGGCTCCTGCGCGCTCCGGCGGGGAAATCTTGCGCAGCGCGAGAAGTTGTCTGCTCCCAAGGAACTTTCCCTACTTGTGGTACTGCTCGACTAGCCGGTGTGCGAGTATAGTGGCCGGGGGGCAGGTCGTTTTGACCGCAGGGGGAAACATGTTTGTTACGCGATTGCTGAGCTTTGTCGGCACGGGCTTAGTGCTGACGCTCATCGCGTTTGTCTCGATCTTGGCGGTCTTTCATGGTGTCAAGTCAGGATATGATCTGTGCGCCGCTGCATTAGCTGCCACGTCGTATTGTGCCTGGCTGCCGAATGGTGTGGAAGCAAACAATGCCGCCCAGCTTGTGGCCGCGATAGCGTCCGCGGTGATTGCAGCGATTTCGGCGCTCGCTGCGGCGTATGCGACTTCGCGCATCTATGAACGGCGCGAGACGCTTCGCGACGCAGAGCGTCGAATCGCCACGGTCCATATGATGGCCGCAGAGATTTCGACCTTTGCCGAGCAGCTTTGTTCGAGCCTCAATTCTGCGCGGCTGGTTGAGCGGCCAAGCCGTTTGTCGGTGCCGGTTTCAACTTTCAAGCCAATCCTGCCGACGCAAGCTATGTACACGCAGCTTGCAGGCGATATCGCGATGCTTGGGCCACAGGTTGCACGGAGCGTTTCGGGTTTCTATGCCCAGATGCGGCGGTTGGCTGAAAAGGCGGAGACCTCCTACTTGGGGCCGAGGTTTCTAGGCTTCGTTGTCCGTCGTACCGCGCAGGCACTGTTGGATTTGAATCAGTGTGCCAATGGCGCTGAATCGAATGCTGCCCTGACGCCAAGAACGATCCAAAAAGTGAGGCGCACGTTGGTCTACCTGCAGTCCGAAGCGTTCCAGGGCGAGAGTTGGAATCCAAGTTCCCCAGCGGCCCGATTCGGGACCGACGTTGCGGGCGAGATAGAGGCGCTTACACGGCGTTGGTCCGATCTTTCGGCGCTCGTCAAAACGACAGAAGAAGACGAAGAAGACTAGGCGTCAGACCGTCGCCACGTAGGCGTTGGTGCCGGCGGCCTCGAGCGAGGAGGCGGCTTCCCCTATTTTGGAGTCGCTACCGCCGCTCGCGCTTGAAGCGGGCCATCGCGCTGCGGGTCGCTTGGACCATTACGAAGTCCACGATCGGGTTCGACCATTGGGCTTTGAGGCGGGCGAAGCGGTTTGCCAGGTCTTCTTTCGTGTAGAGGCGGCCGTCTGCGATCACCGCTTCGAGGGTCGAGAGGTTCGTCAAATCCTTCGTCGGGTCTTCGCGGAACACGAGGAAGTCGGCCGGGGCGCCGGGGTCGAGACGGCCGAGCGTCGGTTTTAGAGACTCGCCGTTGCCGGTGGTTGCGATCTTCCAGACTTGTTCGAGGGGCACGCCCGCTTCGACGAACAGGCGCATTTCCTCGTGTACGTCGGCGCCGGGGATGACGAATGCGGTAATGGTGTCGGTGCCGATGTGGAGGGGCGCACCGGCATCGAACAGACGCTTGGCAAGGCGTTGTTCGGCGGCGAGGCCAACACGCAGGCGGGCGAGGTTTCCTTCGCTCACATCGCGATCGAGGCCATCCGTCGGGTGCCAGATTACGTCGGCGAAGTAACGGGGCAGCAGCTGTGCCTCGACGGATTTGCGCATATCGTCGTAGTGGGCGTAGTCCATGGCCTTCGCGATCGTGACGAGCGTCGGCGTGTTCGCGGTGTGGGCGTCGAGCGTCGCCTTAACGGTGCGCTCCATCTGCACGTCGTCGAAGGTGGCCCAGGCGTCCATCACTTCGGGGAAGTGTCGCGGGTCGGTGTTCGGCACGGTCGCCGCGCCGGTGAAGTGCTGCACGTCGCCGATGCCGCCGGGGTAGGGCACGTTGCGGGAGACATGGCCGATCGTCGGCATGCCCTCGGCCTTCGCCGCGGCGACGAGGGCCGCCAGCACGTCGGGTGCGAGAGAGTTGTAGAGCTTGATGCAGTCGAAACCTTCGGCCTTGATGCGGCGTACGGTTTCGGCGGCTTGCGACACGGTGGTCACGACGCGCGTGTTTTCCCAAGTCTTCTCTGGGCCGTCGACGAACGGGCCGCAGGCGAAGACGCGCGGGCCCGCGATCGTGCCGGCGGCGATCTGCTTGCGGAGCGGCGCCACCGTCTTGCCATCGACGTCGCCCGCGTCGCGCACGGTCGTCACCCCGTGCATCAGAAATAGAAGCGGGAAGAGGTCGCGTGCCACCGGGATGGATTGCGGCGGATGGTGCGCGTGCATGTTGATGAGGCCCGGCAACACGTACATGCCGGCATAGGGGCCGCGTTCGCCGGTGCTCGGCTCGATCGCGCCGATGGCGTCGCGGTTGAGGCTCAGCGTTTGATTTTCGCGGCGGCTCTCGCCCGGCTGAATGACGGTGACGTGATCGAACGTGCCGCCGCGTTCGGCTGCGGGGAGCGGGGCTGGGGGCTGGAGCAGGACGTAGAGACCGATGCCGGCCGCGATCAACGCGGCGAGGATGATGCCGACTATTCTCAGGATACGCATTTGCCCCTCATCACTCCGGCCGTTGGCCCGACGCTACGCGAACCTGATTGCGAAGCCAAATGAGTGGAGCTTCGCCGTTTCCAACGTCAAAAACCGCGTCATGGCTGGGCTTGACCCGGCCACCCAGGGCAGTCCCTCCCTGGGTTCGCAGAGAAGCTGCGGAGCGCTGGCTCAATTGCGTTGGCGTTCGGTGGCTGCAACACTGGGTGGCCGGGTCAAGCCGGCCATGACGAATTAAGGGACAGTGTGGAATTGATGAGCGACATTGCGGTGATTGGTCCCGGGGCGATCGGGTGCGCGTTTGCGGCGGCGGCTTGCCAAGCTGGGCACGCGGTTTCGATCGCTTCGCGCACGCCGTTTGCGGCGCTCGATGTGACGTATCCCGGCGGGCGCGTGCAGGGGGCGGTGCGGCCGCTGTCGTTGGATGAGGCGCGGCCGTTTCCCGTCGTGATGCTGGCGACGAAGGCGCATCAGACGATCGAGGCCGCGCCGTGGCTCAAAGTGCTGTGCGGGCAGGGGACGGTGCTCGCGGTGTTGCAGAACGGCGTCGAGCATATTGCGCGCGTGCAGCCGCTCGTGGCGCGGGGCGTTGAGATCGTGCCGGCGATGGTTGCGTGCCCCAGCGATCGTTCGGCGCCGGGTGTTGCGGTGGTGACGGGGCCGGCGCGGCTCGACGTGCCGCCGGGTGACGCGAGCGAGCGTTTCCGTGCCGTGTTCGACGGCTCGTTTGCGGAGGTTCGGATTGTCGAGGATTGGCTGACATCGGCGTGGGGGAAGCTCGTGCTCAATGCGGTGGGCGGCGGGATCGGCGTGCTGACGCGGCGCGGGAACGAGGTGCTCAAGGATGAAGGGATCGCGCGACTCTATAGCGCGCTCGCGGCGGAAGTGGCCGCGGTTGCGCGCGCCGAGGGGGCGAAGCTGCCCGAAGATATCGGCGAGCGGCTCTACGCGATGATCTCGCGCGGGCCGCATTTGCATACGCCGTCAATCGTGGTCGACCGCTTGAACGGGCGGCCGACGGAGTGGGTGGCGCGGAACGAGGTGGTGCTCAGGCTGGCGGCGAAGCACGGGATCGCGGTGCCGCTGAATGAGGTCGTGTGCAATCTGATCCGGGCGGGGGAGCCCGACTCTGCTCAGCGATAGGTGCGTCGTCAGGTGCGCGCGCCGAGTTGTTTCACGCCAAGCCGCCAAGAAAGAAACTTCTCACACGATGACACGATGAACGCGATGAGATGGCGCACGCCGGTTTGGCGCTTCGCGCCGCAACGAGGCTCTTCATCGTGTTCATTGTGCTATCGTGTGAGGCCTCTTTCTTCTTGTCTGGGTTTGAAGCGGTAGCGCTATCCCGGACGTACTAACCCCGTCAGTCCGTCGATGCTTTCGGCGTTCGACGTGAAGCGCTTCTCGGTCAGTTGTTCCAAGGCGAGGTGGTCGATCGCGCGCTTGAGTTGGTCGCGTTCGCCTTTGAAGTCGTAGAAAGGCACGCCCCAGCCGCAGCTGTCGGCAACGCGGTCCACGTTGACGAAGACGATGTTGCGAGCGCGTTCGAAGCCTGGGAAGCGGGCGAGGTCGGCGGCAAAGCCGGGTTCGTCGAATTGCATGACGCTTGCTTTGCCGTAGAGGCGCAGGATCATCGCCGGACCTTCGAAGGCGCAGAACATGATCGTGATGCGGCCGTTCTCGCGCGCGTGGGCGACGGTTTCGATGCCGGAGCCGCCGAG
>CAZXAQ010000094.1:0-14947 GCA_964638635.1 uncultured Flavobacteriaceae bacterium
CTTCCGCCGTGATGTTGCACTTGTTGAAGCCGAAGAAGATGATGAACGTCTTCGGCGGCGGCGGAACGACAACCGGCGGCGGCGCGACAACGGGCACCGGCGGCGGGTCGTTGTAGCCATAGCGCAGGCCGATCGAGACCGTGTGCTTGGTCAACTCCATTTCGGATTCCGTCTCAACCGCGCCGCCCGGGATCGCAATCGTGAAATCCGGATCGCGGACCCACATGTAGCGATAGTTCAGCGCGAGATCCATGTGCTGGCTAATGCGGTACGTCAAGCCGACGATGCCTTGCGCCGCGAATTGCCATTCCTGACCGCTCACCGTGCCGAATTGCAGGCGCGGGTCGTCCATACCGATGCCGGCGCCGAGGCTGAGGCCGAAGCGGTCCGAGCTGAACCTGAAGTCATAGAGGGCGTTCACAAACACCGACCACTCGGTCAGAGTCGCGTCAGTCAGGCTGAACGGACCAAAGCCGCCCGGAAGGACCGTAATCGCTTGGATGTCATTCTCGCGGTAGCCGAGTTCACCCTCGATGCGCCAGTTCGAGTTCGAGAGCGCGTAACCAACAGTGCCAAGAGCCCCCCAACCGTTGTCGATCTCGATTGAGTCGAGGCCCGAGCCCAACAATTGCGTGTCCGGTACACTGACCCACGCACCTTCGATGCCGACATACCAGCCGTCGCGCTCATACCCGGCGCTGGCCGTGCCAACCGACAGCACCAAAGCGGACGCCGCCATCAATACTTTCCTGAAACCCATCGCACCCCTCGCTAGACAATCTTCGCGGGACCCCGCGAAAACCCCAAAAAACACCACTTGGCCCTGTTAACGACGCACAACCCCCTGTTGGTTCGCACGCCGGGCTTGGTTGCGACACTACCCGCAGTGCGAGCATGGGTACAGCGGGGCCGATAAGAATTCGGCACGGCTCGAACCAATTGTGTGCAAGTTGTTGCGGCTTCGCCACATGATGAGTTACAACCTGCCGACGGTGGTAATTTGGCGGAAATCAGGGACTTTTTGGCGTCTTAACCACTTCTGTCAGGGCTGCATGCCTACGCGGTGTCGCTTCTATCCATTGTACGGCAAAGAGGGTGCAGATGCTCAACCCTGACTTGAATGTTCGAACGCTGGCGGCGGAGTTCGCAGTGCGAAAGCGCCTTCAGATCCAAAATGCGCTGATTTCTGCCGACGCGGAGTGGATTGCCGAGGTGTTGAGGCATCAGACGAAATGGATGCTGGCGTTCAACCGCGGGCCCGAATCCGTGACACTTTCTCAGGAGCAGATTGCGGCGATGGGGAAAGCCGGTGTGGCGGACCTCATGCGGGAGTGCCTGAAGAATGCCGAAAGCGGTTTCCAATACGTCTACTCGAGCTATCCGATTGTAGACGCCATCTTGAACAATCGTGATCCTGGGCATCCGCTGCACGGCGTTCTTGAGGCGATCAACGCGCCTTCGTTCCGCGGGTTCGTCGAGCGGGTCACCGGTATTGGTGGGCTCGTCAAGGCGGATGGCCAAGCGACGCTTTACTCTCGCGGTAATTTCTTGACCTTTCACAACGACTTCGACGCCCGCAATAAGAGGCGCATCGCCTATGTCCTCAACTTCACGCGTAAGTGGCGCGCGGATTGGGGCGGACTGCTCGAGTTCTATGACGCGAAGGGCAACGTCGATTGGGGTTTGGTGCCGCGCTTCAACGCGCTGAATCTGTTCGAGGTTCCAGCCAATCATGCCGTAACCTACGTGGCGCCGTTCGCAACCGAAAGCCGCTACAGCATTACGGGCTGGTTTTCGGTGGCTTGACGATCCGGTCACGTCGGCACGACGTCGAAGGCGACAGTCAGGCGCTCGCCCGTTGTCTGAAACGGAACTGTGCCATGCCAGAAATACGACGGAAATAGAACGAGTTGCCCTACTTCAGGGCGAATGAAGCGTTGTACGTCTCCGCGCGTGCCGTGATGAAACGTAGCTTCTCCAATCTTGAACCACCCAGGATGCCGGTCCGTTTCGTCACCCATCGAAGGGAGCGATACGTAGTAGGCGGAACTGATCCAACCCTTGGGATGAAAGTGGTTAGTGTGAAAGCCCCCTTCCTGCAGACGTACCGACCAAGAGCCGGAAAAAGAAAATGACTTCGCCTTACGGCCGAAGAATGGGTGGGTCGGATCATCGGGCAGCTCCCGCACGTAACGCGCGATTGCCTTCTCTATCTGCTGTCGCAGCAGAACGACGAGTGGCTCGGAGCGGTCAAACAAGGCACCAAAGGTTTGTGTTCCGCCACGTAGCGTTTGATCAGTTGGGTGCTTTTTAGTCGCGTGAAGCTGACGCAGTTCTCGGCTCAGCGCGGCATTAAACGATCTCTCGTCCGAGAATCCTTCTGGCGGGTCTACTCGCAATACTTTTGGCATCCTTGCGAAATCTGCAAGCCGCTCGCGCTTCGCGAATTCGCCGGCAAGTTGGAGGGCCGTTGTGTGTAGTGCCAAAATGCCTTGGTCGTATCGGAACCTATCCAAGGCGCTGGTGCTGGCATCAAGAGCTTCGGCGTATCTTCCCGCATCTAGGAGCGTTTCGAGAAGATTTTGGGTAAACAGCGACTCATTGGGAGTCGCACCAATTGCGCGCGCATGATGACTGACCGCCTGATCGAAATCGCCGGTTATGGCAAGCGCGCGCGCGAGAGCATCATCTATACGTGCGTCGTAAGGCGCGAACTGGTGCGCCGCCGTTAGTTCGTTCACTGCTTCTCTGGCTTGGTTTGCGCGGAGAAGTTCATTGGCAAACGAAAGGCGTAGCGTCGGGTCGGTCGGTCTTGAACGTATCGCCGCCGCATAAGACTGCAGATAGTACTGCTCTCGACCCGTCTGCCAGAGCATCTCATTGTACAGGCGATGGGCATCAGTGTTTGAAGGATTCGCTCGAATCGCACGTTCGAAAGCGGCGCCCGCGGCGTCGGCTCGCTCTTGAGACAATAGCGCGTTCCCAAGGCCGATCCAGCTGACGTCCGATGATGGCTGCAATCTGACTGCCGATTGGTACGCATGCTCTGCGGCCGAAAAATCACGAGCGGCCATTTCGGCTTGACCGAGGTTGTGCCATGCGCGGGAGTTGTTTGGACTGATCTGCACGGCACGCCTGGCCGCAGCGACAGATGCTTGAGTGAAGCCCAATTCCTTGAGCGCAAGGCCTAGCGTTTCGTATGCCCTGGCGTTCTTTGGGTCCGCGCGAACAACTCCCTCAAGCAACATTTTGGCCTCTGCTGGGGCCTTTTCCAAGATCAGTATCGCCAAGTTGCATGCTGCCTCGGCGTAGGTTGGCTGGAGTGCTAGAGCGCGCCGAAAATGTTCAGCAGCTTCGTCACGCGCTCCTGTTTCGACGAGGGCGCTTCCAAGGTTGTTGTGTACGTTGGCTTGGTTGTCGTTAGAGGCGAGCGAGGCGCGAAGGCATCTAATCGCATCTGCGATGCGGCCAGCCCTTCGATGAACGAAACCTAGAAGTTGCAAGATGTCGGGATGGCAGGGCGCCTCTTGCAGCAGGGCCGTCAGCTCTGCATACGCGCGCTCAAGATCGCCTCGGTCAATGAGAACCACGGCTTGCTGAAGTCGCATTTGGAGGTGGGTCGAGCCGCTCATTCTTTGTAGGCAGAATAGAGCAGGAACGATCGCTCGCAAAGCAAAACGGCGGCCCCCTTTGGGGGCCGCCGCAGTGAATTTGATCTTAGGGGTCCCTTAGTGTTTCCAACGGATACCCAAACGGTACTGCCGACCAAGTACGTCATACGTGGACGTGTCGGTGTTGAACTGACCAGCGTCCGTGGCACCCGCCCAAAGCGGCGGTTGTTTGTCCATGAAATTGTCAACCCCGAAGGACAGTTCGAGATTGTCGGTCATGCTCCACCGGCCACCGAGGTCATACGTGTTGTATGCTGGGATGTGTGCGTCGATACCACCGGCCAAAAGGGTGATGTCATCAGCTCCGCCCACATAGGCCCAACGAACCAAGAAGCTCCAGTCTTCAAGGTCGTAGGTGAAGCTCGTCGCCGCCTTGTGCTCCGGAGTGATGCCACCGATGCTGCCGACATATAGTCCAACGGCGCCATCGCTTTCGTCGGTCCACGTGTAAAGCGAGGCGATGCCGAACGTACCCGGTAGGCCGATGTCTTCCTCCATGTCCCACGACCAGCGCAAGTTGACGTCAACGCCACTGAACGTGCTGACGCCCGCAACGTTGGCCAGCGACTGATTGACGAACTGGATTTGGCCGGGAACGCTTGAGGACGGGTCACGCGGTGCATTCGCGCAGTTAACGTCCAACGGGTTTCCGCCCGCTGCAAGACACCGGGTGAAAATTTGGGTGAGCGAAAGCTGCGTAATCTGGTTGTCCAATTCGATTTCGTAGCGATCGACTGACAGACCCAAACGCCCAACCGGCCACCAGTCCGGATTGAAAACAACGCCATATGTCAGCGTGTCGGCAATTTCAGGTTCCAGGTTCGGATTGCCGAACAAGAAGGCCTGCGCCTGCGCCAAAGGCTGCGGGAATGTCAACGGGTTGTACGGAATCCCATTGAACCAGGCCGTACAGGCTGCAATACGTGCTGGCTGTTGAGCCACCGGCAGCGCGGAAACGACGCTGGCGCGGCACGGATCGGTGTACGCTGGGAAGTTCTGGTCGCCGGCGCGGAACAATTCGAATGCCGACGGTGCGCGCACCGCGTGATTTTCGATGCCGCGGAACGTCAACCATTCGAACGGAGACCATTCGGCCCCATATTTCCACGTTTCGGTGATTCCCGCGCCGGTCGAGTAGTCGGACTTGCGGTAGCCGCCGACCAGCGACAAGTTTTCGAACAGCGTTTCACCGGTAATCAGTGGAACGTTGACTTCGCCGTAGAGCTCATACACGTCGTATGAACCCTTGATGCTCTCCGACGCATTGAAGCCGATGATGTCGCCGGACCCTTTTGCCGGATCCGTACGATTGTCAAGTTCTTCCTCGCGGTATTCAAAGCCGATGGCGGCGCTGATTGCCCCTTCGCCCCACAGGTCGATCACGTCACCCGTAGCGTTCGCTGAAATGATCGAACGCTCGTAGGTGAGAGTGTCGGTCGAGTTGATCCGAACGAACTCGATCATCGTCGGCGACAGCGAAAGGAAGCCAAGCGGATTGTTCGTGGTCGTAGTCGGCGTGAACAGACCGCCGGATACCGCATTGTTGGTCGGGAACGGGCAGTTCGGCAACGCGCCGAGTGGCGCCGCCTGAAGCGCAAGCGACGTGGTGTTGCAAGCGTTCAAGAGCTGCGTCATAGCCGTTCGGCTGATGTTGTTGTTGTTCTTGATCGTCGTTTCGTTGCGGGCGAAGCCATGATAAACTTCCCAATCCCAGTCGATCGACGGAATGGTGCCCCGCAAACCCTGGTTGGTGCCAAACGCATTCGTTTCAATGATGCCCTGGCGCAGACCAACTTGATTTGTCCGAACGGACATCACGAACGTACGGTTATCCAATCCCGCACTGTTTCCGATGACGCCTCCAAATTGCAGCTGACCGAGGCTCAGCAGCTGTGGCTGAGCGGTGATGTATGGGTTGACAACCACGGTCCCAGGAGTTGGGTCCAAATCCCACTTGACGCGCAGGCCTGTTGCAGGCGTAGCGGCGAGCTGTTGCGTTGAGCGAGAATTGGTAAACGTCGTATCCAAGAATGCAGTCAGCAACCCGTCGGGCAGAATGTCATACTTGGCAAATGTGACTGCGTTTATGCGCTCGTTGCCCAAGATGAGGAAGTTGTCGGGTTGGAAGTTGTACATGTCCCCGTCCGCTTCCGCGGCGCCAAATCCCCTTGAGGTCGGATGCGGGCACGTTTGGAACGACCATATGCCGCCGCCCGGACGGAACCGAATGGCACCATTGGGAATACCAAAATTGGTGCCCGAGACCGTGGCACCGTTCGCGGCGTAGCAATCTGCATCGGGTTGCACGTGACCGAGAACCGTATTGATGTTCGCCTCTGAGAAGACGTTTGCGATAAGCCCCCACGGGGTTGTCGTCGAGCCGCCGAGCGTGAAGTAATCGAAGCCCGGGGTGTTTTGCTGGCCAACAATGAAAGACGGAAAGAAATTGCCGGCCGCGTCAATCAGGACCGGTGCATCCAAACGAGAGAAGTCGCGCTCTGCCGCCGATACAGGCTGACGGTTCGCGTATTGCAGCGCGACTTGGATCGAGCCCCGATCCCCGTCGAATTTGCCGCCAATGATGCCATCTGCCACCCATGTCGGCGCTAGGCCGTCTTCGGTTTGCGAATACGACGAACCGATCTGAATTCCTTCGAAGTTGTCTTTGAGGATGAAATTGATCGCGCCCGCGACGGCGTCGGCGCCGTAGACCGCGGAGGCACCACCCGAGATGACTTCGATGCGCTCAATTAGCGTCGCCGGAATTGTGTTCAAGTCGACAAGACCCGATGCCGACGAGGGGTTCGCACGGCGTCCGTTGACGAGGACCAGCGTTCGCCCCGCCCCAAGGCCGCGAAGGTCGGCGGTCGCGAACCCGTTCAGCGACGGGTTGTTCGACGTGATCGTTACGCCCGGGATGATTTGGGGCAACGTGTTGATCAGCTCTTCGGTGTTGACCGTGCCGGTCAACGCGATTTCCTTGGCGCTGACGGTGGCGAGCGGGCTGACCGACGTGAAGTCGCGCTGTTTGATGCGCGTACCGGTGACCGTTACCTTTTCGACTTTCTCCTCATCCGCCGCTTGGGCGGCGACGCTGCCGAACGTGACGGCGGCGGCGCCGGCGAGAAGCGCCGACTTCAATGCAATCAATCCCTTAGAATTCAACACGATATAGCCCCCTATTTACCGCGCCTGCGTCCCCAAAACCAAACCCCGAGTGCAACCTCTGTTCGCCCAAGCGCTGACAAACACAGCGAAAACGTGCGGTTCGCCCCGCTCCGTTTCCTTTTACACTTGCGTGCATCCTAGGGGTGGGCTCAACCACCGTTCAAGGCAAAACGGTACGCTGTGCTCTCATTTGGAACACTCTGTGGCTGAGATGCATCATCAAGATGTTGGGTCAGGCGGTTGATTCTACTCAACCATTCGCGTCCGGTGGCGTTGTCAACAGGTATCGACGGTTGATCGCCAGAGGCTATAGCCGCGCCCCGTGTGGGACTGTTGCATAGAAAAAGGGGAGGGCGCGAGCCCTCCCCTTCAACAACTCAAACGTGCCGTGAAAGACTACTGCAAATCTACCGTTGCGCGGCGGTTTTGCGGCTCTTTTATGCCGTCGGCGGTTTGGACCATGAGGTCGGATTCGCCCTTGCCGCTGGTCGAGATGGCGCCGTCCGGGATGCCTTTGCCGACCAGGTTCGACTTGGCGGCGTTGGAGCGACACTCGGAGAGGCGTTGGTTGTAGGCGGGCGAGCCGGATGTGTCGGTGTGGCCGACGATCTGGACCTTTGCCGAGCCTTCAGCTTTGGCCGTATCGGCGGCTTCGCTCAGCACCCTGTCCGCTTCGGCGGTGATATCGCACTTATCCCAGCCAAAGAAGATGATGAACTGCTTCGCACGTGCCGGCGGCGGCGGTGGGGGCGGCGGCGGGGGTGGCGGCGGCGGGGCCGTGTCCTCATACCCCCAGCGGAAGCCGAGCGTGACCGTGTGCTTGACCATATCCATCTCGTCGGTTTCGCCACCGCCGTTCGTGAACTCCGGACTGTCGGCCCACAGATAACGGTAGTTCAGCATCACGTCCCAATGCGGACCGAGCTGATGGGTCACGCCCAGAATGCCTTGCGCTGCGAAAACGTTGTCGAGATCTTCGCTGAACGCCAAGCCGCGCCGATCATTATAGCGCGCGGAGTCGACGCCAGCGCCTACACCGAAGTCGATCGTCCAACGTTTGCCGGCGGATTGATTGTAGATCGCGTTGACCATGCCGGTCCATTCGGTGAGCTCACCGATGACCGTCACGCCGCGACCGTTTAGCGTGACGCTATCCACATCGTTGTTGCGGTAGCCGGCTTCGAGCTCGAGCCGCCAGTTACCCGGGAACGCATAGCCGGCCGTTCCCATTGCGCCCCAACGATTGTCGAATTGGATGCGCTGATAACTCCAATTCGGCAGTTCCGTGTCGTTGACGTGGACCCAGCCCGCCTCCAAGCCGAAGTACCAGCCCTGGCGTTCGGCGGCGGCATTGGCGTTGGCCGCAAAGCTCAGGCTCAACGCGGTCCCAAGCAGAAGCATCTTTCTGTGCATGATCGTCTCCTGAGTTTCGCACTCGTTCGAATCCGCTCTTCAATGGAGTTTGAGCGAATTGATTCGTGAATCACTTCGAAGTGGAAGGGTACCGAAGCGCTCGAACGCTAAACGCGAAAAACACCGCTGGTTTTCTTCGTTTGCGTGCGTTCTTGCATTCGCGTGGCGCTGTCGCCACAGTTTCGCTGCGCAATTGCGATTAAGCGCACGTTCCGGATTGAAATTGAGTTCCACGATGCTGCGATCGATCTTCGGTTGGACGAAAGGCGAGACGGATGTGGCGTCGCGCGCGGCCGTGCCACCCGACCATTTCGTCGTCGCCGTCGGCGATTTGCACGGGCGGTTGGATTTGCTGGAACAACTGTGGCCCAAGATCGACGGCGCCTCACGGTTGTCCGCGGCGCGTCAGCGAACGCTGATATTCATTGGCGATTATGTCGATCGCGGTTTGCAGTCCGCGCAACTCGTCGAGCGCCTGCTCGACGGCTTTGCGGGATTTGAGACCATATTCCTAAAGGGCAATCACGACGAAACGCTGCTGCAGTTCTTGGTCGATCCGAGCGTCGGGGAGGCTTGGCGCAATTTCGGCGGGCTCGAAACGCTTCGCAGTTATGGCGTCACGCATGCGCCCGGAAAAAGCTGGGCGCAGACGCGCAGCGAGTTCGCGTCCGTGCTGCCGCGATCGCATGAGGCCTTCTATAAGAACCTGCGGTTGCATCACACGGTCGGCGACTACCTCTTTGTTCATGCCGGTCTGAAACCGCGTGTGCCGTTGGAGGAACAGCGCGAGAGCGATCTCCTGTGGATACGTGAGGAATTTCTGGGCAGCCCTGTGAATTTCGGGCGCGTCGTCGTGCACGGGCACACGCCCACGAATGCGCCCGAGGTGAAGAACAACCGCATCGGCATCGATACTGGCGCTTATATGACCGGAAATCTGACCGCGCTCGTCCTTGAGGATCGCAAGCGGCAGTTTTTGTCGACAGCTTAGTCGTGCCCGGCAGGCTTGATCGCGTGGCAATGCCGGTCGTATGTCTCGCGGCCTCTCCTTTTTTGCGGACTCAGGTCATGTTGCGCCGTTTGTTTGTTCTGTTCGCCGCCGTGATCGCGCTCGCCGCGTGCGCGAGTTCCTCATCGGACGGTTCGGGCCCCACGAGCGCGAAGACGGAAGCGGGCGTGGAAGACTACCGCCTGGGGCCGGAAGATAAGGTCAAAGTTACGGTCTTCGGCGAAACCGATCTGTCGGGCGAGTTCCTGGTCGACAGCTCCGGCGTTCTGGCGGTTCCGTTTGTGGGCCAGATTACGGTGAAGGGGCTCACATTGCGTGAGTTCGAGAAGGTCTATGCCGGGAAATTGCGCGATGCGCAGATCCTGCGCGATCCGCGCGTGTCGGCGGAGGTGGTGAGCTTCCGTCCGATCTACGTGCTTGGCGAAGTGAAGAAGCCCGGACAATACGCTTATGTCAGCGGCATGACGGTGCAGAAGGCGGTCGCGCTCGCTGAGGGCTATACGTACCGCGCGAGCGAGAGCACGGTTGAGATCACGCGCAGCGGTAAGAAGTTCAAAGTCGACGTCACGCCGATGACGAAGGTTTTTCCGGGCGACGAGATTCGGATTCCCGAACGATTCTTCTGAGACGCAGCGGTCGCTAATCCGTAGCGCGTGGGCGCGGTCGTACACGCGCACTGATTGCTGCATCTTGTGGTGGGTCGCGAATTAACCACTTTTTCTTGGAGGACTCAGCAGGCACGGTTAGAGTCTTACGCGAATCGCCGGAACCGCTTTCGGGCTGGCCGGATGCCTTTCTAGCGGCCCGTCTCACCGGGGGAACAAGCGCCATGAACGTGACTTACCTTCGCGCCGCGCTCCTGTGCGCGCTGATGGCACTGCCGGTTACGCCGGCTTCTGCCGGTGACAATCCGGTCAATGGGCTCGCGAACGCGATTTGCGCAGCGGGCGATCTGAATGCGGTGACGGCGGCGCTTGGCGCGATCGCGCCAGCAGATGAGTTGGCACCGCAAGACGTGGCGGAAGCGTTTGGTCTGGCGACATTCTTGGCCGATCTCGGCCGGTGCGTGAACCGGCAAGCGATCGCGGATGGGTTTGCCTTCTACAAGAAAGACAAAGACGCGGGGCCGCTCGATGCGGCCTTCGCAAGCGGGCGCGTTGCCGCGAAGCCTGACGGCAGCGCGACGGCCAGTGCGGGGACGTTCCAAGGTTCATTTGCGGCGCTCGGCACGGCCGGCGATCCGCCAAGCGGACAGTGACGTTCGACTGAAAGCCGCAAAGGCCGGGAAACATCGGCCAAGCGGTGACGAAGTGTGGGTGTGTGCCGGCGTTCTTGAGCCGGTTGTTGGGAGACGAGTTCGTGCGGCACTTGGCGTATGCCATCGCGGCGTTGGCGGCGTTCCTTGCGGGCGCTGCACTTGCGCGCGCGGACGACGTGCAGGAGACGACCGCCGACGTGTTGGAACGGGCGCGGCCGGAGTACGACGCACGCGGCATCCGCATGGGCAGCTTCTTCCTCTATCCGAGTTTGGGCGCGGGCGTCGGCTATACGGACAACGTGTTCAATGACGTGTCGAAGACCGGTGACTATTTCTATTCGGTCGTGCCGAAACTGGCGCTGAAATCGGCTTGGTCGCGGCACGAGCTGTCGCTGACAGGCGAGGCCCAGACTTATTCGTTTGCCGAACAGGGCAGCGAGGATCGGACCGATTGGCGGCTTGGCGCGATGGCGCGCATCGATATCGTGCGCGGCAGCGACATCAAGCTCGACGCGGATATCGCACAGGCACATGAACCGCGGGGCACGGATCTGACCGGCGGTCTCGCGATCGGCGATCCGGCGGAGCCGACGGAATACGGACGGACGCATTTCGGCGCCGAGATCGGGCACACCTTCAACCGTGTGCACGTGGCGCTGGGTGGCGGCCTTACGATGTTTGATTTCGAAGACACGCCGCGCGTGCTGCCCGTTGTGCCGGCGGCGTTCAACAACGACGACCGCGACCGCACGATCACCGACTTCTTCGCCAAGCTCTCGGTCAAGGCGAGCGAGGACACGGCCGTGTTCCTGCGCGGGCGGATCGACGATCACGATTTCGGCGCGCTTGTCGACGACGATGGGTTGAACCGCGACTCCAGCGGCGTCGGGTTCGACGGCGGGCTTGAGTTCAAGATGACCCATGTGCTGGTCGGCGAGGTCTTTGCGGGCTACACCTTGCGCAGCTTCGACCAGGTGACGTTCGACGACGCGAATGAGTTTGCGTTCGGTGCTGGGTTGAAGTGGTTTCCCTCGATGCTGACGACGGTTCGGCTCGATGCGGCGCGGACGATCGAGGATACGTCGATCACCGCGGCGTCGAGCTTCGTGTCGACGCGCGGCGAGGTCGGGTTCGACCACGAAATCTTGCGCAATTTCATCTTGAGCGCGCGCCTCGGCTACGAGAACGCCGAGTATCTGGGGATCGGGCGCGACGACGATATCCTGCACGGCTCGCTGAACGGGCGCTATCTCATCAACAACAGTTTCCATCTCGACGCCGGGTGGGCGTATATCGATCGCAGCTCGACCGCGCTGCCGTTCGAGTATTCCACCGGCCAATTCAACCTTTCACTCACGGGCAAGATGTGACGCGCGCGCTGTGGACGACGCGCCGATATCAACATGCCTGCCCATGCGTGACGTAACGCCGTTCGCTAGTGTGGCGGCGCGATGACGAGAGAAATGATGAACGTCCACCGGCTGCATCACCAAACTGGCTCCGACCAACAGCTCGCGCAGGCGCAAGCGCTGCCGCATGCGGAGGAAGGGGCGGAGTCTTCGCTCGACTTGCGCGCGCTGCTGCGCGTGATCTTGGCGCGGGGCTACACGATTTTGGGCACGATCGGGGTCGCGATGGTGCTGGTGACGCTCGTTCTGCTGCAGATGACGCCGATCTACAGCGCCTCCGCTCTCATCATGGTGGGGCAGCGCGAGAACAAGGTGCTGGACGCGGAAGCGCTGCTTGCCGGGCTGCCGACGGACGCGGCGACGATTGAGAACCAGATTCAGATTTTGAAGTCTTGGTCTCTGGCCGAACGTGTGGTGATCAAACAAAATCTGGCCGCCGATCCGGAGTTCAATTCGAAAAAGGCGACGTCTTGGACGTCGTATCTCAACCCGCTGAATTGGTTCGGGAGCAGCCGCGAGAAGATCGGCGTCGGGGCGGGTGAGGCGAAAGCCACCAAAATCGATCCCGCGATCTTGCGCAAATTTGCCTCGAAGTTGACCGTGGCGGCGCAAGGACGCTCGTCGGTCATCAAAATCACGTTCGACTCGCCCGACCGGGAGAAAGCCGCGACGATCGCGAACGCGCTGGCGGATCAGTACATCGTCGATCAGCTCGAAACGAAGTTCGAGGCGGCGAAGCGCACGACGGATTGGTTGAACGAGCGGCTGGGCGAACTCGCCGAAAAGGTGCGCGCGTCGGAGAGCGCGGTCGAACAGTACAAGGCCGAGAACGATCTTTCCGACGGCAAGGGCGGCAACTCGCTTGCGAACGAGCAGCTTTCGGAGTTGAACGGGCAGGTCGTGATCGCGCGGTCTAACCTCGCCGAGCAGGAGGCGAAGTACAAGCAGGTGAACGCGCTGTATCGCTCGGGCGGTGGCGTGGATTCGATCGCCTCGGTGATCAACTCGCCCTTGATTTCGACGTTGCGCGGGCAGCAGGCTGAGCTGATGCGCAAAGAGGCGGAGCTCGCCACCAAGTACGGCGAACGGCATCCGCAGATGATCGCGCTCAAAGACGAGAAGAAGAACCTCGACGCGAAGATCGAGGAAGAGGTGAAGCGCATCATCCGCAATCTCGCGAATGAGGTTTCGGTCGCGAAAGCGCGGCTGACGTCGCTGCAGGAGTCGCTTGGCGAGATCCAGGGCACCGCGAACGTGCAGGGCAAGGCGTCGATCAAACTGCGCGAGCTGGAGCGCGACGCGCAGGCGAACCGCACGCTCTACGACACGTTCCAGGCGCGCTTCAAAGCGACCGAGGACAAGGACCAGATTCAAACGCCGGACGCGCGCGTCATTCAGGCGGCGGCCGTGCCGCTCGATGCGAGCTTCCCGAACAAGCCGTTGATCATGGGCGTCACGCTGTTCGGGGCCGGCGTCATGGGCATGCTGATCGCGCTCATGCTCGAGCGGCTCGACAACGGTTTTCGCATCGGGCCTGAGGTCGAGCGGGCGACGCGGCTTTCAAACCTCGCGGTCGTGCCGATGCTCAAGGGCGTGAAGCACGTCGCCGACCGCATCGTGCAGAAGCCGCTGTCGGTGTTCTCGGAGTCGATACGATCCGTGCATGCGGGACTGCAGCTTTCGAACGTCGATCGGCCGCCGAAGGTCGTCGTCGTCACGTCGTCGATGCCGAATGAAGGCAAGACGTCGCTTGCGGTCAGTCTGGGTCGTTTGGCGTCGAAGGGTGGCGCGCGGGTGTTGTTGATCGACGGTGATTTGCGTCACCCGAGCGTCGGCGCGCAGTTCTCGCCGCGCCCGCCGGAAGCGGGTTTGGTCGAGGTGCTGGCGGGGCGGTTGGAACTGGGCAGCGTGTTGCATCGCGATCCGATCTCGCCGCTCGAGTTCGTGCCGGTCGCCGATCCGCCGGCGAATCCGGCCGACCTGTTGGCGTCGCAAGCGATGCGTTCGCTGATCGGGGCGCTCCGCGAGCATTATGACCTCATCATCATCGACGCGGCGCCCGTTCTGCCGGTGTCGGACACGCGCATGTTGGCGCGATTGGCCGACAAGGTGATCTATGTCGTGCAGTGGGATCGCACGCCGCGCGAGGCGGTGATCGGCGGCATTAAACTTCTGCGGGATGCGAACGCCGATATCGCGGGCACCGTGCTGACGCAGGCCGACTTGCGCCGCCATGCGATCTACGGCTACGGCTATACGTCATACGGTTATGGCAACAGTTACGCGAAATACTATTCAGAGTGAGACCGTCGTCGTCGGCCTGCTGATGGCGGTGTTTGCGGCGTATGTGATCGTGTACGCGGCGATGTTCGGGTGGCCGGCCTGGACGTTCGCGGGCGCTGAGCCGCGCTATGCCGCGGTCGCCAAGGGCAAGGTCGGGACGGTCTTCGAACTCGATGCGTTGACGCGGGCGTTGCGGGACTCGCCGTGGCGCGGGGATTTGAGCCGCGCCGCGTTCGTGCAGATGCTGACGGCGCAGGCGGAAGGATTGGGCTCGCTTCGCGCGACGACGCGATTGACCGCCGCGCGCCGCGATTTGCGGCTGGGCTTGGCGGCCTCGCCATCGGACGCTTACGCGTGGACGCGGCTTGCGATCTCCGAGCAGCGGATCGAGCACGAGGAAGACGCGGCGCGCGCTCTCTCGATTGCGCTGCAAGTGGCGCCGACGGAACGCAAACTGACGGCGGTGCAACTCGACCTCGCCGTGATCTTGTGGCCTGAACTCGATACGCCCGCGCGCGAGGCGCTGGAGCGGCGGCTCACATGGGCCGAGGGGCGCGCGGACATGAAGGCCGCCGTTGCAGGGAACTCGGCGATCGTGCTGCGGGAGCGGCTTGCCACCTGGCGCCGTGATCGTCCGAGCCCTTAAACGCGCAAAAGCCCTGTCGAGGCTCCATCCCTCAACAGGGCTTTCGTGAGCTGGGATCTCACTCGCATCCTGGAAACCGAGAGCGCCATG
>CAZXAQ010000095.1:0-14921 GCA_964638635.1 uncultured Flavobacteriaceae bacterium
CCCTGGGTGGCCGGGTCCCGCCTACGCCAAGGCTACGGCGGGCACGCAAGCCCGGCCATGATGGTTCTTCTGTGATACCGTGTGCCCACTCCTCTACGCGCGAGGCACCAGTTGGACATTCACTACGCGATCGGCGACGTGCATGGGCGTGACGATCTGCTCGAGATGATGCATGCGCGGATCGAGGCGTGGCATCGCTGGCGGCATACGGATGCAAAGGGTGTCATCGTCTATCTCGGCGACTACATCGACCGCGGCGCGAAGAGCGTGCAAGTGATCGATCGCATTATGGGTGGACTGTCCGGATTCGAGAGCGTGTGCCTGCGCGGCAATCACGAGGAACTGATGCTCGATTGCCTCGACACCGACGACGAGATCGTTTGGATGAATTGGCTCGGCAATGGCGGGATCGAGACGATGGAATCGCTGGGCTTGAGTCTGGGCGACCGCGGGGATTCGATCGCGCTCGCGAAGGCGCTGGGATCGCGGCGGCTGCAGTGGCTCGAGCGGTTGAAGCTCACCTATCAGGCGGGGCCTTATCTCTTCGTGCATGCGGGGATCGTGCCGGGGCGGCCGCTCGACCAGCAGAAGGCGAAGGACTTGATTTGGATCCGCGACCACTTCCTCGACAGTGAGGTCGATCACGGCTTCATCGTCGTGCACGGGCACACGCCCAGCTTCACGCCGGAATGGAAGGCAAACCGCATCAACGTCGACACGGGCGCGACGTTCTATGGGCAGCTCACCGCCGTGGTGCTGGGCGCGCCCGACAGTCCGCGCTTCATGACCGTAGAAGGCGAGCCGGGGCCCGGGCCGGCTTAGCGTTTGCGCGGGCCGGCGTTAGTATCGTGACACCCTTGCGCGAGTCGCCATGGAACAGTCCCTGCCCTTCCTTCTCTTTCCCGTTGCCTTCGCCGCAATGTGGGTTGCGGTGACATGGTTGCTGGGGTGGGTGTCGGGATGGTACGCGCTGATGGAGCGCTATCCGGACCGGCATGAGACGCCGATGCTGCAGCTCTCATGGCAGAGCGGGGTCATGGGGATGATCGGCGTGAACTATCGCAACATCCTGCGGCTGGCGGCGTGTCCGTCCGGCTTGCGGCTTGGCGTCATGAAGTTCTTCGGACCATTCGCGCGCGACTTCCTGGTGCCGTGGCGCGACATCAAGGTGAAGCGCTCGCGCTGGTTCTGGATCAATGTCGCCGAGCTGTCGTTCGCCGACCACGGCAAGCTCACCGTCACAGCCGCTGTCGCCGACCGGCTTGCGGCGGCGGCCGGCAAGGATTGGCCTGAGACGGCAAAGCGGCGGTGAGGGCTCTCCGTTTCGCCTCGCAGGCGAACGGAAGCGCGCGCGTGAGCCTCGCGCACGAAAATCGCTCAAATTCTCGCCCCGCCGTTGTGTGCGGGTCACCTTTTGGCGGCGGCGACGGGATAGCGTTGGGGTCACGCGTGCGGGGTTGGGGGATCGATGCTGCGGTGGGTGGCGCTTGTTTTGGCGGCCGCGGTTTCGGCCGCGTGGCCTGCATCAGCGGCCGCGCCGAAGGCCGACTTCAGCGGCGCCTTCTTGGGATTGCAAACAGAATACGGCTTCGGCGCGCACGGCGATTGGTGCGGCTGCTCGTTCGTGACGCCGGCGACGGATGCGGCCGGCGGCGAAGGCGGCATCATCGCGGGCGCGCAAGCGGGCTACGACATCAGGTTCGGTGCGTTCGTCTTGGAAGCTGCCGTGCGCGCCTCCTATGCCGACTTGGGGTTTGACCGCGTGTGCGCAGGAACGGCGCGTTGCGAGGGTGCGCTCACGTGGCTCGGCGAGGCGCAGGTGTCGGCCGGCTTCGTTGTGTTCGACGACATTTTGATCGTGGGCAGCGCGGGGCTTGTCGGCGGCGACGTGCGCGCGACGGCCGGCGGGCGGCTTGAGTCCAGCGAGATTCACGACGGCCACGTCTATGCCGTGCGCGGCGAGCAGGCGATGAGCGGCGGCTGGCGCTTCGGGATCGAGTACCGCTTCTACGAGATGGACGGCACCAACCGGCTGGACACGCCCACCAGCGCCGCCAGCGACGTCGACATCGCCTGGACCGCACACGTGATAGGATTGACAATCGCGAACGAGTTTTGAAGGACCTCAGCATGCGCGTGGCGGTTTGGCTCATCGCGGGGGCGCTGGTTCTCGCAGCAATCTATGGCGTTTGGTCCGGCACCATCGGGCTCCCGGCTGCGGCGCCGTCATGCGCGCGGGATGAGGAGCTTGACGCGGATTGGCGCCGGGGGCCGGAGGCGCGGGGCGACGCGTTCCTTGCGGCGCTGCGGGACGCCAACACGAAGGCCGCTTATGGGCAGCTGTCCGCGGAGCTGACGGGGAAGCTCACTGAGGACGAGTTCGCGACAGCCTCGCTCTTCACCCTTGCAGGCCTCAAAGATCTGAAGCTTCAGCATACGCACCGGCCGCGCGGCGAGGGCGAGGTTTCGTGCGCGGTTTCGGGTCCGGACGGCGCAACGGCCGCGATCACCTCCAGTGCCGCCAAGACGCAGGCGCATCTGCTCTACACGGCGAAGACGCCCAACAACGATTGGGCGGTGACGTTGATGCTGAGCGAGGAGGACGGCGCGTGGAAGGTCGGGGGGTTCTTCCGCTCGATGACGTCGATGGCGGGGCTTTACACGCGCGATCTGATCAAGGTGGCGGAGGCGCAAGCCGCGAAAGGGAACGCGTTCAACGCCTTCATGCTGGCGTCGACGGCGACCTATCGGGCGGACCGCGGCGGCGACTTCCGGCTTGGCGTGAAGGCCGAAGCGGACGCCGCGCTCGCGAAGATCGCGGCGCCGGCGGAGCTGACCGGCGGGCCGCCGTTCAATTGGACGCTCGACGGCACGCGTTTTTTGATCGAGGACGTGTCGGTGATGAACGAGGCGAAGCTCGCGCTCGTGATCGTCCATGTGGACCCGACGTGGGACGGCAAGGACACGGCCGGCGCCGAAGCGCGCAACCGGCGCCTCATCGACGCCTTCGTGAAGGCGCACCCGGACTGCAAAGAGGTCTTCGGCATGATCGTCGCGCGCATGAACTGGCCCGGGCAGGACCGTGCGTGGGCGACGGTGTTCGACGCGGAGACGGGGTATGAGAAGACTCCGGCGAAGCCTGCCGACTGAGATTCGATCGCGGTTCAGGGAGCAATCAGCAATCAGCTAACAGCGATCAGTAAGATACTGAAGGCTGATCGCTGTTAGCTGATTGCTGATCGCTTTTCCTTCCCCTACTCTCCCGCCCGCTTCGGAGACTCAGATGCGCACGACGTGGATCGTGATCGGCATGGTCGCGGTGTTTTTGGCTTTTGCGGCGGGGGCCGGGTGGTTGCCGCTGGGCGGCGGGCCTTCGTGCACGGTCGACGAGGCGATTGCGGCCGACGTGCGCAAAGAGGCGCTTGCCGTTTCCGGACGGTTCTTCGATGCGGTGGCGGGGCGCGATGCGGCGGCGGCCTATGCGATGCTTTCACCTGCGTTCAAGAAGACGACGACGGCGGCGAAATTCGACGAGGTCGTGGCGCAGATCGTCGACGGCGCGACAGGCGGGTTTCGTGAGGTGAAGGCCGCGCACGCTTACCAGGTCGAGAAGAGCGGCAAGCCAGGCCGCGTAATCTGCGGCAACTCGGTGACCGGCGTGCAGGTGAACGCGCTGCCCGATGTCACGCAGGTGCACGCGCTCTATACGGCCGTGACGGACAGCCATATGTGGGCGCTGACCGCGTGGGTGACGAAGCGGGCGAAGGCGTGGGAGGTGACGAGCTTCTACGTCACGATTTCCGGCATCGCGGGGCGCGGGCCGGAAGACCTCATGAAGGCGGCGCAGGTGCAGGCCGGCAAGGGACACGGCTTTGCCGCGTTCATGCTGATGTCGGCCGCCTCGGCGACGGCCTATCGCGGCCCCGATTTTCAGCCGGTGGTGAAGCCTGCCATCGACGCGGCGTTGGCGGGGCTCGCCGTGCCGCCGGAGCTCGCGACGGCGCCGCCGCGGACGTGGAAGCTGGGCGGAAAGGCTTACGCGGTCGAGCAGGTGACGATCGTGGGGGCTGCGCGCGATCTCGGCCTCGTCGTCATGTATCGCGACGCGGCGTGGGATGCGAGCAACAACGAGGACGGCGAGGTGCGCAATCGCGCGCTGATCCAAGCGTTCGTGAAGGCACGGCCCGAGCTGACGGAGGCGTTCAACTTCATCGTCGCGCGCATCTTGCGGCCGGGGCAGAACGTCGGCTGGGGCACGGTCTATGATGCGAAGCACGGGTTCTCGACCGCGACGGCGGCGGAAGCTGCGGCTGCGGCTGAGCCGCCGGCGGAGGCGGCAACGCCTGAAGACGCGGCGGATTCCTCAAGTTCGGAGCCGCCTGCCGCGCAGTGAACATCACTATTCACTGAATTGCTCGTGAATATTACTGTATACTTGAATTTTTTTGTAAAATATCTTACATTCTTCCCAACAACAACGCGAAGGCCCCTGCCCTTGGACCAGCACATCATCGCGAGCGAAAGCCGCACGACGCATGGGCGCGCGATCGCTAAGGCCATCACGTGGCGCGGCATCGGTTCGTTCGACACGTTCCTGCTCGGCTGGCTGATCACCGGTAACGCGGCAATGGGCGGGTCGATCGCGGTGCTCGAGCTCGTCACGAAGATGGTGCTTTACTACGCGCACGAACGCGCCTGGTCGCGCGTCTTATGGGGCGTGAAGGCGCCGGCGGCGCCCGTCAACGAAAGAGGCTTCGATGCCCAAGATCGACATCACGAAAGCGGCGAAGCGGGTCGGGTCCGGGTATCCAGCCCCGTTTCATGAGCCGTGCGCGGCGCGCGAGCGGCTCGCGCTCGGCAATGCGGCGGGCTTGAGCGATTTCGGCGTGAACCTCTTGACGCTCCCGCCCGGCGCGTGGTCGAGCCAGCGGCATTGGCACGACAAGGAAGACGAGTTCGTGTTCGTTGTCGTGGGCGAGGTCGTGCTGGTCACCGACAAGGGCGAGACGACGTTGAAGGCGGGCGAGTGCGCGGGCTTCAAGAAGGGCAAGCGCGACGGGCATCAGCTGATCAACAGAAGCCGCAAGCCGGCGCAAGTCCTCGAAGTGGGGACACGGTCGAAAGACGACACCACCGTCTATAGCGACATCGACATGAAGTACGTGCCGGGCAAGGGTTATGTGCGCCGGGACGGGACGCGGTACCGGAAGCGGGGTTGAGCCCCGGCTTCCTATGCCGCAGGCGCACGAACTCGCCCGCGTTCGCCGAGTGGCTTTGGCGGGAAAACCGTCTCCGCAGGCCTGAGGGTCTGCGTGCGTCACAGCTTTCGCGGTGCGGTGCTGTTTGCTAAGCAGCCGCCCTGCGGGAGGATTCTATGGACTTGAAGAAAGCGGCCGAGCGCGGGGCAAAGGTGCTTGCGAAGCGCTTTGTGGTGAGCCGGTTGCCGAAGTGGCCGTATCTCGTCGCGGCGGCGGCGGTCGCGGCGCTTGGGCATTGGCTTTCGACGATCGAGATCGTGGAGCCGCTGAAGCAACTCTCTGCGCAGCTGCTGGCCGACCTTCAGGTGATTTCGCCGCTGAACGTGATCGGCGCCTACTACTATAGCCTCATCGGGTGCAACGCCGGGATCGTCGGGGGCGCGGTGACCGCGAATTGCGATGCGGCAACGTCGGTCTGGCAGCAGATGGAGCGCTATGGACTCGACGGGATAGGCAAGATGTTTTGGCCGGTCGTGATGCTGCTGCAGACGGCGCTCTTGGTGTGGGAGACTTCTGGGTGGATGGGGCGCGTCATTTATCTCGCGACCTTGCCGGTGGGCGCGATCGGCGCGATCGCCGTCGTGGAGCAGACCGGCGACGACAGCGACGATTGGAGCGTGTTCGGCTGGATCATGACGGCGGCGCTGCTGCCGCTGTTTGCGGGCGCCGCGGCGCTGGTGTTGCAGTGGTTGCTGATCGCGATTTTGTGGATCTTCGGGCAAGCGCTCGGCGCGCTCGTGTGGGGTGCGACCGTGGCCGCGGCACCATACGCGTATTTCAAAGGTGCACTCGGGCTGGTCAAGGAAGCGCGGGAGCTCGAGAAAGACCACGCGGTAATCAAGGGCGGCGAGGAGTAGGTTACTCGAACGCCCAGACGTCCTCGAATTTGACGCGAAACGCTTCCGCGATGCGGAAGGCGAGTTCGAGCGACGGGGCGTATTTTTCTTGTTCGATGGCGTTGATGGTTTGACGGGTCGCGCCGACTTCGTCCGCGAGCGCGCCTTGGCTTATGCCGCGCGCGGTGCGCAGCTCGCGGATTCGGTTTCGGACGCGGCGCTGTTTCGGGCTCACGAGGCGCGGTAGTTCCAGATGATGGCGAGGCGTTTGACGATCTCGGCCGCGGCGAGCACGAAGAGCAGCGCGAAGGCGACGCCGGTGACGCTCGTCAGGTTCAGCTGCGGCAGACCGTGGCCGCCATAGGCCGCGTTCAAGAGCACGTGCAGAACGATGACGTTCAACGCGACCGCCATGAAGCCGTAGGACGTCAAGTTCGCGCGCGCTTCGATGGCGATGTCGCGTTCGTCGCGCTCCACTTTCTCGTTGCCGCGGCGGGCGGCGAGGACGGAGGCGATCACGGTTTCGGCGACGGTCGCCAGGATGGCGAGCGCCACGTAGGTCCACAACAGTTTACCCGCCGACTGCTCGACGATCGTCAGGCCGAAGGATTGGCCGAGAATTTCGACGCCCGCCGTGAAGCGCACGAGCAGAAAGAACAGGATTGCGATCCAGGCAACGAGCGAAAACCAGGCGTAGCGTTCGGCGTGCGACATGCGCGGCGGGTCCCTTGCGTCTGTAAAAGATGTTTTACATATAGGGTGCGCCGGAGCGCTTGTCAAACATCTTTTACAGGTCGGCCGCCACCCTGCCCTTGCGCTATTTCTTGCGCTCCAGCACGCGGCCCCAGGCTTCCGAGATGTCGCGCGGTTCGAGGGCGAGCGAGCTGCGGAAGAGCGCGATGCAAAGGCCGATCACGCCGATCTTGAAGGCAATGACGGCGATGCCGAGGCCCCACATGCTCGTGTTCGCCTCGAGCGGCGCTACAACGCCGAACACTTCGGGGCCGTCGATCAGGCCAAAAACGTGGTTCGCCCAGAACAGCGCCGTGTTCGAAAGCGTGACGGTGGCGCCGGGTTTGAAGAGTTCGAGTGCCGGCCAGGCGTTGGCAATTCCCCAGGTGACGATCGCGAACGCCATGACCTGGAAGGCGATCTCGCACAGAAACGCCAGCGCACCGGCGTAGCGCAGCACGCCGTGATAGAATTGAAGATACGAGAGCGGCGTGCGCCCGAGCTTCGCCTCGGCCTTCGGAACATGTTCGGCGAGGCTGCGCACCAAGAAGCTTTTGCCGTCGAACGAATAGTCCTTGGCGCTCCACGCGGCGACGCAGAACGCGCCCACGGCGGCGGCGAGCCCGACGAGGCGGCCGGTGTTCGGCGAGGCAAGGTGGGCGAGCGATAAGCCCGAGAGCGCGGCCCCAATTTCTTCGCGACCGAACAGAAGCATGAGCAGCAACAGGGTTGCGGCGGTGGCTACTGCGCCCCAGAACACGGGCTTGGCGATCGATTCGTAGGCCGTGCGCACGAACGTGTCCGCGTAGACCCACGCTTTGTGGCGCAAGGTCAACGGCGGGGGCGGCAAGTTCGGATTCGGTTGCTTGGCGGGAAACAAGATCGCGTTTTCGATTAATGTCGGCATCGGCGCCGCTGCGGGCGCGGGGAGAACTGGCGAAAGCGCCGCGGGCGTTATCGGCTGCGTTCCGGGTACGGGCTTGTTGTCGCCTTCGCTCACGTGTGGCTCCGACTCACGTTGCGGCCGTGAGCCTCGCACAACGGGAAGTGCGTTTCACGGGGCCTTCTTTGCGCGCCATTCGGCGATGTCGCGGGCCATGTGGGCGCGTTTGAGCGTTTTGCGCTTGAGCAGCGCGGCGAAATCGGGGGCGTGGTCGAAGTACTGGAGTTGGACACGGTAGTAGTTGACGTATTCGAGAATGGCGAGCGTCGTCATCGCACGGCAGAGATACGCTCCGACTGCCAGGTGACGCGGCTAGTGGTTCGTGCTGCCGAGTGCCCGGTCCTAACGCTGCTTCGTCGGCCCAGGTGGACGCCACCGCACTTGAAGCCTTTGCCGCTCCAATCGACCCTTCTGCTTTTCAATGACGATCCGCGCGGCGTCCTTGATCCTAAAGACAATTCCCTGCGTCGAGGCCACCTCGATATGTGTGGGATCAAATTTCTTTTGACTCGCGCTGACCTCCAACGTCTTGAGTCCGGCACGGCGGCGATGCAGATCGTCCGGCAGGTTGACCTGTATGTCGCCAGTGGCTGATCCCAGTTTGTTTGCCAGTAAGTATGTGGTCGGCTCAAGCAGAGACACGGCGAAGAGGTCCCCTTCGCTGAGTCTTGTGCTGTCAAAGACGACCTCGCCCTTATCATTCGTCACGTTCGCAGCATAGCCTCGGCCGGTTGATGCGTGCAGCAGCAGATAGCCGTTGGGCGCGACCGCGCCGACGTGCTCCGGCACACCTTCGCATTCACAGTCGCCCTCTTTCTTCTTTCCGAATTGAGCAAGATCGATGTTCAGTTGCTTCACCTCAGACTTCGCGCTCACGCGAAATTCTTCGGTGCCCACTACTTGGCCGTTGCGCGTTACTTTTGCCACATACATTCCTTCGGTGGCGCACTCATGAACGACCATGGCAAGCGGACCCAGGGCCCCGCTGTCGAAAATCGAGGCCTCAAACAACTCGCGATTGATTTGAACTGCCATAGCGGAGTTACCCTATGTTTGCTTCGATGATCATTTCCTTGTCGGTGTTAAACACACGCAGGTCGCGAATGGGCACTTTCACCGGAATGAGCATCGGTGGCGCGCCCGAATTCGGGTTCGCGGCCGGACCTATGATCGGATACGGGTCTTCGATTTGATGAAGCGGTGTCTTGGCTGCAAGGTGCTGTGCAATCAGTTGCAAAATCAGGTCGAGCAGACCGAAGCTGACGTTCAACAGGTCCGATATCCACTCCTGCACATCATCGGCGAGGTCGAGTATCGCCCGAACCACGTCGATGATCGGGCCGAGGATCGCCTTGATGAGCGCCTTGGCCCACCCGGGTAGGCCACCGAGCAGATTGTCGATTGCGGCGTTGAGTGCATTCTCCAGGAGATCGCCGACCATGTCGGCAATGTCAAATATGTCCAAATCGATCGTCTGCGGCCGAACGAACAACTGCCAGTGGTTCGCCAACGAAGGCACGGCGTCTTGCGCATCCCAAGGGTTCATGCCTGACGGCCTTTGAGGATTTACTTCATAGTTCACCGCGAGGGAACCGGTGACCGAAACCTCTGATGTGATCAATCCACCGAGCGGGAGCGTAACGCTGATGTCGGGATTGCCGCTAAACGCGCAGAGCTTGGGAGCCTCGACCCAGCACCCACCCCAGGGCTTTGGAATGATGCAAAAGCCGCCTACACAAATTTCCGGGAGGTCGACGCCGAGTGAGAGGTCCAATTTATCCCACTTGATGTCGAGTTCCTTGATCTGAACGGTATTGTCACCTCTGAGGTCAATGGTGCCGCCTTCGAGGTGCGCAACAGCGTCGTAGCTTGCGGTGAATCCTCCAAAACTCCCGCTATCAGCCTTGGAAAGCTTGAATTTGTTGCGAAGCTCGTCGAAGAGCATTTTGAAGACGCGCTCTGACGCCGCGACAGTCAGATGTGGCATGTCACACAACCTCCGCAGCAATGAAGATTTTCAGCAGATCTTGCTCAATCGCCGGATTGTTTGGCACCGCAGCGGAGACCGGCGTGGGGCTCAGCGTAACATTGGTCGGTTGTGGGAATAAGTCCGTTGCGCCCTGCGTAAGATTGAGTGGCGCTGCCTTGAGCAAGATGCGAAGCCCTGGAAGGACACTCAATCGGAGCATCAATCCGATGTAGCACTCTAAGCTATTCTCCAATCCGTCGGGCTTGATGTCGACTATCTCGAAGCCCTCCAAGAACGGGTCCAAGTAGGGTTTGCCATTGACAGACACGATGCGTATGCCACCGACGACATAGGCGTCCAAGCAGAAACAGTTCAGCTGTCGCGTGGGCAGTACGAGCAAGCCAGGCCTCTGCAGGCGAGGTCGATCCGAGTTTGGATCTGCGAACTCCGCAGTCCGAACAACGTAGTCGACAATATCCTTCGGCGGACAACCGATACCGCCACATATCTCAAGGTGAAGAGCGAACCGTTGTGCCTTCAGTGGGGGTGCAAGCTCAGGCGGCAGCTGAAACCGGTCGCCGGGGTGAAAATCGATTTGCAAGTCCGCAACCTGAACGGCAAAGTTGAGACCCACATTGGATCCCGGGACCATCAAGGGCGGCACAATCGTGAAGAGCGGATTGTTCCGCGCGAGGACGATCGGGTGCACCTTCAGCGCCTTGCACCAAAGGTCACGCTGTGAGACGAGAGCAGCCGTTGCGTAGTTGAATAAGGACGGCCTCTGCTGCCTCAGGTGCGATATTATTTGATTAAATCCGCCTTCGTGGAACGATGCGAATATATCGCAATTGTCTGTAAGTGCCACGAGTTTATCCTCCTGGTCTTCTTTCTACCTACCTATCTACTCTCTTTTCACCGTCTTCTCAACAATCGTCCTTCGGGCTCAAAAAGAGTGATGCAGGAGCAGATTTCGACTTTTCATTCGCGCGGGATAGGCAGCAGGTCGGGTGTTAGTCCAAAAGAAGCGGATGTTCTGGCGCTAACTGCTGACCGACTCTGTATGTCGGCGCGGACTCCGCGCTTTCGGTGGTACCACCCTTCCGCCGTGCGGCGATTGCGAGTTAGTACCCGAAGGGAACGGCGGTGCCTCAGCTGTGCGGGCTACGGAGCGCTAGCTCGGGCGCGCGCTCGACTTTGCGCGCCATTCGGCGATGTCGCGGGCCATGTGGGCGCGTTTGAGCGTTTTGCGCTTGAGCAGCGCGGCGAAATCGGGGGCGTGGTCGAAGTACTGGAGTTGGACACGGTAGTAGTTGACGTATTCGAGGACGGCGAGCGTCGTCATAGCGACCGACGCGATGCGCTGCGGCGGCCAAGCATCGCCCGTTGCGACATCGTAGGTGGTGACGGCGACGGTGATTACTGTGAGTGCGAGTGCCGCCGGTTCGGCGGCGGCTAGGCGCGGGAGCCAGCGTTCGAACGGGCGCGCGTCGCCTTCGATGCGCAGGAGCGCAATGCGCCAGTAGCAGGCGCCGATCACGAGCAAGACCATGTTGGCGAGGAGGGCCACGGCCAGCGTCACGTCCGGCGTGCCGCCCGAGCCCCAGACGATGAACAGCACCATTGCCGGAAGCAGCAGCACGTTCGCCGCTTCAAGCTGCCAGTACGTTTTCAGGCGCTTCGCGACGCGACCAGGCATGGTCCCCCTATACCGCCCGTGCACCGGCGCGCGCGATCGTGGTGAGCACGAACACGGCGACGAGGGCGACAACAATAGCAGCGCCCGTCGGCAAGTCGTAGAGCGAGGAGGCGACCAGACCGCCCGCGTAGCCCAAGATGCCTACGACGTAGCCGACCGCGAGGCGCTGGCGTTCGGGGAAAAGCCTTGCAGCCAGCGCGGGGACGATCAGGCTTGCGAACACCAGGTAGATACCGACGAGCTGCACCGACTGCGTCACCACCAGGGCGAACAAGACGTAGAAGCCGAGTTGGCCGATCTTGTCGCGCAGCGTGAACCAGGCGGCGAGCGCGAGTGCGTAGAGGAACGCGACCGGAATCAACGCGTGCGGCGAGACCCACAGGATTTGACCGACGAGCAGGTCCTTCAGGTGCTCGCCGCCGTGCGGATTGTTGGCGAGCAGCAGCAGTTCGGTGCACGCGGCCGCGACGAACAGGACGCCGATCAAGGCTTCCTGCACCTCGGGCCATTTGCGTTCGGTCCATGTGAGGAGAAGCGCGCCCGTGACCGCTGCGCCGACGGCCGCGACTTGAACGCTCAGTCCTTGCGGCTCGTACCCCATAGCGTCGGCAGCGGTGACACCCAAACCCGCGACTTGCGCGACGGCGAGGTCGATGAAAACGATGCCGCGCGAGAGCACATGCTGGCCCAACGGCACGTGGGTTGCGAGCACGAGAAGGCCCGCGAGGAACGCGGGCCAGAGGATCGAGAGTTCGAGCGCGCCCAGGGTCATTTCTGCAGCGCGGCCTTCATCCGCTTGATCGTGTCGTCGTAGAGCGCGAACAGATCCTTCGCTTCCGGCGTGCCGCCGACCGTGAACGGCAGCGTGACCGCGGGGATACCAGCGCGTTCGTTGATGAATTCAGACGGGCGATCATCTTCGTAGGCTGCGCGCAGGACCATTTTGGCCGGCGTCGCCTGCAGCTTGGCCAACACTTCGGCGAGGTAACCGCTGGAGGGCGGCACGCCGGGTTTCGGTTCGAGCGCCGCGATGCGCTTCAGGCCCAGCCATTGCTCCAAGTAGATCCAACTCGTGTGCGAGACGGCGACGGGCGTGCCGCGCAGCGGTGCGGCCTCGGTGTTCCAGCGGGCGAGCGCTGCGTTCCAACGCTTGGCGAAGTCGGCGTAGTTCGCTTGGTAGGTCGCGGCGTTGGTTGCATCGAGTTGCGCAAAGCGGTCGGCCAACGGCTTAGCCACGGCTAAGATGTTGCGCGGGTCGGTTTGGATGTGCGGATTGCCTTGGGCGTGGATGTCGCCTTGCGCACGATCGAATTTGACCGGGATTTCGGCGAGGCGCACGAAGCTCGCGGCTTCGAACATGCCGGCGGCGCCTGGCTGCAGCTTCGGGTTCGCCGATTGCTGCGCGATCATCGGCATCCAGGCGATCTCAAGTTCGGCGCCGGTGCAGACCGCGATGTCGGCCGAGCGCGCCTTGGCGATGAGACTCGGGCGGGCTTGGATTTGGTGCGGGTCTTGTGCGCCAGTGGTTGCAGTGTAGATCGAGACTTTGTCGCCGCCGATTTCCTTCGCGAGCGCGCCCCATTCGGGTTCGCAGGCAAAGACGGACAGATCGGCGCGGGCCGGCGCGGTGAGCGCGAGCGAGGCTACCGCGATGGCGAATGCGTATTTCAACATGGGTGATGCTCCTAAAACCGGTGCGCGCCGTGCGGGCCGATGGCCATCGTGTAGGCGGCGCTGATGGTGTTGTTGGGTGAAAGGTCGCTGTCGTCGTAGCTGTATTGCAGACGCAGGCGGCCGAATTCGCTGGTGTCGTATTCGAGGAGCGCGCTCAGCGTTTGCGGCGAGTGGCCGAAGTCGTCGAGCGCGCTGCCGGCGAGCGGGCCGCTGACGCCGTCGCTCGCAAGGCCCGCGTAGCGCAAGCCTGCGCGCCACTGCGGCATGAATTGATAGACGCCCTGGACGTACCAGCCTTGGCGGTCGAGGTCGAGGGCCAAGCCATTGAACGTGCCGTCTTCGCGGTTGAAGAAGTACTCCGCGTTGACGATCAGGTTGTTGACGGTCGGGTTGCCGTTCGGCGCCCATTTGTAGACGACGGCGGCGACCGCGACGTGGCTGTCGCCGGAGAAGATGTCGCCGTCGATGTCGCGCTTGTCGGCTTTCGCTTTCAGGTACGAGAGGCTGGCGAGCCAGCTGCTTTCGTCGTCGATGTCGCCGCCGGTCTTGGCGAAGGCCGCGAACGTGCCGGTGCCGTTGTCGTCGGCGTTGCCGGCGGGGAAAGCGTCGCCGCGGTACCATTCGGCGCCGAACTCCAGATAGAAATCGGTGGGTGCGATCCAGCGGAGTTCCACACCGTCATCGCCGTATTGGCCACCCAGGAACGCGCGATAAGGCAGCGGCTGGTCGACAAAATCCCAGCTGTGGGCGTGGCGCTCGTTCAAGTAGCCGATGCCGGAGAAGAAGCGGCCGGCTTTGGCGGTCAGGCCCCAGGGCAGGCTCGTCGTTTGGACGAAGGCTTCCTCGACGGCGATCTCTCCCTCGCTCTCGATCGCGACCGTCAGGTTCGCGAAGAAGACGTGATCGACGTTCGCGCTCAGCGTGATTTCGGATTCGTCGAGCGAGAAGCCGCGGTCGGGCAGCCCCGCCTCTTCGTCGAGTTGGAAGCCCGGAATGCGCGCGAGGCTCGGGTCGTTTTCGCTGTGATTGAACGAGCCGTTCAAGATGACGGAGATCGAGGGGTTGAACGCGTTCTGGCTCGCGACCGGCGTGGGTGCGGGCGGCGGTGGCGGCGGTTCCGGCGCGGCGGCGACCGGCGCGGGGGCCGTTGCCACCGCGGCTTCGGCTTTGTCCGCGCGGGCTTCGGCTTTCTTCAAGCGCTGTTCCAGTTCGCGGATCTTCTGCTCGTAGTCGGTGCGCAGCGACTTCATCTCGCGGCGGATTTGGGCGAGGTCGTCGTCCGCGGCGTATGCGGGTACGCCCGCGCACAAACCCAGCGCCAACGCGCCAAGCGCAATTGCTTTCATGGTCATGGGGAACTCCAACAAATCAAATGCAAGCGATGCGGCCCATGCTTGCGCGCGGGCCTATGCCGTGAACGGCACGTGGATCGTTAGAGGCTTGGAGGGGCGCGGCTTCGCCAGTTCGCCGCGATGCGTTCCGGTTGCGGAACGGCGGGCGCGAACACGGCGCGGCTTGGGGCCGCGTGCAGGATGATCGGCGCGGCGGCGGCGCCGGCGAGTGCCGCGCCGCAGACGCTTGCCGCGTGGAACAGCGGGCAGTTCGACTGGTCGTGCAGCGGCGCCTTGGGCGGCGTTCCCGTGCCCGCCGAAGCGACGGTGACGCCTTCGTGGGCTTGGGCGAAGTGGAAATGCGCGCGGGTTGCGGTGAACTGCAGCACGAAGGCCGCGAGCACAAGCCAGACCAACGCCCTGGCGTGGCTGGCGCGCAAGGCGCTCCGCAATGGCTGGAGGCCCGAACCGTACATGGAGGT
>CAZXAQ010000096.1:0-14619 GCA_964638635.1 uncultured Flavobacteriaceae bacterium
GTCAAGGCCGAAGCCGCGCCTCGCGCGGTGGCGCGAAGCGCCAGCCTTGAGGCGGCTCTCACATCGTGCGATCAACTTGACTCGCAACACAGTCGCTTCGTGGCTTTGTGGTGAATTCTTGCTGACACGACGATGCGCCGGTGTGGCGGAAGGCCCACCCTCACCCCCGGCCCCTCTCCCGCCCGAAGTGGGCGGGCGAGGGGTGAAGAGATACGAGGACATAATGCAGTTTGATCGGAATCGGTTGATCCAGATTGGCGCGGTGCTTGTTGTTGCACTGCTCGCGGCGGTGTTTGGGTTGCAGGGCGGGTCGCATGCGCCGGCGCCGACCGTGGCGCTGAACGATCCTGCACCGGCAGCGACTGCGCCGGCGACGACCGTGGCGGAGACACCTTCGCTTTCGCCGACGAAGCCTGCGTCCGTCACCGTGCCGAAGGCGCAAGGTGACTTCGACTACTATCTGCTCGTGCTGTCGTGGTCGCCGACGCATTGTTCTTCGGATGCGGGGCGGGGGCGTGACGACGATTTGCAGTGCCGGTCCGGGCGACCTTACGGGTTCGTGCTGCATGGCCTTTGGCCGCAGAACGAGCGGGGGTGGCCGGAGTTTTGTTCGACGGGCGAGCGCGACGTTTCGGATGCGAATATGGCGGCGGCACTCAAACTGTCCCCGTCGCGGCAACTGGTGCAACACGAGTGGGAGAAGCACGGTTCGTGCGCGGGGCTCTCCCAAGACGACTACTTCGCCGCCGCGGCGCTCGCGGTCGAATCAGTGGCGGTGCCGAAGGCGTATCGCTCGCCGCCGCAACCCCTGGTCACCACGCCAAATGCGGTCAAGCGCGCGTTTCTGGACGCCAATTCCGGCATTCCGGACGATGGGCTTTCGGCAACATGCAGCCGTAATCAACTGGCGGAGGTGTGGGTGTGTCTCGACAAAAACCTTCAGCCCCGTTCATGCTCGGCCGAGGTGCGCAAGAAGCACTGCGGCGCACGCGAGGTGCGCATGTTGTCGGTGCGCGGAGATTGGCCGCGCTAAGTCGCCAGGAGGACGCCCATGGAAATTTTCGACCAGATCGTCGGCTTCTTTCAAACGGGATTTCACGGGGTCAACGTCGCGCAAGGGCTGATCATCGCGGCGATCGGGGCCTACATGATGGAGGATTGGCGGCGCGTGCTGGTCGTGTCGCTCGCCTGCGTGTTCGCGCATCTGGCCGTCGACGTCATGCTGCCCGTGTTCCGTGGCGGCGCGTTTCGCCTGCCGCCGCTGGTTGAAACCGGGTTCTGGGTGAATTTTTTGCGCCTCTATGCCGGCTATCTGATCGTCGTCAACGTGTTCTATGCGGTGAAACGGTTGATCGGCGCCGGGCATTGACGTAGTTCCATCGGGATATGCACGAAAGGCTTCCCCGATGAGCGATGGCGAAGACGTTGTCCTGTTGAACACGACGCGGGCGGGCGTCGCGGTTGTGACCTTGAACCGGCCGAAGGTGCACAATGCGTTCAATCCGCAGGTGATTGAGCGGTTGAGCGACATCTTCGAGACGCTGCGCGGGGCCGACAACGTGCGCGTGGTGATGATCGACGGGGCGGGGCCGAGTTTCTCGGCGGGAGCCGATCTTGCTTGGATGCGGGCGGCGGCGGATTACTCGAAGGCCGACAATCGCGAAGATGCGGGCGACATGGCGGAGATGCTGCACCGGCTGCATTCGTTGCCGCAGGTGACGGTCGCGCTGGTGCATGGGGCCGCGATGGCCGGCGGGTGCGGAATCCTCTCGGCCTGCGATATCGCGATTGCGACGAAGACGGCGTCGTTTGCGCTTTCCGAGGTTCGGCTTGGGATTATTCCGGCGGTGATTTCGCCCTATGTGATCCGCGCGATCGGGCCAAGGGCCGCGCATCGCTATTTCTTGACGGCCGAGCGGTTCGACGCGGCGACGGCGCAGGCGTTGGGCCTCGTCCATATTTTGGTCGAGGACAATGACGCGCTGGCCAAGGAGGCCGAGCGGCTGGTGAGCCAAGTGTTCACTTGCGCGCCGGGCGCGATCGCGGCGGCTAAGGATTTGATCGCGGCGGTCGCGGGGCGGCCGATCGACGGCGACATTCGCGCGGACACGTCGCGCCGGATCGCCGAACGGCGCGCGAGCGACGAGGCGAAGGAGGGGCTTTCGGCCTTCCTCGAAAAGCGCAAGCCGAAGTGGGCGGAATAGCGCGCTGATGTTCTCGACGCTGCTCATCGCCAATCGGGGCGAGATTGCTTGCCGCGTCATCCGCACCGCGCGGCGCATGGGGATCAAGACGGTCGCCGTCTATTCGGACGCCGACGCGGGCGCGCCGCATGTCGCGATGGCCGACGCCGCCGTGCGCATCGGGCCGCCGCCGGCGAAGGAGAGTTATCTGCGCGTCGAGGCGATTCTCGATGCAGCGCGCGCGACCGGGGCGAAGGCGATCCATCCGGGCTACGGATTCCTCTCCGAAAATGCGGCGTTTGCGGAGGCGTGCGCGAAAGCGGGGCTGGTGTTCGTGGGGCCGCCGCCTGCCGCCATTCGCGCGATGGGACTGAAGGACGCCGCCAAGGCGTTGATGATCAAAGCGGGCGTGCCGGTCGTGCCCGGCTATCACGGGGACGAACAGGGCGCTGCGCATCTCACGAAAGAAGCCGAGCGCATCGGCTTTCCGGTGTTGATCAAGGCGGTCGCGGGCGGCGGCGGCAAGGGGATGCGGCGCGTCGACAAGGCGGGCGACTTCGCGAAGGCGCTCGAAGGCGCGCAACGCGAGGCGCAAGGCGCATTCGGCGATGCGCGCGTCTTGGTCGAGAAATACGTATCGGCGCCGCGGCATGTCGAGATTCAGGTGTTCGCGGATGGACACGGCAACGCGGTGCATCTCTTCGAGCGCGATTGTTCGCTGCAGCGGCGGCACCAGAAAGTGGTCGAAGAGGCGCCGGCGCCTGGCATGCCGGAGGACGTTCGCCGCGCGATGGGCGACGCCGCCGTCAAGTGCGCGAAGGCGATCGGCTATCAGGGGGCGGGCACGGTCGAGTTCATCGTCGACGGGTCAAAGGGACTCAAAGCCGACGGCTTCTATTTCATGGAAATGAACACGCGGCTGCAGGTCGAGCATCCCGTGACGGAGATGATCTCGGGCCTCGATCTCGTCGAGTGGCAGTTGCGGGTTGCGGCCGGCGAGAAATTGCCGCGCACCCAGGATCAGCTTGCGATCAACGGGCACGCGGTCGAGGTGCGGCTTTACGCGGAAGATCCGGTGAAGGGATTCTTGCCGTCGATCGGGCGGCTTGAGCGGTTGAAGCTGCCCCAAGCCGATGCGCATGTGCGCGTCGATTCCGGCGTCGCCGAGGGCGGCGAGGTGTCGATGTTCTACGATCCCATGATCGCGAAGGTGATCGCGTGGGATCAGAACCGCACGGCCGCGCTGGCGCGGCTCGCGAATGCGCTGGAGACGGCCGAGATCGCGGGGGTGAAGACGAACCTCGCGTTTTTGATTGCAGCGCTGCGGCACGACGCGTTCATCGCGGGCAAGATCGATACGGGCTTCATCGACCGCCACAAGGAGAGTCTGATCGGTGCGGCGACGCCGGCGCCTGCAGATGCGGTGCTGTTCGCGGCCTTGTTCGTGCTGTTGGAACGGCGGGCGAAGGCGGCGGGGCCGTCGCCGTGGCGGCATCTGGACGGATGGCGTATCGGCGGCGTGCGCCAGGAGGAGATGCTGCGGCTGACGGAGGGCGAGGCGGATCGGGTTGTCGGCGTGCTCTATCGCGACAAGGGGTGGCGTCTGTCGCTCGACGGCAAGGCGCTCGACGCGGACGCCGTGTTCGACCGCGACGGATCGATCTCCGCGAGTTTGAACGGACGGCGAGCGCAGGCTCGCGTGCTCAGGGTCTCGGGCAATCTCGTCGTGCTGATGCAGGGACGCACCTATTCGTTCGAGCCGCACGATCCGCTGGAGGCGGCCGAACACGCGCACGACACGGGCAAGGAACTGCGCGCGCCGATGCCGGGCAAGGTCGTGCAGATCATGACCAAGCCGGGTGATCGCGTGCGGAAGGGCCAGGCGCTCGCGATCATCGAGGCGATGAAGATGGAACACACGCTCGCAGCGCCCGGCGATCTGACGGTGAAAGATGTTCCATTCCGCGCGGGCGATCAGGTGGGTGAGGGCGCCGTGGTGGTGGGGTTCGAGTAGATTCTTACGCGAGCTAAGGCCTCGTTACCGACGCCCACCATGTCGAGAAGTTCCGGCCAAAGAGCGCCGCGAGCAGCGCGATGAGGGCTAAAGACGCGGCCGGTGCGTGGTAGGCCAGCAGAAGGCCCGCATGAGCCGCCGCCAAGGCGAGCAGCGAGACGCCGGCGGCGCGCGCCGAACTCCAGAGCCACCCTTGGAGCGCCATCGCTCCGACGAAAAGCGGACCAAGCTCGCCCGAACTCAGATGATTGAGATGAGCGGCCGCAAAAAGCGCCGCGATCAAGAACGGTACGATCGCCGGCGGCCATGTCTCTTGAAGGCGCGTGTTGACGTAGCCGGAGAGAAAGACTTCTTGCGCGAGCAATGGGCCGGCGAGCGACAGGGCCATCGCGGCGGCGGACATCTGCTGCGTCGCGGGCGGCGCCGCCAGCGTGAGCGCGAGTGGGATCGTTCCGCCGAGAACGAACAACCAAAGCGCCGACTGCGCATGAAACGCAACGCCGCCATTGAGTGAGAACCCCCAGGCGATGGGCGACCGCCCTCGAACGCTTGCCTCGACGACTGCTGCAATCGTAAGCAGCGGCAACCAACGGAACATCACTGCGAAGAGATCGTCGGGCCAGGCGGCGCGGAACGCCTGGACCTCGGGCAGGCGCTGCAGCAGGCGCACCAGCACCAGCGTTGCCGCAAAGACCGCCACCGTTTCGACGACGGCGATGATCGGGCTTGCAAACTGCAAAATCTGATTTGTCTTGGCGGCTTCGGACACGTGGCTCGCCTGGCTCCCCCGGATGGGTCAAGGATCGCCGATCACGGGCCGCTCGCAAGTGGGTTGCGTTCGAAATCTCGCGATTGTGATTGCTGTACCGAGGTGGCACGCGCCGTCGATCTCTGCGGCGGTGTCGTTTGCGGTGCGTGCAGCGCGTGCGTCCGCAATCTCTGTCGCCAAAGCTTTAGGATCGGACCAGCGGAAGCGCAGGAAGAACGGCTCGGGCATCACGACTGGGGAGGCCGGTGGCCTCCCCGAGCACGGTTGTGCGATCAGTAAATCGCGAAGTCGCCCCGGCAGCCTTTCTTCACCCAGACGCCGCGGCGGTCGTAGCCCCAGCTCTTGTTGAAGCGGCAGGCCGAGCGGCTGCGCTGGTGGACGAGTTCGGCGTAGCTGCGAACCGGCACGCTGCAGAAGCGGTATTTGTTGTTCTTGGAATCGCAGGAGATGATGTTCCTGTCGTCGTAGTCGTCCTCATCCGGATAGCCTTGCGGGTATCCACCCTGCTGCGGATAGCCGCCCTGTGGGTAGCCACCCTGTGGGTATCCGCCGCCCGGATAGTTTTGCGGTGGCGGTGGGGGCGGCTGATCGTCGTTGTTGTTGTCGGCGAGCGCTCCGATGACGCCCAGCGCCAAGATGCCGAGGCCGATCGTCGCCGCCGTCTTGCCGCTGTCGCCGCCGATGTGGAAGGTGGCGCTGCAGCCGTTGGCGACCCAGATGCCGTTGTTGTCATATCCCCAGGTGTCGTCGCGGTAGCAGGGATTGGGCGTGTGCTGGACGCGGAGTTCCACGCCGCCCGCGGTGCTTGTGCGGCAGTAGTTGTAACCACCAATCGGCGAGTCGCAGCGCAGGTTCTCAGCTTTCGCCGGGGTCGATGAGCCTAGGAAGCTCACGCTCAAGGCCGCGGTGGCAAGCGTGGTCGTCAGAATCGTCTTGAATGTCATGACACGTCTCCGAAGCGTCGCGTGGACGATTAGACCGCGTTCGATCGGCGATTTGCAAGAGGCTTGGCCGGCGCGGTAGTTTCGCCCGGTCAGCCCAAGTGGAGCACAAACGATGCAACGACGTATTCTGATTTCTTTCGGTGTGGCACTTGCGGCGAGTTCGCTTGCGGTCGCGGCGGGCAGTCCGGCCGACTATGACGGCGATGGGCGGATCAGCAAGGAAGAGTTCCGCAATCAGTCGGCCAAGGCCGCGTTCGAGATCGATAAGAACAAGAACGGCGCGATCGACGACGACGAGCTGAAGCTTTCCGCAGAGCAACGCAAGAAGCTGGATACGAACAGCGACGGCAAGGTCTCCGTCGAAGAGTTGCAGGAAGGCCAAATGTCGGGCTTCGGCGAAATCGACAAGAACGGCAACGGCTTTCTTGAGCAAAACGAGATGCCAGGCAGGTGACGCTGCATCTGATTAAGCTCTGCGTCGGGGTCGATTCCGTCGAAGATTTGCGCGCGTGGCAGACGGAGCGGCTCGCGCAGCTGAAGAAGCGCGGGCAGAAGGCGGAGCTCAAGCACACGACGCGGATGGTGCCGAAGCGGCGCGAGGAAATTCTCGACGGCGGCTCGCTCTTCTGGGTGATCAAGGGCTATACGGCCGTGCGCCAGCCGCTCGTCGACATCCGCCCGTTCGTCGATAAGGAGGGTGTGGGGCGCTGCCATTTGGTCTACGGCAAGGATTTGATCCTGGTCGCGCCGCGGCCCCGGCGGGCGTTTCAGGGGTGGCGCTATCTCGATGCGAAGGATGCGCCGCCCGATGTTGGCAAGGCCGGCCGGGCGTTGCCGGACAAGCTGCAGCGGGAGCTGGCGGAACTGGGGTTGCTCTAGCGTATGACCGTGCCTCGCCTCGAAACCGAGCGGCTGATCCTGCGCGGGCATCGGCTCGACGACTTCGCAACGTTGGCCGCCATGTGGTCCGATCCCTTGGTGACGCGATTCATCGGCGGGCGGGCATCGACGCGCGAGGAGAGCTGGGCGCGACTGACGCGCTATGTCGGGCACTGGGCGCTGCTCGGCTTCGGCTATTGGGCGGTCGAGGTGAAGGGCGAGGGGCGGCACATTGGCGATGTGGGCTTTGCCGATTGGAAGCGCGATATCGTGCCGTCGCTCGATGGAATGCCGGAAAGCGGATGGGCGTTCGCGCCCGAAACACACGGGCGCGGGATCGCGACGGAGGCGGTGAAGGCGGCGCTTGCCTGGGGCGACAAGCACTTTGGCGGCAAGACCACGACCTGCATTATCGGCCCGGAGAATGTGGGCTCGATCCGCGTCGCAGAGAAATGCGGCTATCGCGAGTTCGTGCGGACGGATTTCAAGGGCGCGCCGACGATCCAATATCGGCGGTAGAGGCACCTTGCGCCGGCCCCCTCAAGCGTAGGATTGTCCCGCCCCATGAGGGACCATCCTGCGCGCGCCGAGATGGCGCGGCTTTATTTGGCCGACGAGACTGAGGTCGTGAATGCGCTGCTTTCGCGGGCGCGATTGAGCGCGGCGGAGGCTCAGGCGACGGAGACGCTGGCACGCGACTTGGTGAGCCGCGTGCGGGCGCAGCGGCGGCGCGGCGGGCTTGACGCGTTCCTGCAAGAATATGCGCTGTCGACGGAAGAGGGCGTCGTCTTGATGTGCCTCGCCGAGGCGCTTCTGCGCGTGCCGGACGCGGAGACGCAGGACAAGCTGATCAAGGACAAGATCGGAACGGCGAACTGGAACAAGCATTTGGGCCAGTCGTCGTCGCTGTTCGTGAACGCGTCGACGTTCGCGTTGATGCTGACGGGACATGTCGTGAAGCTCGACGGCGGATCGGACTGGTCGGCGGTGTTCGGGCGGCTGGTGCAGCGGTCGGGCGAACCGGTGATCCGGCAGGCGATGCTGACGGCGATGCGCATCATGGGCGGGCAGTTCGTGCTTGGGCGCACGATCGACGAGGCGTTCAAGCGCGGCGCTGATGAGTCCAAGCGCGGATTCCGCTTCTCGTTCGACATGCTCGGCGAAGCGGCGATGACGCATGACGATGCGGAGCGCTATGCGCGCGCGTATGCGGATGCGATCGCGGCGATCGCGAAGTACGAGGGTGCGCGCAAGGGCGACATCTTCACGCGCAATTCGATCTCGGTGAAGCTTTCGGCCATTCACCCGCGCCTTGAGCAGGTGAAATGGGAGCGGGTGCGGAACGAGATTCTGCCGCGGTTGCTGCCGTTGTGCGTGGCCGCCAAGGATGCAGGGATCGGCTTTACGATCGACGCGGAAGAGGCCGACCGGTTGGAGCTGCAACTCGACATTTTCGAGGCGCTGTGCGCGCGTGCTGAGTTGCAGGGCTGGGATGGGCTTGGGCTTGCGGTCCAGGCCTATCAGAAGCGGGCGCCCGCGGTGATTGCTTGGCTGAGCGCCGTTGCGCGTGCGCACAAGCGGCGGCTTCCGGTGCGGCTGGTCAAAGGCGCCTACTGGGACAGCGAGGTGAAGCGGGCGCAGGAGCTCGGCATCGACGGCTATCCGGTGTTTACGCGCAAGGCTTCGACCGATGTTTCGTATATGGCGTGCGCGCGGCAGTTGCTGGTCGACGCGCAGGCGTTCTTCCCGATGTTCGCGACGCACAACGCGCATACGCTTGCCGCGGTGAAGGTGTTAGCCGGCGCGCGCGAGGACTACGAGTTTCAGCGGCTGCACGGCATGGGCGAGGAGCTCTACGACGAGGCTGTCGGCGGCGACAAGCTCGGCGTTCAATGCCGCATTTATGCGCCGGTCGGGGCGCATGAAGATTTGCTCGCCTATCTGGTGCGCCGTTTGCTGGAGAACGGCGCCAACACCTCGTTCGTCAATCGTTTGGCCGATGATGAAGCGCCGATCGCGGCCATCATCGCCGATCCCGTCACACAAGTGGAAGCCATGCCTACGAAACCGCATCCGCGTATTCCGTTGCCGGCAGACCTGTTCGGCGACCGCAAGAACTCGCACGGCGTTCTGCTCAGCGATCCGGCGAGGGCCGAGCCGTTGCTGAAGGCGATCGCTGCTGCAGTGGCGCAACCGCTTGATGCTAAGCCCATCGTTGGTGGCGCGCTGAAGGATGGGAAGGCGCGCGATGTGTTCGATCCGAGTTTGCGGTCTCGGCGCATTGGTTCGGTCGTCGACGCGACGCCAGCGCTTGCCTCGCAAGCGGTTGCGGCGGCGCGCGGCGCGCAGTTCGCTTGGGACGCTCTCGGTGGCGCGAAGCGTGCTGAGATACTGTCGCGTGCCGCGGATCTCTTCGAGCGTGATGCCGCGCTGCTGATCGGGCTTTGCGTGCGTGAGGCGGGTAAGACGGTTGCGAACGGACTCGCCGACGTGCGCGAGGCGGTCGACTTCTTGCGCTATTACGCGAACTTGGCGCGGGAGGATTTTGCGGGGCCGAAGGTGCTCCCCGGGCCGACGGGCGAGCGCAATGAGCTTTCGCTGCATGGGCGCGGCGTGTTCGCGTGCATTAGCCCATGGAACTTTCCGGTCGCGATTTTCACCGGTCAGATTGCTGGGGCGCTTGCGGCCGGGAACACGGTGGTCGCGAAGCCTGCGGAGCAGACGCCGCTGACCGCCTTTGCGGCGGCGCGGTTGCTGCATGAGGCCGGGGTGCCCGGCGACGTGTTGCATCTGTTGCCTGGAGACGGGGCCGAGATCGGCGGGACCCTCACGCGGGACGTGAACGTTGCCGGGGTTGCGTTTACCGGCGGTACCGACACGGCGCGGCTGATCAATCTGTCGCTGGCGGAGCGGAAGGGGCCGATCCCGCCGTTCATTGCGGAGACGGGCGGGCTCAACGCGATGATCGCGGACTCGACGGCGTTGCCGGAGCAGTTGGTGCGCGACGCGGTGACGTCGGCGTTCGACAGCGCGGGGCAACGGTGCTCGGCTTTGCGCGTGTTGTTCCTGCAGTCGGATATCGCGTCGAAGGTGTTGAAGCTGTTGGCCGGCGCGATGGCGGAGCTCAAGATCGGCGATCCGATGAAGCTCGACACGGATATCGGGCCGGTGATCGACGCCGATGCGCTGGCCGTGCTTGAGGCGCATGCGAAGCACATGGGGCGCGACGGGCGGTTGATCGCCGAGGCATCGCTGACTGGAGAGACGCGCGACGGGTTCTTCTTTGCGCCGCGCGCGTTCGAGATCGACGCGATCTCTCAGCTGCAACGTGAGGTGTTCGGGCCGATCCTGCATGTGGTGCGGTTCGAAGCGAACGCGCTTGGGAACGTGATCGATGCGATCAACACGACCGGCTATGGGCTGACGCTGGGCGTGCATACGCGCATTCAGGAGACGGCCGACTTCATCCGCGCCCGCGCGCGCGTCGGCAATCTTTACGTCAACCGCAACCAGATCGGCGCGGTCGTCGGCGTGCAGCCGTTCGGCGGCGAAGGGCTTTCGGGGACAGGACCAAAAGCGGGCGGACCGTATTATTTGCACCGCTTTGCGGTGGAGCGGACCGCGTGCACGAACACGACGGCTGCGGGCGGCAATGCTAGCCTCCTCTCGCTCGGCGAATCAGCGCCGTGAGCGAGGGTTCGTATGGCCGGATTGCCGGCACCGTTGGTCGTCGTCGGTAACGAGAAGGGCGGGTCGGGGAAGACGACCGTCGCCATTCATCTCGTTGCGGGTGCGATGAGTGCGGGGTTGCGCGTCGGCGGGATCGATCTCGATCACCGGCAGAAGAGTTTTTCGCATTTCTTCGAGAACCGGGCCCGCTGGGCGGAGCGCGCGGGCAAAGACTATCCGCTGCCGAAGATCGCGCCGGTGCATGCGTCAGCGCGGGAAACGAAGGCGCTTGCGGAGGGCGAGGAGGCGCGGCGGCTCGCGGCGGCGGTCGCCGAGCTTTCCGCCGAGTGCGACGTCATCGTGGTCGATTGCCCGGGGGCCGACACGGCGCTCGGGCGGGCGGCGCATGCGAGCGCGTCGGTCATCGTGACGCCTTTGAACGACAGCTTTGTCGACTTCGACTTGCTCGCCGCGGTCGATCCCGAGACCTTCGAGGCGAAGGCGCCCGCCATCTATGCCGAGTTCGTTTGGGAGAGCCGCAAGCGGCACATGATCGAGAAACGCAAGACCATTGATTGGCTCGTCGTGCGGAACCGGATGTCGAGCCTTGAGACGCGCAATCAGCGGCGCGTGAACGAAGCTCTCACGAAGCTGTCGCAGCGCATTGGGTTTCGTTTGGCGCCGGGGCTGACCGAGCGCGTGATCTACCGCGAGCTGTTTCCGAAGGGGTTGACGGTTCTCGACCTCATTGAGGGCAAGACCAAGGGTATCACGATGGGTCAGATTGCGGCGCGGGCGGAGGTGCGGGCGTTGGTCGCTGCGCTGAAGCTTCCGCAGCTCTCCCGAGTTGCCGCGGCGAGCTGACATCGATCGCAAAATTTCAGACTCAAAAAGTCGTCATGGCCGGGCTTGACCCGGCCACCTAGGGCCACATTCTCAGCGTCCAAAATCATGTCTCACACGAAGCAACGAAGAAACGAACCGCCGCAGCGCGCGGTATTCTTCGTTGCTTCGTGTGAGATTTTGGCAGGCCGGTGGGGGTGACCCTGGGTGGCCGGGTCAAGCCCGGCCATGACGATTTTTTAGCAGTCAAACGTGACGCGGTTGATATCAGCGTACCGCGATCGGCAAGCTGGCGCGTGCGTTTGCTTGATCCCACGAGCCGTCGGTGACGACGAGGCAGCTGGTGCCGCGTTTTTGAAGCGCCTTGCAGAGCGACTCCGCCTTCGCCGGCGTGAACGCGCCGAAGCGGACGCGGTAGAAGGTTTCGCCGCGCACATCGAGTTGGACGATGGCGCTACGCGAGCCGCCAAGGATATCGCGCTGCTGGGCTTGGACTTCCGTCAGCTGCGTTTCCGCTTTTTCGCGTGTCGAATGGGCGCCCACTTGGATACCCCATTGGCCGGTGTGCGTGACCGGGTTGGAGCGCACCTGATCGGCAACGTCGCCTTGGCCCACTTCACGCGGGCTCGACGGGATCGAGGCGTAAACGGGCGCGGCGCCGGGTGCTGCCGGTTGCGCCGGCTGCGGTGCGGGGGCCGCCATCACGACCTTCGACGCGGCGTCGGGGCGGAAGGTAGCGGCGCTTTCCTCCGCGGAGGCGGCGGCGGCTTCCTCGTCGTCGAGGACGAGCGGCGACATCGCCATGATCACAGGCGCCGGACGACCGAGGCCCAATTTCGTGAACTCACTTTCGAGCAATTCGGCGGTCTGGATGTCACGGTCGCGGGCCGAGCGGCCGCCCATGACGACGGCGATTAGGCGCGTGCCTTGGCGCGTGGCGGAACTCGCGAGATTGAAGCCTGACATGCGCGTGTAGCCTGTCTTGAGGCCGTCGGCGCCGTCGAAGAACTTCATCAGGTTGTTGTGACCTTCGAAGCTACGGCCGCCCCAGTAGAAACTCTGGAGGCGGAAGTACGGATAGAATTGCGGGAAGTCGGTCACGAGCCTGCGGCTCAAGATCACGAGATCGGCCGCAGTCGACTGCTGATTTTCGTCGGGCAGACCGGACGCGTTGACGAACGACGTGTGCGCCATGCCCATCTCGCGCGCCTTTTGCGTCATGCGCGTGGCGAATGCCCATTCGCTGCCGGCAAGGTGTTCGGCGGTGACGACGGCGACATCGTTCGCGGAGCGGACGATGATCGCCTTGATGGCGTCTTCGATGGTGATCTGTTCGCCAGGATCGAGACCGAGCTTCGTCGGGTCTTGCGAGGCGGCGTAGGACGACGTCGTCATCTGCGTCGACAACGTCATGTTGCCCTTCTGAATCTGCTCGAACAGCAGATAGAGGGTCATCATCTTGGTCAGCGAGGCCGGGTAGCGCGTCTCGTTCGACATGCGCTCATAGAGGATGCGGCCGCTGTTGGCTTCGATGACGATCGCCGCAAACTTTTCGACGTAGGGTCCGTTGTCGACGACGACGTGGCGGCGCGGCTTTGCCTTGCGCTTGCGCGCGTCAGCGGTGTCCGCCGTGATGGAGACAACCACCAACAGCATCAGCACCGTTAACAAATATCTCCACAGCTGACCGCGCCGAACCATGATTGAGCCCGTTACAAGAGGTCAAACGCCACGGCGGACGCGTCAGCAAGAAGCAGACCAAACATGGGACCGCTTCTCCCCCGACACGACACCAACTTGCCGAGTCTGTCAGATTTTTTGCCGTTTGAAAGTGTAAACATACGCAGCATGACCGGGCTCACATGACCGGGCGATCGCTCGAATCTGAGGGCGCCACGGGCCTGATTCGTTACCTCATCAGGGTCGCAGGGTGGCATTTACGGTTGGTTAACGCTCCTTGCGTTGCCTGCTTTTTCGTTATTGTGCACTGCACAAAAACGCCTTGACAAACCAGCCAGGGCTGCGCATATTCCAGTATGTTGCAGTGCAGCATAGTGTTGGCAGAAGAGACACAGCTGCGGGTGAATCCGTGCAGGAATTAACCAACCTCGACGGGTCGAAAAGGATCAAAGCGATGGCGAAAACGAAATTTGGCACCGAATCGGTGGAGCAGGTCATGACGAACGGAAACGAAGCGATGAAGCACGGTGTGGAGTCGATGACGAAGGCCTATGAGCGCTTTGCCGGTTTCGGCAAGGGCGGCGTCGAGGCGTGGATGCAGTCCGCGACGGCAATGACGAAAGCGTTCGAGCGCATCAACGGCGACTGGTTCGCGTTCTCGAAGCAGCAAATGGAAGACGGCGTGGCCGCGTTCAAAGCGGTTGCGAGCGCCAAGAGCGTGCACGAGGCGTGGGAGGTCCAGACGGATTTCGCGAAGTCTTCGCTCGACGCGTTCATCGCGCAGGCGACGAAGGCCAACGACCTTTTCATGGACGCCGCGAAGAAGGCCGCCGAGCCGTTCAACGCGCGTCTCAACGAAGTGGTTCGTGACGTTCGCGAGGCGACGCCGTTCGGCCGCGCGGCCGAATAATTCGCAGAATTTCTAGCTTGCAGCGGGGCTGAAGGCGCTTGCCTTCGGCCCCGCTTGCGTTTGCGCCGTGGGCATGCTGCGCTTGGCGTTATGTCACTGCATCGCGTCGATTTTGCGTCTCTGAAGCGCCCCTCTACGCCGAACACGTTCCTGATGGCGCCTGACGGCCTTTGCAAGGCCGCCAAGGTGGACAAGGCGCCGCCGGTGTTCGCCGTGTCGCCAGCGAAGCTGCGGCAGGCGTTCTTGAGCGTCGTTATCGCACAGCCCCGCGTGTCGCATTCATTGGCCGACGAGCCGGAGTTGTACGACGACTTTGTCGTGCGCTCAGCGCTGTTCCGGTTCCCCGATCTCGTATCGGTGCAGTTTCTGCCGCACGGTAAGGGGCAGTCGACGCTCGCGCTCTACTCGCGCTCGGTCTACGGGCGTTCCGATCTTGGGGTTAATCGCGCGCGGAGCTTGCAATGGCTCAAGCTGGTTGACGCTGTCGTCAAGCCGTCTTCCCGCTGAAAAACGCAGGGATATGCGCCCTCTGGGCGCTTTCCATTGCCCCTCTCGATCATATCTAATGCCGTATTGGCATTTGTGGCTACAAGCGACAGGCATGACGAAGCAAAACGGCGACCGGGACGGGCAGGGACCCTCAACCGGATTGGTCACGAAAGTACGGCCTAAGACGAAGCGTCCGAGCCTCTATAAGGTTCTGATGCTGAACGACGATTACACGCCGA
>CAZXAQ010000097.1:0-13828 GCA_964638635.1 uncultured Flavobacteriaceae bacterium
TCAACGGCGGCTCGATCTCGATCGGCCACCCCTTCGGCATGACCGGCGCCCGTCTTGTCGGCCATGCGCTGATCGAGGGACGCCGCCGCAAAGCCAAGAACGTGGTTGTCACCATGTGCATCGGCGGCGGCATGGGCGCTGCCGGGCTGTTTGAGGTCGTGCACTAATGAAACGGATTGCTGTCGTTCTTCTCGCGCTGGCACTCGGCGCCTGCGAACAGATGCTGCTGGACAAGCCCTATCAGCCGACGCCGGTGGCCTACGGCCCGACGACGGAGCGCCAGGTTGAATCGGCATCGCAACGCTTCGCCTCCCTGATGGCCGCCCAAGACGCCAACGCGATCGCAAGCGCCTACGCACCCGACGGCGTGTGGGAGCGCCAAAGCGGCCCTTTGCGCGGCCGTGATGCGATCCGTGATGCGCTATCGGCGAACAGCGGCGTTCGCGTGCTCTCATTCGGCATGCGCACGGAGTACATGAGCTACAACGGCCCCGTTGTGGTTCACACGGGCGAGTTCCAGCAGACGGTCCAACTGCCGAACGGCAAGACGTCGAACAATATCGGCAAGTTCGAAGCGGACTGGATACGCGGTCCGCGCGGCGAATGGTGGATCCGCCGGATGGCGTTCCGGCCGAAATAGTGGCCTACACGATCGGCTATGGCAGCCCGGCGGACGCCGGGCGCCTGCAGGAGATCGAGCGCGTCGGCGGCGCGCGCTTCCGTACCGTCGGCATGGCCGAGATCGCCGATCATGAGCCGACATCCGCCGAAGACTTTCAGGAGTTCGCCGGTCTCGGACGGCTGCTGGTGGCGCGGGACGCATCGGCGGCAATTGCGGCGTTCCTAATCTGGTCGCCGAAAGATGGCGCCGCCTACATCGAAGAGGTTGCGTCCGATCCCGCCCATGCCGGACAACGCCTCGGCGCGAAGCTGATCGATCGCCTCCAAGATGACGTCCAAGGCCGCCACGCCCGCATCACGCTCGCGACGTTTCGCGACGTGCCGTGGAACGCGCCCTACTACGCAAGGCTAGGCTTCGTCGAATGCGAGGCGGCGGCGTTAGGCCCGGATCACGAAGCAGCCTGGCACGATCAAGCGGAGTTCCTCGACATGTCGCGTCGCATTTTCATGGCGCGCGAGGTCGCCACGCGATGACCGCCGCCGTCGTTCTTGCAGGCCGCTTCTGGCAGTTCGTCGACGAGCGCAAATGGGACGAAGCACGCGCGTTGCTGGCCGACGACTTCCACGCCGATTGGCCGCAAACCGAAGAAGAAGTCTTGAGCGCCGACCGCTACATCGAAGTCAACCGCGAGATCTTGGGCGGCGCCAAGTGCATCCTGCTCGAAGCCACCGGTGTCGACGAGTGGGCGGCGACCCGCGTGCTGATCGACAAGGGCGAACGCATGCTTTGGGCGGTTTCGTTCTGGACCGCCCGGGACGGCAAACTCGTCGAGGCGGTCGAGTATTTCCCCACGCCCAAAGACCCGAAATACGAAACGCACTAGGCGCCGAAAGCTGCCGTTCCAAAGGCTCTTGACACTATTTCGGTGATTGACTAAATAACGAAATATGAATGAGGTCTTCGAAGCGTTGGCGCATCCCGTGCGTCGGGAGATTCTGAAGCTGCTACGCAAGCGGGCGATGTCCGCGGGCGAATTGGCGGAACACTTCACGATCGCCAAACCGACGCTCTCGGGCCACTTCACGGTCTTGAAAAACGCCGACCTGGTGACGACGGAGCGCCAGGGCACGACGATTATCTACCGCTTGAACATGTCCGTCATGGAAGAAGCGCTCGCGGCCTTCATGGCCTTGGCGGGCTCAAAGGGGAAGGAGCGATAGCCATGAACTTGCGTCCGATGCTTATCGTCAACGGATTGCTCATCGCCGGCATGACGGCCACTTCGGCTTGGGGTTGGCAGACCATCGAGGCCGCCACGCAAATGCCCATGCAGTTCGACACGCAGGGCAACCCCACCTGGTTCGCGGACAAGGAAATTTACTTGCTGCTGATGCCAAGTGTGGCGGCAGTCTTGACAATGCTCTTCTGGATACTGCCGCGGATCGACCCACGGCGATCGAATATCGAAGCGAGCGCCAAGTTCTGGAATGCGGGTGCCATTCTGTCCTGCGCCGTGCTTGCCTTCACGCATGCCTTGCTGGTGGCGAACGCCGCCGGATACAAGATCGACGTCGCAAGCGCGCTCGTACCGGCGTTGAGCGTGCTCTTCATCGGCCTCGGCAACTATCTCGGCAAGACGCGCTCGAACTGGTTCGGCGGCGTGCGCACGCCGTGGTCGCTGTCGAGCGAGTATTCTTGGGAAAGAACCCACCGCTGGAGCGGTCGCATGATGGTCGCCTCCGGTATCGTCGCGTTCGCCGCCTGGTTCATCGTCGAAGCAAGTGTTGCGCTCACGATCTTGATCGGCCTGGTGAGCGCAACCGCTGCCGTTTCGGTCGTTCTCTCATACGTATTCTGGCGCGCCGATCCCGACCGCGCGGCCAACGGAACTTAGAGAAATCTGGAGACAATCGTCATGTTGAAGAAACTCGTCCTTGCAACCTCCCTTGCGCTCCTAGCGCTCGCGCCGGCGCGCGCGGCCGGCGATGTCGACGTGGAAATCAACGGTGGCATCGCGCCGCTCAAAGGCTCGCTGCTGCTGCCCGACGGCGATGCGCGCGTGCCCGCGGTTCTGATCCTACCCGGCAGCGGCCCTACGGACCGCAACGGCAACGGGCCGGGCGGCCTCAACACAGACGCCTACAAGCTGGTCGCGGTCGAACTCGCGAAACAGGGCATTGCATCGCTCCGCATCGACAAGCGCGGCGTGGCGGCGAGCACGAACGCGGCGACAAAGGAAGAGGACCTGCGCTTCGACACGTATGTCAACGACGCCGTCGCATGGGTCGCCTTCTTGAAGCAGCAGAAGCGCGTGGGCCGCATCGTCATCCTCGGGCACAGCGAGGGCGCGCTGGTCGGATCGATTGCGGCACAGCGTCCCGGCGTCGACGCCTTCATCTCGCTGGCAGGCGCAGGCTTCCGCGCCGGCGATATCCTCCGCCGCCAACTGGGTTCGCAGCTCCCCGCCGATCTCAAAGCCCGTGCTTTCGCCGCGATCGCCGAGCTGGAGGCCGGACGCACCGTCCCGAACGCACCCGCCGAACTCGCGGCACTGTTCCGCCCCAGCGTTCAGCCCTACCTGATCTCGTGGTTCAAGTACGACCCGGCCGCCGAATTCGCTAAGCTGAAAATGCCGGTGCTGATCGTGCAGGGCACCACCGACATTCAAGTGACCGTGGACGATGCGAAAGCGTTGGCTGCGGCAAAGCCCGACGCGAAGCTCATGCTGATCGACGGCATGAACCACATCCTGCGCGCCGCGCCGTTGGACCGTGCCGCCAACGCCGCCACGTACTCGCAGCCAACCCTGCCGCTCAAGCCGGAATTGATGCCGGCCTTGGTCGCGTTCGTTCGCCGCTGAAGGCTACAACGCCTTCTGCAGATAGAACCGCTTGAAGCCGGCGGGGTAGTCGAGCGTGCCGAAGAGTCGATAGCCGTGCTTCTCGTAAAACGGCCGCGCCTGGAACTCGAACGTGTCGAGATAGACGGCGGTGCAGCCGCGCGCACGCCCGGCCTCTTCCGCCGCGGCCAGAAGCGCACAGCCGTGCCCCATGCCGCGCAACGCCTCGTCGATCCAGAACCACTTGATGAAAAGCATCCCCGCCCACGCAAGCGCCGTGATCCCGCCGCGAACCGTGCCGTCCTCGTCCTTCAGCGTGACGGCAAACTCCTCATACGCGGTCGGCGAAAACCGCGCATTGTAAACGTCGAGCCCCTGCTCGATGACGTCCAGCGTCTCCTTGCGAGGCGGCGTTTCGATGCCGATCAAAAGCGCGCTCACGCCTTCTTTCCCGTCGTCAGGAGGAAGACCAGAAATCCGACAACGAACGCCAAATCGCCGAGCGAAATCGCATACGCCTGAAACGGCACCCGCCCCGCCATCCATGCCTCGGTGAACAAGGCGACCACGCCGGCCTTACCGACGACACCCAGCCAGACAAGCGGCCGGTAGCGCGTCAGATCAAGCGCCACAAACGCGTAAAGGGCGCCGAAACAAACGACGAGCAACCCGGTGAACCGGTGGAACAGAAGGTCGTCGGGCACCGCGACCCCGAGCGACGCCTGCATCTCCGCCGGCGCAATCAACAAAGGCAATCCGGCTAAGAAATTGAACGCCATCGCCACCCAAAAGAACACCCGCCACCCGGTCATCTTCTTCTCCTCAAGGTTCCGGGCTGACGCGAACGAGCAGCTTGCCCGTGTTGCCGCCGGTGAACAGATTGCCGAGCGTTGTCACCGCGTTCTCAAGCCCGTCGTGAATATCGACGCGGTCCTTGATCTTGCCCTCCATCAACCACTGCGCCATCTGCATCGCGAATTCGCCGAAGCGCGGCAGATAGTCGATGATGATGAACCCCTCGATCCGCGCGCGCTTCATTAGCACGTTGGCGAAGTTGTACGGCCCCGGAACCGGCCCGCTCGCATTGTACTGTGAGATCAACCCACAGAGCACGATCCGCGCCTTCAGATTGATGTTGGCAAGCACGGCATCGAGAATCTCGCCGCCCGCATTCTCGAAATCGACGTCGATCCCCTTCGGACACTCGCGCTTCAGCGCAGCCGCGATGTTACCCGCCTTGTAGTTGATGCAAGCGTCGAACCCAAAATCCTTCACGACATGCCGGCATTTCTCGTCCGACCCAGCGAGGCCGACGACACGACAACCTCTGGTCTTCGCGATCTGCCCGACGATCTGTCCGACCGCACCAGCTGCCGCCGACACCACGACCGTCTCGCCCGCCTTCGGCTGACCAAGATCGAGCAAGCCGAAATAAGCAGTGGCGCCCGTCGCCCCTAACGCGCTCATGTAAGACGACAGCGGCACGCCCGGAATCGACGGAAGCTTGCGCGCCGGCATCGGGCCGCTTCCCGAAGCGACGGAGTAATCCTGCCATCCTCCCATGCCAGGCATCACAATGTCGCCGGGCGCGAACCCCTCGGCGTTCGACTGCTCGACCACGCCGAGCGTGCCGCCGCGCATCACGTCCCCGATCGCGACCGGCGGCATGTATTGCTCCATGTCGCTCATCCAAATCCGGTTCGTCGGGTCGAGCGAAAGGTAAATGTTGCGGACCAGCATCTCGCCTGCCCCCGGCACTGGCTTCGGCGTTTCCGTCAGCTCCAGATCGCCGGGCTTGATATCGCCCTGGGGCCGCCGCTTTAGCCGCCATTGCCGGTTCGAATTGCGCATCGGAAAGGTCCTCGTTATCGATTTCGTTCACACTCGCGCGAGAGCGGGCTATTAAGCCTCTCCCAGCCCTCGCGCGCGAGCGTTGGGGTCCGCTATATAGCCCGAAAACCGCCAGGCGCGAGGAGCCGCTTTGACACTTCGTCTCACGAGTTTTGTGACGGCGCTTCTTCTTGCCCTCGCCGCCGTATCGGCACGTGCCGCCGACGTAGCGACGACACCGCGCGTCGAAGTGCGCCTCATCGCCGAGGCGACCGGCGTGCCTGCTGGCGGCGGGACGATCTCGGTCGCACTCTTGGAGCGCATGCAACCAGGTTGGCACACCTATTGGCGCAACCCCGGCGAGTCGGGCGAACCGACGACGATCGCGTGGTCGCTGCCACCGGGATTCGCCGCCGGACCGATCGTCTGGCCGCACCCGGAACGCATTCCGTTCGGCGAGCTTGCGAACTACGGCTATCCGGAAGAAGTGCTGCTGCGTACCGAACTCACCGTTCCTCCCGGTCTTCAACCCGGAACGAGCGTGACGTTGAAGGCCGATGCCGCCTGGCTCGTCTGCAAAGACATCTGCATCCCCGAAAAGGCGACGCTGGACATCGTATTGCCTGTCGTCTCAGGTGCCCCAGCGGCAAACGAACAGTGGCGCGATGCGTTCGCCGCATCGCGGTTGCGCGAACCGTCGAAGGCCGCACCGTTCGACGCGCGCTTTGCCGCGACGGATACCGAAGTCACGCTGTTCTTTCAGCCGACGTTGAATCGAGACGAGCGCGGTGCCGGCGCACTGTTCTTTCCTTACGACAAGGGCCTCATCAAGGCGTCCGCACCGCAAGTCGCCGAGTGGCGCGGCAATGGGTTCGCGATCGCCGTGCCGCCCGCCTACAAGCTCCGCGATCCCGAGAAGCGCAGGTCTATCGCCGAAATCCCCGGCGTGCTGGTTCTGGCCGCGCAAGGGAATGCGCCAGCCCAATCATATGAAGTGACGCTGCGCCAAGGCCCCGTTCCGGCGGCGTCCGCGGTTGTGGCCGCTGCCGACCTCGGTCTGATGCAAGCGATCCTCTTCGCCGTGCTCGGCGGCTTGATCCTAAACCTCATGCCCTGCGTGTTTCCCATTCTGTCGATGAAGGCGCTGGCACTCATCCGGGCCGGCCACACGGACCATCCGTGGACCGACGGCCTTGCCTATCTGATCGGCGTGATGACGACGTTCGCGGGCCTGGGTCTCGCACTCCTGTGGTTGCGGAGCATGGGAGAGGATGTGGGTTGGGGTTTCCAACTGCAGTCGCCGCTCTCCGTCGCGATCCTGGCCTACATCCTGACGCTGGTCGGACTGAACCTCTCCGGCGTCTTCCAAATCGGCGGAGGCATCCAGGGGACGGGGCAGGGGCTCGCCGGACGTGGCGGCGTCATCGGCGCGTTCTTCACCGGCATCCTGGCCGTCATTGTCGCGGCACCGTGCACGGCGCCCTTCATGGGCGCCGCGATGGGCTTTGCCTTCACGCAAGACCCGGCGGTGACGCTCGCGATCTTCCTGGCATTGGGTTTCGGCCTCGCCCTGCCTTGGGTTGTCGTAAGCTTCAGCCCGGCGCTCATCCGCCTTCTCCCCAGACCCGGCGAGTGGATGGAACGCTTCAAGCAGTTCCTGGCCTTCCCGATGTACGGCGCCGCCGCATGGCTCGTGTGGGTTCTCTCGCAACAAGTGACCCCCGAAGGTCTCTTCCGCGTGATGATCGGCCTCGTCATGCTTGCCCTCGCGGCATGGGCTTTCGGTGTCGTCCAAGCGCGCGCGTCCCTCTCACGCCGCGTCGTGCTGTCCAGCCTGATCTTCTTGCTCGCGCTGGCGGGCGCCGTCGCGCTGATCGCACTGCCGTTCAAGACGCGCACGGACCAACCGCAGATCGTCCAAGGCGGCACTGCATTGTCGGAGCCGTATTCCTCCGCGCGCCTCGCCGCCTTGCGCGCCGAAGGCAAGCCCGTCTTCGTGAACCTGACGGCCGCCTGGTGCGTGAGCTGCCTCTATAACGAGCGCGTCGCCCTCTCCACGGCGGCCGTGGCCGACGCGTTCAATACAACCGGCACCGTCTATCTCGTGGGCGATTGGACGAACCAGAACCCGGAAATCAGCGCACTTCTGAAGGCGCATGGACGCGAAGGCGTCCCGCTCTATCTCTACTTTCCGCCGGGTGGTGGCGAGCCAAAAATCCTGCCGCAGATCCTCACTCAATCGCTCATGCTCGAAACCTTGGGAGCATCAAGATGATCCGTATCCTCGTGGCCGCCGCTTCGTTGACCATCGCCTCGTTCGCGGTGGCGGCCCCCATCGTCGGCAAACCCGCGCCGCAATTCACCGCGACGGACTCGAACGGGAAGTCGCAATCGCTCGCGGACTTCAAAGGCAAGACCGTCGTCCTCGAATGGACGAATGACGGGTGCCCCTATGTGAAGAAGCACTACGGCTCCGGCAACATGCAGAAGCTGCAAAGAGAAGTGACGGACGCGGGAGGTGTCTGGCTCTCGATCATCTCATCGGCGCCGGGCAAGCAAGGTTACGTCAAGGGTGCAGAAGCCAACCAGCTGACGGCTTCGCGCGGCGCCCACCCGACAGCCGTGCTGCTCGATCCCGCCGGTGCAGTCGGCCGCGCCTACGAGGCGCAAACCACGCCGCATATGTTCGTCATCGATCCCGCGGGTGTGCTGCGCTACATGGGCGCGATCGACGATCAACCCACGACCGACGCTTCGACTGTTGCGACCGCGCGCAACTATGTCCGCGAAGCGTTCACGGCGGTCTCGTCGGGCGGCAAGGTCGCTGAAACGGCGACGGATTCCTACGGCTGCAGCGTCAAGTACTAGGCCGCGGCCGCGTCGGGCGCAGTTGTCACGACGGCGCCCGGCAGCGTCACCTTCACGCGCGTGCCCTTGCCGATGGCGCTCTCGAACGACAGCGAACCGCCCAGCAGGTCGACATAGCGCTTCACCAGATAGAGCCCCGCGCCCATGCCTTCGTGTTTGCGCGAGAAGCTCTGCGCCGCATGACCGAAAAGATCGGTCAAACGCGGCATCAGCGCCGGGTCGATGCCGGCACCATCGTCGCTGACCTCGAAACAGAACGCTGCACCCTCGACCCAAGCGCGGATCCCGATCTGCCCGTGCGGCCCCGTGAACTTGATCGCGTTCGAAAGCAGGTTTGCCAGCGAGTGCTTGATGACCCGCTTATCGCCTCGCACGCGGCGGGCACCTTCGGCGACGTGAACCGAAATCGTCTGCGACTTGTAGTCCCGCGATGTCCGCGCGAACTCGGCAGCCGCATCCGCACACTCGTCGAACGCGATGTCGTCGATCGCCAAGGACTGCGCGTCGTGTTCAAGACGCGAAATTTCCAGGATGTTGTTCACAAGTGAAAGCAAGTGGTGCCCGCTCTTGGCCACGACGTCGGCGAACTCGACATACTGGGACGAGCCCAAAGGCCCCATAATCTGACCCGCCATCATCTCCGAGAATCCGATGATGGCGTTGAGCGGCGTACGCAGTTCGTGGCTCATATTCGCGATGAAGTTCGATTTGGCACGTTCCGCCATGAAGCGTTCTTCTTGCGCGCGGCGCTCGGCCTCGTCGGCCTTGCGCCGGGCGGTGACGTCGCGCAGCGTATAGACGTCGACGCGGATCGGCTCGCTGTTGATGCTGGCCGCCGACACCGTCATACGCCGCACGCTCACATCCAAGAGCACCGCGCCGCCGTCGCAATCCACCGTCAACTCCGTTTGACGCTGCGTATCGTCGCCGGCGTGGGGAATGCTTTCGAATGTCGGCAAGAAACGCCCCACTTGCCGGCTTGTGAGGGTCTTTCGCGTCGCGTTCAGCAGCGCCGCTGCGCGCTCATTGCAAAGTTCGATCCGCCCCGCATGGTCCGCCACGACGACGCCGTCCGAACTTTCGTCGACGATGAGATTCACAAGAACACGGCGGAAGTTGCCGGTCGATCGTTCGCGCAATACGGCGCGCGCCCGCGCGCTCAACTCGCGGAAGCCGACGCACAGGAAGCATGCGCCGGCGGCGAAAAGCGCGGGCGCCGTCTCGACGAGCAGCGGCGCTCCCATGAGCACAATTGCCGGCGCGATCGCCAGAGCCGCGCCAACGCCCACGACCGGCAGGCCGAAGTTGCGAAACGTCCAGTTGGCGCGTGTCGGGCGCAGGAAGGAAAGCGTGGCGAGCACAATGAGAAGCGCGCCAAGCGGCCCGATGGGCGTCAGCGTGCGGCCCTGGAAGATGCTCTCCGCCATCAGCGCCTGCAGTTCGACGCCGGGGATCACGCCGCGAACCGGTACCGGCACATAGTCGCCAAGTTCGATCGCAGTCGCACCCACAAGCACCCGCTTTCCGCGCACCAGGGCTGGATCGAATGTACCGTTCAAAACGTCGATGATCGAAATGCGCCGTATAGCCGAACTATCGATACCGAAATCGATATCGAAGTTGGCGATGGTCGATTGACCGTTCTGACCAAGCAGCGCCGCAAAGGTCGGACGATACCTGCCGTCGTCGAGAAAGAGGCCGAAATTGCCCCGGCGCGCGCGGCCCCCTGGAGCGAACACATTCGCGTTTCCGACCAGCGCATGATTGCGGAATGCGGGAAGGGGGTTGGTCTCTATCAGCTCCGCGCTGACGCCGCGCTCGGTGTGCTGAATGAAAGACGGCAGGATCACATGCCCTTCCGCCGCTGCAAGCGCAGCGCTAAGTGCCGCGTCTTCCTCAGGTCGCGATGGCGAGGAGAAGTCGATGTCCAACGCGATGAGTTCCGCACCGGCAGCGCGCAAGCGCGTGATGGCCTCGGCGTGCCGGCTGCGCGGCCACGGCCATGTTTGAACGGCGGCAAGGCTTTTCGGATCGATTTGAACGAGAACGATGTTGCCGGACGGGGGGCGCGTCGCGACGCGGAACAACACGTCGTTGATCGAGTTCTGGAACGCACCAAACAGCCCGGCGGCAGCCAACGCTGCCGCCAAGATGAAGATGGTCAGCTCGTAACGCCACTCCGTGACGATGCTGCCGAACTTGTGTGCGATCCCCCCCATGTCGATCTCAACTTAGGTCGGGCCGGGCTTCGGAGGCGGACCCTTGCCGTGGCCCTTGCCGAAAGCATTCCCGTTGCCTTGCCCTCGAATGTTGTCGACGTCGTCGTCCGGTCCGTCGACCGAGACCGAGTCACCAATCCCAGACGGACCGTCCATCGACGGGCCGATGCCCGGGGGGCCTATGCTGTCGTCGACGCCGGCGACCTCTTGCGGTGGTCCAAGATCGGCCGGGCTCGGATCTCGCCCGTCGCCTCTACCGTTGCCCTGGTCATCGCCGCCACCTTGGCCGCCGTCATGGCCGTTGCCCCGACCTTCGCCCTTGGTATCGGTTGAATCATCCTTCTCGGGCGTAGTGTCGATCGGCACCGCATCACTGGTCACGAGGCCGCTCGACACTTCCTTCACGTCCAGTTCGACGTCACCGATCGTCTTCGGAATGACGACGGTTTGCGAGCTACCCCCGTCGTTCTTCGGAAGCTCCGGACCGCGCCGCTCTTCGTTGCCGCGCGTCTGGTCGACGATGATGTCGCTCCCGTTGTCGCGCGAAACCAATGCGGTAAAGCCCGGCCGCACGAACTCAACGTCCTGCATGTCGGGCGTCGAAACCTCGACCAGGCCTTCGGTTACGGTCACGGACGCTTCGTCGTCATCAACCTTGACCTTAAAGGCCGTGCCTTTCACGACCGCCGCCAGGTAGGGCGTGTCGACCTGGAAGTGCGGTTTCTTTTGCTTACCGATCTTATAGATCGCCGACCCGAGGCTCTGAAGAACCTGCGTGTTGCCGTTGACTTCCGTAGTGGGCAGTTGAAGACGACTGTTGGGTTCCACGATCACGGTTTCTTGTCCGCGAACCAGTACGGCCCGTCCCGATGCGGTCTCGACCCAAGCATCGGCAGGCAGTTCCTGGTCGCGCGTGAGTGCCACGGGCATAAATCCAGGTCCGCCGACGCGGACGACGCCGGCTGTGTCGACAACCCGCCAGCCGTCACCCGCCCGCACGTTGGACGGAAACGCGGCGGCGAATGCCACGGCCATGGCAAGCATCCAGCGAATACGCATAATCCTGATCCTCCACCGTCGAACGGCCGAGGTTGGCCTTCCGGCGGCTAAGGGCCTGGAAACAAACTTGGTTGACGGCCGCTCGGCGGTTCCCTCTCCCTGCGGATTCTGTCGGCATCGTTGCCAAAGGGCTAACGGCGCAACACCTCGGTAACCGCTCGTTAACGACCCCAGCCCCATCAATCAGGTTGGACGAGTCGGTTTCTTAGAAATGTCGGTCGTACGGCTAGCGGGGATGGCGGGGTACTTGGCCGGCGCACTAATCATGTGCGCTGCCGGGCCCGCGCACGCGGCCGAGGCGACGGACCCTCAGCGCGTCGAAGAGCGTCTGCCGGCCGAACAAGCGAAGCCGGACGTCGCGACGCCGCCGCCCGTGAAAGTCGACGATGAGGACTTGGCGTCGATGCCGCGCTTCCTCCTGAAGTCGGTCGCTTTCGAAGGCATGACCGCGATCGACCGAAAGGAGGCGTCAACTTGCGCCGCCCCGCTGACGGGTCAGGAAGTTGGTGCTGCAAGCCTTGTCGGTTTGACCGAGTGCGTGACGCAACTCTATCGCGACCGCGACTACTTTCTCTCCCGCGCGATCATTCCGCCGCAGGAGGTTCGCGACGGCGTGCTGACGGTGCGGGCCATCGAAGGTTACATCGCCGCCGTTCAGTCGACGGGCCTCGATCAAGTCGACGCCGATGCCCAGTTCGCGCCTGCCTTCGCGGAACGCCCCACGCGGCTCGCGACGTTCGAGCGGAGCCTACTTCTCCTGGCCGACAGATACGGCCGTCGTGTCACCTCCACGCGGCTGGCCGCCGACGACAGCGAGCCGGCCCGCTACACCCTGAAGCTCGAGGTGAAGTTGATCCCCGTGGCTTGGCGCGTTTTTGGCGACAATCGCGGCGACGGGTTTCAAGGACCGGAGCAAGGCCTGCTCGCGGTTTCTCTCAACTCGCCTTTCGGCGCCAACGACAGGGTGATCGCGCAGTTGTTCACGGCCCCGGCCGATACCAGCGAACTCTTCTTCGCAGATGTCGGCTACGGTCGCGGCTGGCTCGGCGGAGCGTTCTTGACCGAGATCGGCACGTCCATCTCGCGCAGCAGCAGCGGCGATCCGTTCCCGGGCTTTGCGAGCGAGTCCGAACGCCGCTATGCCCGGCTGATCGTTCCGCTCATGCGCTCGCGCGAGCAGTCGCTTTGGGCAAGGCTTCAAGGCGACGCCCGCGACACGCAAGTCGTCGTCGCCGATGGGTCCTTCGTTCGCGAGCGCACCCGCGTCCTGCGCGGCAGTTTCAGCTACACACTCGTCGCCGGCGCAACGCGTGCCGATGTAACGCTCGAAGCCTCGCGCGGCCTCGACGCCTTGGACGCATCCAAGAACGGTGACGCAAATCTCTCGTCCCCCGATGCACGTCCTCAGTTCACCCGCGCGCGTCTCGACGCCACGATCACGCAAAATCTCTTCGCCAAGCTCGATGTGGTTGCCTCGGGCGCCGGACAGTGGGCCGATGGCGGTCTCGTTTCCTCTGAGAAGTTCGGCGTCGGCGGCGCGCGCTATGGCCGGGCCTACGACTACAGCGAGATCATCGGCGACCAGGGCCTGGCCGGCTCGATCGAGTTACGCTGGACTTGGCGCAAACTGAACGACTGGCTGACGTCGCTACAGCTCTATGCATTCGCCGACACAGCGCAAATCTGGAACAACGGCGATATCTCCGAAAGCCTCGCCTCGGCTGGGGGCGGCGTCCGGGTGGGCTTCGCCCCGGGTCTCAATGCTAGCGTCGAAGTCGCCAAGCCGCTCACACGGGATGTTCTCTCGCAAGGCGACCGCAGCCCCCGGGTCTTCGTCTCTTTGTCGGCGGGTTGGTAGCTGCGGCAACTTGGTCGGCCGCGTAAGATATTGATTTATCTGCAAAAAAGACGAAGCCCGCAATTATCTTTCGCCGCTCTACTTGACGCTTCCGGCGCCGCTCCCTAAATCCACGGCGCGTTTTGGCACTCACTTGGGGTGAGTGCTAGCAGTACGCCAATCCAAAGCACCAAGTCATTTAGGAGAGAACCTCATGAAGTTCCGTCCCCTCGGTGACCGCGTTGTCGTCAAGCGCGTCCAGGAAGACGTGAAGACGGCCGGCGGCATCATCATCCCCGACACCGCACAAGAAAAGCCTCAAGAGGGCGAAGTCGTGGCCGTCGGCCCCGGCGCCCGCGACGAAAAGGGCGAGCGCATTGCCCCCGAAGTCAAGGTCGGCGACCGCATCCTGTTCGGCAAATGGTCGGGCACGGAAGTGAAGGTCGAAGGTCAAGACCTGTTGATCATGAAAGAGTCCGACATCATGGGCGTGCTGGAAGGCAAGGCCTCGGCGATGAAGGCGGCTTAAGGACCTAACGGTCTTGGCCGCTTTT
>CAZXAQ010000098.1:0-13786 GCA_964638635.1 uncultured Flavobacteriaceae bacterium
TCGGCGATCGTGAAGTCGCGTTTGAGCACGGTCGGGTTCTCGCGCCGGAACGTCACGTGCAGGTAGCCGGCGTCCTCGGCAACCGGCTCCAGCGTGTAATCGACCTGATAGTAGAAATTGATCGGCCGCTTGCCGTGGTTGGTGAGCGAGAGGCGCAGGTGCCGCCGGAACGGCATCGGATAGTACGCGTTGAACCCGCGCACTTCCTGCACCGCGGTCAGCGCCGTCGTGCACGCAACCGCCCGTCCATGCGGCAAACCGAAAAAGTCGAGCGCTGGCACCGAAATGCTGGGCTCCGCGCGCCCGTCGTAGAACGCCTCGAGCACGACCGCGCGCATCTCCTCCGGCGGCGCGGCCATGAACGTCATCCAAATATGCCGAACCCGTCCCGGCCCCGCGATGTCGGCGAGGACAACCGTCTCGCCCGGCGCAATCCGCCGGTTCGGCGCCCCTTTGCGCCCAGCGGCCACCGTCCCACCCTGACCCCGCGCACCCGTGGGGTTCTCAAAGCTGATCGACCGGCAGTCGAGACCGAGGTCGATTCGCGAAGGGTCGCCGAAGATGTGCATGGGAACCTCTCTCCCACGCAGAGTGCGTCCAGCAGCCGGCCGAGACAAGCGGCCTCAATGCACAAAAGAAAGGGCCCCACGAACACGCCGTGGGGCCCAACACTAAGGCAGGGTAGGGGAGGTTTAGAACGTGAACTGCATCCGTCCTTGGATGACGTCGAAGTCCGCATCCAGGCTCTGACCGGCCGCATTCAGCCGTTCGACCTCGACCATGTTGTACTCGGCCATGAGCTTGAAGTTCGCGTTCATGTACCAAGTCGCACCGACGATCGTGTGCGTTTCTTCACCGCCACGCACCCGGTTGGCCGCGACCGGCGCAAACTCGAACGCGTTCAGGTTGAGGTTGCTGTAGCGAGCGTGGAGCGACCAAGCGCCGATCCCGCCGCCAAGCGACCATGGCGAAGCGATCGACGGACCGCGCCACACGCCGATGTTGTTGTTCGTGCCGGAGGCCACGTAGCGCTTGGCTTCGCCGGTGATGATCCATTCGCCTTCGATGTAGAAGCCGCTGAAGTCCGGGCTCGCGCCCGCAGCCGTCACACCGCCGACCAACCGGCGATCGAGTTCGAACTTGTACCATTCACCCGCGAGATAGAGGTTCTCCCAGTTGAAGCCGGCTTCGAAGCCGTAGGCGCGAGCCGGGTCGTCCTGTTCGAGAGCCAATGCGCCCGTGTCGATGTAGCGCTCGCCGGTTACGCGGATTTCCGGACGCTCGCGCAGCTGCAGGGTCCGGGCAGTGCCGGGGACATTGCCTTGCAGCGAGTTGATCTGCGCATAGCTGCCGCCGACCTGGAAGTTCGAGACGCCGTCCGACCACAGGCGATACGCCATGCGGCCGAGGAACTGGGTGCGCTCGTCGTCCGGTCCGCCGGAGTGGCTGGTGCCGTTCGTCGCCACGCGGTCGCCGGTGAAGGCGCCGGAGACGAGGAAGTTGTCGCCATCCCAAAGCAGCCCTTCCTTCTGGTACGTGACTTCAACGCCTTTGCGGCCGTTGTCGCCGCCGAAATTGCCAACCAGTGTTGTGATGACCTGCGGCCGTTCCATCGTCGTCAATTCGGCCGACGAGGTTGAGTCGTACATCGTCAGGATCGGCTGCAGAGCACCCGCTTGAATGCGCAGGCCTGGAATACCGACATAACCGACGCGGGCGATGTTAATGATACCCGCGCCTTCGATGTCGGTACCGCCGAAGTCGAAGCGCAGTTCATAGACGAAGTCACGGAAGAACTTGCCTTCGATACCGAACCGAACGCGGCGGAACACGGTGCCGGAGCCGAGATCGCAAAGCACGTTCGTCGCGTCGCAGTTGTTCGCCGCGCCATAGCCCAGGCCGAAGTCGCTCGGGTCTTGCTCGAACGACGCAAAGTCAAGCTGCACGCGGCCGCGCAGCGACATCTCGAACCGCCCGTCGCCGGTACGCACGGTCGGGCGGCCGTCGTTGAACGACCACTGCACCGCGTCCTGCGTATCTTCGACCTTCTTCAGCCGCGAACTCTGCTGGATTTTCTCGTCTTCCGATTCGCGCTCGAGGCGGTCGAGACGCGCCTTCAATTCCTGGATCTCTTGATCCCGTTGATCCTGCTTGGTTTTCCCGCCTGCGCTCGCCGGTACAACAGCCAGAGCGATGGCGGCGAATGCGACCGAAGTCAGCCACGCCGTTTTCATCATGTGAGCACACCCCTTGTTAATGCGCGGTCTTCATGCCGTCCGTCCGTGACACATAAATGACAGCGGTATGACGTGTGTAACGCGGTTGGGGAGGCGTTGCGCCAAAGCGACGGTTGTATGCACAGCAATCTGCGCGTCCCCGGAATACGCGCATCCGCTGGTTGAGCAGTGAGGTTAGCGAGTCCCCCAAAACAGTTGCGGCGCCTTTCGGCGCCGCGTCTGAGCTTCGGAATAGTTTCCCAATTTGGGGCTAGAGAGACGCCGCCCAAACGAGGCCGGCGAGCGCGCACAGCGTAAACAAGGGCCACAGCGGGGCGAGCACAAAGAGGTGGGATCGCATGGCTATTACTCCTCAAATTGACGCCGTGACATCGAAGCGACCTACGCTCTTCAGCTTGGGCGAGAGACCTCCTAAAGGCTGCGGAAATTATCCACAGACGTAACAATATGCACATTGTGCGCTTTGTGACAAGTATATGAAACGCACACGGTGCGCTTTTTTTTGAGTGGTGGCGGCGGTACGCATCGGCGTGGTACTGGATCGTTAGAAAAAGAAGCGCGCGATAGGTGGGCAAATGATGAAGGGATATGACTTCAAACGGTGGCGCAAAGCCCTTGATTTGTCTCAGAAAGACGCCGCTGACGCCTTGGGTCTGAAGCGCCGCGTCGTGCAGTACTACGAGAAGGGAGAGCGCAGCGGCGGCAAGCCCGTGAAGATCCCGCGAACCGTGCGCCTCGCGTGCTACGCGATCACGACCGGCGTCGCCGACTACGGCGGTCCGGATAAGGACAAGAAGCCGGAGAAGGCCAAGAAGGGCAAGAAGACCGAATCACACGAGAACGGTCACGACGCGAACGAGAGCGAGAAGCGCAGCGACAAGAAGGCCAAGAAGAAGAAAAAAGACAAAGAGAGCTAGAAGAACGCGCGACACGCGCCTACGAGAGCGGCCATGACGGAATATGAGTTCCGTCATGGCCGTTTTTGTTAGCGGGCGAGTTCTTCCGCATAACGCGGCTCGGCCACGTCGCTCCCGCGATACACGGCGGTCACCAGCGGCGAGTTCACTTGCCGCACCGCATCGTCGACGGCCGTGCGCACGCAGGCGCGAAACTCACGCGCCATTTTGAGATCTTTCAGCATGGTCGTGCGCTGGTCGCCGCCGCACACTTGTGAAGCGGCCGAGCGAATGCGCCTCAGCAATGCTTCCGCACCGGCGCGGTTCGCAAGGTTGAGGTCCGAGTACGTCACGTCGAGCAAGGGAACGCCGCCGCCGCTGACATTCGAAGCATTCGTTGGCGCAACGGCCGCAACCGCAGCCAACGCAAACGCTGCCGCAAAGAATTTGGTCTTCATGGGAGGTCTCTCTCGTACACCGCTCGGGCGAGGATCGCCTTCGTCGGCGGCCGGGAGATAGCCACCGCTCGGCGACAGTCTGACTCAACTACGGTGAAACAAAAATGATCTTCGCACCGTTCACAGCAAACCGCACAACGCGTGAGCGCTCGCAATTGACTTGCGCACTTTGTCGCGCGCGCTAGCCGAACCGGCCGGTGAGATAGTCCTCGGTGCGCTTGACCTTCGGCTTCTCGAACATCGCTCTCGTCTCGCCGTACTCGATCAGGCGTCCCAGATACATGAACGCCGTGTTGTCGGCGACGCGCGCGGCCTGCTGCATGTTGTGCGTCACGATGATGATCGTGTAGCGGCCTTTGAGTTCGTCGATCAGCTCCTCGATCTTCGCCGTCGCGATCGGGTCGAGCGCGGAGCACGGCTCGTCCATCAACAGCACTTCCGGATTGCCCGCGATCGCGCGCGCGATGCAAAGCCGTTGCTGCTGACCGCCGGAGAGGCCGAGCGCGCTCTCGTTCAGCCGGTCCTTGGCCTCTTCCCAAAGCGCCGCGCCTTTGAGCGCCGCCTCGCCGGCTTCGCGCAGGAATTTGCGGTTCGTGACCCCGTCAACGCGTAACGGATAGACCACGTTCTCCAGGATCGACATGGGGAAGGGGTTCGGCTTCTGAAACACCATGCCCATGCGCTTCCGAAGCGCGATCACGTCGATGCGCGACCCGAAGATCGGCTCGCCCTCGATGTGCATCTGCCCGCCGGTTCTGACCCCGTCGATCAGATCGTTCATCCGGTTCATGGAGCGCAGCAGCGTCGACTTCCCGCAGCCGGACGGCCCGATCAGCGCCGTGCAAAGTCCTTTCTGAACGTCCATGTCGACGTTGTAGAGCGCCTGTGCCTGGCCGTACCAAAGGCTGAAGCTCTCGACGCGCAAGCTAACGCCGCTGGTCCCCTCGATCGGATGATAGACGGTCTTCTCGAAACCGTCGGCTGTCGCTTTGCCTGCCATACTCTCTCTAATGCCCCTCAGAACTGCCCGGCGTCGTAGGTCTTTTTCAGTCGGTTGCGAACCTGGATCGCGAACGCATTCAAGACCAGAACCAGGCCGACCAGCAGCAGCGTCGTCACGAACACCATAGGCCGACCCGCTTCCGAGTTCCGCGACTGGAAGCCGACGTCGTAAATGTGAAAGCCCAAGTGCATGAAGCTGCGTTCGAAATGCACGAACGGGAACGTGGCGTCGATCGGCAGCTCCGGCGCAAGCTTAACGACGCCCACGATCATCAGCGGTGCAACCTCGCCCGCACCGCGCGCCATGGCGAGGATGAGCCCCGTCATGATGCCCGGCGCCGCCCGCGGCAGCACGATGCGCCAAATCGTCTGCCACTTCGAGGCCCCGCACGCGAGCGAGCCTTCCCGCATCGACCGCGGCACCGCGGCCAACGCCTCTTCGGTCGCGACGATCACAACCGGCACGGTGAGCAGCGCCAGCGTCAGCGACGCCCACAACATGCCGCCAGTCCCGAACGTCGGCGTCGGCAGTTTCTCGGGGAAGAAGATCTGATCGATCGATCCGCCCAGGATGTAACAGAAGAAGCCGAGCCCGAAGACGCCGTAAACGATCGACGGAACACCGGCCAAATTGTTGACGCAAACGCGGATGAACGAAACCAGGAAGCCCTGCCGCGCGTACTCGCGCAGGTACAGCGCCGTGATCACGCCGAACGGCGCGACCGCCAAGCTCAAAAGCACCATCATCGTCAGCGTGCCCACGATCGCAGGCAACACGCCGCCCTCGGTGTTCGCCTCACGCGGCTGGCCGGCGATAAACTCGCCCCACCGCGAAAGATAAATCGACACCTTGTCGGGGAACGTGAGATCGTTCGCGGGATAAAAGCGCACGAGCTTCGACAACGGCAGAGTCTTGGTTTGCTGGTCGATCGTCTCCAGCGTCACCGTGTAGCGCTCGTCCTCGCTCCGCAGTGCCGTAACCTTCGTTTCCAGCGTCTTGTATTCCACCTCGAGCCGCGCCGTCTCCATGGCAACCTCCGCGGCGACGGCTTTCGCCTCAGCGCTGCCGGCGCCATAGTCGAGCTCCGCCCGGCGCACGCTGAGGCGCAGACTTTCGATCTCGTGATTGATCGCGCCGATCTCGACTTTGTCGACGCGCTCGATCGCGCGGCGCCTGGTATCGGCGGCAGCGTAGGCGGTCCGCAAGGCGCTGTAGCTTGGCGCCGCAGACTTCGTCCCCGCAAGATCGATTTCCTTGACCCGGCCGACGAATGGGCCCCACTCGCGCCGCTCGACCAGGTACATGTCCTTCGCGAACTTGACCGCCTTCACGTCGAACGCGGGAACCCAGACGAAGTCTTCGCCGAACAGGTCGTAGTTGCCGACGCGATAGAGCGTTCGCTCCGCGCTGCCGAAATTCGCGGCGATTTGCTCGCGGATCGCCTCGCTCTTGCCCGCGAGTTGTTCGGGCGAAGGCTTGTACGTTTCGTTCCGGAACTCCTCGCCGGCGATCACTTTGCCGTCCGTCATCTCCACGACGACGATCGGCGCTGGCCAGAACGTCACGGCGCCGACATAGAGGATCAGCGCCAGGAACCCGATGATCATCGCAAGGCCCGCGACGAGCGAGGCACCCATCACCCAGACGAACGGCTCGCCCATCGCGCTGAGGTCGCTGCGCGGAACGCGGCGCACGGCCGCAAGCTGGGCGACGGGCGTGGCGGCGGCGGCAATGATGGTGTCGCTCATGGGGTCCGCCTCACAACTGCGCCGCGCGTTTGCGGTACTGCTGACGCACGATCTCGGCGACCGTATTGATGACGAACGTCACCGCGAACAGCACCAAGGCGCACAGGAACAGCGTGCGATAGAGCGTCGAGTCGCGCACCGCCTCCGGCAGCTCCACGTTGATGTTGGCCGACAGTGTCCGCAGCCCGTTGAAGATATTGACGTCGAGGATCGGCGTATTGCCGGTCGCCATGACGACGATCATCGTCTCGCCGACCGCACGGCCCAAGCCGATCATGATCGCCGAGAAGATGCCGGACGCCGCCGTCGGCAGCACGATCCACATCGTCGTCTGCCAGCGCGACGCCCCGCAGGCGAGCGACCCCGACCGCAAATAGGACGGCACCGCGTTCAACGAATCCTCCGCGATGGAATAAATGAGCGGGATCTGCGTAAACGCGAGCGCGAAGGCCACGACCAGCGCATTGCGCTGCACGAACGTATCGATCACCCCGCCGCGCGCGTCGTAGCCCAGCGATTGCAGCAGCAGCGCGGCGCCCCAAGCGAGCCCGAACGACAAGACCAAGATAACGACCCAGCGCAGCAGCTCGATCACCGCGGCCGCGAATTTCGACCGCTCGCGCAGCCGCAGCCGGTACGCGCCGTTGAACAACGGGCGCAACCCCAGCAAGACGGTGATGAACGAAAGCGGCGTCAAGAGCAGGAACAGAAACGGCAACCCCGAGCCCGCACCCGACGTCCACTTCTTGAAGTCGCCGCCGAAGAACGCGACTTCGATCAGCGGCCCAAGCCGGATGCTGAGCCAAACGGCGGCGGCGACCGCCAGGAAATAGGCGACCAGCTTCGGAAAACCGTCCAGCATGTTCGCCACCGGTTGCGGCAAAAGCTGCCACACGAACGACACCGATATGACGGTGAGCGGAAGCACGCCGAACGCGATCACGATCGCCGCGATCCAGTTCTCGACGATCGGCGACAGAACGAGCGCCGCGATAAAGCCGACGACCACGGAGGGAAGCGACGCCATCAACTCCATCGTCGGCTTGATCACGCCGCGCGTGCGCGGGTGCATGAACTCCGACGTATAGATCGCCCCAAAGAGCGCAAGCGGGATCGCCAGCATCAGCGAATAGACCGCGGCCTTGAACGTGCCGAAGACCAGCGGAATGAGCGACAGCTTCGGCTCCGGCCAATCGGTTCCCGCCGTCGACTGCCACACATAGTTCGGCTCGCTGTAGCCTTCGTACCAAACCTTCCCGAACAGCGACTGCAGTGTGGTCTCCGGATGCGGGACCGAGATGCCCCAGAGCAGGCCTTGCCCGTTCTTGCCCACACCCAGAACCGCGTCGTCCTTCGGCGAGAACACCATCGCCTGAAGCCCGTTCGGATCGGGCGACCCGGGCAGCTTCAACAGCGTGCGGTCGGTGGTGCCGTGGTGAATCCATACACCGCCGGTCGCATCCGCCGTCGCGAAGAGCCGCGTGCGCTGGCTGACGCGGATCGCCTCGATCGCGGCCGGTTGCTTGTCGAAGTCGGCGTGCACCTTCGTGAGCACGATGCCGTCGGCGGTATCCTTCGACTGCCGGTCCACGCCAAACCAAATGGCGATGGAGCCATCCGAAGCGCCGGTGACGATCGAACTCTCGCCGTTCATATACGCCATGGCCGTCAGTTCGACGCCGTCGGGCACGACTTTCACGGTCTCGGCAAGCTTCGGATTCGCGAAGTCGCGCGTGAGATACCGCATAACGGTCCCATCGCGCAGCGCAACCAGAACCCGGTCGCCTTGCGTGTTCAACAGCAGCGTCTGCACGTCCGCGGCGGGACGCCCGAGCGGCATCGTCGCGCTCGACACATTGGTCGTCGCCTCGCCCGTCATCATGTTGAGTTCGGAGGCCGTCTGGCTGAGGCGCAGCGTCCCGGCCGCGTCCAGCGTCACGAACGTGCGCAACGGCCGCTCCGCCGTGCCGCCGGCGCGATAGTCGGCCTTCAGGATCGCAATGCCGGCGTCGGCAATCTGAATCGGCGCCTCAAGCGACAACTCGACCGCGGTTCGGCGGAACTGACCCGGGATGCGCGTGAAGACCGCCTTGCCGTCGGTCGAGTCGCGCTCATCTAGCTTTTGCAAGCCTGGCGGGATCGCTTGCTCCAGAAGCACGGTCGCCTTGAGTGCGAGCTTGCCCGGCCGCACCGTGCCGTCGCCGAACGCGAACAGAACGTCGTCGCCGCGCAGCGTGCTGGCGAACGCCGTCGCGCTGAGCCCCCCGAGATCGTAGCCGAGACCCTCGAGCGGCGTGCCGGTGCCCGCATGGAACGTCGCCACATGCCCGTCCGCCTGCACGTCGGCGATGATCGTTTGATGCTCGTCCATCTGGGTCGCGACGAACGGCTTTCCGCCGTCGCCGAACGCGAGCTTGCGCGTGCCGGTGACGCTGCCCGCGTCGAGCAGCGGCAGGCACACATAGATCAGGAAGATCATGATCGTGAACACGGCTGCGATCACGGCGAGCCCGCCCACGCGAATGCCGATACGCGCGAAAGCATCGGCGAACAGCACCGACCGCTTGGTCTTCTTGTCGCGCTGATAAATGACGGAGGCCGGTCGTCCGCCGTCCTTCGGTTCACGTCCCGACATCGCGTTATCCGCCACCGTCATCATCCGAGTCTATGACAAACCCGGAGCCCCCGAATCTGCTTGCCCCCGCAAACAGGAAACCCCGGCGGCAACGTACACAGCCGCCGGGGCAATTCAACCGACCGGAAACTAGTTCCCAAGGCCCAGTTTTGAGCGCTCGTCTTGCGCCAGCACATAAGGCATCGGGTAGTAGCCGTCCTTCGACGTGTCGTCTTGGCCGCTGCCGGACAACACGAACTTCAAGAACTCGGCCCGCAGCGGGTCGAACGGCGCCGACGGGTTCTTGTTGACGTAGATGTAGAGGAACCGGGTGATCGGGTATTTGCCCTGGTACGCGTTGTTCTGCGAGGGCTCCTGGCACTGTCCGTCACGCCCGGAGACCTGGATCGCGCGCACGTCCGCCGTCCGGTAACCAATGCCGGAATAGCCGATCGCGAACTTGTCCGAGGCCACACCCTGCACGACCGCCGACGAGCCCGGCTGTTCCTTCACCGTGCTCTTGTAGTCGCCGTTCAGAAGCGCGACTTCCTTGAAGTACCCGTACGTGCCCGAGGCCGAGTTGCGGCCGAAGAGCGATATCGCCTTGCCCTTGTACTCCCCGGCGAGGCCCAGCTGATCCCACGTCTTGATGTCCGGCGACCCGGACGAACGCGTGATCGAGAAGATGCCGTCGACTTGCGCCAGTGTGAGACACTTCAGGGGATTGTCTTTGTGCACGAAGATGGCGAGCGCGTCGACCGCGACCCGAACCTTCGTCGGCGCATAGCCGTACTTCGCGGTGAATTGGTCGATCTCCTGGCCGCGCATTTCGCGCGACATGGGGCCGAACTGCGCCGTGCCCGCGATCAACGCCGGCGGCGCGGTCGAGGAGCCCTTGCCCTCGATCTCGATCTTCACGCCCGGATAAATCTTGCGGAAGTCTTCCGCCCAGAGCGTCATGAGGTTGTTGAGCGTGTCGGAGCCGATCGACTTCAGCGTGCCCGAGACGCCGGAGGTCGACTGATACGGCTTGTAGCGCGGATCCAACGCATCGGACGCGATCGCGACGCCGACCACGGCCGCACCGGCGAGCAGAGCCGCCAGACCAAATCTCTTCATTGTCATCCCTTCATCCCACGCGCCGGGATCGGCGCGGGGCGATGTCAACCATAGCGTCGTGAAGCTTTTGTGATGGTGGTGTCACAGAGATGCTGCAACCCCGAAGAAGACGTTCCGCCCTGGCAAAATGACTTGGATTTCAACGCGTTGCCGCCAGCGGCATAACGCGCATCGGTTTCGAATGTTGGGTGAAAAATCTTGCCGACTTCGCTTGAAGAGCGGGGTGCGCTTGGAGCGGCAGGGGCTGCCGCCCCAAGCGCGGTTTAGGCAAGGGCACAATCGTGAACGCCGACCATGCGGGGGAGAGAAGAACAGTCTCCGGGTGAAACTGATGTGACGCCTTTGCGGAACTTTTGTTGTTCCCACAACGAAAATCGGACCTTCACGCATCCGACATGTATTCGTCACATCCCGGTGCCAACGATTCTTTGTCGTCGGCCGTAGCGATTCGGCCACGCGACAAGATGGGGATTGCAACGATGTCGCTGGTCTCAAGCCTCGACAATCAGCCCGCAGCGCGCATCTGGCCGCGGCCGGTACCTGTGAAGATGGGACCGCCAAGAACGCGCCGTCACCGCACGCTCTGGATTTCGGACATCCACTTAGGCTCGCGCGGGTGCAAAGCCGAGGCGCTGTGCGACTTCCTCCGAAACAACGACTGCGATCTTCTGTACCTCGTCGGCGACATCGTTGACGGTTGGCAATTGTCGCAACGCTGGTACTGGCCCGAGAGCCATAAGGCGGTGATCAACGAAATTCTGCGTATGTCGCAAGCGGGAACCCGGGTGATCTTCATCCCGGGCAACCACGACGAAGTGTTCCGCGACTATGTCGGCCTTTGCTTCGCGGGTGTCGAGCTCGCCGATGAGGCGATCCACGAGACGGCCGACGGCCGCCAATTGCTTGTATTGCATGGCGACCGCTTCGACGGCGTTGTGACCCACGCACGCTGGCTGGCAAGGGCAGGGGACTGGGCTCACGCCTGGGCCGTCCGCGCGAACAACCTTGTCGCCGTCGCGCGCCGGGGTCTTGGGATGCCCTATTGGTCCCTATCGCGCTGGCTCAAAGATCACGTCAAGGACGCGGTCGAGTTCATCGGCCGCTTCGAAGAGGCCGTCGCCGAAGAGGCGCGCCGCCGCGGCGTCGATGGTGTCGTCTGCGGACATATCCACAAAGCGGAAATTCGCCGGATCGGCGAAATCATCTACTGCAACGATGGCGATTGGGTTGAGAGCTGCACCGCGCTGACCGAGGACGACGCCGGAAATCTGGCGATCGTCGAGTGGAACGAGGCCGAAATCGAAATTCACGCGCGCAAGCCGGTGTTTGCACACGCGGCTGAGTAAATCCTGCCGGCGGCGAAGTGCCGCGCACACTGCTGCGCCCTTCGATCAATTGTGACAGCGTGTTTCCACAGGGGTGTTGCGGTGCAGCGTCTTGGCACCGCCGCCTCCTGTGCAAAACTCGGCCCCAACAAAAACGAAAGACGTGGGGTGATCATGTACAAAGTGATCGTGAGCATGGCGGGCCGCAAAGAAGCTCATGCGTTCCCTGACAAGCCCAAGGCAATGAACTGCGCCGTGCGGCTGTTGAAAAGCGAAGGCGACGAAATCAGGGTCACGATTGAAGACGCGACCGGCATCGTCTTCAATCATGCCGACATCACCCGCGCCAGCGAGGCTGTGCGTCGGCTCTAGTTGTTTAGGGTATTCGCCGCCACGTAGTGCCGCGCAATCGCCTGCAGCGCCGCGACTTCGTTCGGAAACACTTGATCGAGTTTGACGAAGTCGCTCATCCGCCCGCGCCGGACCGAGCGCAGGATTGAAGCTTCGACCCCGCCGTCCGCGCGCACGATGACGCCCGCATCGCGCCACTCGTCGTCGGCCACCATGCCGTCGTCCGTCCGGTGGGCGAGGTGGGTCTTGACCGGCGCCTTGTCGCCGAACGTCGCGTTGTCGAGCGCGAATTCGCGGAACGTGCCGTTGCCTTCGTCTTTCGAGCAGATGATCATGTGTAATTGGCTTCCGTTGTTCTTGTTCTTCCCACCGGCTCAGCGGGAGTTGCTCTCCCGCTTGAGCCCAATCGTTTCCGCGGCTAGCTGCAGCCGGTCGTTGTTCCGCAGCTGTCGCACTTCAAGCAGGTACCGTTCCGGACCAGCGTGAAGTTCCCGCAGTTCCCGCACGCATCGCCCTCGTAGCCCTTGATGCGGGCTTCGGCGACTTTGCGCGCGCGCAAGTGGGCGGTCGAAACCGTCACCTCGCGCTCCACGATCTCGATCTGTTGCGCGACCGGGTTGGCAACCGCACGCCGCGCTGCCGCGTCGAGCGCAAGTTCGCTCGCCGTCGCCAGCATCATCTGCGCCGGATCGACCTTCACCGCCGCCCCGCCTTCGACGACCATCAGCTGCTGCGGGATCTGACCGCGCACCAAACCGGCCGAGACGATCCGCGCCGTGTTTTGCGCGGGCGCCGCCGGACGCTTGCCTTCGCCGTCGCCGCCGCCGATCTCGCTGTCGCCGGGCACCACATGCGCCAGGTCGTGACGGCCGAGATACGACACCGCGAGTTCGCGGAACACATAGTCGAGGATCGACGTCGCGTTCTTGATCGCTTCGTTGCCCGTCACCATGCCCGCCGGCTCGAAGCGCGTGAACGTGAACGCTTCCACGAACTCGTCCAGCGGAACGCCGTATTGCAGGCCGATCGAGATCGCGATGGCGAAGTTGTTCATCAAGCTGCGGAAGGCCGCACCTTCCTTGTGCATGTCGATGAAGATCTCACCGATCCGCCCGTCGTCGTACTCGCCGGTGCGCAGATAGACCTTGTGCCCGCCGACCGTCGCCTTCTGGGTGTAGCCCTTGCGGCGATGCGGCAGCTTCTCGCGGTCGCGCTTCGTGATTTCGATCACGCGCTCGACCACCCGTTCGGCCATCGCTTGCGCCCGCGCGCTCTGCGCCATTTCGGGCAGCGTGTCGATCAGATCATCCTCGTCGTCCTCCGCCGCCAGCAGCGTCGAGGCGAGCGGTTGCGAGAGCTTCGACCCGTCGCGATAGAGCGCGTTCGCCTTGAGCGCGAGCTTCCACGACTTCATGTAAGCGTCGGCGCAGTCCTTCACCGTCGCCGACATCGGCATGTTGATCGTCTTCGAGATCGCGCCCGAGATGAACGGCTGCGCCGCCGCCAACATCAAAATGTGGCTGTCGACCGACAACGCACGCTTGCCGAGCTTGCCGCACGGGTTCGCGCAGTCGAACACGGCCAGGTGCTCGTCCTTCAGGTGTGGCGCGCCTTCCAGCGTCATCGCCCCGCAGCAATAGAGGTTCGCCGCGTCGATCTCGGCCTTCGTGAAGCCGATCTCGAGAAGCAGGTTGAAGTCCGGCGCGTCCAGCCGCTCCGGCGCGAGGTTTAGCGTCTTCGTGCAGAACTCGTCGCCCAGCGTCCAACGGTTGAACACGAACGAGATGTCGAACGCGGTCGCAAGCGAGGCCTCAACGGCGTCGAGCTCCTTGTCCGTGAAGCCCTTGAGCTTCAGCCACTCGTGGTTCACGCCCGGCGCGCCTTTCAGCGTGCCGCGGCCGACCGCATAGTTGATGATCGCGTCCGTTTGCTCCGGCTTGTAGCCGAGCACGCGCAGCGCTTCCGGCACCGACTGGTTGATGATCTTGAAGTAGCCGCCGCCGGCCAGCTTCTTGAACTTCACCAGCGCGAAGTC
>CAZXAQ010000099.1:0-13694 GCA_964638635.1 uncultured Flavobacteriaceae bacterium
GCCGGAGCCGCCGCCGGGTCGGTCGCAGCGGGGTCAGTCGCCGCCGGATCGGTCGCTGCCGGATCCGTCGTCGCCGCGCCTTCTACGGCCGTGCCTTCGCCTTCCGGCGCCTTCGCCATTTTGTTCGTGTAGTACCAGTAAGCCGCAACCGCCAAGATGACGACCGCGATAAAGAGGAACAGACCAGTTCTATTCATTCTTTCTCTCCGTTTATGGCCGCCATGGGTGGGCCATTAATCCCCGTTTCGCCGTGCAATTTAGGTGGGAGCTGCGTTGCCTGCTTCGCAAGAAAAAAGGCAGCCGAGGCCGCCGTCCTTGCAAGTCCCTCACCGCACGCTCTCGCACGACTTGAACGAAAGACTAACATCACCCAACCGGCCAACAAGCGCGGCACGGCGGCACACCCGTGGGCCTTTTGGACGCAGAATCACGGCTTGATCCTGGCAGAATCGTTAGGCTTTCGAACAATCGCCGGTTGCTGGGCCTTATCGTCGCGCCCTATGTTGCGGTGCAGGATCGCCGCGGGGGTGGCGGGGTCCCGGGGGCCAGACGGTTAGCGATGAACGTGCACCGAAGCGCACTCTCGGATGAGGCTGGCGCGGCGCATCTCGGCGCGGCGGAGGCGGCTGCGTTCTTGGCCCAGCATCCGAACATCCAATATGTCGACTGCGTATTCGTCGACCTGTGCGGGAACGTGCGCGGCAAGCGAATCGCGAGCGCCGAACTGGAGGCAGTCTATCGGAACGGCATTCCGGTGCCGTGCTCGATCTACTTTCTCGACGCGCGCGGGGACGTCATCGAGGGGTTGCCGCGCGAGGCGCAAGCCGCCGGAACAGCTTGGCCGGTCGCAGGCTCGCTGACCCGCGTCAGCTGGTCGCTGCGGCCCCACGGCCAAGTTCTGATGGCGGTGCACGATGCGAAGGGCGAACCTTTTTTCGGCGAGCCGCGCAACGTGCTTGCCAGAGTTGCCCGGCGGTTCGCCGATTTCGATACGGCGCCGGTCGTCGGGGTCACGTTTGACGCCTACGTCGTCGATGGCGCTAAAGGTGTTCCGCCGGAGCCGGCAGCGGTTGATGCCGAGATTTTCCAGGTCATTCAGGACGACATCGTTGCGGCGGCCGCCACGCAGGCGCTGCCGAAGCTCGCCTTTGCGCGCGGGCAAGGCGCCGGGCAGATCGCGATCGAAATGGCGGCTAGCGACGATGCGCTTGCGGCTGCGGACCATGCCGTGTTCTTGCGTCAGATCACGCGCGCCGTGGCGAGGCAGCACAAGCGCGACGCGGTGTTCATGGCGAAGCCGTTCTTGTCGTCACCCGGGAGCGGGTTGCGCATGCGCGTGGACGTGCGCCGCCGGTCAGGTGAGAGCGTGTTCGCCGCAACCCAAGGCGGCGAACTCGCACGCTTTGCCGTCGGGGGCTTGCAAGCGGTAATGGCCGAGTCCGTCGCTTTGCTTGCGCCCAACGTTAATGCGTTCCGACGATTTCAAGGGGTCAAGGCACTGCCGCGCAACAAGCGGTGGGGCTATGGGAGCAAGTTTGCGAATTTGTCAATCGAGTCCGCGAGCGAGGGGGCGCTGTTCGTCGAACATCGTTTGGCGGGCGCCGACGCCAATCCCTATTTGGTGCTTGCGGCCTTGCTAACGGGCATTCACCACGGCATCGGCCAGAACATCGATCCCGGACAGCCCTCGGAGGCGGGTGTGGCGGCGTATGTCGATCCGACGCTTCCCGTGAGCGTCGATGCGGCTCTACTCGCGCTGGAGAACGGCTCGATCCTGCGCGAGTATTTCAGCCCTCAGTACGTTGACCTTTATTGCGCGACGAAGCGCGGCGAATTGGAGCGCTTTCGCAACTTCATTCCGCCGCACGAGCGTGACTGGTACGCGTGAGTTCGGCTTCCGCCGCGAGCGGCAGCGTGAAGTAGACGCTGGTGCCGATGGTGACTTCGCTTTCGATCATCAGCTTGCCGCCGTGCAGTTCGATCAAGGCGCTTGAGACCGGAAGGCCGAGGCCCATGCCGCCGTTGTTTTGGTGGCCGGCGGTTTCCGCTTTCTCGAACGGCTTCATCACGCGCGGGATGTCGTTGTCGTCGATGCCGATGCCGGTGTCGTGGATCCAGATCGAGACGCCGTTCTCTTCGCGGCGGGTTTCGACGGTGATGTAGCCGTCGGAGTTGTTGAACTTGATCGCGTTCGACAGCAGGTTCAGAAGTACCTGCTTGATCGCGCGCCTGTCGGCTCTTACTTCGGGCAGTTCCGGCGTGTTGACCCGAATCTGCAGGCCTGCTTCGTCGGCTTTGGGCTTGATCGACTTGATGGCGTCGTTCACGAGCTGCGAGGGGTCGGTCGCGACGAACTCGAGTTCGATCTTGCCGGATTCGATCCGTGCCATGCTGAGCGCGTCGTTGATCAGGTCGAGCAGGTGCTGGCCCGAGCGGTTGATGTCGCTCGCGTACTCCGCATAGCGCGGCGACAGGGGACCCAGCATTTCGTTCCGCATCACGTCCGAGAAGCCGATGATCGCGTTCAGGGGCGTGCGCAGTTCGTGACTGACGTTCGCCAGGAACTCCGATTTTTCGCGGCTTCCTTCCTCGGCCCGTTCCTTTTCGGATTCCAGGCGCTTGGCGAGTTCGCTGAGTTCCTGCGTCTGCGCTTGGAGGAGGTTGCGCGATGTTTCGAGTTCGTCTTCGTGCGCCTTTAGGGCGGTGATGTCGGTTGCGACCGCGATCTTTCCGCCGTCGAGAGCGCGCCGTTCGCTGACCAGGAGCCAGCGGGAGCCCGCTTTCTGCAGCTCGATCGTGCCGGTGTTGCCGCTGGAGTCGAACATTTCGAGCGGTTGCGTCGAGCTGTCGGCGCTTTCGCCGGGGGTGGCGGCGCGCTTGAAGATCGCGTCGCGGCTCTCGCCGGGGCGGAGGCTTTCGACGCCGTAGAATTCCTTGAAGCGTTTGTTGCAGACGATGAGTTGGTCGTCGCGGTCCCAGAGGACAAATGCTTCGGCTGCGTTCTCGAAGGCTGCTTCAAGCACGCGTTCGGCGGCGTCGACACGAGCGTCGGCGCGCTTCTGATCTGTGATGTCGATGACAATGCCGGAGAGGCGGCCGCCTTCCGAGCGCAGCGTCCGGTAGTGCTGGCCCTTTGCGCGCATCCAGATCCAGTGGCCGTCGGCGTGTTTGGCGCGGAACGAGCGGTCGTAGGAGTCGGCGCCGGAGCGGACGGAGGATTCGATCGCGCTCAGCACGTAGCGATCCTCGGGATGGATCAGTTCTTCGGCCTCTTCGAGCGAGAGAAGGCGCGGCTGCTTGCCTCGTCCGAGCAGGTTGTTCATCGCGCCCGACCAGAACAGGCGTTTGTTCGTGATGTCCCAATCCCAGATGCCGCATTTCGCGCCGCTGACGGCGAGCTCAAAGCGTTCTTCCGTTCTGCGCAGGACATGGTCGACGCGCGAGTTGCGCTCCAGCTGCATGAGCAGCGCCCATGCTAGCGCCGCGCCGAGCAAGCTGGGGCCGAAGATCATGATCGAGTAGAGCGGCAGGGATTCGTACCAGCCTGAAAGCGCGTCTGCGGCGCGTACGACAGTCACGAGACGCAGGTCGTAGCCGGGGATCAGGCGCGTGGTCGTGAGGTAGTTGGCGCCGGAGTCAGAAATATAGCGAAGCGAAGGTGTCGTGGACGCCGTGGCGGGGATCGCGGACGCGACGCGGGCGTAGAGCGCTTCGTCAATACCGGTCCAGGCGATCCGGCGCGTTTGTGCGTCGGCCAGGATGACGCCGACGCTGCGGCTGCCTTGGATGCTCCCAAGCAGACCGGTCAGGTATTTGGTATCGATCAATGCGAAGACATATTGGCCGGCAATGGTGTTGGAACGCATGGCGACGGCAAACTCGCTCTTGCCGAATTCATTGTCGGCGATCGAACCGGCAACGAAGCGGACGCTCGTGGGCGTCGCGTCTAGTTTTCGGAGCAGCGTCATGTCGCTGAGGCGGCGCGGTTCGATGGGCGTACCGTTCTTGTCCCAGCTCACGTTACCCAGCGCGTCGGTGGCGACGACGTTGATGAGCGCGGGGTCGGTTGCAACCGCGAGCCCCGGCGCCGCCTTCGCGGAGCGTGCGATCATGACCTGCGTGCGATCGAGCGCGCTGCCGATCAACGCGCCGGAGACCGCAATGAATGAACGAGACTCGCGCTCAACTTGCTCGAGGGCAATCGCGTGGTCTTTGCGCATCTGGATGGCGGCGGCAGCTGCAACCGAAAGGACGGTTGCAAGTGTGCCGAGCACAATCCAAAGCGACGTACGCCGTCTGGCCGTTAGTCCCGACCATGCGCCCAGGGCGCGTGCCGGCGATCGCCGGATCGTTGCTGTTGTGGCTATTGCCATTTTTTTGACCGCACAGACTCGAATCAGGTCCAGGGGCGATTATGTCGGTCGCCCCGGGCCTGCAACACCCGGTGGGTGCGATCTGCAACAGGTAAAGCGCGAATCGTTGCGCTTTAGACTCAGCCGAGTGTCTTCTCGGTGATCTCCTGAACGTTCCGGGAAAGGCCCTTGGCGTCTTTGATTCTCGTGAGCTGCTCGCGCATGAGTTTCTGCCGTTTGCCGTCAAAGCGCCGCCAGGTCTCGAAGGCGCCGCAGAGCCGCGCAGCGACTTGGGGATTGAGCTTGTCGAGCTTCAGGACGTGGTCTGCCAGAAACGCGTAGCCGGAACCGTCAGGGGCGTGGAAGCGGAGCTGATTGTTCATCACAAAGGCGCCGATCAACGCACGGACACGGTTGGGGTTTTCGATGGTGAAGGCGGCGTGTTTCGTGAGTGCCTTCACTTGTTTGAGGGTGTCCGCGCGACAGGAGCTTGCTTGGAGCGCCATCCACTTGTCGGTCACCAGGGGGTTGGCCTTCCACTGGTCATAGAACTGCTCCAGCGCCTTGGGGCGCTCCTCGCCGTCCATGTCGACGAGCGGTGCCATGCCTCCGATCTTGTCGGTCATGTTGTCGGCGGAGCGGAACTGTTCGTAGGCGAGGGTGCGGGTTTCCTTGGTGTCCTCCGCCGTCAGGTAGCGCAGGCACATGTTGCGCAGAGCCCGGCGGCCGGCCGAAGTGGCGTCAGGTGAGTAGGGTTCGTTGCTCTTGAGCGACTGGTAGGTCTCGCGCAGGGCGCCGTTGTGCGCGGCGGCAAGTGCCTTGCGGAGCGTCTCGCGCGCGGCGTGAATGGCGTCCGGGTCAGCGTCGTCGATGACTTGAGCGAGCTCCATTTCCGAGGGGAGCTGCGTTGCGAGCGCGGTGAAGGCTGGATCCTTGCGCGCGTCGCGCAGCAGCTCGCCGAAAGAGGTGACGTAGAGCTGGTCGACCTTGGGCACCTTGCCGGCGCGGATGTCGGCCGTCATGCGGACGAGGGCGTCTGTTGCCAACGCTTGACCGGCTTCCCAGCGATTGAATGAGTCCGAATCCTTCGCCATCAGGAAGGCGCGGTCGTCGTTCTTCAGGTCGACCTCGAAGCGGACCGGCGCGGAGAAGCCGCGGCCGACCGATGGGACCGCCTGCTCGCCGACGCCGGAGAGTTTGAATGTCTGCTTCGCTTTCGTGAGGTTCAGCACGTGCGTCGTGGACTTTTCGCCGTCGAGCGCGATGGTGAGGTCGCGTCCGCTCTTGCGGCCCACGAGGCCCACCGCGACAGGGATGTGCATCGGCTCCTTGGCCTTTTGACCGGGTGTTGGTGCCAATTGCTGTTCGAGCGTGAGTTCGTAGGTCTTTGCATCGGCGTCATATTTGCCGCGTGCCTTGACATGCGGGGTGCCGGCTTGCGCGTACCAAAGCTTGAATTGCGTGAGGTCGACGCCGTTCGCGTCTTCCATCGCCTTGATGAAGTCGTCGCAGGTGGCGGCGGTGCCGTCGTGGCGCGCGAAATAGAGGTCGGAGCCTTTGCGGAAGGCTTTGGCGCCCAAGATCGTGCGCACCATGCGGCAGAGTTCGGCGCCCTTCTCGTAGACCGTCGCCGTGTAGAAATTGTCGATCGTGAGGTAGCTGTCCGGCCGCACGGGGTGGGCAAGGGGGCCCGCGTCTTCCTGGAACTGGCGGGCGCGGAGCGCGCGGACGTCGCCGATGCGCTCGACGGCGGCGGAGCGCATGTCGGCGGAGAACGACTGGTCGCGGAAGACGGTGAAGCCTTCCTTCAGCGAGAGCTGGAACCAATCGCGGCAGGTCACGCGGTTGCCCGACCAGTTGTGGAAGTACTCGTGTGCGACGACGGCTTCGATCAGGTCGTAGTCGGTGTCGGTCGCCGTGTCGGGGCGGGCAAGGATCAGCTTGTCGTTGAAGATGTTGAGGCCTTTGTTCTCCATGGCGCCGAAGTTGAAGGCGCTGACGGCCACGATGTTGAAGACATCGAGATCGTATTCGCGGCCGAAGACGTCTTCGTCCCACTTCATGGAGCGCTTCAACGCGCCCATGGCGAAGTCGACCTTGTCCTCGTTGCCGTGCGTCACGTAGATGCCAAGTTTGACGCGCCGGCCCGAGCTGGTGACGTAGTGGTCTTCGACATGCGCGAGGTCGCCCGCTACGAGCGCGAACAGGTAAGCGGGCTTCGGGAAGGGATCGTCCCACTCCGCCATGTGGCGGCCGCCGGGAAGCGTTGTGTAGCCGTCGGGATTGCCGTTCGACAGCAGCACGGGGAACCGCGCCTTGTCGGCGATCATGCGCACGCGATAGGCCGACATATTGTCGGGTCGGTCGTAGGAGTAGGTGATGCGACGAAAGCCTTCAGCCTCGCACTGCGTGCAGAACATGCCGTCGGACATGTAGAGGCCGCTCAGCGCCGTGTTCGCTTTGGGGTTGATTTCGACGGTGGTGTCGAGGCGGAAGCGCGTCGCGGGCGGGTTCTTGATGGTGAGTTTTTCGGCCGTGACTTCGTAGGCGTCTTTGGGCAGCGTGCGGCCGTCGAGTTTGACGTCGAGCAATTTCAAGTTTTCGCCGTCGAGAACGAGCGCGCCGCCGGCATCGCCCTGGCGCTCGACATGCAACGTCGCGTAGACGCGCGTCGCCGTTTCGTCGAGGTGAAACTCCAGTTCCGTCCGCGCGACGCGGTAAGGCGCGGGCCGGTAGTCCAGGCGGCGGATCGGGATCGGCGTTTCGGTTTTCATTGCGGGCCCTTGGTTTCGAGCCCGCGTTGTATGCGATTTGGCTTAAGCCGCGGTAGGGCCTATTCGAACAAAGAGTCGAGATCGAGTTTGGGGCCGGTGAACCCGCCGAACGTGCCGTGCTCGGCAATCTCCTTGGCGGCGCTGGAGAATCCGCGCCATGCAGCGCGCGCAAGCGAACCACCGACGCTGATCCGGCGCACACCCAGATCGGCGATCTCGGCGACGGTGATCCACGGGCCGCCGATCAAATTGACGGGTTTGGGGGCGACGGCTTTCACAACCGCGACGATGTCGTCCTTCTTGTTCAATCCTGGCGCGAACAGGCAGTCGGCGCCCGCGGCGGAATAGGCCTGCAGGCGTTTGATTGTCTCGGCAAGGTCGGGCCGCCCGGCGATGAAGCCTTCCGATCGGCCGGTTAGGAGCACGCCTGTGCCGGACTTGTCGATTGCGGCGCGCGCGGCCTTGATGCGGTCGACGGCGAAGTCGAGGGCGTAAAGCGGTTCATCGCCGTCGCGGGTGGAGTCTTCGATGGAGAGACCTGCAATGCCGGTCGCGACGGCTTTCGTCACATTCTTGGCGACACCTTCGGGATCGACGGCGAGGCCGTCTTCGAAGTCGGCGTTGACAGGGATATCGACAGCATCGGCGAGCGCCTTGAGGTGCGTTAGCAGTTGATCGAGCGTGACGTTGTTGTCGCGACGCCCTTGCGACCAGGCGAAGCCTGCGCTTGAACTCGCGATCGCCTTGAAGCCCAGCTTTTCAAGATAGATCGCGCTGCCGGCGTCCCAGGGGTTCGGGATAACGAAGCAGCCGCTTTGATGGAGGCGGCGGAACGTGTCGATCTTGGATGCGGTCATCGGGGCTTCCCAAAACGTCTCGGGCGTCCGTGCCATGTGGCGGACGCCCGAAGGTGGAAACTTCCCGGAAGCTGATGTCAACAGGCTATTGCGGGACGTCCTGTTCGATGTAACGCAGAATGCCCATGGCTTCCTTGCAAAGCGATTGCACTTCGTGGGGCACGTTCTCGGTTTCGAGCTTCACGAAGTCGTTGAGGACGCGGAGCAGCGCGGCCATCTTCGGTGCGGACACGATCATGCGCGCCTGCACCTCGATTTTCTCGGGATAGAGGTCGTACTCCGCGCCCGGCACGCGCCAGCCGCCCCATTCCGCTTCGCCCGTCACGACTTGCGGGTGCGTGCCGGGGTAGGGGTGGTTGCCGCATTCGTCCGGCGACTTGTACTTGTTCTTCGCGCGGATGAGGCGCCAGTTCTCGGCACCGATGGCGGCGGTCGCCGCGTTTTGCGCTTGTTCGGTTTGCAGCTCTTCGGCGGAGAACTCACGACCAAGGCCGACGTCGTAGAAGATGCGCAGAGGTTCGTCCAAGCCCTTCGCCCAGTGCGGCACGACGCGCTCGATCGTGGACCAGGTGCCCACGGTCTTCACGTAGATGCGCTGGTTCTTGTGAAATACTGCTTTCGCCATGACTGACCCCTGGCGCCTTATTGGCGCTTCATCCCAGCCTGCGATCGTGCCGCAGCCCGCTTAAAGTGCGGTTAAACGGTTATTCGGCAGGTGAGATGCGAGGCCGGGAAAAGCGCGCGGTTGCGCGGCCAAACCAGGCATAGGCGTCGGCCATTAACGTGTAAGCAACCGGAACGATGAAAAGCGTGAGCAGGGTCGAGGAGAGGATGCCCCCGATCATCAGAACGCCCATGCCGTTGCGGAACTCCGCACCTTGGCTCATCGAGATCGCGACCGGGATCATGCCGAAGACGGTGGCGAGCTGCGTCATGAGCACGGGCCGCATACGACGGGGGCCGGCTTCTTCCATGGCGGTGCGAGCGTCGAGGCCGCGGGTTTCGCGCGCGGTGTTGGCGTAGTCGACGAGCAGAATGCCGTTCTTCATCACGAGACCCATGAGGGCGATCATGCCGATTTGCGCGAACATGGTCATCGTCATGCCGGTGAAGGAGAGCGCGGCGAACGCGCCGACAAACGAGAGCGGCGCTGTCAGCATGATGATTGCGGGCTGCGAGAAGCTGTTGAACTGGCTCGCCAAGATCATATAGAGCGCGACCAAGGCCAGCAGGAACGCGAAGCCGATGGCGGCGGCGGATTCCTTCATGCGCTCGGCTTGGCCGATGAACGTGCCGGTGTAGCCTTGAGGTAGGCCGACTTCGCCGACGATTTTCTGCAGCTTGTCGGTCGCCGTGCCGAGTGCGATGCCGGGCGGGTTGTTCGCCAGGATCGTGATCGTGCGGGCGCGGTTGCGCCGGTCGACTTGGGCGGGGCCCTCTTCGATCTTGAAATCGGCGAGGCTTGCGAGATCGACCAGGCTGCCGTTCGTGCTGCGAACCTGGATTTGATCGAGCTTCGTCGGGTCGTTGCGTTGTGCTTCTTCGAGGCGGACGCGAACGTCGTAACGGTTGCCGAGTTCTTCGTACGTGCCGGCGTCGACGCCGCCGATCAGGGCGCGAACTGTTGTCGCGAGCGGGCGGATCGCGACGCCGAGGTCGGCCGCGCGGCCGCGATCGACGTGGATCTGCACTTCCGGCTTGCCTGCTTCGTAGGACGAGCGGGCGTCGGTGAAGGTCGCGGTGTCGGCGCGCATCCGAGCAACGATCGCGTCGGCTTTTTCGCGTAGGACTTCCAGCGACCGTCCCTGCAGCGAATAGGTGATCGCCGTGTTGAAGCTCGAGTTTCCGCCGATCCAGGGGACTTCGGTCGCTTCGATGTGCTTGGCTTCGGGCACCGTCTTGGCCAGAAGCGTGCGCACGCGCTGCATGACGACGAATTGGTTTTCGGCGAACGCACGATCGCGCTTTGGCGTTAGGCCGATGTAGAGATTGATACGGTTGATGCGCGGCTGCGCGCCGCCGCCCACGGTTGCGAACACGGTTTTGACGTGCTCCGTTGTTTGCAGGGTCTTGCTCACGCGCGCAGCGACGGCCTTCGTGTCGGCAATGCCGGTGCCATAGGGCAGGTCGATGGTTGCCAGGAACTCCGAGCGGTCGGTCTTCGATTGGAAATCGAACGGGATGCCGCGTGCGAGCATCACGCCAACGACGATGGTCGCGAGGCCGATTCCGAGCACGATCCAGCGATGCTCAAGTGACCAATGAAGGATGCGCTTGTAGGTGGACTCGAGGCCGTGGTGGAACGCCTCGATGCGTTGCGCGAAGGGGCCGAGGTGAAGTTTGCTCAGGAACTTCGAGCAGAGCGCCGGGGTCAGCGTCAGTGAGACGAGTAGAGAGACCAGGACCGAAAACACGATCGCTAGGCCGTATTGATAGAAGAAGCGCCCGACAACGCCTTCCATGAAGGCGATGGGAACGAACACGGCGACGACGGCCCAGGTGCCCGCCATGACGGCGACGGCGACTTCGCTTGTGCCTCTGGATGCAGCTTCGGCCGGGGCCAAGCCTTCTTCCAGCTTGCGATGGACGCTTTCGAGCACGACGATCGCGTCGTCGACGAGCAAGCCGACGGACACCGAGAACGCCATAAGCGTTAGGTTGTTGAGCGTGAATCCTGCCCAATAGAACGCGAAGAACGTCGCGATCAGCGATGTCGGCATTGCGACGGCCACGATGATTGTCGCGCGGAAGTCGAGCAGGAACGCCATCGTGATCACGATCACAAGGCAAATGCCCAGGACGATGTCGAAGCCGACGTCGTTGACCGAGTCTTCGATAAAGAGCGAGATGTCGCGGGCGACAACCATCTCGATGCCGGCCGGCACGAGATGGCGCATGCTTTCGATCTCGTGCTTCACGGCCTTGGCGACTTCGACGGTGTTCTGGCCCGACTGGCGGCGAATTTCGAGCGAGATGCCGGGCTTGCCGTTCAGGGTTGCGAAGGTGCGTTCGTCTTCGGCGCCGTCTTCGACGCGAGCGATGTCGCCCAGAAGGGTTGGCAGCGCGAGTTGGCGGAACGCGACGACGATGCTCTTGAAGTCCTCGACGCGTTTGACCTCACCCTTGGTCTTGACGCTGAACTCCGAGCGCTCGCCGGCGAGTTCCAAGTTGCCGCCGGGGACGTCGGCATTTTCGCGACGCAGCGCCGACACAACGTCGTCGGCCGTGACGTTGAGCGCGCGCATTTTGTCGGCGTCAAGCCAGATGCGGATTTGCCGGGCGCGCCCGCCGAGGATGGTCACCTGACCGACGCCGGAGACGCGTTCGAGGCGCTCTTTGATCTGTTTGTCGGCGAATTCGGTGAGGTCGCGCGTGGGCATGTCGCCCGAGAGCATCACCGACAGGATCGGTTCCGCGTCGGGATCGATCTTTTGAATGATCGGCTGTTCGGCGTCTTGCGGCAGGTCGCGGATCGCAAGATTGACCTTGTCGCGCACGTCTTGGGCTTTGACGTCGGCGTTTTCGTTCAGGCCGAACTCGATGATGATCTGGGAGAGGCCTTCGTAGCTCTGCGACGACAGCGACTTGATGCCGGAGATCGTGTTGACCTGGGCCTCGATCGTGTCGGTGACGTCGGTTTCGATCGCGTCGGGGCTTGCGCCCTCGAGCACCGTCATGACGTTCACATAGGGGAACTCGACGCGGGGGAAGAGATCGACGCCGATCCGCTGCAGCGATACCCAGCCGAGCGCAACCAGCGCGCCGATGACCATGGTGGCCAGAACGGGCCGGCGGATCGAAAGGTCGGAAATCCACATGGGCTAGAGTTTCGCCTGCGTCGTGGGCTTGGCGGCAGCGCTCTCGGTCGTCACCGGCACACCGTCGGCGAGCTGAGACAGGTTTGGGCCGGTCAGGAGTTCGGTGCCTTCCGGCACGTTGCTCAGGATTTCGACGCGTTCGCCGTCGAGTTCGCGTACGGACAGCGGGACTTTCTTCGCGCGGCCGTTTTGCGCGGTGAATGCGTAACGGGAGCCGTCGGGGCCCAAGATCGCTTTGCGGTCTACCACCAGCGTCGAGCGCGCTTCCGGGACCAGTTCGACGCGGCAGTAGAGGCCGGGCAGGACCTTGTAGCCGGGATTGGGCAACGCCATACGCACTTCGACGCTGCGGGCTTTGTAGTCGACGCCGTAGTTGATCACGGCGACCTTTGCCTCGAACGGCTTGGCGATGCCGTCAACGAAGATGCGGCCGGTCATGCCAACTTTCAGCTGCTCGAAATAGGTCGCAGGCGCGGTGACGATGACCGCGAGTGGGTCGATGGCCATGATCTGTACCACGCCGGCCGCGCCACCCATCATGCCGCCGCCGCCGAAGCGGGTCGCCATGAAGCGGCCCTCGTAGACGTCTTTCTTCGAGATCACGCCGTCGTAAGGCGCGCGGACGAGTGTGTCTTTCAGTTGCTGGCGGCCCTGGGCGAGGCGTGCTTCCCACACGCCCAGCTGCGCGCTCGCCACGTCGGCGTTCGTTTTCGTCGTGTCCATCCGCGCCTGGCTGACCCAGCCGCCGCCCTTGAGCGAATCTTGGCGTTTGTAGTCAGCCTGCGCGTTGCGCAGTTGCGCGCGGGCGAGCGCGACCTGCTTCTCGAGCTCTTGGACTTGCAAGCGGATGTCGACGTCGCGAGTGCGGAAGAGAACGTCGCCTTTCTTCACGCGGCTGCCGACGCCGACCATGACTTCTTCGATGATGCCGTCGACGGACGGACCGATGTCGGTTTGGCGCGAGGGCGTCAGCGATCCGGTCGCCATGATCGGTGTTGCAACATCGGCTTTCGTCACTTTGACGGTGGAGACGCTGACCGCGATCGGCGCGGCCGTTTGCTTTGCGTCCTTCGCTTCAGACGGTTTGCCGCAGCTCGCCAGCGTTGCGGCGGCGGCAAGCAAAAAGGCGGCGGAAAGGGCCCGGTGTGCGGTCATAACGCTCAAGAAACCTGTTGACGTCAGGAATTAGTATACGAGATTACTATATGCTAAGATACCAATTCGTGAAGCCGGGTGACGGACCATTGAGTGAGGCATTTTCGACTGCGGAGCGGGGCAAAACGGGGCGCAAAGCCGCTGCCGCAAAGTCCGCGCCGAACATGGAAAATGAAAGGTTGAAGGCGGAGATGGAGGTCGAGCGGACGCTCGGCTGGCTGTTTATCGACATTCACCAGCTTTTGGGCAAGGATTTCGATGACCGGATCGCTGGCCTCGGGCTGACGCGGGCACAGTGGCGGGTGATCGTGACGATCGCGCGCGCTGAGGTGCCGCTTACGCAGACTGAGCTCGCCGAGTCGACCGAGATCGAGAAAGCGCCGCTCGGCAAAACGCTGGACCGCTTGGAGCAAGGCGGATGGATCGTCCGCAAGCCAGATCCGAAGGATCGGCGCGCGCGGCGGGTTTCCGCTACGGCAAAAATCGATAAGCACCTTCCCCAATTGGCTGCGGCCGGAAAGGGGACAATTGCGCGTGCGCTGCAAGGTATGCGACAGAGTGAGGTGAAGGAATTGATCGCTCAGCTCAAGAAGCTGAAGCGCAATCTCGGCGGCGCCGACGACTAGGTGCCAAGCGCCGCCCTTGACCAAGTTCAACCTTGAGGGCCGCGATGAATTTCGATTTCTCCGACGACCAGAAGATGCTGAAGGATCAGGCGCGCAAGTTCCTGACCGAGAA
>CAZXAQ010000100.1:0-13206 GCA_964638635.1 uncultured Flavobacteriaceae bacterium
TGGCCCATTTGATCGCACTCCCAGGTCTGAACGCTGGAGCGCGCCACTTCGATCATGCTTGTGACATGCTTACCCGTTGCGTTTTGCGAAAACGATATTGCGCGGCCAGAGGCGAATGAACAGGAGGCCTACGCCGGTGACTGTGAGCGTGAGGCCGAGCAGCGACATCAGGATGATCGGCCAGTGGTTGAAATTCTCCCGCTCGCTGTAGTCCATGATGTGGAGCGACCACAGGAAATCGTACGTGCGCCACAGGTTGCTGCGGCGGGCCGGCACTTTGCCGGTTAGCGGTTCGACATAGAGGTGCATGCCGTCGGCGTCGTCGAAGACGATCTGCCAAACCGGCAGCGCGCGGCGGTACTCGATCGGGGCATCGTTCACGATCAGTTTGGCGGCGACGATCTTGCCCTTGCCGGCATAGTCGGCCAGCGCGATCCGGCGTGCGGTCGCTTCATCAAGAGGGGAGAGGACCTTGCCGCTTTCCGCGTCGATGAGCATGTGCGGCTTGCCGGCGCTGTCGATGCGCCACATCCAGCGGCCGGCAATGTCGACCAGTTCCAGGCGCGAGACCGGCGCACGGGCGGCCATGACGGCTCGGTCTGGGGCGATGAGGTCCTTCGCGCCGCGCAGATCGCGCGGCTTGGCCTCACGGATCGCATGTTCGCTGCGGACTTCGGCGATCGGGAACCAGGTCATGTAAAGGCCGCTGGCCGTCCAGGCCAGGATTTGCAGGCCGACGATCAAGCCGACCCATTTGTGGATCGAAAACCACCAACTTCGCATGTCTCGAATCCGTTTCGCTCCGCGTACTCTATCGCGCGATTCGCGCGGCGGCGACCGTGTGCTATGGACGTTACGTCAGGCGGCTTGGGAGTTTCTGGCTTTGGCGCAAGGACCGTTGTCGGGGGTCAAGATTGTCGAGTTTGCGGGGCTGGGACCGGCGCCGTTCTGCGGCATGCTGCTGTCGGATCTCGGTGCCGATGTCATCCGGATCGACCGCAAAGACGCGCGGCCCGCGCAGCCGCATCATGTGACGCATCGCGGGCGCAAGTCGGTTACGCTCGATCTGAAGAACAAAGATGCAATCGAGTTGTGTCTGCAGTTGTTCGAGCGGGCGGAGATTGTGTTCGAGGGGTTTCGGCCGGGCGTGATGGAGCGGCTGGGGCTCGGGCCCGACATCGCGCTCAAGCGCAACCCGAAGCTCGTCTACGGGCGCATGACCGGGTGGGGGCAGACGGGGCCGCTGGCGCATGCCGCCGGGCACGACATCAACTACATCGCGCTCACCGGGGCTTTGCATGCGATCGGTACGAAGGAACGGCCGGTGCCGCCGCTCAATCTGATTGGCGATTTCGGCGGCGGTGCGCTTTATCTGGCGTTCGGGTTGCTGGCGGCGCTGACGCATGCGCGCGCGACGGGGAAGGGGCAGGTTGTCGATGCCGCGATGGTGGACGGCGCGGCGTCGCTGATGTCCTATTTCTATGGGTTTCGTGCGGAGGGCGTGCACTCGGCGGAGCGTGCGGCGAACCGGCTGGATGGCGGTGCGCATTTCTACGACGTGTACAAATGCGCCGATGGGGCGTGGGTTGCGATCGGTTCGATCGAGCCGCAGTTCTATACGTTGTTGCGTGAGAAAGCCGGGTTGGAGGATGCGGATTTCGACGCGCAGTTGGACCGCAGCCGGTGGCCCGCTTTGAAAGAAAAGCTTGCGCGCGTGTTCGCGACGAAGACGCGGGCTGAGTGGTGTGCCCTGATGGAGGGGAGCGACGTTTGCTTTGCGCCGGTGCTTGAGATCGGCGAGGCCCCGGCGCATCCGCACAATGTCGCGCGCGAGGCCTTCGTGAACGTTGCAGGCGTCGTGCAGCCTGCGCCCGCGCCACGTTTCGAGGCGACGCCCGGCGCCGTGCAAGGGCCGCCGCCCGCGATCGGTGGGCATAACGTTTCCGGATTGCAGGGCTGGGGTTTTGCGCCTCAACGCATCGAGGACTTGAAATCGAAGGGAGTGATCTGATGACACGCCGTGCGGCCATCGTTGCGCCGGTTCGTACACCGGTGGCGAAGTATTTGGGGGCCTTGAAGGATGTGCCGGCGGAGATGCTGGCCGCGCATGTCGTGAAGGAGACGGTGAAGCGGTCCGGCATCGATCCGGCGCGGATCGACGACGTGGTGTTCGCGCAGTCTTACGCGAACAGCGAGGCGCCGTGCATCGGGCGGTGGGCGGCGCTGGCGGCGGACTTGCCGATCGAGGTGCCGGGGATGCAGCTCGACCGGCGCTGTGGCGGCGGTCTGCAGGCGATCGTGACGGCGGCGATGATGGTCGAAACCGGTGCGGCCGACGTCGTGATCGCGGGCGGCGTCGAGAGCATGAGCAATATCGAGTACTACACGACGGCGATGCGCTCCGGTGCGCGGGCCGGGAACGTCACGATGTACGACCGCCTGGAGCGCGGCCGCGAGCGTTCGCAGCCCGTGGAGCGGTTCGGCGTGATCTCCGGCATGATCGAGACGGCGGAGAATGTCGCGCGCGAGTGTCAGATTACGCGTGAGGAAGCGGATGCGTTTTCGGTCGAGAGCCACAAGCGCGCGGCGCGCGCGTGGGCGGAAGGCAAGTTCGCGGAGGAGATCGTGGCGGTTCCGGTGCCGCAGCGGAAGGGCGATCCGCTGCTGGTGAAGCAGGATGAGGGCGTGCGGGCGGATGCGACACTCGAGACGCTGGCGGCGCTGAAGCCGATCATGAAGGGCGGCGTGGTGACGGCCGCCAACGCGAGCCAGCAAAACGACGCGGCGGCGGCGTGCTTGATCGTGGCCGAGGACAAATTGGCTGCGCTTGGTTTGAAGCCGATGGGAACGCTTGTCGGGTGGGCGGCGGCCGGGTGTCATCCGGCGACGATGGGCTTGGGACCGGTGCCGGCGGTCGAGAAGCTGTTCGCGCGGACGAAGCTGTCGTGGAAGGACATCGATCTCGTCGAGTTGAACGAGGCGTTCGCGGTGCAGGTTTTGGGCGTGTTGAAGCGCTGGGGCTGGCACGACCACGCGAAGCTGAACGTCAACGGCTCCGGCATCTCGCTCGGGCACCCGATCGGCGCCACCGGCGCGCGGATCTTGGCGACGCTGCTGCACGAAATGAAACGCCGCCGCGCACGTTACGGCCTCGAGACCATGTGCGTCGGCGGCGGGCAGGGTATCGCCGCAGTGTTCGAGGCGGCTTGAAGAACGGCGGCGCCGTTAAGTGCCCGTCCGTTCCTCGCGCTTGGGTGCCGTCTTCAGGCAGTGCGCGATCTCGCGGAGCACCGCGCCGGAGGTCACGCCCAGCTTTTGCAGGCGGCCGGTGCGGGCGAGCGTTGCGAGGCCGATCGACGTCGCCGACAGCGCGAGCGCACGCGCTTGCGCTTGCTCGGGCGGGAGATCGTCGAGGTTCAGCGGTTCGCTGACGGTTTGGAACAACGAGATCAGGCGGCCCATCAGGGCGCGCTCGGAACCTGGGCTTGTGCGTTTGCTCGTGTCGAGTTCGAAGATGTTCGAGGCGGTCGCGAACGCGTCGGCCGCGCGCGAGGCGAGGTCGGCGGCGTCCTTCGACGTCGAGGACTTCAGCTCTCTGGTCAAGCCGCTGAGTTCGTGGACCGCGAGGTCGGCCAAGATCGCCGACTTGCTGTCGAAGTAGAAATAAACTGCGCCCGGCACGTAACCGGCTTCGGACGCGACGGCTCTGATGGTGAGGCCCTTGGCGCCGACGCGTGCCATGACGCGTTTGGCGGCGGCTAGAATTTCGGCGCGCTTGTAGGCGTGCGCCGCTTCCCGCCGCTCTTCCTTGCGGCGGTCATGCGGAAACTCGTATTGAGACAAGATCGTATCCCCCCGGATTTGAATCTCAGGGATACAATTGGCGGATGATTGAACAAGGTTCAATACATCAAAAGCGATAGAACGGCTTCGATACACCTTCTGCGATAGGCTCCCCGCTATCGCGTTGGCGCACCGCTTCCTTGAACCCTTTTTCTTCGGCTTGTTGCTTGAACCACACGCCCTCGGGCGAATGGCGCGCAATTCCGTCAAAAAGCGTCGCGAACATTTGCGTCTGAACGAGGCCCATCGACTCGATGGCCTGATTGATCATCAGTTTGACCATCATGAGTTGATTTTTTGGCACAGCGGCGATGCGTGTCGCCAGGGCAACAACGCGGGCGTTTAATTCGGGCTCGGGCACGGCTTCGAGGATGAGACCCATCGCAGCCGCTTCTTTGCCGGTGATGAGATCGCCGGTGAGGAGCATGCGTTTGGCCTTCTCGGCGCCCAGCCGGTAGATCCACATCGCGGGCGTGGGCACGCCCCAGACGCGGGCCGGCGGGTAGCCGATCTTGGCGTCTTCGGCCATCACGACGAGGTCGCAACAGAGCGCGATGTCGCTGCCGCCCGCGACGGCGTGGCCGCGAACCTTAGCGATCGTTGGCTTGTGCGAGCGCCAGAGGCTCATGAAGTCCTGCGTGTTGCGGCCCATCATCGCGAAGTCGACCATCGGGTCCCACGGGCCTTTCGCGGCGCTTTGGCCGCTGGCTGCGGGGTTCTTGTGCTCGGCGAAGTCGATCAAGTCGTAGCCGGCGCAGAACGAGCGGCCGGCGCCGGTTAAGACGATGGCGTGGACGTTATTGTCGTCGTTCGCCTTTTCGACGGCTTCACGGATTTCCTGCGGCATGCCGCGGGCGATGGCGTTCAAGCGGTCCGGCCGGTTCAGCGTGATCGTCGCGATCCGGCCGTCGGTTTCGTAGGTGATGTGCTTGAAGCTCATCAGAACATGCGGAAGAAGATGACCAGCCCTAAGACTGCTTCGGCGGCTAAGAGGCCCCAGATGATGTTGCTTGTCGGGAGCTCCAACCAGGCTGAATAGCCGCGGCCCGCGGCCATGCCGATCAGCGCGAGGCCGACGGTGAACATGATGCCGCCGCGGAAGTCGGAGTAGACCATTGCCACGAACAGCGCCAAGGCGACCGCGATGCCGAAGCCGCCGTAGACGGCGCGGATTTCGCTGCGCGCTTCGGGTGTCGTGGGCTCCTGGTTGGTGACGCGGGCGACCGCCTCGGGCCAAATCAGCAGCGTGGCGCCCATGGCGGCGAAGAGAAGGAAGCCGATGAGGAGGGAGAAGATTGGCATCGTTTAGAGTCCTAGTTGTCTGGCTGCGAGATCGCGCATGATTTCTTCCGAGCCGCCGCCGATCGCGTTGACCCGGACTTCACGGTAGATTCGCTCAACCCGCGAGCCTCGCATATATCCGCTGCCGCCCAAAATTTGCATCGCCTCGCGGGCGCAGAACTCCATCGTTAACGTCGCTTGGACTTTGAGCAGCGCCAGGTCGGCCGCAGGTGTCTCGCCGTTCTGGACGCGCCAGGCGCAGATTTCGAGATAGGCCTGCGTCGCGTTGATTTGGCGGACCATCTCCGCGATCTTGTGGCGGATGACTTGATGGTCGGCGAGGCGTTTGCCGAACGTCTGGCGCTCGCGGGCCCACTTCACCGCTTCTTCCAGGCAGACGCGCGCGTAGGCGCAGGCGCCGGAGGCCATGCCGAGGCGCTCGCCGTTGAAGTTCAGCATGATGCCCATGAAGCCCTGGTTCTCGCCGCCGATCAGGTTCTCGACCGGCACGCGCACGTCTTGGAAATAGAGCGCGGCCGTGTCGGACGCCCACCAGCCTTGCTTCTTCAGGTTCGTGCGGCTGATGCCCGCGCGGTCGGCCTCGATGAGCAGCAACGAGATCCCACCCATGCCGGGACCGCCGGTGCGCACCGCGGTTGTGAAGTAATCGGCGCGCATGCCGCCGGTGATGAACATTTTCGAGCCGTTGATGACGTACTCGTTGCCTTCGCGCACGGCACGCGTTTTCAGCTGTGCGACGTCGCTGCCGCCAGAGGGTTCGGTGATCGCGAGCGAGATGCGCTTGTCGCCGGCGAGGACGGGCGGAGCGATGCGGCGCTTCATCACTTCATCGCCGATGGCGAGGATCGGGGGCAGGCCGATGCCATGAACCATAAGGCTTGCGTTGATGCCGCCGGCCCCCATGCGCGCGAGTTCCTCTGACGTCACGATGCCGTGGAAGCGGTCGAGACCCTCTTTGATGCCTCCGTATTCTTCTGGATAGCCCATGCGCAGTAGGCCGAAGTCGGAGGCCTTCTTGTAGAGCTCGAGCGGGATCTCTCCCTTCTCGTCCCATTCGTCGACATAGGGCATCATTTCCTTGTCGATGAATTTGCGCAGCTCGCGCCGCCAGGCGTGGTGGCTTTCGTTCATGAACGGCGAGGGTGGGCGGGACGAGTCGAAGTCGAGGGTTTGATAGGTCTTGGTCATTGGTGGTTCCGTCGCCGCTTTTGTGCGGCCGCAATTTCAGACGCAATCGAATCCGTCACGGCGTCACATCGGCAGACTTCCGCCAAAAATGACGTCACGGCGACGTCACATTGGCGTTGTTTGTGACGCTTTGCGAGTCGCTCGATGGCTGACGCTGCGGCAGTGCGGCGTTCTGGGGGTGCAGGCTGGGTTGGGGCCGGATCACGTGCAAGCCGTCATGTCTCTGGTCGAGAGGCGCGCCGAAGATCGACATATAGTCTTCACTTATCGTTTCGGCAAGAGCGCTTGGCGTGAACCCGCTCTTTTGCCGTTGCGTTGGGGGCGGGGGCGTTCCAATGTTTGCAGATCGGCTATTTGAAGAAATGGAGAACATCGTATGAGCGTCGCACCGTCCGTGTTTCCCGGGTATTCGTTGGGGTCGATCGACGACAAGATCGTCAATCCGGAGCTCTATCAGAGCGAGGCGATCCACGACGTTTATGCCCAGGTCCGGCGCGAGGATCCCGTGCACTGGACGCAGCCGGCGGGCTTCCGGCCGTTTTGGTCGATCACCAAGCATGCGGATATCTTGGAGGTCGAGAAGAACCACCAGATTTTCGTGAACCGGCTGCGCACGTATCTCTCGCCGATCCAGGGTGAGGATTGGATCAAGGCGACCACCGGCGACACGCATTTGTTCCGCACGCTCGTTGATCTCGACGATCCCATTCACATGAAGCTGCGCGGGCTGACGCAATCGTGGTTCATGCCGCCGAACTTGAAGAAGCTCGAGACGCGGATTGCGCAAATCGCGAAGGACCATGTCGACCGGATGGCCGCGTTGGGCGGTGAGTGCGACTTCGTGAAGGAGGTGGCGCTTTGGTATCCGCTACGCGTGATCATGATGCTGCTCGGCGTACCGCCGGAAGACGAGCCGTTCATGCTGAAGATGACGCAGGAAATCTTCGGGCCGGGCGATCCCGATGTGGCGGCCGAGACGACCCACAAAGCCGACACCGCCGCGTTTGGCGCGACAGGAGATCAGACCGTCGATCTGATGCAGACGGCCATGAAGCTCTTTCAGTATTTTGGGGCGATCACCGCCGATCGGCGGGCGAACCCGAAGGACGACGTTTCGTCGATCATCGCAAACGGCATGATCGACGGGCAGCCGATCGGCGAGCGCGAGGCGATGAGCTACTACATCATCGTCGCGACCGCGGGGCACGACACGACGAGTTCGACGGTGGCAGGTGGCTTGCTGCAGCTGATGAAGAACCCGGAACAGATGGCGAAGCTGAAGGCCGACATGAGTTTGGTGCCGAACTTCGTCGAGGAATCGATCCGCTGGGTCACGCCGGTGAAGCATTTCATGCGCACCGCCGTGCAGGACACCAAACTGCGCGACAAGACGATCAAAGAGGGTGACGGCTTGTGCCTCTTCTATTGGTCGGGCAATCGCGACGAAGAGGTGTTCGAGGAGCCGTACAAGTTCAAAGTCGATCGGAACGTGTCGAAGCATGTCGCGTTCGGGTACGGCGTGCATGTGTGTTTGGGCATGCATTTGGCGCGGATGGAGATCAAGGCGCTCTACAACGAGCTGCTGCCGCGGTTGAAGTCGATCGAGCTCAACGGCACGCCGAAGAATACGCTGGCCAACTTCGTGAGCGGGCTGAAGACGCTGCCGGTGCGCTACAAGATGGCGTGAACGAAGGGCGCCGCCGTTAAAGGTGGGCGCTGGTCCTGGGACCGCGGGCGTCCTCGCCCGCTCTTTGCTGACTCTCAAACCCCGGTGCGAGTGAAAGGCTTTGAAGAGCGGGCGAGGACGCCCGCGGTCCCAGGACCAGCGTCTTCTCGTTGACGCTTAGCTCTTCGATGGGGCGCCTAAGGTCACCAGCGTTTGGCGGATTGCGACTTGGTCGCCGGGTTTGGCGGTGACGGTTTCGATGATGCCGTCGGCGGCGGCTTTGAGTTCGTGCTCCATCTTCATCGCTTCGAGGATGATGAGGACTTGGTTCTTCGTGACGGTTTGGCCGGGCTCGGCTGCGACCTTGATGATGCGGCCCGCCATCGGCGCGCGGATGACGTTGGCGCCGCCTGCGCCCTTTGGGTCAGCGGGGGCGTAAGTGACATCTTCGAAGAGGGCGTCGCGGCCGTCGGAGCTGATCTGAACGAATTGACCGTCGAAGTGGCCATTCAGGGAGATTCGCTTGCCGTTCTCGCGTACGCTGGCGCCGAACCAGGAGCCCTCGTCAACGAGCTGCAAGATCGTCAGATCGCCGATGGTGTTGTTTTCGACGACAAATGCGGCTTCCTTGTTTCGCTCGCGGAGGCGAACGAGCGTCCGCCCGCTTCCCGACGAGCGCCACGCGTTGCCGCCGCCGAACGCAAAGCAAAGAGCTGCGATACGGCCATTTCGACCAGATAGTTGGTCGTCGGAAAATGGCTTCCTCTGCGATAGCCATGCGATCTCGACTCGACCGCGTCGAAACTCTTCATCCGACAGTAGCTCGACCAGATAGTTTCTGTTGCACCTGAGGTTGTGCACTCGATTTTCGTCGAACGACTTGAGCAAGGCGCGCACGGCGGCTTCTCGATCTCTCCCCGTGGCAATGATCTTGGCAATCATGGAGTCGTAGTCGCCGGTTGCCTCGATGTTTCCGAGGACGGCGCTGTCGCAGCGTACGTTCCACGATTGGTTGAAGAAGCCCCTTCCGGTTTGTGGCCGAAAGTCGTCGCCGGGGTCTTCCAGGCACAGCCGCGCCTCGACGGCGTGACCGGTGATTTTCACGTCGCTTTGCTTCAACGGCAGCGGGTCGCCTTTTGCGACGTTGAATTGCCACTGGATCAGGTTTGTGCCGGTCACCTCCTCCGTCACCGGGTGTTCGACCTGGATGCGGGTGTTCATCTCGAGGAAGTAGAAGTGGCCTTCGCGGTCGAGGAGGTATTCGACGGTGCCGGCGTTGGTGTAGTTCACGGCCTTTGCGAGCGCGACGGCGGCTGAGCCCATGCGGTTGCGCAGGTCTTCGCTGACGCCGGGGGCTGGGGCTTCTTCGATGATTTTTTGGTTGCGGCGTTGGACGGAGCAGTCGCGTTCGCCGAGGTGGATGACGTTGCCGTGGGCGTCGCCGAAGATTTGGATTTCGATGTGGCGGACGTTGTCGAGCGCCTTTTCGAGGATCATGCGGTCAGACGCGAAGGCGGAGAGGGCTTCGCGTCTGGCGGAGGCGAGCGCGTCGGCGAAGTCGGCTTCTTGCGTGACGCGGCGTTGGCCGCGGCCGCCGCCGCCGAGCGCTGCTTTGATCAGGACAGGCCAGCCGATTTTTTTCGCTTCGGCGAGGAGCCTTGCGTCGGATTGGTCGTCGCCGTCGTAGCCGGGGATGACGGGGACGCCGGCTTTGCGGGCGATTTCCTTCGCGTTGCCTTTGTCGCCCATGGCGCGAATGGCGGCCGGGGAGGGGCCGATCCAGACGAGGCCGGCGTCGATCACGGCCTGCGCGAAATCCGGGTTTTCGGAGAGGAAGCCGTAGCCGGGGTGGATCGCTTCGGCGTTCGTTTGTTTGGCGGCGGCGAGGATGCGCTCGACGTTGAGGTAGGAATCGCGCGCGGGCGCGGGGCCGATGTGGACGGCAGCGTCGGCCTCTTCGACGTGGAGCGCGCGCTTGTCGGCGTCGGAGTAGACGGCGATGGCGCGGAGGCCAAGTGCCTTCGCTTCGCGCACGATGCGGACGGCGATCTCGCCGCGGTTGGCGATGAGGACGGAGGTGAAGGGGCGGTGGAGATTCATCGACCGCCGCCGCAACAATATTTTGTCATCCCGGCCAAGCGGAGCGTCGCGAAGCGCGAGCCGGGACCCAGGGGATTGCGTGATGCGTTGACGCGCGGAGCACGGTCTCCTGGGTCCCGGATAGTAAGGCTCGCGCTCCAATTGCTTCGCAATTGGGCTCGCCTAACTTCCGGGATGACAACTGAAGGAATGGTCACGCGTTGCCGCGCCCGGGGAGTGTCCCCATGTGTTTGGCGATGATGCTCAGCATCACTTCGTCGGCGCCGCCGCCGATGGAGGCTAACCTTCCGTCGCGGTAGCGGCGGGTGATCGGGTTTTCGGCCATGTAGCCCATGCCGCCCCAGTATTGCAGGCAGGCGTCGCTGACTTCGCGTTGCATGCGCGCGGCTTTGAGTTTGGCCATGCTGGCCAGTTTCGTCATGTCTTCGCCGGCCACGTAGCGTTCGACCGCTGTCCACGTCAGTGCGCGCAGGGCTTCGAGTTCGGTTTGCAGTTCGGCGAGGCGGAAGTGGACGGCTTGGTTGTCGAGGACGGGGCGGCCGAAGATTTTGCGCTCGCGGGTGTAGGCGATCGTTTCGTCGATCGATTTTTGCATGCCGGTCAAGGCCGCGAGGGCCGCGTACATGCGTTCTTCCTGGAACTGCACCATTTGGTAGGTGAAGCCGAGGCCCTCTTCGCCGATGCGGTAGCTCTGCGGCACGCGCACGTCGTCGAAGTGGATTTGTGCGGTGTCGCTCGAATGCATGCCCAGTTTCTTGAGCGTGCGCGCGACAGTGACGCCCTTCGTCTTCATTGGCACGCAGATCATCGTCTTGTTGCGGTGGACGGGGCCCGAGCCGGTGTTTGCGAGCAGGCAGATCCAATCGGCTTGCGCGCCGTTCGTCGTCCACATCTTGCCGCCGTTGATGACGTAGTCGGCGCCGTCGTGGCGCGCGTTCGTCTTGATCGCGGCGACGTCGGAGCCGGCGCCGACTTCGGAGACGCCGAGGCAGGCGACGAATTTGCCTTCGATCGAGGGGCGCAGGAATTGTTCGCGAACTTCATCGCTCCCGAAGCGCGCTAGTGCGGGGGTCGCCATCTCGGTCTGGACTGCGATCGCCATCGGAATCGCGCCGCAATTGATGTGGCCCAAGGCCTCGCAATAGACGGCGGCGTAGGAGTAGTCGAGGCCGAGGCCGCCGAACTTCTCCGGCTTCGTGATGCCGAGAAAGCCTGCTTTACCCATTTTTCCGAACACTTCGTGGGCGGGGAAGGGCGGGTTCTCTTCCCACTTGTCGACGTGCGGGTTGATCTCCGTGTCGATGAATTTGATCAGCGAGCGGCGGAGTTCCTCATGTTGTGGTGTCAGTTGCATCAGCTCTTGGGCCGCGTGACCGCCATCATGACGCGGTAGAAGATCCAGACCGGCAGCACGACGATCGCGCCGATGACCGCGTATTTCCACGCCCAGTCGATCGCGTCGAAGACCAGTGCCCAGGCGTGCTGGATCGTGGCGCCGAATTCCTTCCAGAGGTTCACGGGGTCGACGCCGAACGTCCACAGGATGAGGCCGACGATGAACGACAGCAGCACGAGCCTAAAGATGGTCGGCACGATCGGGCCGCCGAAGATTTTTTCCATCATGGTCTCACTCCTTACATCCTGGCCACGCCGAATGCGTTCGGGCGCAGGCGACGTTCCTCTGCCTCTTTGCAGACGTCAAGACACAAGCCCACGACGCGGCGGCTGTCGCGGGGGTCGATGATGCCGTCGTCCCATAATCTTGCGGTTGCGAACAGGGCGGTCGACTGTTCGTCGTAGGTGTCGACGATCTGTTTGGCCGCGGCCGCCAGCGCTTTTTGGTCCGGCTCGCGGCCGGCGCGGCGGGCGCCTTCTTCGCCCAAGATTGTCATCACCTTGGCCGCCTGCTCGCCGCCCATCATGGCAATGCGGTTGTTCGGCCAGGCAAAGATGAATCTCGGGTCGAAGGCGCGTCCACACATGCCGTAATTACCCGCCCCGAATGAGGCGCCAATATGGAGCGTGAGCTTCGGGACCGCGGCGTTCGTCACGGCTTGGATCATTTTCGAACCGTGTTTGACGATCCCGGCGCGCTCGGCCTCGGTGCCCACGATGTAGCCGGTCGTGTTCTGGAGGAAGAGCAGCGGCACGTTCGCCTGATCGCAGAGTTGGATGAACTGGGCGGTCTTGACGGCGCCCGCTGCGTCGATCGGGCCGTTGTTGCCGATGATGCCGACCGCGTGTCCTTCGATCGCTGCGTGGCCGCAAACCGTGTGCGGGCCGTAGTCGGGTTTGAAGTCGAGCCAGTCGGAGCCGTCGACGATGCGGGCGACGACCTCGCGCACGTCGTAGGGTTTGCGGTAGTCGACGGGGACGACGGAGAGCAGTTCTTCGGCGTCGTAGAGCGGTTCTTTGTACGTGCGCTTCGGAAGCGGCTGGCCCCAACCGATCTTGGCCAGGATTTCGCGGGCGAGGCGGATGCCGTCGCGGTCGTCCTCGGCCATGTACTCGGCGAGGCCCGAGACCTCGTGATGCAGGACGGCGCCGCCGAGGTCTTCGTCGGTGGCGATTTCGCCGGTTGCGGCTTTGAGCAGTGGCGGGCCGGCAAGGAAGATTTTCGAGCGGCCGCGCACCACGATAACGTAGTCGCTCAAGCCCGTTTGATATGCGCCGCCCGCGGTCGAGGAGCCGTGCACGACGGCGACGATGGGGATGCCGGCTTTCGACAGTTTGGCGAGGTTCGCAAACGTGCGGCCGCCCCGGACGAACATCTCGGCTTGGCGCAGCAGATTGCCGCCGGCGCTTTCGACGAGTTGCACGTAGGGCAGTTTGTTCTCAAGCGCGATCGCCTGCGCGCGCAAGGCCTTGTCGACGCCCATCGGCGTGCCGGCGCCGCCTCTGATGCCGGCGTCGCTCGCGTTGACGACCACGCGGGCGCCCGCGACGGTGCCGATGCCGGTGATGACGCCGCCGCCGCTGGCGTTACTCTCGCCGTCGTCGTCGTGCATCTTGAGGCCGACGAGCGTCGAGAATTCGAGGAACGGCGTGCCGCGGTCGAGCAACAGGTCCACGCGGTCGCGGGGGAGCAGCTGGCCGCGCTCTTCGAA
>CAZXAQ010000101.1:0-13151 GCA_964638635.1 uncultured Flavobacteriaceae bacterium
AGGACTCGAGATAGGCCTTCTGGATTTCCTTGCCGATGAACTCCGCATAGCGCGGTGCCAGTTCGGCCTTGATGAACTCCAGATAGCGCTTCTCGGTATCGTCGGCATGCTGTTCGCGCTTGATCGCTTGCTCCAGCACGTACATCAGATGCACCGGATCGGCCGTCACTTCGGTCGTGTCGTAGTTGAACGTCTCCGACAGCACCTTGTAGGCAAAGCGCGTCGAAATACCGTTCATGCCTTCGTCCACGCCCGCCGCATCCTTGTACTCCTGCAGCGTCTTGGCCTTCGGATCCGTGTCCTTCAACTTCTCGCCGTCGTAAACGCGAAGCTTCGAGTAAAGGTTCGAATTCTCGTGCTCCTTGAGGCGCGTCAGCACGCAGAAGCGCGCCAGCATCTCGAGCGTTTCCGGCGCGCACGGCGCGTTGCCGAGCTCGCTGCTCTTGAGCAATTTCTTGTAGATCGCAACCTCGTCCGTCGCCCGCAGGCAGTACGGCACCGTCACGACGCAGATACGGTCGAGGAACGCTTCGTTGTTCTTGTTCGACTTGAACTGCGTCCACTCGGACTCGTTCGAGTGCGCCAGAATAATGCCTTGGAACGGAATGGGCCCGAGCGTCTCGGTGCCGATATAGTTCCCTTCCTGCGTCGCCGTCAGCAGCGGGTGCAGCACCTTAATCGGCGCTTTGAACATTTCGACGAACTCAAGCAAACCTTGGTTCGCGTGGCACAAACCGCCTGAGAACGAATACGCGTCCGCGTCATTCTGGCTGTAACGCTCAAGCTTGCGGATATCGACCTTGCCGGTCAGCGCCGAGATGTCTTGGTTGTTTTCGTCGCCCGGCTCGGTCTTCGCGATCGCGATCTGGCGCAACTTCGACGGCTGCAGCTTCACGACCTCGAAGCGCGAAATGTCGCCGCCGTATTCGTCGAGCCGCTTCACCGCCCACGGGCTCATGATCCCGGTGAGACGGTGCTTCTCGATCCCGTAGCGCTCTTCCAGCAGGTTCGCCAATTCGGATGTGCGGAACAGCCCCAGCGGCGACTCGAACACCGGGCTGATCACATCCCCGGCTTTGAGCACGTAGATCGGGTTGGTCTCCATCAACTCCTTCAGCCGCTCCGCAAGCGAGGACTTGCCGCCGCCGACGGGCCCAAGGAGATAGAGAATCTGCCGCCGCTCTTCCAAGCCCTGCGCCGCATGCTTGAAGTAGCCGACGATGCGCTCGATCGTGTCTTCCATCCCGAAGAAGCCGTCGAACGCACGGTACATCTTGATCGTGCGGTTGAAGAACATCCGCGACAGTCTTGAATCGCGCGACGTATCGACGAGTTCCGGCTCGCCGATCGCCGCGATCATGCGTTCCGCTGGGCTGGCGTACATCATCGGATTGTCGCGCGCGGCCAACAGATAATCGCGCAAGGACATCGTCTCGAACTTCTCGCGCGCATAGGCACGAGTGAACGCGTCGAAGACGTCGAGGGAGTTGCTCATGAGCTGCCGCCTATCTCCGTTACGCACTTTTGACTGCACGGCCGCTCAAACGTCTGCGGTGGCGTCGAGAACGGCAGCTGGGCCAAAAGGGCCAACTATCTCAAGTTTCAAAAATAGTGCCGTGATCCCCTAAAGCAATCGTAAACCTTTGGGAAACCCGTGATCCGCAACAGGTTTCTCGCACAGGTGATTTGCGCATGAATAAGTGTACAGGTTCGTCAAGCGCATCCTAGGGTTTTCTCCCGGACGCAATATCATTGCGATTCGACGTGTTCCTTTCGCCGCAGCAGACGTCGCAATCCCGCCGCATTCCCGGCTGCTTTGCGCCACAGCAAGCGATTTATTCTGGCGTGGTTTCAAGGTCACTGGGTCCTTGATCGTTTGGGTCCGCGAAACGCGGCCCACTGCGGGAATTACCGCAATCACCCCCGAGGGAGAGTAGTTCATGCCGGACCGAATTCCTGTTGATATTGCCCACGTATTCCGACGGGCTGCCACTGCCACATTTTGCAGCATCGCGATGCTTGGCGCGGCACTTCCCGCGAGCGCGAAAGATCCGCTGAGCGGCAGCGTGCAGCTCGACCAGCCCACAGTCCTCGGCGGCGGAAACACCGTCGTTTACGCTGTCGTCAATTTTGAAGGCATCGATGTCGACCCGGGCAGCGTGAAGGAGCGCCCGCCCCTGAACCTGTCGCTTGTGCTGGATCGATCGGGCTCCATGTCCGATGAAGGCAAGATCGAATACCTGCGCCGCGCGGCAAAGCTCGCCGTCGACCGGCTGGGCAACCGCGACACGCTCTCGATCGTCGAATACGACGACACCATAACGCTGATGTGGCCCGCCCGCCGCGTCGGCAATACGAGCGAAGTCAAGGCGATGATTGACCGCCTCGATCCGCGCGGCTCGACGAACTTGACGGGCGGCATGATGCGCGGCGTCGATGAGGCGAAAGACGCGCTCGATGGACCGGCCCGCGCCGACGGCACGATCACCCGCGTGATCCTGATGTCGGACGGCCTTGCCAATGTCGGCATCACCGACCCATCGGAAATCGCCCGCCTCGTGCGCGGCGCCAAACACGACGGCGTCCGCATCTCCGCCATGGGTCTCGGCCGCGACTACGACGAAGACCTGATGCAAGCTGTCGCCGAAAATGGCGGCGGTCGCTACTACTACATCGAACACCCGACCCAAATGGCGCGCGTGTTCCAGGAAGAACTGGGCTCGTTGTTCGACACCGTCGCGCGCGACGTCGAAATCCGCTTCTCGGGCACCGCGATCGTCCGCAAGGTCGAAGTCGTGGGTTACGACGACGCCTCCGGCACGCGCGAAACGAAGCGCAGCCTCGAAGATGTCTTCGGCGGCGAAAAGCGCGCCGTGCTTCTGCGCATGGAAGTCGCCACGCCCTCGTCCGGTCAAATCGACCTCGGCCAGGTGACGGTCAACTACAAGACAGCCAAGGGCGGCGAAGCGAAAAGCTTCAGCCAAAACCTCACGGTCACCGCGACCGCCGACAAAGGGGCCGTCGACCGCGCGCGCAATAAGGAAGCGTCCGCCCAGGCAACACTCGCCGAAAGCGACCGCATCCAGAAGGAGCAGGTCAAGCTCGTCCAAGCTGGCCGCCACGACGAGGCGAAGAAGAACATGACCGCGCTCGCCAAGGACCTGTCGGAAAAGAACAAGTCGCTGAACGACGAACGCGTTCGCCGCAAGATCGAGGCGATCAATGTCGAAAACGAGCAGATGAGCCGTGCGGCCGCCTCCGAAACCGCGCAGAAATCCTACCTAAAAGCCTCGAAACAGCGCCTCTATCAGGCGAAGTCCGGCAAGCGCTCCGGCTACGCCCTGCAACCCGGCGACAAGGGCATTGAGGTCGAACGCCTGCAACAGTCCCTGAAAGACGCAGGCGTCTACAAGGGCCCGATCGACGGTAAATACGACGACGACGTGAAGAGCGCGGTCGAAGCCTATCAGCGGTCGAAAAGCATCCCCGCCGACGGCGTCGCCGGTGCTGCCACGATGGACGCAATGGGCGCCTACTAGACGCAACCTTGCCACGCCGTAGCTTTTAGCAAAGGCGGGAGTTGAACTGTGGCGCGCGGGGTGAAATGCTCACCCCGCGCTTTTCATTTGGAAAGGCAGTTCGACATGGAAGAAACCGTCCGCATCGGAATCCGCATGGCGCGGCCTGCCGACGCGGCCGATATTGCCCATGTTTATGTTGAATCTTGGCGCGACACCTACGCCGGCATCCTGCCCGACTCGGGGCTGGTGCGCATGTCGAAGGCGGATCAAACCGCAAGCTGGACGCGCGCGATCAGCCAATCGAACCTCCGCAACCCCGTGCTCGTCGCCGCCGACGCGAAGTCGAACATCTATGGCTTCGCAAGCGCAGGCCCCACGCGCGAAAAAACACTGCCGTTCGAAGGCGAAGTCTACACGCTCTACATTGCCCCCGGCTGGACCGGCCAAGGCATCGGCGCGGGTCTACTCGCCTCGCTCTTCCGCCTGTTCGGCAAGGGCGGCTACAACGGCATGATCATCTGGGCACTTGCCGACAACCCGTCGCGCTTCTTCTACGAAGCGATGGGCGGCCAACTCGTCGCCGAACGCCAACACCCGATGTGGGGCAAGAGCTTCCGCGAAATCGGCTACGGCTGGCCGAAGCTCGACCTCGGCCGCCCCAAGCAACGTGTCGGCCGCGACGCGGAACCGGAACCGCCGCTCTGACTATTGCGTCTTCCGGAAGTCCTTCGATCGCGCTCGCATAATCGCAAGGCCCAGCTGATCGGGAAGATACTTCGCGAGCAAGGCAACCCCCTTGTTCACGCGGCCGTTGATGTGCACGGGCTTGTTCCGCATCACCGCCTGATAGCCCTCTTCGGCGACGGCGTCGGCCGTCATCCACATGAACTCCGGCATTTTCGACACTTGCTCGCGCGTGCCCGTGACATCGTGGAACTCGCTGTAGGTGAAGCCCGGGCACACGGCCGTAACATTTACGCCCTCCTTCTCGAGCTCCAAGTGCAGCGACCGCGAAAACTGCACCATGAAACTCTTCGACGCGCCATAAAGCGTCGCGCCCGCAGAGCCCGGAATCATGCCGGCAAGCGAAGCGATATTGACGATGTAGCCGCGCTTGCGCGCCACCATGTCCGGCGCAAGCCGGTGCGCCAGTTCGCACGGCGCCGTCACCAGAACCTGGATGAAGTCGCGCTGATCTTGCCACTTCGTGGAGACATAGGCCCCCGGCACCCCGTAGCCCGCATTGTTGATCAGCGCGTCGACGCGCAGCCCGCGCGTCTTGATCTCGTTCACCAGGCGCTCCGGCGCCGCGGGATCGGCAAGATCGGCCGCGATCACATGCGCCTGAATCCGGTGCTTTGCGCTCAAATCCGTCGCGACCTGCGTGAGCTTGTCCTCGCGCCGCGCCGTCAAGATGAGATTGAACCCGTACTTCCCAAACACATCGGCAAACGCCTTGCCGATCCCCGCCGAGGCGCCGGTCACCAGAGCGGTCAATCTCTCGTCCATCAGTCTCCCTCCTTAAAGGTCCCGCGGCCGCATGAAGTCGGCAAGCACGCCGCCGCCCTGCTTGATCTCGCGCCAGGTTTTCGCCGGAAACTGGATAACGGCGAGTGCACAGGTTGAAAATTTCTCCCGCATGCGCCGATGCAGCCGCTCCTCGTCCGGAGACTTGGGCGAGGCGCTGAGCCCATTCGCCAGCTGCTCAAGCCCCGGGTTGTGCCCGATGACCATCACTGCCCCGAGCGCATCGTCGAGCCGCCGCACGCGGTCGAGGATGGAGCGCGCCTCGGCGAGATAGAGCCCCTGCTCGAACGCAACGGTCATATCGCCGAGCGCGGGCCGCGCGAGATTGCAGGTCTCGACCGTCCGCCGCGCCGTCGAGCACAGGATCAAGTCGGGCTTGTATCCCTTCGCCTTCAAATAGGCGCCCATCTTGGGCGCCGCCTCGCGACCCCGCGCATTCAGCGGCCGGTCGTGATCGTCGATCGAGCCGTCACCCTGATCCGACTTCGCATGCCGCAGGATGTAAAGCGTCTTCATGCGATTGGCCCCCGCACAAAAGGAAACCGCAACGACCATAGAAGTCGCGTGGGTTCCGCACCGCGATAAGACGCAAGCCCGATCGGCATCGACGTCTGCTCGCCTTGAGGCGCATCACGATACGTCCCGAACAAGCGATCCCAAAGCGAAAGATTGAACCCGAAATTCGAATTCGTCTCGTCCCTGACGATCGAATGATGGATGCGATGCATGTCCGGCGTCACGATCACCATCCGCAAAACCGCATCGAGCGCGCGCGGCAAGCGCACATTCGCATGCGAAAACATCGACGTCGCATTCAGCGCGATCTCGAACACGAGAACGGCGACGGCCGGAACGCCAACCACAAGCACCACGGCGATCTTCCAAACCTGGCTAAGCAAAATCTCGATCGGATGAAAGCGAATGGCCGTCGAAACGTCAAAGTCGGGGTCGGCGTGGTGCACACGGTGCAGCCGCCAAAACGCCGGCACGAAGTGAAAGGCCACATGCTGGACGTAGATCGCGAGATCGAGCGCGATGAACCCGAGCACCGCGGCGGGCACCCCCGTCAGACCGGCCACGGGCAACAAGCCCCATCCGTTCCGCTCGACATAGATCGCCGCAAGAACGCTGAGCGCTGGCACGACAAGAAACGACAGCCGAAGCAAGACGGTATTGAGCACGCTCAAGCCCACATTCGCGATCCACCGCACCCGCCCGAACGAAAGGGGACGCCGCGGCCACAGCCACTCCGCGGCAGCCAGAACCGCAAACACACCCACGAAAATAGAGAGCCGAAGAACCGCTTCTTCGCTTCCGCCCATCAGACGGGAATGCGGGTGTGACGCACGACGGCCGCCTTCTCGAGCGCCGCCGCGGTCAGCCGGTCGATCTCAAGCCCCGTGCGCAACCGCTGCAGCACGCGGTTCTCTTCCGGCAACACCGGCGCTTCCGCGAGCGCCACGTCGAGCGCCAGCGCATACGCCGTCTCGCGCAGCGACGGCGTCAGCGCCTCCTTCACAAGCCCGATGATCGCATCAAGCCCTTCGCGTTCCTGCAAAATGGCCGCGCACTCGCGCGCGACCGGAATGATCTTGTCGTCGCGGAAGCCCTTAAACGCCGGCAGCAGCCGCACCGAGTCGCCGATCGCATGCAACTCCGCGTCGCTCATGCGCGCGTCGGCGGCCGACACCACGACCATCACGTAGATCAACGCGGAATGCGGATTGAGTGTGGCGGTCATGGCCAGGTCCTTATGTCCCTTTGTTGCGCGCGCGACCTTATTGGCGCGGCCGCTGATCGGCAAGCCCGGGTGCGGTGAGAAAGTCCTTAACGGTTTGGATGGCATCGGCGAGACCGACGCGCTCAATCTCGACGCCCGGCGGCAATCCAGACAGCAACCGGCTCGGCGTGCGTGCATCGAGCAGCACGAACACGCCGCGGTCCGACGCGCGCCGGATCAACCGCCCGAATCCTTGCGCCAGCCGGAGCCGCGTCAACTGGTCGTCATAACCTTTGCCGAACGCAGCACGCCGCGCCTTGTGCAAAATGTCGGGCCGAGGCCACGGCACGCGCTCGAACACGACAAGCCGGAGCGACCGTCCCGGCACATCGACACCATCACGTAGCGCATCCGTACCAAGCAAACAGGAGTCTTCATCTTCACGGAACAGATCGACAAGCGACCCCGTGTCGAGCCCATCGACGTGCTGCGCATACAGCGGCAACCCGGCAGCGCTCAGCGCACCCGCAATCGACCGGTGCACATGCTTGAGCGAGCGAACCGACGTGAAGAGCCCCAAGGCCCCGCCGCCGGCCGCAATGAACAAGTCCCGATACGCCCCAGCGAGCAGATCGGCATCGCGATTGAGATCGCGCACGACCAGCACGCGCGTCTGCCGCCCGTAGTCGAACGGCGACGCAAACGCGGCCCGAACCGGTGGCGTCACCAAATGCCCGGCGCCCGTGCGAATCTCAGCCGACCGCCAGCCGTCGGCACCCTCTTCCTCCTCCGGCGGTCGATCGCGTAGCGTCGCCGACGTAATGAACGCGCCATGCGAAGGCTCCAAAACCTCCGCCGCGAACGCCACCGTCGGATCGATCGCATGACGGTAGAAGCCGATATCGGTGTCGTGCCCGTCGAACCGCTCGACACCCAGCCAGTCCACGTAACCGCCGGGCGCCACTTGCCCAACCCCGCTCAACGCCAGCACCCAATTTGGCAGCTGCAGCTTCGCCCGCCGCTCGATCCCGCGCAGCGCGGCCTCGGCGCGAAACCGGTGTTGTGCGAGTTCGTCGCTCCCACCGTCGCGGAGCATGTCGCGCAACGCCTTCGCAAGATCGTTCAGCGGCTTCGCCAATGCCTTCAGCGCATCCGCAAGCTCCCGCGCCGTATCCGCCAGCAGCGTCGTCGCCGGTGCCACCTCGCACTCGAGACCGTACGGCGAGCCGACATCCTCAGCCCTCGCGCGCACCTGCGTGCGAACCGCGCTCAAGAATCGCTCCATCTGCCCACGCGGCGCCTCGTTCGCGACCCGGCTCAGCCATCCGTCGCCGGGTAGCGCCAACGCCAGCTGCGCCACCTCCTGCAGCTTGTCGATCGCCTCAGGCTCGCTCTCGAACACGGGCGTCAGCCGCTCGACGAGCCCCCGCCCGCGCCGCGCGCTCCGCCCTTCGGCACCGCGCAGCCAACGCCGAAGCTCCGCCCCTTCCCATCCGGTGATGTGGATCGCAAAGAAACTGTCCGCCGCATCGAAGATATGATGCCCCTCGTCGAACACGTAGCGCAACGGCGGCACCGTCCGCTCTTCCGGATCGAGGTCGGCCAGCGCCGCATTGCGCGCTGCTTCGACCATCGTCAACGCATGATTGGCGACGACGACGCGGCTCGACCGCGTCTTGCGCACCGTGCGCTCCAGGAAGCAGCGGCGATAATGCGGACAGGCCGCGTAGATGCACTCGCCATGCCGGTCGGTCAGCGCATTCGAGAATCCGGGATGCGGCCAAGCCCACGCCGGAAAGTCCCCGCCCTGCAAGTCGCCGTTCTTCGTCGCCGTCAACCAGCGCGCGACCAAGCCCAGCGCCACCGTCTCGCGCTCGATCAACACTGGCAGCCGCCCGGACGCTTCTTCGAAGTTCAAGAGGCAAACATAGTTCTCGCGCCCCTTGCGAACGGTCACCTTCTCAGCGCGCTCGGCATCGTCCGGATAAACGCGCACAAGTTCCTGCGCGATCTGGCGCTGCAAGTTCTTCGTATAGGTCGAAATCCAAACCGTACCGTCGTTGCGCTCCGCCCAAAGCGTCGCGGGCGCGAGATACCCTGCCGTCTTACCCAACCCCGTCCCCGCCTCGGCCAACACAACGGAAGGCTCCCCCTCCTGCGAACGCGGCCGGAACGCCTGCGCGGCGAGCGCCGCATAATCCGACTGCGTCTTCCGCGTCTCAGCCCCCGCTCCCACGATCGCGCTCAGATGCGCCCGCGCCTCTTCGGGCGAGATCGGCATACTCCCCGGCTGTCCGAGCGGCGGCGCATCCTCCCACTCCGGCAACTCGCGCCACGTATCCATGCGGGGCGAAGCTTTCGCGCGCCCCTCAGGATCCATCCGCTCCAGCAACAACGGCGCCCAAGCCCACCGCGACAAACCCATCGCCGCCGCGACGCGTGCCGCCATCGGCCGCCCCGGCACTTGCGCCGCCTCTGCAAGCAACATCTCCGCCGCCGTGCGCAGCGTCATCGCCTGCTCCGGCAAACTCGCCGGACGCTCAAGCTTCAGCGCACGCGCCAGCGCTGTCACGCTCGGCGCAATCGGCTGCGCCGGCCGCACAAACGCGAAGAGTTCCAGCACGTCGTAGTGCATCGCCCGCGGCTCGGACCTCGAACGCCCCAGGCGATGCAGCGTGAACCCCGTATGCGCCGTCAGATGCGGCACCGCCGCCGCAGCAGCAAGCGCCTGCTCCGCCGTCGGCTGCTCGAAGCGCCCGTCGCCATGCGCGATCACCGCGCGGCGGAACGTCGCGACGAGTGCGGGGATCGCCTCAAGCGAGGTCGAAGGGGTCGATTCCATGACCGCCACTATGCCGCGCCGTTGACGCTGAACCTAGCTGCCAATATCCCTGCCTGCCGACCGTCCCAGGAAATCTAATGACCACCCGCCGAGACCTCGCAATGGCCGCCAAGGCCTGGCCTTTCGAAGAAGCGCGCAAACTGCTTGAGCGCGTGAAGCGCGACGAGGCCCAAGGCAAGGCGAAGCCCTACGTTCTGTTCGAGACCGGCTACGGCCCCTCCGGCCTGCCGCATATCGGCACGTTCGGCGAAGTCGCGCGCACGAGCTGGGTCCGCCGCGCGTTCCAAGAACTGTCAGACAAGCCGACGCGCCTGATCGCGTTTTCGGACGACATGGACGGCATGCGCAAGCTGCCCGACAACGTGCCGAACCACGAGATGCTGCGCGAGCATTTGCAGAAGCCGCTGACCTCCGTGCCGGACCCGTTCGGCACGCACGAAAGCTTCGCGCACCACAACAACGCGCGGCTGCGCGCGTTCTTGGACGGCTTCGGCTTCGACTACGAATTCATGTCGGCGACCGAGGCCTACAAGTCCGGCAAGTTCGACGCGACGCTGCTGAAGGCGCTGAAGGTCTACGACCAGATCATGGCGATCATGCTGCCGACGCTGGGCGAAGAACGCCGCAAGACCTACAGCCCTTTCCTGCCGATCTCGCCGAAGTCAGGCCGCGTCCTCTACGTGCCGCTGAAGCGCCACGATGCCGAGGCCGGCACGATCACGTTCGACGACGAAGACGGCGAAGAGATCACGCAAACCGTCACCGGCGGCCGCGCGAAGATGCAGTGGAAGCCCGACTTCGGCATGCGCTGGGCGGCGCTCGGAATCGATTTCGAGATGTTCGGCAAGGACCACCTGCCAAACCAGCCGCTCTACGCGAAAATCTGCAAGGCACTCGGCGTCGAGCCGCCGATCAACTTCGTCTTCGAACTCTTCCTCGACGAAGTCGGCGAAAAAATCTCGAAGACGAAGGGCAACGGGATCGCCGTCGACCAATGGCTGACCTACGCGGCGCCCGAAAGCCTCGCGCTGTTCATGTACAATAAGCCCAAGACCGCCAAGCGCCTCTACTTCGACGCGATCCCGAAAGAGGTCGACGACTACGTCGCGCATCTCGACAAGTACCAGCAGCAAAACGAAGCCGAACGGCTCGAGAACCCCGTCTGGCACATCCACGCCGGCAATCCGCCGCAAGAAGGCTGGCCGGTGTCGTTCGCGCTTCTCTTGAACCTCGTCTCGGCATCGGCCGCCTCGACGCCCGAAATCCTCTGGGGCTTCATCCGCCAATATGCGCCGCACGCAAACCCGAAGGACAACCCGTCGCTCGACCGCCTCGTCGGCTACGCGATCCGCTACTACCAAGATTTCGTGAAGCCCAAGAAGAAGTACCGCCCGCCGACCGACAAGGAGCGCGCCGCGATGGAAGACCTCGCAACCATATTTGACAACTTGCCCGACGAAGCCTCGGCGAAGTCGGGCGAGGCCGTTCAATTCCACGTGTACGAAGTGGGTAAGAAACACCAATTCGAGCCGCTGCGCGATTGGTTCAAGGCGCTCTACGAGGTGCTGTTCGGCCAGGACCAAGGCCCCCGTTTCGGCTCCTTCGCGGCGCTCTACGGTGTGACGAACACGGCAAAGTTGCTCCGCGACGGCCTCGCCGGCAAATTCCTCGCCTGACACATGGGCCGATCGCGCGTAGAGTCGCGCGCATGAAGTGGTGCGTTGCCGTTCTGTCGATTCTGCTCACCAGCGCGGTCAACGCCGCTGTACCGCCCAAAGCGCAGATGGCCTACATTGACGGCAGCTTCGTCGCTGCCGCCAACATCGCGGAAGCAGACGGTTCGGCTGACGCGCTTGCCTTCGCCGCCCGCGCCCGCATCGCGGACGCCATCATGCGCGACGGGCCCTACTGCAAGCCCTGCCTCACGATCGCCGAAACGATCGCACAAAGCGCCATCGATCGCGACCCGAAGGTCGCCGAAGGCTACATCCAACTCGCAATCGCGCTGGGTTTTCGCGGCCGGTTGATCCCGCTGATGGACGCGAAAGCCGAACGCTTGCCCGAGCGCGGCCGCAAAGCGATCGACAAAGCGCTTGAACTGGCACCGAACAACGCATGGGCTTTAGCCGCACGCGGCGCATGGAACCTGGAGATTGTTCACCGCGCCGGCCCCGTCTTGGCCGACGTCACCTACAGCGCCCGCCGTTCGGAGGGTTTCAAGTTCTTTCGCGAGGCCCTCGCGGCAGCCCCCGGCAATCTGCTCCTCCACTTCCATTACGCACTCACCATCCTCGCCCTCGACGCCGACGAGTTCCGCGCCGACGCCGCCGCCGCAATCGAGGCCGGCTACAAGGACCCGCGCGCCGACGCGCTGACAAGGTTCACGCGCAAACGCGCCGACGAACTGAGGGAGCTTCTAAAGACGGGCAAGGCGGACGAGATCGAAGAGCTGGTCCGCCGCTTTCAGGGCTATCCCAAAGACTAGCACCGTGCCCAAACGACGCGCGCGATCCAATCGACCGTCTCGCGCTCGACCACGCGATCGGGCATGTCCGGATTGAGCGACTTCAACTCCACGCGCTTAGCCGTCTGCCGTACGAAGCGCATCAGCGCGACGCCTTCCTTGCCCTTCACGACAACGCAATCGTCGCGCTTCACCTTGGCCGACGGCGACACGATCACGACGTCGCCAATGCAAAACAGCGGTGCAGCACCGTCGTTCGTAATCTCAAGCGCGAACGCCGCGTCGTCGGCAAGGTCGGGAAACGCAAGCCGCCCCCACGCTTTGGAAACCGGCCGCCCCTCGCCGTCGAACACCCTCTTCTTGGCGGCATCTTTCAGCTTCAGGAACGGCAACTGCCGCGACCCGCGCGAAGAATTCCCCCGCGCCATAAGGCCGACGAAATCGTCGAGATTGGCCCCCGTCGCCTGCAGGATCCGCGCAAGACTTTCCGTCGACGGCCAGCGCAACCGCCCTTGCGGCCCGAGCCGTTTGCTCTTGTTGAACGTCGTCGGATCGAGCCCAGCCGCCTTCGCCAGCCCCGAGGGCGAGTGCCCGTGCCGTGTGGCGAGCGCGTCGATGGCGCTCCATATTTGCTTATGCGACAACATCGCCGTCAGCCGATGAAACTCTGGAACAACTTCTCTGCACGATTTGCGAACGCCGTGCGCACCGCTACAACAGCGCCGCTGCCGGTGAAACCGATCCTATCACGATGATCCTCCTTCGCACGCTTTCAACTTTAGGGCGGCCTCTTCTCGCGCGCCTCGATCCTGAGTTCGCACACACGCTCACGATTCTGGCGTTGAGCCGCTTCCGCGATGCAACGCCTGAGCCTGATGATCCACGTCTGCGTGTACAAGCGCTCGGTTTGGATTTCCCCAACCCAATCGGTTTAGCCGCAGGGTTTGACAAGAATGTGGCCGCAACCGAAGCAATGCTGGGATTCGGCTTCGGATTCGTTGAAGCGGGCACCGTTACACCTCGCCCACAAGAAGGAAATCCTAAGCCCCGCATCTTCCGATTGCGCGAAGACCGCGC
>CAZXAQ010000102.1:0-13105 GCA_964638635.1 uncultured Flavobacteriaceae bacterium
GCATCGCCGCCAAGATAAAGATGAGGGACGTGCCCCAGAATTCGAGCTGCCGCCAGGTGATCAGCAGCGTGTCCCAGGTCCCCGGCGACAACCGCGTCCGCGTGTCGGAGGCAAACACCATCGCCGCCGTCACCACCGCGATGATGCCCGAGATGTGCAGGAACTCTTGCCCCACCACGAACGTCATATAGGCGCACGCGACCGAGATCGTAATTTCGGTGACCGCCGCACCGCGCAACTGGCTGATCAACTGACCCGAGAGCCACGCCATCACATAGCCGAGCACCAGCCCGCCCAAAAAGCCCCACGCGAACTCGAGCGCGCCCTCGCCGAGATTTCCACCGTGTCCCGTCTGCACGCCCAAGATGACGACGAAGAGCGCGATGGCCGCCGCGTCGTTGAAAAGGCTCTCGCCCTCGACGATCACCGACAAACGGCTGGGCACGCCGATGTCGCGAAAGATGCCAAGCACCGCGGCCGTGTCCGTGGTCGCCACGATCGACCCGAGCAGCAGGCAGAGGATCAGCGACGTGCCGGTGACGAGGTTCAGCGTCACGCCCACCGCCACCATGCACATCAACACGGCGACGATCGCGAGCACCAACACCGGCCAGATGTCGTCGAACAGACGCCGCACATCGACGGTCAACCCGCCAGCGAACAACAGCGGCGGCAAGAAGACGTAGAGGAACCCCTCCGCCGGAATCTTCAACGAGCCGAGCGCATCGATGATGACCTGGAACGACCCGAGTTCGCCGCCGCTGAGATAAGGCGCGAACCCGAGCCCCGCGCCCACGACCGCAAGCAGCACCGTGAACGGCAGCTGCAGCCGCTTCGCTATGGGCACGAGCACGCTGACGAGCACCAGCAGCGTCGCAAATCCCAGCACGATAAGAATGACGGGAGTCATGCAGTCCTAGCCAAAAGTCCCGGCCATAGTGGCCGCATCGGCCAGGCCCACGAAAGAGCAAATCATCGCCGTTGTGTCGCTTACCACGTTCGTGAGAGGCGTCAAAGTTCCGGCACGACGCGGGGCCGGGAAAGACGGCCGCGAACGGGCTTGGGGACGAAGCGCGCAACTGGTAACCGTTGTCACTGTCACCGAAGCCCGCAAAGGCCCCATGCCCCCTCCCCCAAACGACTCGCAGTTCACCTGGTACCTCGCGGGCGCCGGGGCGTGGTTCCTGGCCTTCGGTATCCAGATGGTGATGTTCTCCTATCTGGTGACGACCGTGTTGCACGGCAGCGAGATGCAAATTGCGGTCGCGCAAGCCTCGCTAACCATCGTCTCCATGGCCCTGCTGCTCGTCGGGGGCACGGTCGCCGACCGCGCGGACGCAAGACACGTGCTGATTCTCTGCCACACGGCGGCCCTCGTGCCCGCCACCCTGCTCGCCGCCGTCATCTGGTTCGACGCGCTACGTTACGAGTGGCTCATCGTCTACGGACTTGCGATGGGCGCGATAACGGCCTTCACCGTGCCGGCGCGCGAAGCCCTGATGGGCGACGTGATCGGCAACGATCGCGCGCGCATCCAGCGCGCGGTCACGACCACGATCGGCGTCACGTTCCTGCTGCAGATCATCGGCATGCTGACCGCCCGCTTCGCCGCGAACATCGGCCCCGCGCCGATCATCCTGCTTCAGACCGCCGCCCAACTCGTCGGGCTCTATACCGCCTACCGGCTTCAGCCGTCGACGCGCCACAGCGATCACGGCCAAACGAACGGTGGCTCCGCACTCGCCCATATCCGCGACGGCCTGCGCGAAGTCGCAAGCTCCTCGACCCTGCTCCCGATCAACATTCTGACGCTCGCGATCGGCGTGCTGTTCATCGGCGCGTTCATGGTGATCCTGCCGCTGATCCTGCGCTCGGAGTTCGGCGCCAGCGTGCAGCAGATATCGACGCTCCAAGCCTCGTTCTGGGGCGGCTCGATTATCTCCTCGATCGTGATCAGTCGCATCGGCAACATCGTCAACCGCGGCCGCTTGATCGTCGGCGCCGTCTCGATGGGCGCGCTGATCCTGACCGCGATCAGTTTCAAGGGCCCGCTGATCCTGCTCTACGCGCTCGTTTTCATCTGGGGCTGCGGCGCGGGCGTCATGATGTCGATGTCGCGCACGACGGTGCAGGAATACGCGCCGCCCGCGCACCGCGCCCGCATTCTCTCGATCTACCAGCTGGGCTTCACCGGCGGCATGTCGGTGGGCGCGCTACTCACCGGCCTCTATGCGGCCGCTCTGGGGCCACGTTACGCGACGCTCGTACCCGCAGGCATCATGGCGCTGGTCATCCTCTACCTCGTGACCCAAACCAAACTCTGGTCGGTCACCGCGCTGAAACACGAAGCGAGCGCACCGGCGTGAGCGACGTCAGACCCAAGGCGCCGCTCGCCTATCTGCTTGCCCAAGCGCTCCACTTCATGGCCGGCGGCATGATGGGCGTCGTCTTCGCCTGGCTGATCGTCCACGAACTGCACGAAAGCCAAGCGCGCGTGGGCGTCGCGCAGTTCTTCGCGACGCTGCCGATGCTGTTCCTGATCCTCGTCGGCGGCGCGGCGGCCGACGGCCGCCACCTCCCCGCCTATCTCGGCCGCCTCCAACTGGCGGCCGCCTTCATCCCGATCACGCTCGCCTTCGTGGTCGCGACGGGAAACCTGAGCTTCGTCACGGCGACCGCCGTGCTCACGATCGGCGCAATCCTCTCGGCGTTCATTATGCCTGCCCGCGACGCGCTGCTCTCATACGTCACCCACTCGCCCGGCGAACTCGGACGCACGGCGGCGATGGCGGTCTCGGCGACGTTCGCGGGCCAACTCATCGGCACCGCGATCGCGGCAAGCGCATCGAGCATCGGCGCCGTCCCTTTGTTGACACTGCAGGCGGCGCTCATGGCGACGACGGGCGTGCTCACGGCGCGCGTGCCGCTCGTCAATCCGCACGCGTTCAAGGATCACGTCCCGGTAAAGCTGCCGCGCCTGCTTCACGAAGTGCTGGACGGCCTCAAGATCGTCGCCGCCGACAAGCGCTTGCGCACGATCATTCTGTATCTCGCGATTCCAGGCCCCCTGTTCAACGGCATGTTCCTTGTCGGCATCCCGCTGATCGTACGCGACGTCTATAGCGGCGGGTCAGCGATGCTCTCCGGCCTCATGGCGGCGTTCCTGTTCGGTTTAAGCCTCACCTCGCTCGCCATGGCGCAGCTGAAGCCGGTCGAGCGGCAAGGCCGCATGATGATGTTACTCTCGCTGAACAACGTCGTCGTCTTCACGCTGGCCTTCTTCGGCCCGCCGTTTTGGGCCTTCCTGATCCTGATCTTCCTGTGGGGTGCAAGTGCCGGCGCCGGCATGGCGCTGAACCGCGGCATGGTGCAAGCCGCCGCCCCGCCCGTCTATCGCGCCCGCGTGCTCTCGGTCCTGCAACTCACGCAAGTCGCCGGCGGCCCGCCGGGCGCGCTGCTCTACGGCTTCATGGCGCAAGCGTTCGGCATCCTGAACACGCTCATCATGATCCCCATCGTGACCATCGTGCTGTGGCTGAGCTTCCGCCTCTTCACCGACCTGTGGAACTTCCGCCGCGAAGAGGCGATCGCGGAGACGACCGCCCCGATCGCGCTGGACTAAGGCCACGCTGTTTCAACGCCGCCGCAATGCTCGCCGGCATCGGACGGCACCCGCACGCTTTGGCGTGAGCCAGATGCCACGCGATGCGCTTCTCAAGCGGCGCGTTCGAACCGAGCCGATTGCGCGCATGCCATGCGCGATTGAGTGTCGGCGGCTTCGTCACGAATACTTCCGCTCGCTCCACCAGGGATAGAACGCCGGCATATCCTTCGAGACTTTGTCCGGAAACGCCGCCGGCCGCTTCTCGAGGAACGACACGACGCCTTCCTTCGCGTCCCCCTGCCGCCCGCGCGCGTAAATCGCGCGGCTGTCGATCTTGTGACCTTCCATGGGGTGATCGGCGCCGAGCATCCGCCACATCATCTGCCGCGTCAGCGCGACCGACACCGGCGCCGTGTTGTCGGCAATCTCACGTGCCAACGCATACGCCGTCGGCAGCAATTCCTCCGGCTTCACCACCTTCGAAACCAACCCGCCGCGCAACGCCTCCTGCGCGTCGAACACGCGGCCCGTCGCGCACCACTCCATCGCCTGCGAAATGCCGACAAGCCGCGGCAGGAACCAGCTCGAACACGCCTCCGGCACGATCCCGCGCCGCGCAAACACAAAACCGAAGCGCGCATTGTCGCTCGCGATGCGAATATCCATCGGCAACTGCATCGTCACGCCGATCCCGACCGCAGGCCCGTTGATCGCGCCGATCACGGGTTTCAAGCACTCGAAGATGCGCAGCGTCACCCGCCCGCCGCCATCGCGCACACCCTCATGGCTCCAGTCGATCTGCCCGTTCTTCTCCGGCACCCCCGCCTTCTCCGGCCGATGACCCCGCGCCGCATAGTCGAACGTCTTGGCACCTGCGGACAAATCGGCACCGGCACAAAACCCGCGCCCCGCCCCCGTGACGACGACCGCGCGCACATTGTCGTCCGCATCCGCCTTCCCGAACGCATCGATCATCTCCGCCATCATCACGCCGGTGAACGCATTGAGCTTGTCGGGACGGTTGAGCGTGAGCGTCGCGATCTTGTCGGCAACTTCGTATTTGATCTCGGTGTAGGACATGGGTTGCTCCTGATGTGAATAACGATCGCGCCACCATAACGCCCGCAGTCGGCACGCGCACCTCCCCTCGCCCTTCCACTTCTGGAAGGGAGAGGGGATGGGGGTGAGGGTTGGCCTCGCCGCGAGGCTCCTATTGAGAAATCAGACACCGCTGTTGCTGCAACCGTCGAGCGGTTGTCGTTGCGGAAGGCCCTCCCTCACCCCCGGCCCCTCTCCCTCCCGAAGAGGGAGGGCGAGGGGAGTCGCTGGACGACATCGCCTGTTGCCCATATCTCTTCCCTCAACAAACAAACCCGCCCGAGGAACCGCCGCCATGCACCCCTCCGTCCACGCGAAGACACAACCGGACAAACCCGCCTTCATCATGGCTTCAACCGGGGAAACCGTAACGTACGGCCAACTCGAAGAACGCTCGAACCGCGGCGCGCAGCTGTTACGCAAGCTCGGCCTCAAAACCGGCGACGGCATCGCGATCTTCATGGAGAACAACGTCCACTATTTGCCGATCGTCTGGGCGGCGCAGCGTTCCGGCCTCTACTTCACCTGCATCTCCTCGCGCCTGACCACGGGCGAGGTCGAATACATCGTCGCCGATTGCGGCGCGAAGGTCTTCATCACCTCCGAACAGATGGGAGACGTCGCCCGCGAACTCGGCACGAAGATGCCGGGCGTACAAAAATTCATGCTGGGCGGCACGATGCCCGGCTACCAAAGCGGCGAGGAGGCGGTGCGCCAAATGCCGGCGACCCCGATCGCGGACGAAACGCCCGGCGCCGACCTGCTCTACTCCTCCGGCACGACCGGTCGCCCCAAAGGGGTGAAGCGCGCGCTCTCCGGCGGCCCGCTCGTGCAGGTGAACCCGCTCCTGATGCTGACCAAGATGCTCTATCAGTTCGACGAGAACATGACCTATCTCTCGCCGGCGCCGCTCTATCATGCAGCCCCCTTGCGCTACAACATGGCGGTCCACACGTTCGGCGGCACGACGATCGTGATGGAACACTTCGATCCCGAACAAGCGCTCGCCCTCATCGGCAAATACAAAACCACGCACAGCCAATGGGTGCCGACGATGTTCGTGCGCATGCTGAAACTGCCCGAGGCTGCGCGCAAAAAATACGACGTGAGCCCGATGAAAGTCGCGATCCACGCCGCCGCTCCCTGCCCCATCCCGGTCAAGAAGCAAATGATCGAATGGTGGGGTCCGGTGATCTACGAGTACTACGCGGGCACAGAAGGCAACGGCTTCTGCGCGATCAAATCCGACGAGTGGCTCGCGCATCCGGGCTCGGTCGGCAAAGCACTGCTCGGCGAACTCCATATCGTCGGCCAAGACGGCACCGAATGCCCGACCGGCGAATCCGGCACGATCTACTTCGCGAACGGCCCCGAATTCTCCTATCACAACGACCCGAAGAAGACGGCTGAGGCGCGCAACGACAAAGGCTGGTCCACGCTTGGCGACGTCGGCTACGTGGACAAGGACGGCTACCTCTACCTCACCGACCGCAAGGCGTTCATGATCATCTCCGGCGGCGTGAACATCTATCCCCAAGAAGCCGAAAACGTCCTGATCAACCACCCGAAAGTGGCCGACGTCGCCGTCATCGGCGTGCCGAACGAGGATTTCGGCGAAGAAGTGAAGGCCGTCGTACAACCCATGAATTGGGCCGATGCGACACCCGCGCTGGCTGAGGATTTGATCGCATATTGCAAGCAGCATCTCTCCGCGATCAAATGCCCGCGCTCGGTCGATTTTGAGCGTGAGCTACCACGCCATCCGACCGGCAAATTGTACAAGCGCCTGATCCGCGACCGTTACTGGGGCAACCGTGACTCAAAAATCGTCTGACGCGCCGACACCGCCTCCGCTCAAGGCCTCGGGCCCGAACGGACAGTTGGCACGCGCAGACTTCACGCCAGAACGCATCGCCGCCTATTCGCAGCTCGCCGCCCAATTCGGCGACGCGAAGTTCCTCTCCGAAGAGGAGCGCGAAAAGTCGCGCGCCGAAACTATGGCAAGCCACGCGGCCGGCAGCGAGCTTTGGGTCTTCGGTTACGGCTCGCTGATGTGGAACCCCGCGATCCACGTCGACCAAAGCCTGCCCGGAACGATCGAAGGCTTCCAGCGCTCCTTCTGCATGCGCCTGATGTTCGGCCGCGGCATGCCGGACAACCCCGGCCTCATGCTCTGCCTCGTGCCTGGCGGCACATGCGCGGGCATCGCCCACCGCATCGCGCCGGAGCACGTCGAAAGCGAAAGCCGTATCCTTTGGATGCGCGAGATGCTTTCAGGCGCCTACGTGCCCACCTGGGTCGACATCGACTTGGGCGCACAGCGCGTGCGCGGCGTCACGTTCGTGATCAACCAAACGCACCCGCGCTATCTGCCCAATCTGCCGCACGACGAGAAAGCCGCCCGCATCGCCAAGGCCGAAGGGCACTTAGGGACCAACCGCGACTATCTCTACCGCACGGTCGCGGCCCTTGAGGGCGCCGGTCTCAAAGACCATTATATCGAGGACATCCACGCGCGCGTGCGCGCCCTAACCGATCAAACAACCTGAGGAGCGTTTGCATCCATGAAAGTCGTGAAATACGCCGAACTCGAAAACTACGCAGGCCAGGAAATCGGCACGTCCGAATGGGTCACGATCGACCAGGACCGCGTCAACAAATTCGCCGACGCGACCGGCGACCATCAATGGATCCACCTCGACGTCGAACGCGCGAAACGCGAGCTGCCGACGAAAGGCACGATCGCGCACGGCTATCTGACCGTCTCGCTGATCCCCTGGCTCGGTGCCCAGATCATGCGCGTCGACGGCGTCACCCGCGGCATCAACTACGGCTCGAACAAAGTCCGCTTCACGAACATGGTGCCGGTGGGCTCGAAGGTGCGCGCAAAGCTGAAGATTCTCAGCGTCGACGCCAAAGCCGCCGGCAAGCAGATCGTGAGCGAATACACGATCGAAATCCAAGGCCAAGACCGCCCCGCCTGCGTCGCGGAGACGATCGGGATCGTGTATCCGTGATCGGTGCGTTATCGAAACGATAGCTGTCGGAGCGTTGGCAACACTCTATGTTGTCATCCCGGACGTTAGCGCAGCCCGCTGCGAAGCAGCGCGGCGAAGCTTGCGATCCGGGACCCAGGAGAGACGCGCTCAAGCCGTTCCCCTGGGTCCCGGGTCTCCGTCCGCTTCGCTCCCGTCGCCCGGGATGACAGTTGGAGGAATAAGATGGAAAAAATCACCAAAACCGAAGCCGAGTGGCGCGCGCAGCTGACGCCTGAGGAATTTCACATCACGCGCAAGCACGGCACCGAGCGCGCGTTCACGGGCCCCTACCACGATGCGAAGGACAAGGGCACGTACACCTGCAAATGCTGCGGCCTGCCGCTGTTCGAGTCCGAAACGAAGTTCGACTCCGGCACCGGCTGGCCGAGCTTCTTCGCCCCCATCAACAAGGAAAACGTCGCCGAAAAGGCCGACAACAGCTTATTCATGCGCCGCACCGAAGTGCTTTGCGCCCGCTGCGACGCCCATCTCGGCCACGTCTTCAACGACGGCCCCAAACCCACGGGCCTGCGCTACTGCATGAACGGCCACGCACTGAAGCTCGAGAAGAAGTGACGTCGGCTATCCCAGGACGTTGATCGCTCTGCGCACCTCGGGCAAGTTGCGCGCCCAATGACCGCCGCCGCCACCTTCCTGCGCACCTATTGGCAAAGCTTCGCCGCTGCCGCCGCTGCGGGCGTGTTCCTCGCCATCGTCGGCGCATTCGGCACGGGCGAACGGTCCCTGATCATTCGACTGGCCTATTGGGTGCCGATGATCATGGTCGGCACCGCCGTCGGCTTCTTTGTCGCTCTGCGCACCATGCGAAGACCCAAGATCGGCGAGAACCAGCTGCTCGTCTGGGCGATCGTAACCGTACTCGTTGCCTTGCCCGGTACACTGCTCGTCTGGGGCTACACGACGCTGATCTTCGGCGGATCGCCAAGCTCGCTCCCGATCCTGTTCCTCGACGTCGCGATCGTCACGGGCGCGGCGGCAGCGCTGATGATGCTGATCAACCGCCCCGGCCCGGCGACACGCGCCGCGCCGCCGACACCCTCCGGCACGCCGGCGCCGGTACGCTTCCTCGACCGCCTGCCGGCAAAGCTCAAGGGCGCCACGCTCTACGCCGTCGAAGCCGAGGACCACTATCTGCGCCTGCGCACATCGAAGGGCTCCGACCTCATCCTCATGCGCATGGCCGACGCCATCGCCGAACTCGACGGTATCGAGGGCGCGCAGGTCCACCGCTCCTGGTGGGTCGCCAAGGATGCGGTCGCCGAGGTCAGACGCGCCGACCGCCGCGTCACCCTAGTCCTGAAAGACGGCGCCGAAGCCCCCGTCAGTCGCCCGAACATCTCGGCACTACGCGAATCCGGCTGGATCTGACCGCCCGTTCGCGAAGCGCGAACGGACAAGCCATGTTTTCCGCGCGGCGCGAGCGACACTCCCGGTCGTTTCGCGAAAGACCCTGCCAGCTTCACGCAAGTGCACAACCGCCCGAGATACACCCCTGCTATCCCGATTTCGTCGACAACAGGGAGACCCGTTCGATGAAATCGCAGGCCATCAACATCCTCTTCGCCCTCGCCGCCAGCGGGCTTGCACTCACCGCCGCCTCGCGCGCCGAAGGGGACCCCACGGTGAAAATTACGGTTGCGGGCGTGAAAGCCCCTCAAGGCTTCATGATGATCGCGCTCCACGACGAAAAAGGCTGGTCCGGCGCGCCGGTCGCCCGCCTGCGCGTGGCCGTCACCGGCGGCGAGGTGACCGCCGTACTCGCCGCGCCCGCGCCCGGCCGTTACGGCGTCAAGCTGTTCCACGACGTCAACGGTGACGGGAAGATGGAAACGAACATCGTGGGCTTCCCGACCGAGCCGTTCGGCTTCTCGAACGACGCGCCGATCCGCCTCGGTCCCCCCGCCTTCGCCGACGCAGGGTTCGATGTCGGCCCGACGGGCGCCACGCAACGCATCACGCTGAGATAGGAGACGACCGATGAGCGGGATGACGCGGCGCGACCTTGCGTTCCTTTCTCTGGGCGCGGCGGCATTCGCCGCATCGCCCACGCTGGCGCGGGCCGACGACTGGCGGCTCGGCTTCAAAACGCCGCCGACAACGTTGGACGGCGACCTGACGCTGCTCGAGGGGCGCCTGCCGCAAGGCCTGCGGGGCAGGTTCTTTCGCATCGGCCCAGCGCAGTTCGAACGCGCGGGAGAGCGGCTTGGCCACTGGTTCGACGGCGATGGCATGATCCAGCGCTTCACGATCGCGAACGGCCGCGTCAGCCACCGCGGCCGTTTCATCGGCACCGACAAGCGCCGCGCCGAAGAAGCCGCCGGCTGCTTCCTCTATTCCGGCTATGGCTTCGCACCCAAGGCGCTCGCGGGCATCCGCAGCGTCGACGACATCAACGCCGCGAACACGAACGTGCTCGCGATCGCGGGCGAAGTGTGGGCGCTGTGGGAAGGCGGCTCGCCCTATCGCGTCGACGTCGCGACCCTCGACACAAGCGGCCGCAAGGCGTTCGAGGGCCAGCTGAACGGCGCGCCGTTTTCTGCCCACCCGAAGACGACCACCGCCGGCGACACATGGAACTTCGGCGCGCTCGGCAAACGCTGCGTGATCTGGAACCTCGCGCCCGACGGAACGGTCCGCACAGGCCAGCTGATCGAACTGCCGGAGGCAAGCCTCATGCACGACTTCGCGGTCACGCCGCGCCATCTCGTGCTGCTGCTGCCGCCGATGATCGCAGGCGCCGCACCCGCGAACACGCTTGTCGACCGCTACACCTGGCATGGCGACAAGCCGCTAATCGCGCTCGTTCTGGACAAGAACACGCTTGGCCTCGTGCGCCGCTATGAGCTGCCCGCGCGCTTCCTCTTCCACATCGGCAACGCCTGGGAGGACGGCGACGGCACGATCCGCCTCGACGCCTTCACCGACCCCGACGCGACATTTCCCGTCAAGACCGCGCGCGACCTCGCTGAGAAGCGGGCGAACCCGCCGCCGACCGCCCGCCCGACGCTGATCACGCTCAAAGCGAACGGCCGCGCCGACATGGCGATGCTGCCGGGTGCAGGCGAGTTCCCGCGCACCGACCCGCGGCGCGTCGGCGAACGCCATCGCTTCACCTACGGCGTCACGAACGGCGGCGTCGCCCGCTGGGACTGGGAAAGCGGCCGACAACAAGCATTCGACCACGGCCGCGAAACCTGGAGCGAAGAACCCGTCTTCATCCCGCGCCGCGGCGGCAGCAACGAAAGCGACGGCTGGCTCATCCAAACCACGCTGAACTACCGCGCGGCCCGCACCGAGCTCTGCATTTTCGATGCGCGACGCATATCCGACGGTCCGATTGCGAGACTCGCCTGCCCCTATGCCCTACCGCTCGGATTCCATGGCGCGTTCATGGCGGTCTAACGCACGACGTCCCGCGGCGAAGCCCATCGCCGCCGAGCGTGACGCTCGCCACATGTTCGCCGCCGGCACATCGCGTAGTCTGCACACATGGAAGACCGCGCGCACAACGAGGGACGCCTCGCGCTCTTATGGGCTGTCGGCCTGCCGCTCGCCATCGTGACAGCAACGCTGACGCTGTCGGGAGCGATCTTCGGCAGCGTTCCGTACGACGGCCACAGCACCCGCGATCCCTTCGCGCCGCTGCTGCTGGTGGCGGGCTTCGGGCTACCTTCAGCCCTCATCGCACGCGTGTTGAACAAACGCGGCAGCTGGCTCTACTACGCACTGGCAGGTGCGGTGGCTGGCATCATCGGCTTCTCGATCTTGATCGTCGTGCTGATCTGGGCGGAAGGCGGCAGACACATCCTCACCATCATCGCCGAACTGACATGGACGAAAGTGGCGACGTTGGCACTACATCTCCCGGCAATGGCCTGGCCCGGTGCGATAGCCGGTCTCGCCGGCGGCGCGATCTTCGGCGCATTCGCGAGTTGGGCTGACCGCTAACTCGCCCGCTTGACCGCCACCTTGTAGGTCCCAGCCTTCGTCGCGCGCAGGAAGACGCACGGCGATGTCTGCGAAGGTTGCACCTCGAGTCCCGGCGCCGCGATGGCGAACGCCTCCGGATACTGCGTGGTCGGCAAATAGATCTCAGTCGCCGCGCCGACAGCCGGATCCGCATCGAACGTGAACGTAAACGCCCCACTCGCCCGGTCGAATTTCATCTCGCTCAACACACCCTGCACGCGCCGCACGAACGGCCGCACGAAACCCGCTTCCGCACGGCCGCCGTCTTGATCGCGCGAGAACACCGACAGATCTTCCTGGTTCCACCCGTCGCCGCACGCCGGATCGTTCCGGTTCGACGCCGTATAGTTCCACAGCGTGCAGTTCAACAAATGCCGGTCCAGCGCGTTGTACATGAGGTCGAGCGCAATGACGTGCTTCTCCCAAGGGCCCGCCGAACGGTCGCCCCCGGCCCACGCCTGGTAGGCCGCGCACCCGTCAAGGTCGAAAGGAATCCCGAACTCGCCGATCAGCGTCGGCGCACCGCCCGGGATCGATTTCGAGGCCTCTTTGATGCGCCCAAGCGCCGTCGCGTAACTCGCCTCGATCTCGCCCGCGCCATTCAACGTCTTCATCGTGAACGGGTTGATCGACGTCGGATACATGAACGTCTTCGTCACCAACGTGACGATGTCGTACCAATGGCTGGCGTTGACCGTGCGCTCCGGCGTGCCCTTCGGGAAGCCATCGCCCGTGATGCCCTTAAACGGATCGAGTTCCGCGAAGATCAGCCAATCGTCGTCGATCTTGCGGACCTCGCGCGCGACCCGCTGGAAGAACGGTGCCATCCCGTCGTGTTCCGCGTCGATCGTCCGTCCACGGACGGTTTGGAAGAAGTCCTCGCGCAAGACCTCGTGCCCGTTGCCGGTCAGCCGATAGGCACCTGCCTTCTCGAACGGACACGCGACGCCCTTGCGCCAGATCGGCACGCGGTTCGTGTTGACCTCTTTCTCGCCCACGATACCGACCCGCATCTTCGCCGGATCGAACGCCAGCTCCGGGATCGTGCGCGGCACCCCACGCGCGACCAGCAACCCGTCCAACACCGACCACGCCGGCCCCGGCCGAACAGGATCCGGATGATCCGCGCTCCGCTCCACATGCCGGTACGACAGCGCCTGCCCCGTCCACCCCGTCCCCGGCTCGTTCAACGTATCGAAGCCCAGCACATGCTGCATGCCCTTCACGCGCTTCGCCACCTCGCGCATCGCGCCGATATAGTGGCCTTGCAGATAATCCTGCGCCGTGCGCCCCTCGATCTTGAACTCCGGCACGAACACATCGCCGCAGAAGAACAGCGTCCACATGATCGCGTTCGCCGGCATGCGATAGTTGC
>CAZXAQ010000103.1:0-12940 GCA_964638635.1 uncultured Flavobacteriaceae bacterium
TGAACTTCACCTCGAGCGTTTCGCGGTTGTAGCGCTCGCCCTTGCAGACGTCGCACTGCACGTACACGTCCGGCAAAAAATGCATCTCGATCTTGATGACGCCGTCGCCCTGGCACGCCTCGCAGCGCCCGCCTTTCACGTTGAACGAAAACCGCCCGGGCTCATACCCGCGCGCCTTCGCCTCCGGCAGGCCGGCAAACCAATCGCGGATCGGTGTGAACGCGCCCGTGTACGTCGCGGGGTTCGAGCGCGGCGTACGCCCGATCGGCGACTGGTCGATGTCGATCACCTTGTCGAGGTGATGCAGCCCCTCGATCTTGTCGTGTGGCGCCGGGTTTTCGCGCGTGCCGTTGAGCTTGCGCGCCGCCGCCTTGTAAAGCGTCTCGATCGTGAGCGTCGACTTGCCGCCGCCCGACACGCCGGTCACGCACGTGAACGTGCCAAGCGGAACCTCGATCGAAACGTTCTTCAGATTGTTCCCGCGCGCGCCGGTCACCTTCAGCGACTTGCCGTTCCCCGGCCGCCGCTTCGCCGGCACCTGAATCTGCCGCAAGCCGACGAGATATTGGCCCGTCAGACTCTTCGGGTTGCGCATCACCTGCTCGGGCGTGCCCTCGGCGACGATCTCGCCGCCGTGGATGCCGGCACCCGGGCCCATATCGATGACATGATCCGCGGTACGGATCGCGTCCTCGTCATGCTCGACGACGATCACGGTGTTCCCGAGGTCGCGCAAACGCCTGAGCGTTTCGAGCAGCCGCTGATTGTCGCGCTGATGCAATCCAATCGACGGCTCGTCGAGCACATAGAGCACGCCCGTCAATCCCGACCCAATCTGCGAAGCAAGCCGGATGCGCTGGCTTTCGCCGCCCGACAGCGTGCCGGAGTTGCGCGCCAGTGTCAGATACTCAAGCCCGACATCGTTCAAGAACCGCAACCGGTCCCGGATTTCTTTCAAAATGCGGGTCGCGATCTCTCGCTGCTTGGCATTGAACTTCTTGTCGACGGTCGCGAACCACGCGTCCGCGGCCTTGATCGAGAGGTCCACGACCTCGCCGACATGCTTGCCGCCGACCTTCACGGCGAGCGCTTCGGGTTTCAACCGATACCCGTTGCACGTCTCGCACCGGCTTTGATCCTGAAACCGCTCCAACTCCTCGCGCATCCAAGCGGAGTCCGTCTCCCGATAGCGCCGCTCTAGGTTCGGGATCACGCCCTCGAACGCCTTCTTCGTCTCATAACGCCGAAGCCCGTCGTCATAGACGAATGCGATGATGTCCTCCCCCGACCCGCGCAGCACGACGTCCCGCGCCTTCTTGGGCAGGTCCTTGAACGGCACCGTCATCGAAAACTTGTAGTGCTTCGCGAGCGACTCCAGCGTCTGCCCGTAAAGCGTCGACGTCGCCTTCGACCACGGCGCAATCGCCCCATCCTTCAGCGACAGCGTCTCGTCCGGCACGATCAAGCCCGGATCGAAGAACATCTGCGTGCCCAGCCCGTCGCATTTCGGACACGCGCCATGTGGTGAGTTGAACGAGAACAGCCTGGGCTCGATCTCCGCGATCGTGAACCCCGAAACCGGGCACGCGAACTTCGCCGAAAAAATGTGCCGCTCCGCCTCGCCGTCCTTCGTCTTCTTGTCGGCGAGTTCCGCGATCGCAATCCCGTCCGCGAGCTTCAGCGCCGTCTCCAAACTATCCGGCAGCCGGTTGCCGAGTTCCTTGTTCACTGCGAACCGGTCCACGACGATGTCGATATCGTGCTTCAGCTTCTTATCGAGCGTCGGCACCTTGTCGATCTCGTAGAACGTGCCGTCCACCTTCACACGCTGGAACCCGCGCTTCTGCAGCTCCTGCAGATCCTTCTTGTATTCACCCTTCCGCCCGCGAACGATCGGCGCCAGCAAGTACAAACGCGTACCCTCCGGCAGCGCCATCACCCGATCCGCCATCTGGCTCACCGTCTGGCTCTCGATCGGCAAACCGGTGGCGGGCGAGTAGGGCACACCCACACGCGCAAACAACAGACGCAGATAGTCGTAAATCTCGGTGACGGTACCGACGGTCGAGCGCGGATTGCGCGACGTCGTCTTCTGCTCGATCGAAATCGCGGGCGACAGCCCCTCGATATGATCGACGTCGGGCTTCTGCATCAGCTCCAGAAACTGCCGCGCATAAGCCGACAGACTTTCGACATACCGCCGCTGCCCCTCGGCATAGATCGTGTCGAACGCGAGCGACGACTTCCCCGACCCCGACAACCCCGTGATCACGACGAGTTGGTCGCGCGGGATCTCCACGTCGACGTTTTTCAGGTTGTGCTCGCGCGCGCCCCGTATGGAAATGTTCTTCTGCATGAGCCCCTTAAGCACACCCGATCGCGCCACGACTCAAGCCCTCCACAAGATTCGCTGCGGGATAGCTTGACTTTCGGAACATAACAAGAACAGAATAGACCCATCGCCGTGGCGGACCATTCAAACCGGTGGTTAATAGCCGCGGTCAAGCGCGAAACGAAAGGTGAGAGACATGGCTGGCGTCAACAAGGTGATCTTGGTTGGAAATCTGGGTGCGGATCCGGAGGTGCGCCAGCTGCCGTCGGGCGAGCCGGTCGTGAACCTGCGCGTCGCGACGTCGGAAAGCTGGCGCGACAAGAACTCGGGCGAGCGCAAGGAAAAGACCGAGTGGCACCGCGTGGTGATCTTCAACGAGAACCTCGCGAAGGTGGCCGAGAAGTACCTGCACAAAGGCTCGAAGGTGTACCTCGAGGGCCAGCTGCAAACCCGCAAATGGACGAACAAGGACGGCCAGGATCAGTACTCGACCGAAGTCGTCCTGCAAAAATTCCGCGGCGAACTCGTGATGCTCGACGGCCGCGGCGCCGAAGGCGGCGCCCTTGAAGGTGCCTCCGCAGGCGGTGGCCGCAAAGCGGTGGCCGGCGGCGGCCGCGGCGAAGCCCGCGACTTCTCCGCCGATCCGGACGACGAGATTCCGTTTTGATCGGGATGTAACGAAGCCGTGCGTCAGTAGCCTGCGGCGGCTCTGGTGACACAATAAATTTCGTCATGGCCGGGGGTGTCCCGGCCCCCCCCAGTCGGGGGCCCCGGGTCGCCGGCCCTTGCGATGGTTAGCGCCAACATCAACGGTAAGTGCGCGTTCTCTGGGTGGCCGGGTCAAGCCCGGCCATGACGGTTTTTTGTGGGGGCTTAGCTCACCCCACCCACTCCACCTCCGGCAGCCGCCAATAGGTGCCGCCCCTTCGTGCGAGCATCTTGTGCCCGACCATCTCGCGCCGGAACGTTTCGCGGTCGTGGTGCCGGCGCTCGATCGTCGCGTTGACCTCGGCCTCGCTGTAGGTGCGCCCCTCTTCGAAGTGGCGCGCGAGCCAAGCCAAGATCGGCCGCCGCTTCTTCGGCGTCGCCGGAAACGCCTTCAGCTTTCCCTCGGGCGTCAGGTAGTTGAGCACCGCCTTGTCCTCGGACGCGCCTGCGACCGCAAGCTCGGCGAGCTTCTCCTTCATCAGCATCGTCTTCGCGCGGGTCGCGAGTGTCTTTGTTTCGAGCGCGTACCAATGCGTGTTGCCGTCTTGGCGCACGCGCACGAGCCCCGCCTCGCGCAGCATCGCCAGGTGATGCGACACGGTTGGCTCCTTCAGCGCGACCAGCGAAGCGAGCTCCTGCACGCTCCGCTCGCGCTCGGTCAGCAGCCCGACGAGCTTCAGCCGGCTCTCATGCGCCAACGCCTTGAAGAACGTCAGCAGGTCGGAGGAGGGCAGGGCGTCCGTCATCGATCTAATTCCACAGCTATCTAATTAGATACTCATCGAAATAGATAGCCATGTCAAGGGCCGGGCAGGATTTCGCGCAAATCCGGCTTGATCTAACGCAAGGACATGGCGAGCCGCCCGATGCGAGACTGAACACACTCAAAGGGAGACGCACATGCGCGGTTTCGATCGTTGGACGCTGGCGTGGCTCATCGGCTGCATCGCGTTCGCCGTCCACATCGCCGAGGAGGTCGCGTACGGATCGTTCGGCGTGTACGCGGATTTCAACGTGTTCATGAGCACGCTATTCCCGTGGCTGAGCCTGCCGCCCTACAATTACGGAATCTGGCTGACGAATCTGATCGGCGCCTGTGGTCTGCTCTTCGTCTTCACGTGGCTCGTGTACGCAAAGCGGGGCCCGATGCGCTTGGCATCGTATCTCTTTGCCACATTCCTGACTTTGAACGGCATGGGCCACCTCTACGCCGCGCTGACCATGAGTACGTATTTTCCAGGCGCCATGACCGCGGCGCTGCTCGTTGTCGCAGGCTTGTTCCTGTTCATCTCGGTTCCGACGGGCGATTCCTCGAAGTTGGCCACGCATTGACATATCGAAATCTATCGATATATAGAAGGGCATGAGTGAGCCCGACCGCGTCTTCAAAGCCCTAAGCGATCCGATCCGGATCAAGATCCTGCAGTTCCTGCGCAAGCCCGAGGGCGTGTGCTGCGCGCAGGATGGCGTCGTCTGTGCCTGCGACGTGGAGAACCTCTTGGGCGTCTCCCAGGGGACGGTGAGCCACCACATGAAGCTATTGGTCGACGCGGGGCTCGTGCGCGCGCAAAAGCACGGCCGCTGGATGCTCTATCAAATCGACGGCGAGGCATTCTCCGACGCCATGACTTGGCTCGCGCCGTTCGCCAAATCGAAGGCGGCCAAGCCGCGCGTGCCGGCATGACCATCCTCGCCCCCGAATGCGAGCGCACGGCCGGACCCGCCTGCTGCCCGAACTACGCCGCCGATTTGGCGGCCAAGCGCGCCGGCGCCGACGTCACGATCTCCGCGCTCGAGGCCTGGCGCATGGACGAAGTCGTCGCCGCCGTCCACGAAGCAGTCGCTACGCCCGCCTATCAGGCGACGGTCTTTGCCAACGCGCCGTCCATCGCCCGCGACACGCCGCAACGCGTGAAAGGCCTGTTCACCGGCTTCGACTTCCACCTCACGCCGGACGGCCCGAAGCTCATCGAAATCAACACGAACGCCGGCGGCGCGTTCTACGGCGCGCTGATCGACCAAGCCGGTTGGAACGAAGGCAGCGCCGACGCGCACCCGCTCGGCGCATGGGCCCAAACCTTTGTCCAGCACTTCCGCAGCGAATGGGCGCTTGCCGGCAAACGCCAGCTACGCACGGTCGCCATCGTCGACGATACGCCGGACGAACAGTTCCTCAGACTCGAATTCGAACTGGCCGCGCGCATCCTGCGCGACGCCGGCCTTAACGCAATCATCGCCGACCCGCGCGAGCTCACGTTTCGCGACGGCAAGCTCTGGCAGGGCACGACGCGCATCGATCTCATCTACAACCGCCTGACCAGCTTCGCGTTGGAACGGCCCGAAGACGCGTCGATCCGCGAAGCCCTTCTGGCAGGCGCGGTCGTGGTCACGCCCGATCCGCGTGCGCACGCACTGTTCGCCTGCAAGCGCAATCTGATCTTGCTCAGCGACGAGGCGTTCCTGCGCGACGCCGGTGTGAGCGACGCCGCGCGCGAAGTCCTGATCGAAGCCATCCCGACGACGGTCGCGCTCACGCCGGCGAACGCCACCGATCTTTGGGCAAAGCGCGCGCACTTCTACTTCAAGCCCATAAACGGCTTCGGTTCGCGCGCGGTCTATGACGGCACAAAGCTCACCGCCGCCACTTGGGCAACCATCGCCACGCGCACCGACTACGTCGCCCAAGCCCGCGTCGACGCCGAACGCGTCGACGTTCCGGGCCACGGCGCCATGCGTTTCGACGTCCGCACCTTCGCCTACGGCGCCTCACCCTTCATGCGTTTGGCGCGCGTCTACCGGGGCCAGACGACCAACTTCCGCACCCCCGGCGGAGGCTTCGCGCCCGTACGGATTCGCCCCTGAATTCGGGGTCCGAAATGACCCTGGTGCCGCACCCCAAAAACTGGCCGATTTCTGCCCCAAATTGACGGGGAAATCACGGCGGATTCTCCTAGGATTTGGGGGACCGACCCGCTATGGTCCGGCCGCGTTCCAACCTTACTGAAAAACCACCTTGTCCGGCTCCAAAGACGATAAGCCGGCGGCCGGATCATCCGGCACGCCAGGCGGCGAGATTCACCCGATCTCGATCGAAGATGAGATGAAGCGTTCGTATCTCGATTACGCGATGAGCGTGATCGTGAGCCGCGCGCTACCCGACGCGCGCGACGGCCTGAAACCCGTCCACCGCCGCATCCTCTACTCGATGCACGAGGCGGGCTACACGCACAACAAGCCCTACCGCAAATCCGCCCGCGTCGTCGGCGACGTGATCGGTAAATACCACCCGCACGGCGACCAATCGGTCTACGACGCGCTCGTGCGCCTCGCGCAGGAATTCTCCATGCGCGTGCCGCTGGTGGACGGGCAGGGCAACTTCGGCTCCGTCGATGGCGACCCCGCGGCGGCCATGCGCTACACCGAAGTGCGCATGACGAAGGCGGCCGAGGCGCTGCTCGAAGACATCGATCTCGACACCGTCGACTTCCAAGCGAACTACGACAACCAGGACCACGAGCCCGTCGTCCTTCCGGCGCGCTTCCCGAACCTGCTCGTCAACGGTTCGTCCGGCATCGCCGTCGGCATGGCGACGAACATCCCGCCGCACAATCTGGGCGAAGTGGTCGACGCTTGTCTTGCTTACATCGCCGACCCCGAGATCGGCGTCGAACAACTCGTCGACATCGTGCCGGGCCCCGACTTCCCGACCTCCGGCATCATCATGGGCCGCAACGCCGCCCGCCTCGCGTTGGTGCGCGGCCGCGGCGGCGTGATCGTGCGCGCCCGCACGCACATCGAAGAGATCCGCAAGGATCGCGAAGCGATCATCGTCACCGAACTGCCGTACCAGGTGAACAAGGCGCAGCTGATCGAACGCCTCGCCGAACTCGTCGCCGACAAGCGCATCGAAGGCATTTCGGACGCCCGCGACGAATCCGACCGCCACGGCATGCGCGTGGTGATCGAACTGAAGCGCGACGCGATGGCCGACGTGGTGCTGAACCAGCTCTGGCGCTTCACCGCGATGCAGTCGTCGTTCGGCGTCAACATGCTGGCGCTCGACCGCGGCCGTCCGCAGGTGATGAACCTGAAGGACATGATCCGCGCCTTCGTGAACTTCCGCGAAGACGTGGTCGCCCGCCGCACGAAGAAGCTGCTGAACGACGCCCGCGACAAAGCCCACGTGTTGGTCGGCTTGGCGATCGCGGTCGCCAACATCGACGAATTCATCCGTATCATCCGCTCAAGCCCCGACGCCGCGACGGCGCGCGCCCGCCTGACGGAACGTTACTGGCCCGCGCTTGACGTGGCCCCGCTGGTTGCCCTCGTGGACGACCCGCGCCACGCGATGCAGCCGGACGGCACGCTGAAGCTCTCCGACGAACAAGCGCGTGCGATCCTCGAACTGCGCCTGCAACGCCTGACCGCACTCGGCCGCGACGAGATCGGCGATGAGCTGAAAGGCCTCGGCGCTTCGATCGAGGACTACCTCGCGATCCTGCGCTCCCGCGAACGCATGATGGGCGTCGTCCGCGACGAACTCGCGGCCGCCCGCGCCGCTTTCGCGACGCCCCGCAAGACCGAGATCATGGACGTCGACGTTGAGGTCGAAGACGAAGACCTGATCCAGCGCGAAGACATGGTCGTGACCGTCACCCACCAAGGCTACATCAAGCGCGTGCCGCTGAACGCCTACCGCGTGCAAGGCCGCGGCGGCCGCGGCCGCGCCGCCATGGCGACGAAGGACGAAGATTGGGTGACGAGCCTGTTCGTCGCCTCGACGCACCAGCCGCTGTTGTTCTTCTCCTCCGTCGGCATGGCCTACGTGCTGAAGAACTGGCGCCTGCCGCTGGCCACACCGCAGGGCAAAGGCAAGGCGCTGATCAATCTCTTGCCGCTGAAAGAAGGCGAAACCGTCACGAAGGTTTTGGCGCTGCCCGAGGCCGAACTCGAATGGGACAAGTTCGAGGTGATGTTCGCGACCAAGTCGGGCGACATCCGCCGCAACGCCTTAAGCGATTTCACGAACGTGAAAGCGAACGGCAAGATCGCGATGAAGATCGAAGCCGGCGACGCGATCATCGGCGTCTCGATCTCGACCAAGGACGATGACGTCTTACTGACGACGCGCTTGGGCAAGTGCATCCGCTTCTCGACCGAAGACGTCCGCGTGTTCAAAGGCCGCGACTCGACCGGCGTGCGCGGCATCAAGCTCGCCGAGGGTGACGAGGTCGTCTCCATGGCGATCCTGCGCCACGTCGACGTCACCGTCGACGAGGCCCGCGCCTACCTGAAACAGTCGACGGCGATGCGCCGTGCCGCGGGCGAAGAAGCGGACAGCACGGAAGTATCGGCGGAGGAGGGCGAAGAAACCTCGGCCACCGAAGCCGCGCTCTCGCCCGAACGCTACGCCGAGTTGGGCGCCCAGGAACAATTCGTCCTCACCGTCTCTGAAACCGGCTTCGGCAAGCGCTCCAGCGCCTACGAATACCGCGTCATCGGCCGCGGTGGCTCCGGCATCGTCGCCATGGCGATGGCCAAGAAAAACTCCCGCATCGCTGATTCGTTCCCGGTCGAGGACACCGACCAACTGATGCTGATCACCGACGCAGGGCAGACCATCCGCCTCCCCGTCGGCCAAATCCGCGTCGCCGGCCGCGCCACCCAAGGCGTCATCCTGTTCCGCCTCGGCGAAGGCGAACGGGTGGTCTCGGTCGAACGCATCGGCGAAGCGACGGACGAAATCGAAGGCGAGGGCGAAGCGCCGAAGGGCTAGCCCTTCACCCCTCGCCCTCCGCAAGGAGGGAGAGGGGCCGCGGGTGAGGGAGGCCCGCCATGCGCTGAATCGACAGAGATAGCAACGGAGTGGCTACCGATCTCGCGACGCCATTTCGAGGTCTGGCGTCGCTGAAAGTGTGAATACGGGCTTGGGGCGGCTAACGGCATCCTCGAACGGTAGAGTCGGCGGAGGCCCATCGGCGGCAACTGTGCCGCTGGCAGGCTCATTTGTCGGGGCCGGTGGGTCGAACTGATCAAAAGGGTTGTTGCGACCTTTGTCTCCATAGAATTTATTGACTTGCGCGAGCTCATCACCCGTCAACTTTCCGTACGTCGTTGTGTTACTCATTGGCGCCAGGTTTTCCCGATACGACCACTGATATTGAGCCAGAAAGTCTTCGTTGCTTACTTTCTCGTCATAGAATGTTGCTGTTATCGTGAAACCCGTGACGATGACATCACTGCGATTGTTTGACACCCGAAATTCAAAAGTCACATGAGACCGGTCACGTGTCATCGTTCCATCGACAGGCAACGCGTGAGCGCTGGCCGGGGGTCGCTCGAAATGGCGTTGGCAGGACTCCAGTATGTTCGCGCGGGTGCCGACTGCGCCTTGTTTCAGATTCTTCAGAACGCACTCGTCATACGAAGCGCCAAAGATATCGTTTTGCTTCTCGCATCCAGTGAGAGCCGCACCGAGCGCCATGATCAGAAGTGCGTGTTTCATTTGACCTCACGCAATTGGGGCGCGAAGGCAGTGAGTCGCGCGCAGTCAAAGGCTAGTCAGCTAGAACAGCGATTCACAAGAGCGTGAGTTGTCTAGCTTGGCAAGTGGAAGGTGTTTCCAATTTCTTCTCAACAAGAAACGGCGGCGCAGGGAGTGCGCCACCTGCTCCGCTACAAATTCAGTCCCACCAACCGGCGACGACGATGTGGCGTTCGGGCACCTTGAGGCCGTCCGGCCAACCGCCGTCCCGAAACACTGACATTTCGTCGGGCGCAAAGTCTTCGCCGAGCCAATCCGATACGGCCTCTGGATGCGCGGACGTTGCAATGAAGACCGTGTCTGAAAATGGCCATTCATCTTCGCCACCGTCGTACTGCGTCACCAATATCTTGACGTCTGACACATCCGTCCGTTCGCGAATGGCTTTGAGAGCGGCGTAAACTTGATGAGGCCTCGGTGCGCTTGGCAGATTGCACCAAATCGACCCGCCATCGTCGTTGCCTTCGAAGAACTCCTCAAGTGTGACAAGCGGTGGCACCTGGTGCCAGGTATCGTCCGGCCCGATACGGCGAAGCAGCGTGTCGCGTTTTTGTTTGTCCATAGGAGCGTTTCCAGTTGGCGGCGATGATAATAACGGGGTTTACCTTCTATTTCGAGCAAAGCCGGTATGGCGGATTATCGGTTACTTGACGCGACCCTTCTCATCTGCGGCGCCTCGTGCTCCTCGGCGCCGGACAGCCTCAAACCCGACCTAATGCTTAACGCCCAACCTTGTTGCAACGCACACACGGTCGGATAAAGATCACCCTCGCGCGCCAGACTCGGGCGCGAGCAGGGGCGCTTCCATGGCCAAACGTATCGGGCTCTATCCCGGAACTTTCGACCCGATCACGAACGGGCATCTCGACATCATTCGCCGCGCGGTGAAGTTGCTCGATCATCTGGTGATCGGCGTCGCCATCAACGAGGCGAAGGGGCCGCTGTTCCCGCTCGACGAGCGCGTCGAGCTTGTGCGGCACGAAGTGGCCTATATCGCGAAAGAAGCGGGCGTGACGATCAGCGTCGAACCGTTCGACATCCTGCTCATGCACTTCGCCGAAAAGGTCGGCGCGCAGTTCATCGTCCGGGGCCTGCGCGCGGTCAGCGACTTCGACTACGAATTCCAGATGACGAGCATGAACATGGCCCTCAATCGCGACATCGAGATGGTGTTTCTCATGGCCGGCGGGAAATACCAGGCGATCGCCTCGCGACTGGTGAAGGAAATCGCTTCGCTGGGCGGCGACATCTCGCATTTCACGTCGCCCTATGTCGCCGAGCGCATCCGCGAAAAATTCATCGCGCAGGGCGTCAAGTTTGCGCCCGGCAAAGTCGTGCCCTTAAAGCGCAACGGCACGAAGCCCAAACCGAAGTCTTGAGAGTTTGCGCGTCGCCGATTTCGACTTCGATCTGCCCGAAGAGCTGATTGCGCTTCGCCCGGCGAGCCCGCGCGACTCTGCGCGGCTCCTGATCGTGCGCGAAGGCGAACTTGCGTTCGAAGAGGCAACCGTTCGCGATCTGCCGAACTTCCTGAATGCCGGCGACATCTGTATCTTCAACGACACCCGCGTGATTCCGGCCCAACTCTTCGGCACAAGACCGGCGCGGGGCGACAGCGCCGAATCCGCGATCGAGGTCACGCTGCACAAACGCGAAGCCTCCGACGTCTGGGCGGCGTTCGCCAAACCGGGCCGCAAACTGATCGTCGGCGACACAATTCGCTTCGGCGACCGTCTCGCCGCCGTGGTGGAGGCCAAACGCGACGGCGGCGAAATCGCGCTCCGCTTCGACGAATTCGGCGCGAGCCTCGACCAAGCGATTGCCGAGGTTGGTGTCACGCCGCTGCCGCCCTATATCGCCGGCCGCCGCGCCGCGGACGAACGCGACGAAACCGATTACCAAACGATCTACGCCGCCCGCGACGGCGCCGTCGCGGCGCCAACGGCGGGCCTGCACTTCACACCGGAACTGCTAGCGGCCCTCGACACGCGCGGGGTTAAGCGCGAGACCGTGACACTCCACGTCGGCGCCGGCACGTTCCTGCCCGTGAAAGCCGACGACACGAAGGATCACGTCATGCACGCGGAGTGGGGCGAAGTCTCCGCCGCCACCGCCGCGGCGATCAACGACGCCCGCGCAACCGGCCACCGCGCGCTCTGCGTCGGCACCACGAGCCTGCGCACAATCGAAAGCGCATCCAACGCCGCGGTGCACCTCTTCAGCGGCGACACCCGCCTCTTCATCACCCCCGGCTACCGCTTCAAAGCGGCCGACATGCTACTCACGAACTTCCACTTACCCCGCTCGACGCTGTTCATGCTGGTCAGCGCCTTCTGCGGCCTGGACACCATGCGCGCCGCCTACGCCCACGCGATCTCGCGGCGCTTCCGCTTCTATTCTTACGGCGACGCTTGTCTTCTGATACGGAAATCCTAATGAACCCCAACCTGTCATCCCGGAAGTTAGGCGAGCCCGTTGCGAAGCAACGGTCTTGCGAGCCTTACTATCCGGGACCCAGGGGGGCCGCGCCGAGCCTCGCTCTCCTGGGTCCCGGCTCGCTGACTTTTCCAACGACGCTACGCGTCGGGAAAAGTCGCGTCCGGGATGACAATGAAATGTGGCGGGCGAAGTGACGAACTTCACTTTCACGCTCCACGCCACCGACGGCGCCGCGCGCGCGGGCACCATTACCACCGCGCGCGGACCAATCCGCACCCCCGCCTTCATGCCCGTCGGCACCGCGGGCACCGTGAAGGCCATGCTCCCCGAATCCGTGCGCGAGACCGGCGCCGACATCATCCTCGGCAACACCTACCACCTAATGCTGCGCCCCGGCGCCGAACGCGTCGCGAAACTGGGCGGCCTGCACAAGCTGATGAACTGGCAGCAGCCCATCCTCACCGACTCCGGCGGCTTCCAAGTCATGTCGCTCGCCCAGCTTCGCAAACTCGACGAACACGGCGTCTCGTTCCAATCGCACCTCGACGGCGCGATGCATCACCTGACGCCCGAGCGCTCGATGGAAATCCAAGCGCTGCTCGGCTCCGACATCCACATGGTGCTCGACGAGTGCACGCCGTTCCCCGCCGGCGAAGCGGAGGCCGAAAGCTCGATGGAACTCTCCATGCGCTGGGCTAAACGTTCGAAAGCGGCCTTCCGCGAAGCCCCCGGCCGCGCCCTCTTCGGCATCGTCCAAGGCAGCATCTACCCGAACCTCCGCGAACGCTCGGCAAACGCGCTGAAGGAAATCGCCTTCCCCGGCTACGCCGTCGGCGGCCTCGCGGTGGGCGAGGGCCAGCAACGCATGTTCGAAGTCCTCGACTTCACCGTCCCCCATCTCCCCACCGACCGACCGC